>OZ252253.1:0-637500 GCA_965249775.1 Longimicrobiales bacterium
CCAGATGCCCGGGACCCTGGAGTCCTACTACCAGGAGGCGGGGCGTGCCGGCCGGGACGGCGCCGCCGCTCGCTGCGTCGCTCTCTGGGGTCAGCACGATCAACGTCTACACATGGCCTTCCTCGATCGCTCTCGTCCACCCCTACGCCTCCTGAAGCGGGCTGCCCGGGGCCTCCGGCGCACCATTGGTGCCGGCGAACGGGGCTTGGTGGAGGCCGGCGGTCTCCTCCGCTGGGCGGGTTGCAAGGAGGAGGAGTTGTGGGCGCTTCTTGCGGCCTTGGAACGCCTCGGCGCCATTCGTGTCTACAGCCAGCCGACGAGCGAAAGCCAGCCGACGAGCGACGGTTCAGATCCGGGCCCTGGCGGCACGATCCTCGATCTAGGCGTTCGAGCCTCGCGCCCGGATTGGCCGGGGGCACGGCGACTCCGTCGGGCGGGCGTCGAAGGCCTGCGAGCGGTCCGCGATTACGCTACCACGCCGAGGTGCAGGAGGCGGGCGCTTCTCGGCTACTTCGGTGACGAGACCACGATCTGCGGCGGTTGTGACATATGTGCTTCATCATCTGTAGGCCGACGGTTAGCTTAGAATATATGCGAACTCCGATCGACGACGCTTTCGGCACAGAGTAAAGATGGCCGCTCTCTCACTCGACTTGGCCAAAGCGCCGTCGACGCAGCACTGCACGATGAGACTGAACACGAGAAGTCTTGAAGAAACTTAGGAAGTGAAGACCCCTCACGAGTCACGCGGCTTGGCTGAAGCGCCAGCCTACGAGATCGGTGAGGGTACTAACGAAATCCAGCGTCTGATCATTGGGCGGCAACTCAACAGAGAGATGCTCGGCCTGACGGCGCCGGAATAACAGGGAAGTCCACTCGGGCCGCTGGCCTGCCACTACGGGCTCAGTCTGAAGCCGACGTCGCTCCTCCGAGGAATGAAGGGGGGCGGCGGCGGGACAGATTGAGCGCACCGGCGGGATTGGTCATGAGGGGACCGACCGGGAGAAAAATAAAAGTGAGGAGAGAAATCCTCGTGAGCGCTACGGCCCACGAGTCGTGGGTGGCGCTCATGGAAGACGAGCAGTTGGTCGAGATGATGCTCGACCGGGCCGACCAAGGCCGAATGCTCGGAGACATCTACTTGGGCAAGGTGGAAGCCGTCTTGCCCGGCATCCAGGCCGCATTCGTCGATATCGGTACGGACAAGGCCGGATTCCTCCATGTCTCGGACCTCGAAGTCGGGGACGACGACGACGAAAACGGGGGCGGCGGCGGTGGGGGCGGCGGCGGGGGTCGCAGGCGCGACCGGAAGTACCCCCCGATCCAGGATCACATCAAGAAGGGCCAGGAGATCATTGTCCAGGTCACGAAGGAGCCCATCAGTACCAAAGGGCCTCGCCTGACCGCGGAGATCTCACTTCCTGGGCGATTTCTGGTCTATATGCCCGGGTCGTCCCGGGTGGGTGTGAGCCGCAAGATCGAGGACCGTGAAGAGCGCGCGCGCCTCCGCAAGCTTGCCAAGGGGGTCCTCCCCAAGGACCAGGGCGGTATCATCGTGCGGACGGTGAGTGAGGAGCTCAATCAGGAAACGTTTCAGAAGGACTTTAAACGCCTTAGTTCCAAGTGGCGAAAGATCCTGAAGAAGAGGGAGGGAGCGAAAGCGCCAAGCCCCCTACACGGTGAGGCGAAGCTCATCAGCGGCGTGATCCGCGACCTGTTCACCAATCGTTTCGAGTCGATTACGGTGGACGACAAGGGGGTCTACGATGAGATCCGCCAGTACGTGAAGAGCGTCGCTCCCGAACTCAAGGATCGTGTCCGGCTCTACAAGGGCTCCGAGTCACTCTTCGACAAGTACGGAGTCGAGGAGGAATTTCAGGCGACACTCCAGAAGAAGGCGATGCTCCGTTCGGGCGGATATATCATCATCGAGCCCACGGAGGCGCTCGTATCGATCGACGTCAACACGGGGCGGTACAAGGGAAAGAAGGATCCCGAAGGCACGATCCTGAAGACCAACTTGGAGGCTACCCGGGAAATTGCGCGACAGCTCCGATTGAGGGACATCGGGGGCATCATCGTGTGTGACTTCATCGACATGGAGTCTCAAGGGAACCGGGACAAGGTCCTCAACGAGCTCCGCACACATCTTGGGAGGGATCGCGCCCGAACCAAGGCCTTCGAGGTCTCCGCCCTGGGATTGGTCGAGATGACGAGACAGAGGGTCCGACCCTCTCTGTTCCAGACGCTCACGGGCGTGTGCGACCACTGCGAGGGGACCGGCCGGGTGTATACTCCGGCCACGGTCGTCCGCCAGATCGAGCGGAGCATCCGGCGTGTCTCGGTGCAAGGAGCCGAGAAGAAGCTCCTCATTCGGATGCATCCCGAGGTTGCGCTGCGGATCATGGAGGAGGAGCCGGACTTTATCCGGAAATTGCGAGAGGTCACCAACCTGAGGCTCGACATGAGCGACGATCCGCTGCTCAGGGAGGATGAGTTCAGGATCCTTTCAGGCGCCGCGGAGACCGATGTGACCTCCAAGTACGTGGCTGCATGACGGCCGGGCGGAAATGAATCGGGAAACCGACCCAACCGAACCGGCAAGGGGTTGACCCTTTGGCGGCATTCCGCAAGCTTTTTCGACTATAGAACACAACCCCTAGGGTCGACGAGGGCTATGTACGCGGTATTTCGCACAGGCGGCAAGCAATTCCGGGTGGAGCCGGGCTCCAAGCTCCGGGTTCCCACGCTGGAAGCAGAGGAAGGCACCACGGTCTCTTTCGACCAGGTGCTGATTGCTTCCGACGGGGATGCGGTCTCGGTGGGCCAGCCCACGGTTGCCGGTGCGTCCGTCAAAGCCGAGGTGGTGCGTCACGGCAAGGACCGCAAGATCATCGTCTTCAAGCGGAAGAAGCGTAAGGGTTACCGCAGGAAACAGGGACATCGTCAGAAGTTCACCGAAATCCGGGTCGCTGAAATCAAGCTCTAGCATACGAATTTCGGTACGGCGTTCCCGAGGAGTATTTGATGGCACATAAGAAGGGCGTAGGATCGAGCCGCAACGGCCGAGACAGTAATGCCAACCGGCTCGGCGTGAAGCGGTACGGTGGCGAGTGGGTGACTGCGGGCAGCATCATCGTGCGGCAGCGCGGCACCCACTTCCATCCTGGCTTCAATGTGGGCCGTGGGGGCGACGACACGCTCTTTGCCAAGTCGGAAGGGGTGGTGAAGTTCGAGAATTATCGACGCCGCAGGTCCGTCTCGGTCTACCCGGCCGACTGAATCCAGCCAATGCGCCCTAGGCTCGGTTCCGCGGCGACACGCTGCGGGACGGGCCCCTCCTGGTTCGATTTTTGTCCTCTTTTGAGGACACCTCACTGGATCTTTTCCCACTTCTCTGACGTAGGCTGCCGAGCCGAGGGAGAGGCATAGATATGTTCGATATGAAGAAATTGTTGTCTTGGGGCAGGCGATGGCCAGGGGTTTTCGGGCGATCGCTGGTGTTGTCGTCTCGGCGCTTGTCTGCGAGCGGATGGTACACGCGGCGGGGGCAGGCACGGAAATCCGCGGATCGGATTGCGCAGCTCGTTTTGCTGAGCGTCGTCCTGGTTGCGTTGTTGATCGATTGGACGCGGGTGCGCCAGTTCGCCGAAGAGGTGGAGGCGAAGTGGTTGCCGGACGAGGTCGTCCCGTCTGCCCTGGCCGACATGGGGCGTGAACTGGCCGATGCGGAGCTCCCGATCGACGTCAACAACGAGCGTGTCGAACATTGGATGGTGCGGTTTTCCACCACGGACAAGCCGGAGTTCGAACGGACACTTTCCCGGGCGGGGCTCTATTCGGACATGATCCGCGAGAAGCTGCGCGCTCGTGGAATGCCGGAGGAGTTGGTCTACCTCGCCATGATCGAGTCCGGATTCCTCACGAACGCTCGCTCGATCGTTGCGGCAACGGGTATGTGGCAATTCATGGATCCCACGGCCAGGGCATTGGGGCTACGAATAGACGCCTACGTGGATGAGCGACGGGATCCGGTGAGGGCCACGGACGCTGCTCTCCAGTATCTCAGCGAGCTCTACCAACAGTATGGCTCGTGGTATCTCGCTGCCGCCGCATACAACGCCGGTCCCGCTCGCGTGACCCTTGCCCTCGCGCGGCAGTCGAGCGGGCAGGCCGGAAACGGGACTCTTCATCTGGTCGGCGACACCAACCTCGATGGAGAGGGGGATGAGGACCTCTATTGGGAGATCGTCGATCATCTTCCCAAGGAGACCGCCCAATATGTCCCGAAGCTGCTCGCCGCCAGGTATTTGGCGCGCTATGCAGACCGATTCGACCTGGATGTGACGTTGGCAGATCCCTATGTGTACGACCTGGTTTGGGCCCCGGGCAGGACCTCGTTGGCGGATGTCGGAGATATGATGGGGCTGCCAGACGATCGCATGCGAGAGCTCAATCCGCAGCTCATCCGCGGCCTGACACCGCCCGGAAACGTGTACCCATTGCGGGTTCCCGTTGGGTGGGCCTATCAGGCCATGGCCGGTCTGGCTTCCCCCGATCGCGGGAATCGTTCGGCGGACGACTAGGAAGGCTGTTCACAGCCTTCTCGAGGCTAAGGCTCGGGCTCGGTGGGCCTGCCTGGTGTGCCTGAGGGGGCGTGCTCGCTTTGCGTTTGTCGGGCGGAAGAGATGATACGCCAGATCACGTCCCGGGTGAGTTCTTCGTCCACTCCCAGGGCTCTTGATCGCTCCGCCACGCGCCGCACGACTCGGGCCTCACGGGCTGGATCGAGGATCGGGAGGCCGAGCGAGCCCTTGATGCGGCCGATTTCAAGGACGAGGTCCCGGCGTTCGCCGATCAGCTGAATGATCTCATCGTCGAGGGCGATGATACGTTCTCTGAGTTCCTCGAGTCGTTCCTGAGGCGGCGCGGTCGAATCGGGCGGCGGGTCAGTGCTCATCCGACCGGCCATCCTCATCCCACGAGTAAAAGCCCTCTCCGGATTTCTTGCCGAGCTTGCCTTCCGCAACCATCTGTTGGAGAAGCTCGGGTGGACGAAACGCCTCCGATCCCAACGCTTCGTGAAGATAGGCAGCGGCCTCCATCTGGACGTCGAGCCCGACCAAATCCGCGAGTCTTAGTGGCCCTACCGGATGACCGTACGCGAGCCCCATCACCTTGTCGATGTCCTCCGCGCCAGTCACGCCGGCTTCGACCATGCGGATCGCCTCCAAGCATAGAACGATCCCCAAGCGCGACGAGGCGAAGCCCGGCGAGTCCCGTACGAGGATCGGGTGCTTGCCAATCGCCTCGACGAATTGGATGATCAACGCCCGGGTCACTTCCGACGTGTCCACTCCCCACACGACCTCCACGAGGTCGATTTCGTGCACCGGTTTGAAGAAGTGGAGCCCCAGGAAACGCGCTGGATGGTCCATGCCTGTGGACAACTCGGAGATGCTGAGCGAGGACGTATTCGTTGCGAAAACGGTGTCTTCCCCCACCCTTTGTTCCAGAAGTCTGAACAGGCCACGCTTGATATCCATCGATTCCGGTGCCGCTTCGATGATCAGCTGGGCGCCCTGAACGGCAAAAGCCAGGTCGGAGCTTCGTTGGATACGGCTCAGGACTTCATCCCGTTCCGGCTGGGTGAGCTCCCCCAGTGAGATGGCCGCATCGAGTTGCCCTCGGATCAGCCGGAGCCCGGTATCGACGGCGCCGAGGTCCACATCGTATAGGACCGTGTCGATGCCGGCCATCGCACACACATGTGCGATCCCATGTCCCATGGTACCGGCTCCGAGGACAGTGACACTCTGAAAGTGTAGAGTCATCGGTGATCTTGGCCGCCGGCCGGCCCGGCGGATGGGCAGACGTCCGAAGAGACCGGACTCCATCGAGGAAGAGAACGAGAATTATTGAGCCCAATTCAAAGCTATTCGCACTTCCTATGAGGTGCAACCAACCTTCGGCGACCCAGGAAGCGGGGAAAGGGCCCGTTGAAGGAGCGGGGCGAGAAGGTTTAGAGACCCCGAATCGTACTCAATTAGATAGTGGATTCGCGGTGCGTCCTAAGGTGTGTGCTTCAAGGGCGCCCCTTAACGGGGATCCGGGTACTTTGTAGACCTGGGTTCCGGTCGTACCTTGTGATGGTTCGATACGACGAGCGACCCCAGGAGGGGAATGCCATGCAACGGACTTATTTGACCGCCGCCGCCGTATTGTTCGCGGGGCTCGTGAGCTGGCCGTCGGGTGCCCATGCCCAGGACGCACCACTGGTGTTCAGGGTTCCCGTGACCGGGACGGTGGAAATGGGGCTCGCCCCGTTCATCGAGCGTGCCATCCGTGAGGCCGAGAGTGCGGGAGTGAGTGTCGTCGTTCTCGATATCGATACCCCTGGTGGACGCGTCGATTCGGCGGAGCGCATCGCCGACGCGATTGCCGATTCGGGTGTGCCCGTCTATGCCTTCGTGAACCGCCGAGCTTTTTCAGCGGGCGCCTTGATCGCTCTGGCGACACGCGGCATCTACATGAGGCCGGGGTCGGTGCTCGGTGCGGTAACGCCAGTCGATGGTTCCGGTACGAAGGCGTCCGAGAAGATCGTCTCTGCGATGCGAAGTGAAATGCGCGCACTCGCCGAGGCCCATGGCCTCGATCCGGCCGTCGCGGAGGCGATGGTGGACGAGTCCTTGGCTGTTCCGGGTGTGGTGGACGCCGGGCGGCTCCTCACGTTGACCACGGAAGAGGCGGTTCGCATCGGGTATGCGAGCGAGACGGAGGACTTCACCAGCCTACTCGATGATCTCGGCATCGCCGGCGCCGAGGTCACCGACTTCGGTGTGAACTGGGCCGAACGGTTCGTCCGATTCTTCTCGAACCCCGTGGTAGCCCCGTTCCTGCTGTCACTCGGATTCTTGGGGCTCATCATCGAAATCAAGACCGCAACCTTCGGGCTCGCGGGGCTGGCCGGTGCGCTCTCTCTGTCCCTGTTTTTCGGCTCCCATTTGATCTTAGGACTGGCCGGCTGGGAGGATCTCCTTCTTGTTGGAGCAGGGGTCCTGTTCGTTGCCGCCGAAGTGCTTCTGATCCCCGGTTTCGGCCTCTTCGGCGTTTTGGGCATCGCTGGCATCGCCGGCGGCATTTACATGAGTCTGCTCGGCGATCTTCCCGTGGCGGAGAACTTCAGGACGGCGGTGACGGTGCTCACGACGACACTGTTGCTCTTGTTGGTCACGGGATGGGCTCTTCTGCGGCACCTGCCCAAGAGTACTCGCCTGTTCCAGTCGGGTATCTTCCTCGGCACGCGGACCGACCGCGCCATCGGATACGAATCCGCCGAACGGAGGACTGACCTCATCGGCGCCGAGGGTGTCGCCGCCACAGATCTTCGGCCCTCGGGCGTGGGTCTCTTCCGTGACGAACGTGTCGATATCGTGTCCGAGTCGGAGTGGATCGAGGAGGGCACGCCCGTCCGCGTCGTGAGCGCGGAGGGGTATCGCCAAGTGGTTCGGCCTATCCGCAACACGGGAGAGGGCGCTGGCGGAGCCGGTTCCGATGGCGTCGACGAAGAGAGCGTTGTCCAGGAGTCATCCGAACAAGAGCCATCTGATCAAGAGCCATCTGACCAAGAGCCATCTGACCAAGAACCGTCTGAAGTAGCGGACGTCTAACCTCCGCCGGACTGATCTTTCGGAGAACCAATCCGTAGGGTGAGCCGGTTCAGCGAAAGGATCACTCGATGCCAACCGAGATCGTACCTCTGTTCCTGCTTGTCTTTCTCGTCTTTTTTATCTCGGTGGTCGCGTGGGCGGTTCCGGTACGTTTGTGGATCGAAGCGTTATCCGCCGGCGCGCGTGTCGGGATGGGATACCTGGTTGGCATGCGTCTGCGTAAAGTGAGTCCGCCGGCGGTGGTTCGGCCACTGATCTGGGCGACCAAGGCGGGCATCCCGTTGAGCGTGGACGACCTCGAGGCGCACTATCTCGCGGGAGGGCAGGTGGATCGGGTGGTTCGCGCCCTCATCAGCGCCGACAAGGCGAACATCGAGATGGGCTTCCAGCAGGCTGCGGCCATCGACCTTGCAGGCCGCGATGTGTTCGAGGCGGTGCAGGTCTCGGTAAACCCGAAGGTGATCAACACGCCCAAGGTGGCCGCCATGGCGAAGGACGGTATCCAGCTCATCGCGCAGGCCCGTGTGACCGTACGGGCGAACATCAATCGACTGGTGGGTGGCGCCGGCGAGGACACCATTCTGGCTCGGGTCGGCGAGGGCATCGTCTCTTCCATCGGTTCGGCTCACTCCCACAAGGAGGTGCTCGAGAACCCGGATGCGATATCCAAGACCGTTCTCGCCAAGGGGCTCGACTCCGGTACCGCCTTCGAGATCCTCTCGATCGACATCGCCGACGTCGACGTCGGGAAGAACATCGGCGCCGATCTCCAGACGCATCAGGCAGACGCCGATAAGCAGGTGGCCCAGGCTCGAGCCGAGGAGCGGCGCGCGATGGCCGTCGCCTCGGAGCAGGAGATGAAGGCGAAGGTTGAAGAGATGAAGGCCAATCTGGTGAAGGCCGAGGCAGAGGTTCCACTCGCACTGGCTGAGGCGTTCCGGCAGGGTCATATGGGCGTGATGGACTACGTCCGATACAACAACATCCAATCCGACACGTCGATGCGGCAGGCCATCGCCAGCGGCGACGATGTGGATTCGGAGCCACTGGCCTAAGGAGACGCTCATGGGTGATGGGCTGGGTAGTGTCCTAGTAATCCTCTTCTTTATCATCATCTCGATGATGGACGGAGCCGCTCGGAAGCGGCGTAAGCAAGCGCAAAGCCTACGGCATATCCCCGAGCCGAACCGGCTTCCGGGGGCCAACGACGATCTGGGTGAGGCGGCTGAGTCGTCGGAGCGGGTAGCGCTCAAGGATGTCTGGGAGGAGATCGCCGATCTGGCTCGTGGGGAGGTGCCAGGGCCTGGGATAGGCTCAGTACGAGGTCCGGCGACCCACGCTCCGGACTCGACCGACGCTCCGGACTCCGACCTGGAAGCGTGGACTGCTCCGCAGCAAGAGATTCCGCAGATGCGCACTCCCCCGGCGGATGGCGGAGCTCAAGTCGAACGGTCCCTCGGGTCATACGATCGGCCGGATGTTCCTTCGCTGACCGAGACCCGCTCAGCCGATCTCCAGAGCGGCTACTTACACCCAGACCAGGCCGCTAGCCACGAGGAGCACGCGCACGAGAAGCATACCGAGGTCGCCTCCCCCGCCTCACCGGCTTCCCCGTCGCGTCCCCTCCCGGCTGAGCGGCCTCACGAGTTTGTGCCGCATTCCCCCGAGCGGCTACGCAAGCCGCAGAACGAGCTTCGCCGGGCCCAGAAACCGGGGAGTCTGCTCTCGGGGGTCAGGCACGGCACCAGAGAGTCGCTACGGGAAGCCGTCATCCTGGCCGAGGTGCTGGATTCTCCGATAGCACTGCGAGATTCGGACCGGCGGCTTCCGGGCTGAGGGGAGCCCGCTCCGCTCACCGGTACCGCCGGCCCGCTGTCCTACATCACGCCCGAGGCGATCCTGCGGAGCACAGTGTGCAGGATCCCGCCGTTTCGGTAGTACTCCACATCCACATCGGAGTCGAGACGGACGACGGTCGAAAAGCTCGTCTCATGTCCGTCATCGGCGCGGGCCACGACGTTCAGGCGGGCGTGCGGCTCCAGTCCGTCCGATATGCCTAGGATGTCGAACGTCTCGCGTCCGGTCAGGCCGAGCGACTGGGGAGTGTCGCCGTCCTCGAATTGAAGGGGCAGCACGCCCATGCCCACCAAATTGCTGCGGTGGATCCGCTCGTAGCTCTCCGCGATCACGGCCTTGACCCCGAGCAGCAAGGTCCCCTTGGCCGCCCAATCTCGGGAGCTTCCGGTGCCGTACTCCCCACCCGCGAGCACGATCAGGGGCGTACCCTCGGACTGATACCGCTGAGCCGCATCGTAGATCGGCACTTCGTCCCCGCTCGGGACGTGAACCGTGTAGCCGCCCTCCCGGCTGCCGAGCATCAGGTTCCGGATGCGTACGTTGCCGAACGTGCCGCGAATCATGACCTCGTGATTACCGCGCCTGGAACCGAATGTGTTGAACTGCCAAGGCTTTATGCCTCGCTCCCGGAGGTACATCCCCGCGGGTTCGTCCTTGGGGATCGCGCCCGCCGGCGAGATGTGGTCCGTGGTGGTGGTTTGCCCGAACATGCCGAGAACACGAGCGCCCGTGATGTCTTCGAGGTCCCCGACGTCGAGAGACATCCCCTGAAAGAAAGGAGGATTGCGGATGTATGTGGAGTCATCCTCCCAGTCGTACAGGTTGTCGTCGTCCGAGGGGAGGGGAAGAGCCTGCCACAAGTCATCGCCCCCAAAGACCTCGGCGTAGCGCCGTACAAACATTTCGGGCACGAGCGCTTGTTGGACCGTCTCTCGGATGTCGTCCGAGCTGGGCCACAGGTCTCGAAGGAAGACCGGCCCGTCGGTACCCTGGCCCAGCGGCTCGGTCGGCCAGTCGATGTCGACCCGACCGGCCAGGGCGTACGCCACCACGAGCATGGGGGACGTCAGGTAGTTGGCGCGAACCTCGGGGTGAATGCGCGCCTCGTAGTTCCGATTCCCCGACAGCACGGAGGCGACCACCAGGCCCTCGTCTCGAATCGCCTCGCTGATCGGCTCGGCGAGGGGACCCGAATTCCCGATACAGGTCGTACATCCGTACCCGACGACGCCGAACCGGAGTTGATCGAGATAGGTCATGAGGCCGGAGGCTTCCAAGTAGTCGGTGACGACCTTCGAGCCCGGCGCCATGCTCGACTTGACCCACGGCTTGACCTGGAGACCGAGCTCCACCGCCCTCTTCGCCAATAGCCCCGCACCCACCATGACCGACGGGTTGGATGTGTTCGTGCAGCTCGTGATCGCCGCGATCACGACGCTTCCGTCTCCGAGCTCACACGTCTCGCCGTCCAGGTCCACCTCAACGGTACGCCCGCCATCTCCGTTTACCGAGAATCCGGAGGGTACCAGGGCCGGCAGGTCTCGCTCGAACGCCTTCGGGACATCACGCAGCGCGATCCGATCCTGAGGCCGCTTGGGGCCCGCCACACTAGGCTCGACCGTGCCGAGATCCATGTGGAGGACGTCCGTATACTCTGGATCCGGGGTCTCGTCCGTACGGAACAAACGCTGCTCCTTGCAGATTCGCTCGACCCGCTCCACGAGCGCAGGGCTTCGGCCCGAACCGCTCAAGTAGGCCAGGGTTTCGTCATCCACGGGGAAGAATCCGATGGTCGCGCCGTATTCAGGAGACATGTTTGCCAGCGTCGCTCGATCCGGCAGCGTCAGACTGGATAACCCTGGCCCGAAGTATTCGACGAAACGGCCGACCACTCCGTGGGCCCGCAGCATCTGCGTGACATGAAGAACCAAATCAGTGGCCGTGCCCCCCTCGGGAAGCTCTCCCGTGAACTTCACACCCACGACCTCCGGGAGGAGCATGTAGTAGGGCTGACCGGTGAGAACCGCTTCTGCCTCGATCCCCCCCACGCCCCATCCCACGACCCCTAGCCCGTTGATCATGGTGGTGTGAGAGTCCGTGCCCACCAACGTGTCTGGGTAGGCGACGGAAGCGCCGTTTTCTGTCCGGCGGTGCACCACGGAGGCCAGGTACTCGAGGTTGACCTGGTGCACGATACCAGTGCCTGGCGGGACCACCCGGAAGTCCTCGAAGGCGTGCTGGGCCCAGCGCAGAAGGGCGTAACGCTCCCTGTTTCGCTCGTATTCGCGCTCCACATTCAGCCGGTACGCCTCGGGGGTGCCGAAGAAGTCGACTTGCACGGAATGATCGATGACGAGGTCGGCCGGGACCACTGGGTTGATCCGGTTGGGATCACCCCCCAGCGCTTTGAGTCCATCCCGCATGGCGGCCAGGTCGACGACCGCTGGAACGCCCGTGAAGTCCTGGAGAACTACGCGGGAAGGCATGAACGGTATGTCCGCGCCCGCGTTGGTGGGGCTCCACTCGGCAATGGCCGTCACGTGATCTTCCCCCACGTACCGTCCACCTGAGTGCCGGAGGGCGTTCTCGAGGAGGATGCGTATCGAAAACGGCAGGCGGTCCAAATCGGCTACGCCCGACGCCTCGAGCGTCGCGAGGCTGTAGAACGACGTGGCGCCTTCCATCAAGTCGATATTTGTGAGCGTGCCGAAGGGATCGCTACTCATGGGACCTCGTATTCATACGTGCGCGCGTTTCATTTGGAAGGCTGTGCGCGACCCGCTGTACTCCTCGATCAGCCTTCGGGCGCGGCGCTGCGTAGGCTGTCGCGTGGATGGTCCTCGCGTGTGACAAGAACAATATCGAAGGCGCCGCATCGGAAACAGGCCGCCCAAGGCGGCATCGGCCCACTAGAGGGAACAGCTAGGTCAGGAAGCCGACCCTGGGTAACAGCTTCAGTACGCCCCGGCCCGCTATCGCCGCCACGATCAGACTGATGAATCCCCAGGCCACATCTCCGTACAACAGGAAACCAGTACCGAAGAGTGCGGCATACACCATCACGCAACCCAGGAACCAGGAGAGGAGGCCGGCGGTGAGCTCGCCGTCCGAGCCCGAGTCGCTCTCGCCCTGAGCCGAGTCGCTTTCGTCCGAAGCGCCCGGTGCGGTGCCGGCGGTGCGCAGCACGACCTTGTCCCATCCCTGTCCAAGCGGGCGGATCTTGGCGTGGAAATCCCGGAGCGTTTGGGTATCCACCGGTGGGGTAAGGAACGTGACCACGAGCCAGCCTATGGTCGTAATGGCGACCCCTACCACGAGCTCGGCCGAGGGGTCCCACCTCTCGAAACCGAGCGAGGTGTGGAAAAATCCGAAGTACACGGCGACCACGAACGAGATCACCATCGCGGAGATCTCGCTCCATGTGTTGATTCGCCACCAGAACCAGCGAAGCAGAAACACCAGCCCTGTCCCTGCGCCGATCTGAAGGAGGATCTGGAACGCCTGCATCGCCGTCTCCAACTGAAGGCCGACGAATGAAGCAAGTACGATGAGGGCGATCGTCGAGACGCGGGCCACCACTACGTAGTCCTTCTCGTCCCGATCGGGCGCCACGAAGCGGCGGTACACGTCGTCTACGACGTAGGACGCCCCCCAGTTCAGGTGTGTACTGATCGTCGACATGTACGCAGCCGCGAGGGAGGCCACGACCAGACCGAGGAGGCCTTGCGGGAGGAACACGAGCATGGCTGGATAGGCCAGGTCGTTCCCGATGACCGAGGGATCGACGTTCGGAAACGCCGCGGTAAGGTCGCTCAGGGTCGGGTAGACGATCAGCGAGGCCAGTGCTACCAGTATCCACGGCCACGGCCGAATCGCGTAGTGAGCGACATTGAACCAGAGCGTAGCCTGCATGGCGTTCTTCTCATCCTTCGCTGCCAGCATGCGTTGCGCCGTGTATCCGCCGCCGCCCGGCTCGGCTCCCGGGTACCAGGTGCTCCACCACTGTACCGCGATCGGCACGATGAAGACCGCCGCCGCAGTCGTCGGATCTGAAAAATCAGGGAGAAACGAGAGGCTCTCGGTGACGCTCTCGTTGCCCATCAGTCCCGATAGGCCCCCCACTTCGGGGAGCCGGAGAGCGTAGATCGCGGCCGCCACCGAACCGATCATCGAGATGGTAAAGAGGAGCAGATCCGTGACCAGGACGCCCCACAGGCCGGAAGTGGCGGAGTAGATGACGGTGGCCGTGCCGGCGACGAGAACCACGGTGTATGGGCCGACGCCGAGCAGAACCCCGCCGATCTTGATGGCCGCCAACGTCACTGTGGCCATGATCATGACGTTGAAGAACACGCCGAGGTAAATGGCCCGGAACCCCCTCAGAAAGGCAGCCGACCGCCCCGCGTACCGCAGCTCGTAGAATCCGATGTCCGTGAGCACTCCCGAGCGCCGCCAGAGCTTGGCATAGAAGAACACGGTGCACATACCGGTTATCACGAAAGCCCACCACACCCAGTTCTGGCTGACACCTCCCGAGCGGACGAGGTCGGTGACCAGGTTGGGCGTATCGGCCGAGAAGGTCGTGGCCACCATGGAGGTCCCAATCAACCACCAGGGCATGGTGCGGCCTGCGAGGAAATAGTCCTCCCTCCCGCCTCCGGCTCGACGGGCGAAGGCCAATCCCACGGCGAGAATCGTGGCTCCGTAGAGCGCCAGAACCCACCAGTCGAGTGTCGAGAGCTGCATTAGTCTCCCACGCCGAGGTCTTTCGTGCCGATCACAGGTCCCATCCGGCGCGCGCGAGCATCCAGAGATTGATGACCACGACGACCAGCGCCGTGAGATAGAACGCTGGGGGCGTTACGACGTCGGGCGAGGGGAAGAAGGCGCCCCCTATCAACGGAGCCGTGCGCACGCCATGCAAACCCCACAGGATCCGGGCGAACCAGACATTGCGCCAGCGGTAGAGGCCGACAAATCCGAACGCCGCCACCGCGGCGCCGGCGATGAGCCACACCACAGGCGGGCCGAAGCGCGTGGGTAGGGTGCCCGCCTGGAGCATCGAGTACGCCGCCGCCTCATAGAGGATGCCCACGTGCAGGTAAACGAAGCCCGCTTGTCGGAACTTCTCCACACGCGCTGGCGGCCAATCTTGCTTTAGCACGTTCCCCCGAAAGTAGTCTGCTCGCCTCCGTCGGCGGTCAACGCCGCCACAGAGCCGGGGAGTACGTCGGGATTCTACCAGTTCTCGGCGGAGTCGGACACTGCTGTTGCTTGACAAGAGCGGATCCCGGATCTGTTTTGACGTACGTAGTGCAAAGTTACCTCGGAGTGGAGCCCCCATGTCTTTTCGTCGCCCTTCATCACTCGTCCTGGTCCTCGTCCTTGCCCCCTTAGTCTCCGCTTGTGGCTCGTCGGGAGGCACCACGGCGGGAGGGAGCGCCGAGGCCGCGGCCCCGACCGGGGGAAGTGCGACTCTCATCGTCCGAGAACAGCTCGATCAATTTCCTGGCCGCGACGCCCGGGCCGTGGTCGAGATAGTCAACCGGCGTTGGCTACGCGCCACGCGAGGCGGCGGTGCAGGCGGTCAAGCCAGATATGCGCGGGTCGTGATCGAGGGAACCCCCGGTCTCTCCAATACACGCGGAGACTTCAGTGACCTCATCCGATTGCGTGCTGATCAGGTCGAATCCATGCGCTTCGTCAACGCCCAAACCGCGGCCACCAGGTACGGCCTCGGCTTTGAGGGCGGGGTCATCGAAGTGACGTTGAGGAGGCGATAGAGAGACGGCCACCCCCATCGTTCGGGAGTGGCCGTCTTCTCGCTCGGGCGACGCAACGCGCCGTTGTCATCGAGGACTTGCGGGGCGCTAGCGGTTTCGCTGTCTAGAGTACCCTCACGAAACGGTCCTAGGCCTAGCTCTCACTGAATCTTGACAGCCGACCAGTCACCGGTGCCGCCGCCTGGGCCAATCGGGGAAGTCGTATTGAGCGTGACGGTTCCACTGGCCTGAGTTGCATTGGGATAAGCCGAATTAGCCACACCCGTACCGTTGCCAATTGTGCTCGTGCTGGAGCAGTCGGAGTCGAAGGTGGTTGCGAACGTCATCAGTGACACTTGGTCACCGGAAAACTGCACGGCAAAGTCCACCTTGTGTGTGCAGCCGAAAGTTGCAGAGTCCAAGAGCGTCCACGAGCTCGCCGAACATGCCCCGCCCGGGAGACAGTCTGCCGTGGCTATGCTGATCGGAAATCCGGCATCGTCCAATGCGCTGAACGCCCAGGTTTGGGTGTCGGAATCGCTCAGTGCCGTAGCAAGGTCGCATCCCGCTAGCGCAACCGTGAGGGTCATGGTGACGGCCGACAATTTGATTAAGCGTAACACGTTCAACCTCCGTATCTGGTTACAAAAATCAGAGAGAATTGATGGCGGTTGAGGCCGCCCGTCTCAATCGTTTCAGCCCTCAATAAGTCAAAAGGCGTGCCGCTTTTGGGGGAGGTCGGATGGGATGGAAGGGGGAAGCCCCAGGCTCCGCACCAGCTCACAATTTTTCGGATGCTCGGGGCTAGAGCCGAAGGTTGGGAACCCCCGCGGAACGGTGCCGGACCGTGAAACTTTTTGAGTGAAAGGGTAAAAAAGTAGCCAAGAGGCCACCCTTAGTCCCAAGAATCTTTCAATACGCACCGAACCATGACCGTGGCTATTCCGAGGGTCCGCCATTTGGGCCCTTGGGCACTTTTGAGTGCAAGCTGAAAACGTTAGGTTTTACGCCGTTAATCGCGTTATTCGGCATTCGCCGGGATGGTGGAATTGGTAGACGCACCGGACTCAAAATCCGGCGGGCTTCGGCCCTTGGGGGTTCGAGTCCCCCTCCCGGCATTGGACTTCGAGCAGGGCCTCCTCCGCACTTCATCGGCGACCCGGAATCCCTTAGGTTAAAGGCCTATCTAGCATCAGGAGCACGTTCGGGCGCCATCGAATGTCGGGTCTACTTGGAGCAGGGGCCGTGTGACAGTTAACGGAGAGGAAATGACTGCAAAGGCGAGTGGAGGGAAGGATAGCCTGACGATTCGGGACAACCGGACGGGGCGTGACTACGAAGTAGACATCCAGGAGGGCGACGTCATCCGCGCCATGGACCTCCGGCAGATCAAGGTCGACGACGGTGACTTCGGCATGATGTCGTACGATCCCGGGTTCAAGAACACCGCCTCGACCCGAAGCACCATCACCGACATCGATGGGGGAAAGGGGATTCTTCTCTACCGCGGATATCCCATCGAACAGCTCGCCGAGCGCAGCACGTTCCTCGAGGTGGCGTATCTGCTACTGAACGGAGAGTTGCCGAACCAGTCCGAGCTGGACGAATTCGTGCACGAGATCACGTTCCATA
This sequence comes from Longimicrobiales bacterium, assembly GCA_965249775.1. Taxonomy (GTDB): domain Bacteria; phylum Gemmatimonadota; class Gemmatimonadetes; order Longimicrobiales; family Gaopeijiaceae; genus UBA822. The sequence continues at coordinate 16,922 of OZ252253.1, forward strand.
CCTACGTGCACGAGAATATCCGCACGGTCATGAACGGGTTTCGGTACGATGCTCATGCCATGAGCATGTTGATCAGCAGCGTGGCAGCGCTCGGGACCTTCTACCCCGAAGCCAGGAACGTTCGTGACGCGGACAACCGGCGACTTCAGATCCACCGATTGGTGGCGAAGATGCCGACGCTTGCGGCGTTCACGTACCGACACCATCAGGGCCTCCCACCTGCGAATCCAGAGAACGAGCTCTCGTTCGCGGCCAATTTTCTCAACATGCTGTTCCGCATCGGGGGTGGCGAATACAAGGCCAATCCGGTCGTCGAGCGGGCACTGGACATACTGTTCATCCTCCATGCGGACCACGAGCAGAATTGTTCGGCCACGGCAATGCGGGTGATCGGAAGCAGTGAGGCGGATCCCTATTCGGCTCTGGCCGGAGCGATGGGGGCACTCTTCGGGCCCCTCCACGGTGGTGCGAACGAGGCCGTCTTGAGGATGCTCCAGAGGATCGGAACGATGGACAACATTCCGGGATTCATGGAGGGGGTGAAGCGCAAAGAGGAACGACTGATGGGCTTCGGGCATCGGGTGTACAAGGCGTACGATCCCCGCGCGAGCATCATCAAGCGGGCCGCCGATGAGGTCTTCGAGGTCACGGGGCGAAATCCTCTTCTCGACATCGCTCTCGAGTTGGAGAGGATCGCACTCGACGACGACTTCTTCGTCTCGCGGAACCTGTATCCGAACGTCGACTTCTATTCAGGCCTCATCTATGAGGCGCTGCGGTTTCCGGTGGAGATGTTCCCCGTGCTCTTCGCGATTCCGAGGACGGTGGGGTGGTTGGCTCAGTGGGATGAGCTCCTCAGCGACCAGGAGCAGAGCATCGCGCGGCCCAGGCAGGTCTTTGTGGGAAGTGACACGCGTGACTTCGTTCCCGTGGAGGAGCGGTAGGCCACGCTGCACCGATGACCGTCACGCAGATCGACGTCGTCCACCTCGGTCATCGTGGGGTGATCTCAGCATACTGGATCGACGGGCCTGAGCCGGCGATCGTAGACCCGGGCCCCTCCACGTCGCTCGGCGGCCTCGAGGAGAGCTTGACCGAGCTGGGCGTCGGACTCCCCGACATCCAGCATGTCCTACTCACGCATGTACACCTCGATCATGCGGGTGGGACCGGCCACCTGGTTTCCCAGCTTCCTCATCTCCAGGTGCATGTTCACGCCGACGGCGCGCCACACATGGTCGATCCCGAGCGCCTCGTGGCTAGTACCCGGAGGACATTCGGCGAGGCTCATGATCGCCTCTGGGGAGACGTCCTGCCGGTTCCGACGGAACGTATCCGACCATGGGAGCCGGCGGAGCAACTACCGGTTCCCGGCGTTCGACCCTTCGCGACACCTGGACATATTTCACATCATATATCCTACCTGGCCGAATCAGACGGGACCTTCGTGGCCGGAGATGCTTTGGGAGTGATCCTCGCCCCGGGTGCGCCGAGCTATCCACCGACGCCACCGCCTTCCGTCGATGTACCCGCCTGGCTGGAGACCCTCGACAGCCTCGGTTCGGTCGACCCCGACACCTTTGGCGTCTCCCATTTCGGTGTTCACGACGACTTCGCCGGCCGCATATCCGAGATGCGGAAGCGACTCTCGGCGCTACGTGACAGAGTCGAAGCGGCCTTGACATCGGGGGACGACTCCGATCGCGAAGTCTACGAGCGCGAAGTGCGGGAGGCGATCTCGGAATTTCGGCCAAGGGACGAGGTGGATGGGTACTTCGACGCCTTCAGCGCCGCTGTCGATTGGGATGGAATGCGGCTTCACCTCGAGCGGGCTGCCCGCGCGTGATGCGAATAACATACGCCTTGCTCGCTTTCGCCGCCGTGCTGCTCGCGAGTGCTCCTGGCGGCGATCCCACCGGGCCCCAGAGCCTGCCATCCGAGCTCACCGAGCTTCCACGAACCCTGACGCCCGCCGAGGCGCAGGCAGTCCGGGCGAGCAACGAGTTCGGCCTGAGTCTACTCCGGCAGCTGTACGCGGAGCGACAGGATGAACGAGCCAACGTGTTCATCTCGCCAATCAGCGCCTCCATGTCGCTGGGGATGCTGCTGAACGGAGCAGGTGGCGAGACGTTCAACGCCATGGGGAACGCGCTGGGCCTGAACGGCCTCAGGATGGTGGACGCCAATAACGTGTATGAGGACTTGATCGCATCGTTGGTGGAACTGGATCCAAGCGTCGAGTTTCGGATCACGAACCACTCTTGGCTGGAAGTGGGCTTTGAGATCCGGCGGGACTACGCAAGGCGAGTGGAGGAGTCCTTCGGATCCCGGATCGAGGGTGTGCGCTTCGAGGATCCCGGCATGGCCAACGTGATCAACGGCCGGGTGGGCGAGACCACGAATGGGCGAATCACGGACCTGGTCACACCTGAGGAGTTTGCTGGTTTGGTAGCCCTGCTGGTCAGCACAGTCTACTTCAAAGCGGAATGGTCCGACCCGTTCAACCCTGCTCAGACCCAGCCAGTCGAGTTCCGGCGAGCTGACGGCTCCACGGTTGTCGTGCCGCTGATGGGTCAGGCCCTCGACGCGCGGGTGAGTGGCGGCGAGGGGTACAGCGAGGACTACGTTGCAGTGGACCTACCCTACGGTGGGGAGGCCTTCTCGATGATGGTGGTGGTTCCCGTCGGTGACGCCACGCTCGCTGAGCTGGTTGAAGGGATGGACGGGACACGGTGGCAGGAACTGGTGGACGCGCTACGCGGCGAAGCGCGAACGGATGTCCGGCTGCCACGCTTCGAGTTGACTTACGAGAAGGTGCTCAACGATGTCCTGAAGGCGATAGGCATGGAAGTGGCGTTCGATCCGTCGAGGGCGGACTTCGGGTGGATACTGGGAACCGCGGGGCTCAGCGTCAGACCGCACATCGGCTGGGTGAAGCAGAAGAGTTTCCTGAGGGTGGATGAGGCGGGTACGGAGACCGCCTCCGCCACGGGCACGGCTTTCGCCACTTCGGGGAATCCCGTCCTCCAGGCTGACCGGCCGTTTCTGTTCGCCATTCGCGAACGGTTGAGTGGCACGATCCTCTTCGCGGGAACCGTGACCGACCCGACCAGTTGAGTAGGGGTAGGAGCCTCAAAGCTCCTACGGTCCAGGTGCTCCCGACATCCGCAGCGCCGCCATCCAAATAATCGTTGTGTTTGCGCGCATCGGACTCAACTCTTTTTGTATGCGCCGTTCAACTCAGCTTCGAAGGATCCCTAGCTGGGGACATCGGAGTTACTAGCACCTTTGCCGAGTCCATAGAGGTAAACCGCTAGATGAAGGTCCAAGATCTGCCGAAGTGGATGAACGTCATTCCGACGCTGATCGGCGTCGCGTTGGCGATCGCTGGCATGTACGTCCTTCCGATGTACGGGATACGCAATACGTTCGGCCCCATTATCGGTTTGCCGGTTGGGATGATCGTCGGTGTCGCACTCTTGGCACTGATCGCGAAAAGACGAAGCTGAAGCACTGGAGGTAGCCATGAAGAGGACTATCTATCTTGCCCTTGCAGTCATGGTTGTTGTGAGCTGTGAGCAGGCTGAACTCGCGACCATCAGTATGATTACGTCGGATTTGGATTCCTATATGGAGCGAAAGGTTCAGATCAAAGGCGTGCGGGTACCAAGGGAGTCGGGCATGTTTTCCGTGTCCTCTAGGTTGCATGACTACATGGAGATCGAGGATGAATCGGGGCGCATGAACCTTTGGTACAACACAGCGCAGAGGCGTTGCCCCCCGCGACTGGGTGCCACGGTGATTGCGGATGGCAACGTGATGGATATGCAGACGACCGACACCGAAACGGGGGATACGAAGACTCGGCAGGTTTTTGTGGCTGCTTCGTACTCTATTGATGATGAGCCACCGCTGGGGGACGGCGAGGTCCGTCTGTGCCAGTTGCCGATACAAGAACAGCAGATGTTTGTCGAGGAAGGCCCGGAGGTACTCGAGGACTATTGGAGGGCGACGGGCAAGCGCGCGAGAACGGTGGTCGCTGATTGAGAGGGTGTAGCACTCCTCACCCGAAATTCTTGATCCCTGGTGGAGATTGCCTGAGCGCCGTCAGGTAACGGAAGGGAGCGCGCGGGCCCCGCTCCTGCTCGGCCCAATATTCCAGGGTGCCCGGCAGGGCGGGGTGGAGAGCCTCCGGCTGTGTCGCTTCACGGACCCGAACCGCGTCAACGGTATGAGCGATCACGTTCGTGGTCAGCCCATCCTTTTGAAGGCGCCCACGAACCACGAGGAAGGGTTCCATCCGCACGGTCGTCCGGCATTTTTCGTAGATCTTAGGCTTAACAATCACGTTTATAGGACCAGACTCATCTTCCATAAGGACAAACACATAGCCCTTTGCAGTCGAAGGACGCTGGCGGGCCACGACAATCCCGGCCACCGTCACCGTAGAGTGGTTGGGAAGGTCCGGGAAACGATCTCCGGACACGGTTTCGGCGGGGAGCTCATCCCGAAGTAGGGAGAGGGGATGCAGGTCAGTGGAGAAACGGAGCATGCGGTACTCTGCCACCATCCGCTCCGAATCATCGAGGTCGGAAAATCCGATTCGCTCGTACGGGTCCTCCAAGCCCAACTCGGTCTGGGGGTGGTCGTCTCGGCCGCCGCTCCGCTCCGAGTCGTCCTCGGGGCCCAGCCAAAGCCCGGCCTGCCACAGCAGCGCTCTCCTCGTCAGACCGAAGCTCTCGAATCCACCCACCCAGATAAGGTTTTCGACTGCGGGCCTCTTCAGGGACGCAGGCGTTCTCCGGAGGAAATCCGAGAGAGACTCGAACAGTCCATGCCGCTCGCGCTCCTCCACCACGTGCTCGGTGACGTCGGCTCCCCAGCCCCGGATGAACCCCAGGCCGATCCGGAGGTCGTCCTCCTCGGCCGTGCACTTCACCAGGCTCCGATTGACGTCTGGCAGGCGGATTCCGATACCGTGACGGCGGGCGTCCCGGCCCAGGGCGTCGAGGGAGTAGAAGCCCATCGGTTGGTTGTTGAAGAGCGCCACGTAGTACTCCGTGCCGTAGTAGTAGCGAAGCCAGGCGGATTGGTAGGCCAGCAGGCCGAAGGCGGCGGCATGGGACTTCGGAAACCCGAACTCGCTGAAGGCGGTCACTTGCTGAAAGACCTTCTGAGCCGTGGTTTCGTCGACGCCCCGTGCATGTGCGCCGTCACGGAACGCTTCCCAGTGGGCGTCCATGGCCTCCTTGGAGCGTTTTCGGCTCATGGAGCGCCGGAGGCTCTCTGCCTGACCGTCCGAGAATCCTGCGAGGGCCTGGCATACCTGAAGCACCTGATCCTGGAAGATGATGACGCCCAGCGTCTCTCCCAGAGCCTCCTCCAGGAGGGGATGGTCGTACGGGACCCGGAAGTTCGGATCCTCGCGGAGGAGCTCGCGCCGGCGCACGTATGGGTTGACCGCACCCCCCACGATTGGGCCGGGCCGGACGATGGCCACCTGGACCGCCAGATCCTCCAGATTGCGAGGCTGCACGCGGCGGATCATCTGGATCTGGGCGCGGCTCTCCACCTGGAACATCCCGATCGTGTCGCCCGTGCAGATGTGCTCGTAAAGCGTCTCGTCGGCAAAGTCGATGCGGGAGAGGTCAGGGGCGCGGCCGTGTCGCTCCGAGATCAGATCCACGGCCTCTTCCACGAGGGAGAGCATGCCCAGCGCGAGAAAGTCGATCTTGATGAACCCCGCGTCGTCGCAGGAGTCCTTGTCCCACTGACACAGCACCCGGCCCTCCCAGGCCGCGGGCTCCAGGGGCACGATTTCCACCAGGGGACGGCTCGAGATGATCATGCCGCCCACGTGCTGGGAGATGTGGCGGGGAAGGCCCTTGATGTCGTCGGCCAGCTCGCAGAGTGCTTGCCACAGTGGTGAGCCGGCCTTCTCGTGGAACTCGGGCAGACGCTCGAGCTCTTCGAGCAGGCCGCCGCCCGAGCGCCGCTCCGCCAGCTTGGAGAGCTTCTCCAGATCCCCCATCGGGAGGTCGAGAGCCTTCCCGATTTCACGGAGCGTCGACTTCAGACGGTACGTGGGAAACGTGCACACGAGCCCCGTGTGCTCACTTCCGCATCGCTCGTAGACCCGAAGGATCAATTCTTCCCGGATGTCCCGTGGGAAATCGAGGTCGATGTCCGGGACACTCTGCATGGCTTCGTTCAGGAAGCGGCCCAGGAAGAGGTTTGTTTTGACGGGATCGACATGGGAGAGGCCGATCAGGTAGCAGATGATCGACGACACCGAAGAGCCCCGCCCCCGTCCGGGTGGCAGGCCGGCGTGGGCCCTGGGGGCGTTGCCCCGGATCCCCGCCGCCACCTCCCGGGCCAACTCCATGATGTCCCGGTAGACCAGGAAAAAACCCGCCAGGCCATGAAAATCCACCAGGGCGAGCTCCTGATGAAGGCGTTCCCGGGCTTCGACTTCCAGCTTGGAGCCTCGGTAGCGCTCGTCCAACCTTGCGATGCAGATGGCGGCCAGATTCTCGATCGCTGCACCCCGCTCGCTCCCGTCGAAGTCCGGAAACGTGTAGCCCAGGTCTTTGGTCAGGTCGAAAGCGGCGCAACGCTCGGCGATCTCCAGGGTGTGGGCTGCCGCGTCCGGGCGGCTCCGGAAGCGATGGGCCATCTCCTCGGGCGCAGCCAGGTAGAATCGTGCGTTGGCGCGACGTTGCTCGTGCGAGCCGTTCAGGGTCGTCCGATTCCGGATGGCCACCAAGACGTCTTGAAGCCGATGCCGTTCGGGGCGGTGATAGTGGACGTTTCCCGTAGCCACCACGGGGATTCCGAGCTGGTCGGCGAGCCGGCCGAGGTTCCGGTTCCTGAAGCCGTCCCCCTTCTGTTCGTTGTCCTGGAGCTCGACGAAGAGCCCCCGGGGGCCGAAGGCGGCGTGGAGGCGCCGGGCGAGGAATTCGGCTGTGGCTACGCTGTCTTCCAGCGCCTTCGACAACGGGCCTCGATGGCATCCGGTGAGGGCGATGAGGCCCTCCGTGCGTGCGAGGAGAGACGAGAGGCGAAGGGTGGGTCGCAGGCGCTCACTTTGGAGATGCGCCTCACTCAAGAGCCGGCAGAGGTTGGCGTAGCCAGCTGGCGTTTCGGCAAGGAGGATCATGTGGCAGCCCCGGACCAGCGGGTCGCCGTCGGGGGTGACGCGTGAGTCGCCATTGGGATCGCCCACGCCCAATCCGTCCAAGCCCTCGGGGATTCCCGGAATGTCCAGAGCCACTGTGACCTCGGCACCCGTGATGGGCTGAAGTCCTTCGGCCCGGGCCGCTTGGGCAAATTCCATGGACCCGTACAAGCCGTTGTGATCCGTGAGCGCCATGGCGGGATAGCCCAACTCGAGGGCCCGAAAGACCAGCTCCTCCGGATGAGAGGCGCCGTCCAGAAAGGAGAAGCCGGAGTGGCAGTGGAGCTCGATATAGGGAGGTGTCGACATAGGCGCGTGGACGTATTTTCGGGTTTTGTTCGGTTTTGTGAAATGATAATGCCGGGGCGGGGTGGAGGCAAACCCTGTGTCGGCCTATCCGTTCAGTGCGTACGGCGCGGCCGCCTCGGATGCGTATGGAGCCCGCGCTCTGTATTATCCCGATGGACTTGATTGTAAAACGTAAGCCCGGAGGGACTCGATGAACGATGCTGGCGTTGGAGGACTCCACCCGTCCCGACGACGGTTTCTCAGGGGCGCCGCGGGGCTGGCCGCACTGTCGGCCACAGTCGGGGCGGCTCCACTCGCTGCCGCCGAGCCAAAAAGGAAGCCCCAGGAGCGCAACCGAGTCCTCTTCCTCACGCACCCCGGCGTAGGCACCGGCCACGCGAGCCTACCAGCGGCAGAGCGTATGGCAATCGAGTACGGCAGGACTGGCGGCTTCGACGTCACCGTGCACGAGGGCTACCGGACCGCCGGTAACCACGACTTCGGCTTCCTCACGATGGAGTACCTCAGCTCCTTCGACGCGCTCATGCTGATGACCAACGGAGACCTGCCGTGGAGTGACGAGCAGCGCCGGGGCATTGTCGAATTCGTGCGCGGCGGAAAGGGCTTCATCGGCGTGCACTGTGCCTCGCTCACGATGTACGAGTATCCGGAGTTCGGTGAGATGCTGGGCGGCTACTACGTGCGGTTCATCACGCCGGCTCGGGACCTGGCCAGGGGTCGGGTCCACTCGCTCAAGGTGGAGGACGGCACTCATCCTTCGACGAGCATGCTGGGCGACAGCTGGCCCATCAGCGAAGAGCTCTACAACTACGCGTGGGTTCCGTGGAACGAGGAAGACCCCACGCACAACGTGTCGGATCCTGGGGGATTCCGCCCGCCGATCGGGTTCTCTCGAGAGCGGGTCAATGTGCTGCTCAGCCTGGACACGCAGCGCACGAACGTCGAGGGACTCTACCGGGTGCACAAAGGTGGCGACTACCCCCAGGCCTGGTATCGCGAGTACGGCGAAGGACGGTCGTTCTACACGTCGCTCGGACACCGTGAGGAGACCTGGACCGAGAACGACGTGTTTCGGGCCCACCTCACGGGCGGCATCCGCTGGGCCCTCGGGTTGGAGGACTAGCGGTACGGCTCCCGTCTCCCGCTGCTCGTCGCCGCACTCGCCCGACTGGGGGGTTGACTCACCTCGGGCGAATTGTACTATATAACTATAACAATAGTACACTGGTACATTCGTGATTCATCGAGGCAGGGATCGTGGAACTCTCCATCGACTCCAAGAGCGGCGTTCCCTTCACCTTGACTGGTCCCTTGAATAGCTTCCTCGTCACGGGGATACACGGGATCGAGGTGCTTACGGACCGAGGTACGTACCGAGGTGCTTACATGGATATCAGTGTCGGAGATCGAGCAACCCGCAGCCTGACACTCACCGCCGAACACGTCGAGGGTTTCGCCGAGCTCAGCGGCGATCGCAATCCACTTCACTTCGACGAGGACTTCGCAGCCGCCACACCCTTCGGCCGGCTCGTCGTACAAGGCGGGCTCACGACTGGTCTGTTACACGCGTTGGTGGCCATGGACCTGCCCGGACCGGGAACTGTCTTCATGAACCAAGAATGGAAATTCACGGCGCCGGTTTTCATCGATGACACGATCACCGCCGAGGCCGAGGTCTTGAACAGGCACGACACGAAGCCGGTCACGACGTTGGGGATCACTGTTCGGCGCCAGGACGGAGAGACCGTGCTCGAGGGTGAGGCGGTGTGCTACACGTTCGGGGGGCCCCAGTGAGCCGGGGCGGGCTTCGGATCCCGGGCCGGTTCCGGCTGCACTCAGGCCTTTGGATCTGGCTAGCCCTATTGACCGGCCTGGTTGCGCCCCTCCCCGCGCATGCACAAAGCGCTCGCCAAATCATGGACCTCGTGGATCAGCTCATGAGGGGAGAGTCGAGCATTGCCCGCATCACGATGGACATCCAGACCGAAAACTGGGAGCGGTCCCTGACCCTGCGCGCCTGGTCCCTCGGCGCCGAGCACTCCCTGATCCGGGTCGAAACACCACAGCGAGAGGCGGGAACGGCCACCCTCATGGCCGACCAGGAAGTCTGGAACTACCTCCCTCGCGTGGACCGCACCATCAAGGTGCCGTCTTCGATGATGATGGGCTCATGGATGGGATCGCACCTTACGAATGACGATCTCGTGAAGCAGAGCCGGCTCATCGACGACTACGAGATCGAAGTCGAATTCGAGGGCGAACGGGAAGGAGTACAGGTATGGGAGTTCCTTCTCACACCATTGCCGGAGGCTCCAGTCGTCTGGGGTAAAATCCGTTACGCGGTGAGGAAGGACAACCTGATGCCCGTGCGGGCGCGCTACTACGACGAGTCCGACGAAGTGGTCCGGACGATGACCTTCAGCGAAATTCGTCTGATGGGCTCGCGATTGGTCCCGACGATCATGACGATGGAGCCCGCCGACAAGCCTCAAGAGACGACCGTGATACGGTATCACGAGCTCGACTTCGACGTCGACCTCGAGGAGGAATTCTTCTCGCTCCGGAATCTGCGCCGCGAAGGTAGATGAATCTACGCCGCGAGAGATAGGTAATGGACGATCGGTGGATCTGGTGGCGTCTGGCGTGGCGCAATCTTTGGCGTAATCCAAGACGCACACTGATCACGGCCTCTGCGCTGGCCTTCGGCTACCTGGCCGCCGTGACCATCATCGGGATCTGGCGCGGTATGCTGTCAGAGATGATCGCGAGCGGCACCGATCTTGTCACGGGCCAGTTGCAGATTCACGCTCCCGACTACTATCCCGAACGGAGCATGTATGCCACGCTCGGTGGCCGAGGGGGCATCGATGTGGATGAGCTCGTCCGCGTCACCCGTGAGACTCCCGGCATCGTGGCGGCCTCCCCTCGGGTCTACGGAGGAGGACTGGTCAGCTCCGGTAGCGAGACCGTGGCCGGCTTGTTTATGGGCGTGGATCCCGATCACGAGGTGGAAGTAACGCGGTTGCTCGAGGCGCCGGCCGAGGGTCGCGCTCCGCGAGCGGGTGAACGAGAAATTTTCATTGGAAGGGGCATGGCCGACCTCCTCGGTGTGGAGGTGGGTGAAGAAGTCGTCTTGGTGGCTCCCGCCAGCGACGGCTCACTCGGTAACGACCTGTACCGAGTGAGCGGCATGTTCGCCACCGGGTTGGTGGCCCTCGACGCATCATTCGGCATTCTTCCCATCGGGTCGCTTCAGGATCTGATGGCCATGCCGAAAGACCGGATTCACGAGGTCGCGGCCACCGTGGAGGACCCATTCTCCGCTCCGGCTGTGGGAGACTCCTTGACAGTGGCATTAGGTGCTGGACTCGGCTACCCGGTGCAGCCACGGCCCTGGACCGTGTTTCAAGCGCAACTGGCGGAGTACGCCAGCCTCGCGGGCGCGGTCAACTTCATCATCGTGGGCATCATTTTCATCATGGCGGTCTTTGGCGTTGCGAACACCATGCTGCTCGGGACGTTCGAGCGCCGCCGTGAGTTCGCCGTCGTACGGGCGCTGGGCACGCAGCCTGGTAGGGTGGCGCTCACAGTCGTGTACGAAGGGCTCATCTTGGGGGTTGTGGCACTCGCCGCGGGCGCCTTGATCTCGGTACCGGTCCTGTATTGGTTGCACAACTACCCGCCCGATCTCTCCACGGTGTTCGGCGACATTTCCATGTTGGGGTCCGTCTGGCGCCCCGTCCTTCGTGCCGAGTACAGCGTGGATGGGCCAGTCGTGAGCGCGGTCGCCCTGCTCATCACGTCGATTCTGTCGGCCCTCTACCCGGCGTACCGGGCGGTGAAGATTCTGCCGGCCGACGCGCTCGCTGACTTGTGAGGCGAACCCCCACGCTCTTGCGACTCGCCGCCCGTGGGGTGCTGCGGGAGGCGAGGAGGAGCTTGCTTACCGCCTCGGCCATGGCGCTGGGTCTGGCACTCCTCATGTTCACCCGCTCGTTGGCCGATGGGGGCCACGAGGACTGGATCGACGCAGGCGTACGGATGGGTGCGGGACACGTCCTTGTCCAGGCACCGGGTTACAGGGAGAGTCGGAGCCTGGACGACCGACTCTCGGGGAAGCAGGCGAGTGCGGCGGTGGCGGCCTTAGCGGTGCTGGAGGGGCCCTTGGCGCCCTTGGCCACGACGGTTCGTCTCTCGACGAACGGGCTCGCCAGTTCGTCGTCCTCGGCGCTCCCCGTGGTGATCGAGGGTGTGGACCCCAAGACCGAGGCCGGCTTCTCCCAGGCGGCGGACCGAATCACGGAGGGCCGATACCTAGAGCCCGGTGATCGCTTGGAGGCCTACGTGGGGCAGGGCCTGGCCGAGCGTCTCGGCCTCTCGCTCGGGTCGCGATTCGTTCTCACGGCTCAGTCGACGAACGGCGAGATTCAGGGGCAGCTCGCCCGCGTGGTCGGCGTCTTCCGCACGGGCCTACCCGAGGTGGACGAGGGCGTGGTTCACATTCCCATCTCTACGGCCCGGTCTTGGCTGGGGGCGGACGATGCCGCGACGACGGTGGGGGCGATCCTGCCCGCCAGTGGGGTGACCCCGGAGGTTGTGCAGGCCGTCCGGTCCGCCGTCCGGTCCGATGTCGGGGCGGACGACGTTCGGGTGTTGGGCTGGAAGGAGGCCTATCCGGAGCTCGACGCGGCGCTGCGCATCGACGACTATGGCGACTACATCTTCCTCGGAATCCTGTTCGCAATCGTGGCGCTGGCCGTGCTCAATACGGTGCTCATGGCCGTGCTTCACCGGAAGCGAGAGTTCGGCGTGCTCCAGGCTCTGGGCCTCACGCCTGCGGAGACCGGTCTCGTAGTGTTCACCGAGGGACTCTTGCTCACGGCGCTCGCGGGCGTGGTCGGCATGATCGGCGGGGCCGTGTTGACCTGGGTCTTCTTCCGTAACGGCTTGGACTTCTCCGCCTTCATAAGTGAGGAAATGACGTTTGGGGGAATCGTCATCGATCCCGTAATTGTTCCCCAGTTTCGCATCGTGCAGGTGTTGCAGAGCTTGTTCTCCATCGCCGTCGTGGGAACGGTGGCGTCCATTTATCCCGCCTATCACGCTACCAAGATCGATGTCGGGGAGGCACTGAAATTCGAATGAGTACTGAGACTCTCACCGACATCGCGGTGCGGACCGAGGATGTCTGGAAGATCTACACCCAAGAGCCGGAGGACGTAGAGGCCGTCCGCGGAGTGTCCCTCGAGATTCATGAGGGAGACTTCATGACCATGGCGGGCCCGTCTGGCTCCGGGAAGACCACCTTGCTCAATATGCTCGGAGGACTGACGCGCCCGACGCGCGGGCGCATCTGGGTGCGGGATCTGGAGATCACGACCCTCTCCAACAAGGAGCTGGCTCGCCTCCGCCTCGAGAGCATCGGCTTCGTGTTCCAAGCCTTCAACCTCCTGCCTGTGCTGTCGGCTCTGGAGAATGCCGAATTCTCGCTTCTCCTCCGAGGTGTTCCCCCCGATGAGCGCCTCCAACGGGTACGTAAGCTCTTCGACGAGATCGGGCTCGAGGGCCTGGAGGATCGAAAGCCCGGGAAGCTCTCGGGGGGCCAACAGCAGCGCGTAGCCGTTGCGCGAGCCGTGGTCGGCCAACCTACACTCGTCCTCGCAGACGAGCCCACGGCCAACCTCGATTCACATTCCAGCGCCGCACTTCTGGACATCATGGAGCGTCTGAACCGGGAGCACGGCACGACCTTCCTGTTCTCGACCCACGACCCCCGCGTAGTGGAGCGCGCCCGCCGTCGAGTGAGTCTCGTGGACGGTCAGATCGAATCGGATGAGAGGCGTTGACGACGCTCGTTCTTGACCGCACGTCGAACTGGCGCCGGGGGCGGTAGCGATTTGCGGACGCTGATCGCGTCGGTCATTTGTGTCGCTCTCGCTGCCGCGGACCTGCGGGGGCAACTCCTCGACGTGTCGGCCTACTATTTCAATCTGGCGAGCGCATCGGCCGATAGCCCCGTCAGCGATGCCGGCGTTTCGAGCTTTCAGCGCGCCCGCATCATGTGGGCCCCGGAGGTGGGTCCACTGGCCCTCGACGTCGCCTATGAGCACGCGCTTCTCCTGAACAGCACCGACGTGCTCGGCACGAATTCAGGGATTCTCGTTCCAGAGGCCAGCGGGAATTGGTTGGACCTGGAGTGGACGGTGGACGACGGAGACCACCACTCCTGGCGGCATCGATTCGACCGTCTCAACCTGACCCTTCCCCTGGGTGGAGCGGCCGAAATCTCCGTGGGGCGGCAGGTCATTTCGTGGGCAAGCACCCTCATTCTCACCCCGGCCGATCCCTTCACCCCGTTCGATCCCTCGGATCCGTTCCGGGAGTACCGCGCCGGCGTCGACGCCGCTCGCTTCCAGGTCTATCCCGATGCTTTCAGTGAGATCGACATCGTGGTGCGCCCCGTTTCAACCGTCGATGGCGATCAGGTCACGGCGTTAGCCCGCGCGAGCACGAACTGGGGAGTGTGGGACGTCGGCGCCTGGGGTGGGATCGTGTTCGACGAGCCGGCTGGTGCACTGAGCCTGGTCGGGGAACTCGGTCCCTGGGCCGTCCGTAGCGAGGTCGCCGTCCGATCCGAGGCGGACGACGTGATCGTGCGAGGCACCGTCGGCGTCGACCGCCGCTTCAATGCCGGTGGACGGGATCTCTACCTGATCGCGGAATATCAGCACGACGGATTTGGAGCAGCGAGCTCGGAAGATCTTCTCGCTGTCGCGGCCTCAGATCCGTTCCTCCGCGGAGAGCTTCAGGTTCTTAGCCGAGACGCGTTAGCCGTGCAGGCGTCCTACCAAATCAGTCCGCTCTGGGGCATCGACCTCCTGACGCTCACGAGCTTGGTGGACGGGAGCATGTTGCTGTCCGGGGGTGTGAGTTGGTCTGTCGGATCCAATTCGAGTCTTCGCGGTGGGTTCTTCTTTGGCATCGGAGACGACACCGTCGATCTCGCTACCGAGCTCGGGTCGGAATTCGGCGCCCAGCCGACCCTCGGATACGTTTCGCTCTCGCATTTTTTCTGACGCTTATCCTTCTAGCGGCCGGATCTCGCCGATGACCTCGATGTCGACCTTGAAACCCTGGAAGGCTTCGGGAATCTGTTCCATCACGGTCTCGTCCCTCCGTGCCAGGTAGACCTTGATGCACACGGTGTCGTCGCAGAGCCCGACGGCCGTCCCGGTAACGCCGGGCAGTGCCATCACCGTTTGGGTGAGCTCTTCTTGAGCGGCGATGATGGCGCTGTCGGGCATGATAGTCTCCGTTGGGCTCGTGGCGGCAGTCTCTCCGGCCGAGGACGCATCGCCTTGCGCGGGGCCGGCTCCGGGCCCACGGCACGATGCGGCGCTCCAAAGTAGCAGTGCCGTCAGGCACGCCGTCTCCGCTGTGGGCTTCCATCGCTTCGCCATCGGAGCTCCTTACGGGCCCGAGTCCCGGCTAATTCCGTCGATCGTCATTATCAGGCCGACACATCTTTCTGTCCAACCGATTCCCTCGCACCGATCTCTGCTTCCTCGAGGGCCTCTCGAATGACATCCGGCCCGAATCCACGGCGGCTCAAGAAAGCATGGAGGCGCCGACGGGCCCGCTCACGTTCCCTCGACCGGTCCGTGCTGGCCATGCTCTCGATTAGGGTCGAGCCCTGACGGTCTAGCCAGCGCCGAGCAGCCGCACGAGCCAAGGCTCGCTCCGACGTTTCTTCGTTGCTGAAGGCCTGGTCGATGGCTCGTTCCGCCACTTCGGCGGACACGCCCTTTTGGCGCAGCTCCTGGGTCAAACGAAAGCGCCCTCTCGGCCCGAGGCGAATCCGGCTGCGCGCATAGGCCGAGGCGAAGGCGGGGTCATCGATGAGTCCCTGTTCCTCGAGGAGACGTAGACACCACTCCACCGGCGCATGCGGAAAGCCCTTGGAACGGAGGCGGACACGAAGCTCCTGCTCGGCTCTCGGTCTGTAGGCGAGAAGGTGAAGGGCGGACTGGCGAACACACCACTTGATGTCGTCCTCCTCCAGTCGCGTGAGATCCTTCGCGGTCACGCTGTCTCCGACGTGGATGCCCGAGCGCTCCATGACGTCCAGAGCTATCTCGACGGGCTCGGTGCCCTCCAGATGCACGAGGACTCGGTTCTTCTTGCGCGGCATGGATTGGATACGGAGGACCTTCATTGCCCGTACCATCCTCCGGCCACGAGATCTCGAAAGAGGACGACCGGCCGGCCGTCTTCCAGAACCAGGGCGTAGTACTCTCTGGAAATCGGATCGCGCCACCATTCATCGTCGATCCTCCATCGCTCTCGAACCGCTACTACCCGGAGTCGCTTTCCTCTTTGGTGAAGCTCGGCCGGAAGACCTTCGTCGTCGGTACGAACTCGAACCGGGGAAGGGGACTTCAAGGGCCGCAGTCTCTGCGACTGGAGCCTACTATGGCGCCCGTGTCCGGCGTGGTTCGCTTGTGGAGTGCTGGGATTCATGAGAATCGGGTTGCCGGAATTGATACCCGAAGATAAACCGAATATTGGGGCGATGCAATTCCGGATCCGGACTCGAACAAGGGTACTAGAGGCCTGTCGAAGAAGTCGGGCGAGCCGCGTTATCCTCTAGGCCAAAAGGCAGAACTCAATCCAGAAAACTCAAAAGCCGGTTTGTCGGAGAAGGCCCTCGGCTCGGTACCGTTCGCGCATCGGAGAATACTCGTAAAGCAGCGCGTTGGGGTCCGACCACAGTTCCTTGGTCAGACCCACAGGCTCCAGCGGCGTGAACGTTCCCGTGAGGGTAGGGAAGGCAGCGTCGGAAGAAGGGGGACCCGAGACGACGATGGGCGGCAGGTCGACTTGGGCTGTAGAGCGCTCGAACGTCGGAGACCACGCGACGATTGCGACGACGACGGCTATGCCCACGGCGGTCAGCACCGGAACGGCCGAAGCTCCTGCGGCCCGGGCGAAGGCATTCTCGTCTTCCAGGTGGAACAAGCGATGTTCCAACGTGGGCCGGAAGCTTTCAGACGGCTCGATCCGCGGTAATGTTTGAAGCAGGGCGGCCCCACTCGTGACCGCTCGTTCGTACCGCGTGCATTTCTCACACTGCTCGAGGTGCGCCTCGGCCAGTCGCCGAAGCGGTGATCCCGAGGGTGCGTCATAAAAGTCGGAAAACCGGCTCAGAAATTCCGTACATTCCACGCGCGTCTTCACTCCAGTTCCGTGTTACTCGCCCCCACCCCATGTGTCGGCGAGTTCGAGTAGTACGTGGTTCGGCCGAGCGGTGTTCCCATGGTTTCAGATTGGTGCGCAGCACATGAATCGTGTCTCTTTGCGGCGCTGATCACCGCTCTGCGGAGGCCGGCGGGAACTTTTTTTCGCTCACCGATGAATTAGCTTCTCTTGTAACCGAGGTATCTTGGGCGCTGCATGCAGTCCTTGATCGATAATCGACTATCCCCATGACACAGAGAACTCTCCGTATGACGGCAGTCCGTTCGATCGCTTCCACATTGGCTGTGATGGCTCTTTTGAGCGCGTGCGGCGGAACGCCCACTGGTGGGACCAACCGTGTGATTTTGGCCAATCCGTCATTCGCGACGAACATCCAGGAAATCTTCGTCCGTAGAGGCTGCACGGCGTCCAATTGCCACGGCTCGGCGGACTCGGGCGGTCTGGGCCTGGCATCCGCCGCTGCATCGTACGCGGACTTGGTGAACGTCCCTTCGGTCGCCGCGAGCGGTCCTCCGGGTCTAGATCGCGTCGAGCCGAATGATATCGACGCCAGCTATCTTTGGTTGAAGGTGTCGGGTACGGACGCCGGACCGCGGATGCCCCAGGATGCGAGCCCCCTCGACGCCACCGATCTGGGCAACATCATGAACTGGATCAACACCGGGGCGCCGAACAACTAACCGCCGTTCGCTTCAGAACGGCAAGACCCGGGTGATGTTGAAGCCCAAGCGCCACTCGTCAGGCTTGAAGTCGAAGGGAGTGCCGCCGAGCACCTGTGTGGCGTTCAGCCTCGTCTGGTTCGTGAGGACGATCTTGAAGAAGTGGCCCCGCGTCTCCAACTCGATTCCGAAGCTACCGGTGTCGTTTTCGCTCTCTGCACGCTCTTCGCTCACGACCCATTCTGCCAGGAAGCTGAGAGATCCGGTCACGTAGACCTGAGCATGGAGCCCCAGGACGAACGCGTTCTCCGAATCGAAGTCCCGAATACGGGGGTTCCTCAGGTACGTCGGGACGACCCCGATCGCCAAGCGGTCTCCGACCAGGGCGTTGATCATGAGCTGGCCGTACAGCTGCACTTCGTTGTCCTCGGCGCCCTCGACCAAGGAGGGATCCGTGTTGGTGGCCAACCCGGCCATCACACCGAGCTTGAATGGTAGAGCCTCCGATCCCCCCTCGTACGCAGCGTATTTGCCGTTGAACTCGAGATTGTCCTCCAAGTTGCTACGCACCAGGCCTAGCATGATGTCGTCACTGAGCGAGTAGTTGAGCCCGAGTCGGATGTTCCCCCCCCCATCCAGGCCCCACAGCGCGCTCGCGCCATCCGAAACCGGCGGGAGAAACCGATGGGAGATCTCGAAGAGCCAGGTGCCTTCGGGGAGGGTCTCGGCCGTGGGGAGGGTCACCGATTGGACGGAATGGAAGACTGCCTGGGCCTGCGCCTGCCACGGAAGGGAGGCGACGAGCGCCACTCCCGCGCAGACGATCAATCGCTTCTTTTTCATATGAACCCATCCAGGTTGAGAAGGTGGAGGAGGCGGGCCAAGGGCGAAACGAAGTGCCGGTCCGGAAGGGCGGTCGATCTCACTCCCCGCTCGACCCAACCTAAGGCGAGCATAGTTGTCCAGCGCACCGCTGTCTATATCAGGTAGTCCCCGACCTCAGATCGTACGGGGCCCTCTCGGCTACTGGACCGTTACCGCCCCGTCCATCCCCGGATGGATGGTGCATTCGTAACTGTACAACCCGGTCACAGTTGGCATTGCGGTTGCATACGTACCGCCACCCTGGTCAGCGGAGTCAGTAATCGCGTTGTCGGCAAACGTCACGTTGTGTACGCGGTTGCTGGACCACGTCCACGTTACCGTGTCGCCGGGCGAGACCTGGATACTTGTCGGATCGAAGAAATCGTCCCCGACCGTCACCGAAGTCGTCACAGTGGGACCACCGCCGCCGCCGCCACCACCGCCGCCGCCGCCGCCTCCACCGCCACCAGTCCCGCCAGTGCCCCCAGTCCCACCGGTGCCAGTGTTCGTGCCAGAATCCCCCCCGCACCCCCCGGCGGCGAGGAAGAGGGAAATGACCATCCAGTGGGCCCCTCGTCTGACGGAAAAATTTTTCATCTCGATCCCTCCTTGTTTGTGGATATTCTGCTGAACGAATGCTCGATGAATGTTTCAAGCTTCTGCGGATAGACGGCACCGAGTCGACCGGTGTGACCTCCCTCTGGATAGTCCATAAGTGAGGTGGAAAGTTCCCGGGCACGGGCTGCCGCGAATCGCGATCGGGACGACGTGAAGGAGATGCGTTTCAGTCCGAAGTCACGGATCGAAATTCAGCAACGCGTGTCGTCGCTCCGGGATCCTGGACCAGGGATCGATCTCCACGACGCGGTAAAGCGGAGAGAACCCCAGCTTCAGCTTCAACTCCATCACGGCTTCCCGTAGCGAGGCGGGGACGGCTCCCTCGGACAGCTCCCGTCCGTTCTCCTCTCTGCCGCCAGTTTCCGCTCGACCGAAGAGGTCGTTCTGAGATGTCGCGGGACCGAACTGGAAGAACTCCACCATGAGGGCCTCGACCGCCCGCAGGGGAGGGGACAGGGCCATCCGAGCTCGGATGGTGAAGGCGATTCGGTCCCGCTCGGACGTGGGCTCTCGGAGGATCGTCTCCAGGGCCCACGAGCCCTCACTCTCCAGACGCGCCCCGAGGCGCACCCCCTGTATGCTTCGACCTTTGCGCTCCAGACGGGCCAGAGCCCGTTCCAGGAGTCGGTCGAGAGCGCCGTGGAGCGTCTCCACTTGGCCCACGGGGGTGTTGAATTCCATTGAGGCACGGATCGGCTGGGGGCGGTAGTACGGCTGGACGGGGTCGATGCGCTCACCCGTGGCCCATGCACGGGCCTTCCGCCCGTCGGGGCCGAACTGTCCGACCAGGGCAGGGCTCGGAAGGCGAATCAGATCGCCCAGGGTCTCGATGCCGAGTCGCTCGAGTCGCTCGGTCACGACCGCATCCACCGGGAGCACGGAGACAGGACACGGGTTCAGGAATGCCGGCAACTCCTGGTCCGGAACGATCACGGGCCGGCCCGGCCCCGCTCCAGCCGCGGCCACCCAGGCCCCGAATTTTCCAGGAGCCCATCCGATTCTCGTGGCGGCCACCAACGGGCGAGGAAAAATCTTCAGGAGCGTGTGCAGAACTCTCTCCACCTGGCGCGACGGTGAGCCGTACAGCCGGCCGAGCCCATCCATGCCGACGAAGATCCGCCCACGACCGGCTGGCTCCACGATGGGACTCAGGCCCGACAAGGTTTCCAGAAGCTCTTCCTGTGTAGCGTCGTAGTGAGCCGGGTCGGGCTCCAGAAGAGTGAGGGAAGGGCAAAGAGCGACGGCCTGCGAGATGAGCTGCCCCGGCCGTACGCCTGCGATCGAAGCACGCTCGGAGACCTGCCATATGGTTCTCCGGGTGTTCTCCCCCGGGGAGAGAAGGGCTACGGACGTGCTATCCAGCTCCGGGGTTCGAACCAGTTCCAGCCGAAGCTCGAACGTGGGTAGCCAGGTGCAGAGGGCTTGGTGGCTTCCACGTTGGTAGGTGGCTGGGGCACCCCTGTTTTCCCACCCACGAGCGGTAGGGTGGGTGGGATCACCATACACACGTGAACGGGGCTTCGACATGGTCGGATGAGCCATCGGATGAGGCGGAATGGATACCGAATAAAAACCGAAGATCGAAGATAGGTCGAGAAATACGAAGGAGCAAGCGGCTTCGACGACAATCTGAGGGCTTCCACAAATCTGTCCCATCCAGACATGGACAGATTTGAGCGCGTGCATTGGGGTGGAGCCGGGACGTGGGTGCTGCTGCTCTCTCGACTCCCTCAGATTACGGCTGAGCCTCCTGGCGCGGTAGCGCCTCGCTCGATGCCCTGTCGACCCCCGTTCAGCGCTCTCGGGGCACGTAAGAGCAGTCGGTGCCAGCTGGCCTCGCTCATGTGGTATCGACGCTCCACCACCCGTCGTCGTCAATCTCAGTTTCCGCGGAAATCGGAACGGGCTCTTTGACGCCGCACCGAGCGGATGCTCGATCACCCCGGCTAGGGGGTACGCCGATATGGTTCGGGAAGAAATCGTTATCAGCCATGAACCTCACTGTTGCATTCCTGGGCCGGCATGGTGATCTTACTTGTAAGACATGGGAGGCGTGGGAATGAGTACCGTGGCTACAACAAAGCTCTCTTCAAAGGGCCAAGTCGTTATTCCGGAGGAAATCCGCTCGAGGTTGGGCCTTGAGGCGGGGGATCAATTCGTGGTGTTGGGTCAGGGCGATGTCGTGGTTCTGAAGACCCTTGAGACCCCGTCGATGGAACAGTTTGACGAACTCGTTGCCCGAGCCAGGAAGGCCGCGAAGGAGTCCGGAATGAGGCCGGAGGATATCGCTGAGGCCATTGCAGAGGTGCGCCGGACCAAGTGAGGGTCGTTCTCGACACGAACGTCCTCATGTCCGGCATCTTCTTCGGCGGGATCCCAGGCCAGATCCTAGATGCATGGCGGAAACATCACGTTTCATTGGTATATTCGCCCTCTATCTTCGCCGAATATCAAAGGGTCGCGGCAGTCCTGCGGCGTCGGTACCCGCAACGCAACGCCGATCCAGTACTCGCGCTTCTTCTCAGCGAGGGCATCCTGGTCCAGGATCTCATCCTACCTGAACCGGTGAGTCGGGACCCGGATGACGACAAATTCCTCGCCTGCGCCCTCTCCTCCGGGGCCGCAATCGTCGTCTCGGGTGACGGGGATCTCTTGGAGGTCGATGGCTACGATGGCATCGCGGTGCTCAAGCCACGTGAATTCAGGGAGCGGCACCTAAGCCCCTGACCCTAGCAGCACGGAACAGCCGTCGGATTCGCAACGGCTTCATCGCTTATAACGCCGCGCCTGGCGCGGCAAACATACGTATGATTCATATCCAAACATACGTATGCGGTTGGCCGAATCCGCAGGCAGCCCGTAACCTCCCTACACCGACTTGATCGACTCCCCACCCCCACCCGCAATGAGCTTGTTCAGCACAATCACCGGCACGAGCCCGACGGCAATAATAAGCAGCGCCGGTATAGCGGACCGGGCCAACTGCTCATCCGTCGCGAGTTGAAAGGCGCGGGTCGCCAGCGTGTTGAAGTTGAAGGGGCGGAGAATCAGCGTGAGGGGAAGCTCCTTGAGGACATCGACGAAGACGAGGAGCGCCGCACTGATCAAGGTGCCGCGGAGCAGGGGTAGATCCACCTTCCACAGCGTTTTCAGCGGGGGGACACCCAACGATCTCGAGGTGTCGTCGAGGTTGCCACAAAGACGTTTGAAGCCGGACTCGATCGGGTTCAGGGCCACGGCCAGGAAGCGCACGACGTAGGCGAAAATCAATGCGGCCAACCCTCCACTCAGCAGGAGTCCCGTGGGCGTATCGAAGGCGGCCGTCATGAACGCGTTGAATCGCCGGTCCATCCACACGAAGGGGAGGAAGACGCCCACGGCGATCACTGCGCCGGGAATCGAATAGCCGAGGACGGCGACTCTCGACGCGAACCGGAGCAACGGGGTGGGACTCAGTCGCGCGGCATATCCGATCAGCAGCGCCCCCAACACCGCGATGAACGCCGCGGCGAGCGCCAGGGAGAAGCTGTTCAGGATCAGTCCCATGAAGCGAGCATCGAGGGCTCCGGCTCCGGCGCGTCCGGCCCATGCCATCAGCTGGGCGACCGGCACCAGAAACCCGAACGCCAACGGCACGAGGCACACACCAGCCGCGAGCCACCGCCCTCCCCCGCCCAGCTCTCGCCTTTCGGCGGGCCGATAGCCCCGCCCCCCGTCATCGAAGCGCGCCCGCCCGCGCTGGATGCGCTCGAAGATGATCAGTGTGAAGACGAACAGGAGGAGGATCCCGGACAGGCGCATTGCCGCGATCGGATCATTGAGCGGGAACCAGGCTCGGAAGATGCCCGTCGTGAACGTCGGCACGCCGAAGTACTTTACCGCTCCGTAGTCGTTGAGCACCTCCATCAGAACCAGCGTCAGTCCGCCGGCTACGGCTGGCCTCGCCATCGGGAGGGCGACTCGAAAAAACGTGTCCCAGGGGCCGCGCCCGAGGGTGCGTGCCATCTCCAGTACCGTACTCGACTGTCGGAGGAAGGAGGCTCGGGCGATGACGTACACGTACGGGTAGAGCACGAGCGCCATCAGGACCATGGCTCCCTCCCGCGACATGACAGCAGCACGGATCCGCCACACTTCCATGCCGGGGAAAACGGCGCTCAACGCGCTCGGCAGGACGTTGTCGTACTCGAGGACTCCGGCGTACGTGTATGCGATGATGTACGTGGGGATCGCCAACGGCAGGACCAAAGCCCACTCGAATGTGCGCCGTCCCGGAAAGTCGTACGTCGACACGAGCCAGGCCGGCGCGAGACCGATCACGAGGGACAAGGCGCCCACGCCGAGCATGAGGAGGGCGGAGTTTCCTACGTACACGGGCAGGACCGTGGCGGCGAGGTGACCCCACATTTCGCTCCCGCGCCCCAACAGGCCAATCATGATCACGATGAGTAGCGGCAGAGCCGTCAGAGCGACGGCGACCAAGGCGGCGGCACTCCAGCGCGTGAGTCCCCCCCGGAATTCCCCGCGCCACTGATGACGAAAAGCCCGGAGCGCGTCAGATACGCTCCGGGCCTTCAGCCGCATAGCACCCCCAAACGCGGCCACTATCGCTGTCCCCACGATTCAACGGCGTGCTTAGGGACCCCTATCGCCATCCGGCCCGGTCGAAGACCATGACCGCCCGCCGGTTGAGCTCACCCAGAACGGAGAGATTCAGCGTATCAGGACGAAATTGTCCCCATTCAGTGAGCGTCTCCGCCCACTCGATGCCCGGCTTCACCGGATACTCATAGTTGGCTTCGGCGTAACCGGTTTGCGCTTCGGTGTCGGTCAGGAACTCCAAGAGCCGCAACGCGTTGTCCGGGTTGGGTGAATGCGCCGTCACGCCGGCGCCACTCACGTTCACGTGCGCGCCGCGATCGCCTTGGTTGGGAAAGAAGACGCCCACTTGGTCGGCGAGCGCACGGTCTCTTTCGTCCTCGCCGTTGAACAGGAGTCCGAGGTAATACGTGTTCACGATGGCGAGGTCCCCTACACCGGCCGCGACGTCCCGGACCTGATCGCGATCAGAGCCCTGAGGCGTACGAGCCATGTTCTCGACCACACCCTCTGCCCAGCGTTCGGCTTGCTCGTCACCACGGACGGCGATGATCGAGGCGAGAAGGGACTGGTTGTAGATGTTCTCCGAGCTGCGCACGAGGATCTTGCCCCGCCACTTGGGGTCGGCAAGGTTTTCGTATGTCGAGAGATCCTCGGGCGACACGCGATCCTTGGCGTAGACGATCACGCGACCTCGCTGGGTCAAGCCGTACCAATAGCCCTCGCGATCCCGGAGATGGTCCGGCACGTTCGCGCTGAGCGTCTCCGAGGAAACCGCACTCAGGAGCCCGGCTGCCTTGGCTCGTTGGAGGCGGCCCGCATCCACCGTGACCAGGATGTCGGCTTGGGTGTCGGCGCCTTCGGTCTCGAGCCGGGTGATCAACTCGTCGGCCGACGCCGTCTGGACGTTGACCCGAATACCCGTCGACTCGGTGAAGCGTCGGAAGAGCTCTTGATCGGTGTCGTAGTGGCGGTGGCTATAGACGTTCACGACCCCGGCGTCTTCAGAGGCGCCATCCGCGCCTGCATCCCCTGAACACGCCGTCAGGAAGACGGCGCCCATGGCCATCAAGGGGCGTGACCTGGTCAAACGCTTCATCAAGAAAACCTCCCAATGGGTGTGCGGGTCGCTAGTTGAGAACCAATCTCATCTAGCGACCAAGAAGATCGGCTTGACGGACGATCCATGCAAGTGAGGGCCATCTCGGAATCCACGTGAGAGTTCCCAGGGGTGCCCCTTGAGCCATTGGCGCCCACTTCCCCCCGGGGGTATCTTTTGTGACTTACCAGCCCTGTCCCCTCGCGGCGGGGCCGGGTGTTCCGTTTCCAAAGCCCGGGAGCCACCGCCGAGATACTTCGGTAACGGGACACTTACAATCCGAACATTCATGACAACGCCTTGGAGCGCTAATTGGGTAACTACACGCACGCGGTGATCCCCACGGTCGGAGACAGAATCACCTTCGAGGGTGGAAAGTGCGTGGTGCCGGACCGGCCGATCATCCCCTTCATCGAAGGAGACGGCATCGGTCCCGACATCTGGCGTGCCACGCAGGCGGTTGTCGATGCGTCCGTCGAGCACGCCTACCAGGACGCCCGGCAGATCGTCTGGATGGAGATCTACTCCGGCGAGAAGGCCAATGCCAAGACCGGCGAGTGGATCCCGGAGGAGACATTCGAGGCGCTTCGGGAGTTCAAAGTGGGCATCAAAGGGCCGCTCACGACGCCGGTCGGTGGTGGGATTCGCTCGCTGAACGTGACGTTGAGGCAGGTTCTCGATCTCTACTCCTGTATCCGCCCGGTCCGCTGGATCGAGGGGGTCCCGTCTCCCATGAAGAAGCCCGAGCTGCTCGATGTCGTCATCTTCCGCGAGAACACGGAAGACGTCTACGCAGGAATCGAGTGGGCTTCAGGCACCCCCGAAGCGGACAAAGTGAGGAGCTTCTTGGTGGAGGAGCTGGGCGCGGACATCCGCGAAGAGAGCGGAATCGGGATCAAGCCAGTCAGCCCCTTTGGCACGAAGCGCCATGTGGCGAAGGCGATTCGCTACGCGTTGGACCGAAACCGTTGCTCCGCCACATTAGTCCACAAGGGCAACATCATGAAGTTCACGGAGGGCGCCTTCCGTGACTGGGGATACGAGGTGGCAGCGGACGAATTCTCGGACAGCACCATCCCCGAATCCGCCGTGTGGGACGGGGCCGATCCAGCTGGAAAGCTTGTGATCAAAGACCGCATCGCCGACGCCATGTTCCAACAGGTTCTGCTCCGCCCGGACGAGTATGACCTACTCGTAACACCGAACCTGAATGGTGACTACCTCTCGGACGCCTGCGCTGCCCAGGTAGGCGGATTGGGGATGGCGCCCGGCGCCAACATGGGGGACGAAGTCGCGCTCTTCGAGGCGACCCACGGGACGGCGCCCAAGTACGCGGACCAGGACAAGGTGAACCCGGGGTCGCTGATCCTATCGGCGCTCATGATGCTGGAACACATGGGCTGGGACGAGGCTGCCGAGGCCGTGCTGCGGGGTATGGAGGGTGCGGTGGGCGCCAAGACAGTGACGTATGATCTCGAACGGCAGATGGACGGCGCCCGGATTCTGAAGACGTCAGAGTTCGGCCAGGCCGTCATCGAGCACATGTAGGCGGGAGCGAACCCTATGAACGTTGGTCACGTTTCGTCGGCGGACGCGGTCAGCCGCGATACGCCGCTCCTGGTCCTCCCGGTTCACGAGTCCGAGGACGAGGCCGATGTCCACAAGGCCGAGGTCGTTGCGCCAGCCGGTCTCTCGGAAATGATTGCCGGTGCTTGTCCAGCGGAGGATCTAAGGCACAAAGCGGGTGAGAGTGCCTTCGTCTATCTGAACGAGAGCGGCCCCCGGCGAGTGCTTCTTCTCGGAGCGGGGAAGCCTTCGAAATTCGACCTCGAGGCCACGCGACGCTTTACTGGCCATGCCGTTCGGGCGGCGGAATCCCTCGGCGTCCCGGCGCTTACCGCATATCTCGGATCGCGTGTATCGGCGGATGCGGTGCAGGCTGCCACCGAAGGCGCGGTCCTGGCGGCGTGGCGATTCACGGAAATGAAGAGCCCGGACGCGGACGGTCCCGTCGACGTGACGGACTTCGAGGTCATGGTCGACCCCGACGATCTGGACGAGGGAGAGGCCGGGGTCCAAGCGGGCAGCGCCGTGGGCCGGGCGGCCAACTTTGCCCGAACGCTGCAGTCGCGACCGGGGAACGTCGCTACGCCTTCCCATCTGGCGGACGAAGCGTCGAGAATGGCCGGCGAGTGTGGTTTGGAGGTCACGGTCCTGGGGCCTGATGAGCTCGAGGCGGAGCGCATGCATGCGCTCCTGTCTGTGGCTCAGGGATCGGAACAGGAACCGCGCCTCATCGTGTTACACCACAAGGGGGGGGGGAACAGCGAGGCACCTTTGGTCCTGGTCGGGAAGGGGCTCACGTTCGATGCAGGTGGGATCTCGATCAAACCGGCGAAGGGCATGGAGGAAATGATTTTTGACATGTCCGGGGGTGCCGCCGTCATCGGAGCGATGCAGGCCATCGCGGAGTTGAACGTTCCACTCAATGTGGTGGGGATCGTGCCGTCGTCCGAGAACCTCATCAACGGCCGGGCCATGAGGCCGGGCGACATCATCGGATCGCGCGAGGGCAAGACCATCGAGGTCGTAAATACCGATGCCGAGGGGCGCTTGATTCTCGCGGACGCTCTCTCCTACGCCCAGAGCCTCGAGCCCGCTGCCATCGTCGACTGCGCGACCCTCACGGGGTCGGTCGTCATCGCATTGGGCCACCACGCCGCGGCCGTCTTCAGCACGGATGAGGACCTGGCCGATGAATTGCGGGAGGCCGGAGACCGATCCGGCGAGCGCTGTTGGCCTCTTCCGCTCTGGGACGACTATCGGCGCCAGATCGATAGCCAGGTGGCGGACCTCGTCAACGTCGGCGGGCGTCCAGGCGGGAGTATTACCGCGGCTTGCTTTTTGAAGGAATTCGTGGGGGAATGCCGTTGGGCGCATCTCGATATCGCGGGTACCGCCTACGGCGAGGGCGAACTCTCGTATCAGCGGAAAGGAGCGGCCGGATTCCCCACCAGGCTTCTCGTCGATTGGGTGCGGAGTCGAGCGCGGTGAGGCGACCGCCCTGCCGACTTCTCTCGCCCCGGGCTTGCAAGGCCGGGGCGTTCTACGTTGGAGCACCAGCTTGGAGCGCGATGCCACTTCTGAGCGCAGCTTTAGCTGCCGTGGCGCTTTACTTCGCTGCGGCGATGGCCTCGGCGGCCCTCCTCCCGTCCGCGGCGCTGGCGCAAATCGGGAGCGTGGCGTGCCTACCCCCCGATTCGCTGGTGGCCGGAGTTGACTCCGCCGGACCGCCGCCCGTCGGAGCCCCACCCGTCGGAGCCCGACCCGGACTCGCCGAGGCCGATTCCGTCGCGATCCTCGCCGATTCCGTCGCGATCCTTGCCGATTCCGTCGCGGTTCCCGCCCAGGCCGATTCCGTCGCGATCCTCACCGAGACCGATTCCATCGCGATACTCGCCCAGGCCGATTCGATCCTCGCCGATTCCGCCATGGCCACGCTCAAGATCTTGCCCTCGATCTCGTCCGGGCGGGAGCCCTCTTATAGCCTGGGCATCTGGTGCTGGAATCGCGATGACCTCCTGTCGACGAGAGCGGTCACTCTGGCGGAGCTCCTCCGCCTCATTCCCGGCGTGATCGCCCTGAGAGGGGGTGACTTCGGAACCCCGGTCACCGTCAGTGCGTTCGGTGGGGGGGGCGGCCGCCTCCGGATCGTGTGGGACGGCTTCGAGTTCCTGCCGCTCCAAGGTGCCGTGCACGATCTGTCCCGGATCGGCCTCGCGGGCTTGGGGGAGGTCCGCGTGGAGCGGCACCCGGGCGAGCTCCTCATCGCCCTGAAAACTCGAGAGCCGACGGACCCGGATCCCGCCAGCATCGTACACGTGGGGACCGGCGATCTGGGGACCAACCTCCTCAGAGGGGTGTTCGTCCACCCCACCGCTTTCCGGGGGTCGTTCACCTTCGCCCTCGACCGTCTGGAGACGCGAGGACCGGGCCTGGAGGCATCAGGCTCCTTGAGCGGCTTCGCACTCCGATACGGGATCCTGCGTGGAAATCAGGGTGGCATCGTGGCGGAGCTGAAGCGATTCGCCGCCCGCACGGACGTGGCCGACCTCACCACGGGCCTGACCCGGAACGATTGGAATATTCGAGCCCGGTGGCGCCTTGCCGAGGGATGGGTCGGGGAAGGTTTCTGGGGTTCGTCGTCGTTGTCGGGGGGCCCGGAAGACCCGGTCTACGGTGGTCTGGATACCAGTCGCAACCAGCTCGGACTCCGGACGGAGTACACCGTCGGAAACCTGTGGGGCAAGGCGGCGGCGAGTCGTTTTTCCGGCGACGGCGTTGCAGATGCGAACTTCGAGGTAGCGGCGGGAGCCTCCCATGCCTTGGGGGCGCTGGACGGGTCGGTTCGAGCCGAGCGCTGGGCGGGCGAGTACGTCGCGTCCTGGAGAGCGAGGATCGAAACGGCGTCGTTCAGGGGATTCTCGCTGTTCGCCTCCTTTGAGGATGGAGAGACGGGAACCCCGTTCGTGGGGGAGTACGAGGCGTACCTCCGGTCTCTCAGACTCGGCCCGCCTCCACAGCCGACCCCCATCGAAGAACCACTTCCTCGCTTCACGAAACGCACTGGTATCCGGGCGGGGGGCAGCTTCGCTTGGCGAGACTTCAGTCTCTCAGGAGCCGTGCTCTCGCTCGAGGTGGATACGGTGCGCCCTCTCGGACTCATTCTCGATCCCGAGAGGGTCACTGTAGCGGGAGGCCACCGCACCGGCTTCGAAGCGACGGCCAGGCTACCGCTTCCCTTATCGGGCTTCGCGCTCCAAGGGGCATTTCAAGCGTGGGATGACGGTCTCCCATACCTTCCCAGGCGACTCGTAGACGCGGCGCTCACCTATCATGGGGTCTTCAAGGAATCACGAAATCTGGAAGTATGGGGCTCGGCGGGTGTGAGGCATCGAGATGCCATGTCGATCGGGATTCTCGATCCTGCCGGGGATCCCACCGTCCCGGATCTCGTCGAGGTGCCCTTTCTAGAAGAGTGGTATACGCATATTCAGGTGCGGATCGTCACGGTGAGCATCTTCCTCCGCTTTGAGAACATCAGGCGCAAGAGCGACAACATAGACTTCCCGAACCGACGGCAGCCTCAATACCGGTCGTTTTACGGGGTAAACTGGACCCTGAACAACTAGAGGCGCTGATGCGACGGACACGCACACGGATACGCCTACGGATGGGCTTGCGGATGGGCTTACGGATGGGCTTACGGATAGGCTGATGATCAGAAGTATGACGGGCTTCGGAGAGGCCGAGGAGGTGACGGAGGCTGGCGTCGTGCGCGTCGAGATCAAGACCGTCAACCATCGGTTCTTCAACGCGAGCATGCGAACCCCCGCCGGGTTCGATCGCTTCGAGGGCGACATCCAGTCCTGGCTCAGGTCGCTTCTGAGTCGGGGTCACGTCACGTACGCGCTGTCCGTCGATCGCGATGTGGCCGAGGTGAGTGACACGCTCCCGGAGCTGGATCTGGAGCGCGCAAAGCGGTACGGTGAGCTTCTCGAGACGCTTCGGACCGAGCTCGGGGTCGAGGCTCCCCTGGATCTGTCCCATATCGCCCGTTTCGGTGAGATCTTCCGGATTCCGGAGCGGGGAAACGCATCGGCTCCTGTAGAGGTGGAGGTGATCCGCAGGCTGACCCAAGCGGCCGCCGCCGCGGTGGTCGAGTCGAGGGAAGCCGAGGGGGCCCGGCTCCAGCGAGACCTGGAAGAGCATCTACAAGCCATCGCCGAGGCACTCACGAGCGTCGAGTCGGATGCCCCGGAGCGTCTGGTCGCCGAGCGCGACCGGTTGCGGGCCGCGGTGACTGAGCTCACCGAGACCCACTCCATCGACGAGGACCGCCTGGCGAGGGAGATCGCGTACCTCGCAGAGAAGTGGGATCTCAATGAAGAGATCGTACGATTCCGCTCCCATCTCGAGCTGTTCCATGAAACGCTACAAGCCGATGCGAGTGAGCCCGTCGGGAAGAGGCTCGGCTTCCTCATCCAGGAGATGAACCGGGAGGCCAACACGATCGGCTCCAAGGCGAACGACGCTGGAGTCGCGCAGACGGCCGTCACACTCAAGGAGGAGGTCGAACGCCTTCGAGAGCAGTTGGAGAACGTCGAGTGAGCTCTCTCGCGTACACGACCAACCCCGTCGTGCTCTCGGCGCCCAGCGGAGCCGGAAAGACCACGATCGCGAAAGCGTTGGTAGAGGGCCGCGAGGACGTCGTCTTCTCGGTCTCAGCGACGACGCGACCCTCCCGGGACAACGAGGTGGACGGCGTCGACTATCACTTCCTTTCCGAGCCGGATTTCCGCGCGATGATCGAGGCGGATGAATTCGTGGAATGGGCGGAGGTGCATGGCCACTTGTACGGGACGCTCCGGCAGGCGCTCCAGGACGCTCGAGACCAGGGGCGTTTCCTGATTCTGGACGTCGACGTCGCGGGTGCGATGCAGGTGCGCCAGCGCGTCCCGGATGCGGTTCTGGTGTTCGTGCTTCCGCCCGCGGCGGAGGCGCTTGTGGAGCGGCTCCGGGAGCGAGGCACCGAGGGAGAAGATACCCTGGCCCGGCGGATCGAGAACGCCCGCGGCGAGCTGGATTATGCGTCCGAATTCGACTATGTGGTGGTCAATGAGAACCTCGAACAGGCGATCGACGACGTCCGGCGCATCGTGTGGCGCGAAGGCCCACGGACCGATCAAGCCATCGACTTATCCGATCTGATTCGCCAACTTCAAGGCCAGATCGATCAAATTCTCGCGGAAGATTTCGACATTTCCAGAGAATAGTACGCCATAAACGGCTGTGATATAACAACATAAAGGGCTTGGCCCGGGAGCTTCATCATGCGCGTATTCACGCCCGACGAGTCCGCTCGACACACGAAGAGCAAGTATCTCGGAGTGCTCGTGGCGGCGAAGTACGCTCGGGAGCTCAATGCCTTGCCCAGAGAGACCCTCCCCCTGGGGGAGGAGAAGAAACTCACCACGAAGTCCCTCGAGGCGCTCACTTCGGGTCAGATCGAGTTCCGCCTGGTCGGTCGCAGGCGTCGTGAGGAAGGCCCCTAGAGGCCTACCCGGGAGGCAGGCCACTCGCCGTGCATCGGGTGGCCTTATGCGGGCCAAGCCAGGAGCGAGTGAGTTTGCCCGGACGCGTACTTCATCCACGGCGCCCGTGGGAGGGGCGGAGCATCGTCCTCGGCGTCACCGGGGGCATCGCCGCTTATAAGGCCGTCCAGCTCGCCCGTGACCTGACACGGCTCGGCGCCGCGGTGGACACGGTACTTACCGACGGTGCCCAACGGTTCGTTCAGCCTTTGTCCTTCGAGGGGGTCACGGGTCGCCCCGCCGCAACCGAGATGTTCTCCAGCGAGGGCGCCGCTCTCCATATCAAGCTCGGATCCGAGGCCGACGTCGTCTGCGTGGCCCCTGCGACGGCCGACCTCATAGCCCGTGCGGCTCGGGGGCGGGCCGACGACCTGCTCACCACGACGCTCCTCGCGACGAAAGCCCCTGTGCTCATTTGCCCGGCGATGAACGACCAGATGTTTGCCCACCCGCAGACCCAAGCCAATCTCCGACACCTGCGGGAGGCGCTATCCTACCACGTGGCGGGGCCCGGAACCGGCCCATTGGCGGCCGGAG
Organism: Longimicrobiales bacterium; assembly: GCA_965249775.1. GTDB lineage: Bacteria > Gemmatimonadota > Gemmatimonadetes > Longimicrobiales > Gaopeijiaceae > UBA822. Next base: position 49,196 of record OZ252253.1, read on the forward strand.
AGGGAAGCGGGCCCGGACGGATGCTGGAGCCGAGCGAAATCGTCGAAGAGATCGGCCGGGCGCTGTCCGACGAGTCCCCGCTGGGGGGGAAGAAGGTTCTCGTCACGGCGGGGTCCACGCGTGAAGCCCTCGATCCTGTGCGGTTCCTCGGCAATCGGTCCTCGGGCCGCATGGGATTCGCTTTGGCGTCCGCCGCGTGGAGAAGGGGAGCGGACGTGAAGGTCGTGGCAGGCCCCGTGTCCATCCCGCTTCCGTACGGTGTAGAGGTCCTCAACGTCGAGACCGCCAGGGAGATGCTCGAGTGCGTTTCGCAGCACCTTCCGGAAGCCGACGTATCGGTGTTCGCCTCGGCTGTCGCTGACTACCGTCCGGCGAATCCCTCGGAGGAAAAGCTGAAGCGGGTCGATGCAGGAGAGGAGACGACACTCGAGTTGGCCGAGAATCCGGATGTGGCAGGGGAGACCCGTACAGCGCGGAAGGCCGGGTCGGTTGCAGTCGGGTTCGCCCTCGAGACGGAGTCCCTCGTGGAGAACGCCCGTGCCAAGCTCGAGTCCAAGGGCTTCGATCTGATCGTCGCCAATAGAGCAGACGAGGAAGGCGCTGGATTCGATGTCGATACCAACCGCGTGGTGCTACTGGGGACAAACGGGCTGGCCGAGGAGCTTCCTCTCTTGCCAAAGCATGAGGTCGCTGAGGTGATTCTCGACCACGTTTCCGGGATCGTGGAGGCCAGCGTGGAGTCCGGCGGGGAGCCCGGCGGGGAGCCCAGCGGGGAGCCCGGCGTGGAGCCCGGCGTGGAGCCCGGCGTGGAGCCCGGTGGGTGAGCGCCGGGCCGCGAAGCACCGGACCTCCAGATGTTGAAGAGATCGCGCGCTTTCTGCGCCAGCGGGAGGACTTGGGGCTCGACGAGATCTTCTTAGAGGGATTCACACGCGAGCAGGTGCTCCACGCGGCAGCCAAGGCCCGCACCGCCGTCCATCGACCGCCGAGCGATGCCCCCGAACACGAGACTGCCCCCGTCCTTCCAAGCAACAGTCATGAATTGGAGATCTCGGCACCCGACGTCGATCTCACTGTTCTGAACTACCCGGAGCTCAAGGCCGTGGCAGAGTCCTGCCAGCGGTGCCGCCTGGCCAAGGGCAGGACTCAGGTCGTCTTCTCCGACGGAAATCCGGAGGCGCGCCTCATGGTGGTGGGAGAGGCGCCCGGCGCCAACGAAGACCGTACGGGTCTGCCTTTCGTCGGCCAGGCGGGCAAATTCTTGGATCTCTTGCTCGCATCTGTGGATCTCTCGAGGAAGGACTCGGTCTACATCTGCAACGTCCTCAAGTGCCGGCCGCCCGGAAACCGCGATCCGATGGCGGACGAAATCGAGCTCTGCTCACCCTTTTTGAAGCGTCAGATTGCCCTGGTTGCGCCAGAGGTTATTCTGGCTGTCGGTACCTTCGCTGCGCAGTTGCTCACGGGGACGAACCGCCCGCTCGGAAGGCTCCGAGGCTCGGTGTACGCCTATGAGGGTGTGCCGTTGGTGGTCACGTATCACCCGGCCGCGCTGCTGAGGAACGCGAGCTGGACGCGTTCCACGTGGGATGATTTCCAACTCCTTCGAGAGGTCATGGACGGAAGCTGATGGAGACTGCGTCAATCCCTGCTGCGCTGCCCGAATACGATCGGCAGCCGCCGTACTCGTTGGAGGCCGAGTTCTCGGTCCTCGGTGGCATGCTCATCGACAACGATGCGGTGGTAAAAGCGGTCGAGGTCGTCGACGACTCCATGTTCTACCGGGAGGCCAACCGCCGTCTCTTCCGAGGCATGGTGCGCCTCTTTGAGCGCGGGGACGTCGTCGACGTCATCACGCTCAACGAAGAGCTCAAGAACACCGGTGAGGTCGAATCAGCCGGCGGAGCGACCTACCTTGCCGAGCTTCTCGACGCGGTCCCGACGGCGGCCAACATCGAGTACCACGCCGGAATCGTCCGCGACAAGGCGATGCTCAGGCGGCTCATCGACGCCGCGTCCGACATCATCCGGGACGTCCACGACCAGGGGGAGCGCACCGTTGCGCAGGTCATGGATCATGCGGAGGAGAAGGTATTTCGGGTTGCGCAAGGCCACGACCGGCAGGGCTTCGTTTGGATCAAGGAAATCCTGTGGCCTACGTTCGAGCATATCGAGCGACTCCAGGAATCAGGCGGCGGGATCATCGGGGTCCACACGGGATTCAAGGACCTGGACCAAATGACGACCGGTCTCCAAAACGGAGATCTGGTGATCGTCGCTGGGCGCCCGTCGATGGGAAAGACATCCTGGGTTCTGAACGTGGCCCAGAGCGCTGCCATCGAGCACAACACGACGGTGGCGATTTTTTCTCTGGAGATGTCCAAGGAGCAACTGGTGCAGCGTCTTCTTTGCGCTGAGGGCCGGGTCGACGCGCAGAAGCTCCGGCGAGGAAGGATGAGCCCCGAAGAGTACCAGCGGCTCGCAGCGGCTGCCGGGCATTTGAACACCGCTCCTCTCTGGGTCGATGATTCGCCCGGGAGCACGGTCCTCGAAATGAGGGCGAAGGCGCGGCGGCTCAAGGCCGAGAATGACATTGGACTCTTGATTATCGACTACATGCAGCTCATGTCGGGTAACAAACGTGCCGAGAACCGGGTTCAGGAGGTCAGTGAGATCTCGAGGGGCCTCAAGGCGCTCGCGAGAGAGTTGGATATTCCGGTTGTTGCGCTCAGCCAGCTCAGCCGGGCGCCGGAGCAGCGACCGGACAGACGGCCGCAGCTTTCGGATCTCAGGGACAGCGGATCCATCGAGCAGGATGCCGATCTGGTCATGTTTCTATACCGGCCCGAGTACTATTTTGGCCCCATAGACAAGGACGGGAACTCTGTCGAAGGGAAGGCGGAGCTGATCGTCAGCAAGCAGAGAAACGGCCCCACCGGTCTGGTCAACCTCTATTTCCACAAGGCCTACACACGCTTTGAATCGGTGGACCGCAAATCGTCCCGGGATGAGGGGCCCGGGCTAGAAGGGTGATCGGGAAGGGGGGCGCTTCCAAGGGACGCGACGGGCCGTGAGCCGGCCTACCGGCGATCTATCGAATTCAGAGGAGGCGGAGCTCACCGTCGGCGTGGTGATACCGGCTGCGGGGTCGGGGGAACGCATGGGCGGGCGGGCCAAACCGTTTCTAGAGCTCTCCGGTGAGCCGATCTTGATGCGAGCGTTGCGACCCTTCCTCGAACACTCGGCAGTTCGCGAAGTGGTCGTGTCTCTCCCGGCTGCCCATGCTGAATCCCCCCCCGCATGGTTGATTGAAGCCGACCAGAGAATCCGGGTGGTTACGGGTGGCGAGACCCGTCGAGATTCCGTGTGGGCGGGCCTTCAGGCGTTGTCGGATACGCTCGATGTGGCCGTCGTCCACGACGGCGCTCGCCCGCTCGTCTCTCGGGATGTCGTCGGCCGGTGCATCGACCTGGCAGGTCGTGGGTTGGGGGGGGTCGCCGGAGTTCCGGCGGTCGACACGATGAAAAAAATCGACGGCGGCGGGCGCGTGGTGGCCACACCGGATCGGTCGCGACTCTGGCACGCCCAGACGCCTCAGGCCTTTCCTCTTGGTGTGATCATGGATGCGTATCGCCGAGCAGTTACCGAGGATGTTCCCGCGACCGATGACGCGGCTCTCGTGGAGAGGGTAGGGGGGCCGGTGATGATGGTGGAGTCGTCAGGGGACAATGTGAAGATCACCCGGCCAGAGGACCTCGAAATGGCCGAGTTGATGTTGTCTCACATGGCAGGGTGATCCGAAAGGGGGGCGGGAGTTGAAGAAGGACAGCGTCGTGGCCGGGCCTAGGAGGGTGATCGGAACGGGGGGCGATCGCCCTCCCCGAGTGATCGATGTCCGAGACGCCATACGATCGGCAGATACCCTAGATTCCGTACTCGACCACCTGAGGCTAGGGGGATTGCTGGCGTATCCCACGGAGACGGTGTACGGATTCGGAGGCCTTCCGACCCGCTCGGTCATTGCGGAGCTCGTGGCGCTCAAGATGCGTGGGCCGGCAAAGCCCATGTTGCTCTTGGTTCCCGACAGGGAAGCCGTGAGTGATCTGACGTGGACGCCCGAAGCGATCGAGCTGGCAGATGTCTTTTGGCCAGGCTCGGTCACGCTTGTATTGTCGGACCCGGGAGCGCGGTATCCGGAGGGAGTCCGAGGATCCGCCGGGAGTGTCGCGATCCGCGTGAGCCCCCACCCATTGGTTCGGGAGTTGGTCCATGGCATCGGTGGTCCCATTTTATCAACCAGTGCCAACAGGCCTGGTGGGCCCCCGGCCTCGGACGCTCAGGGTGCGCTCGGCGCTGCTGTCTCGGCCGGAGCGGGAGAGGAGTTGTGGGTTCTCGACGGGGGTGCCTTGAACCCCTCTCTGCCGTCGACGATCATAGACTGCTCGGGGCCGACGCCCGTGGTTCTGCGCCAGGGCACGGTACCGCTGGAGCGGGTTCGCTGTGTACTTCCGGGTGTCCAGGCCGGTGACACACATGAGCGCCAATGAGCGAAACGATGTCCGAAATGAGGGCCATTACCGGAAAACCCATGAGTGATCAGGCCAACTTCAGACTCCTGTTCGTCTGCACTGGAAACACGTGCCGGAGCCCGATGGCTCAGGCGGTCGCCGAACGATCGGTGGAGCGGCGGGGGTGGGACGGCGTGGAGATCCGGTCGGCCGGCGTCTCGGCACTCCCGGGCGGTGGGCCGAGCGAAGGGGCTCGGATCGCGGCCGAGTGGAGTGGGCTCAGTCTGGAGGGTCACAGGAGCACGTCGTTGGACACGGAGTCGGTGGACTGGGCCAGCCTTGTCCTGACCATGGGACCGCATCATGCAGATGCCGCGGAAGAACTCGGGGGCGTTGGCAAGGTCTGGATGCTGTCCGCGTTCGCCGAAGGTGGTGAGCAAGCGCGGGGGCCCGCGGTACCGGACCCGTTCGGTGGGGACGCTCAGACCTATGTGGAGTGTCTGGAGGCACTCGAGGTCTTTGTCGAAGCCGCGCTCAGACGTGTCGAAGCCGACTTCCTCGCTCCCGAAGAGGAGGAGATCGCATGAGCGGGATCACGGCACGAACTCGGGTGTTCACGATCCTGGGAAATCCGGTTGATCACTCGCTTTCGCCCGTGATTCAGAACGCGGCGTTCAGGGAGGCCGGGGTCGATGGAGTCTACGTGGCGCTTCGCTGCGATGCCGAACAGATGGTTGGATTCATGTCGGGGCTCGGCCGAGGCGGGGGCGCAGGCAACGTCACGCTTCCTCATAAGGAAAAGGCTGCTGCCATCCTCGACAAGCCGTCCGAGGCGGTCCGTCGGACGGGGGCATGCAACACGTTTTGGGGCGAGGACGGAGAGCTCTGTGGGGACAACACCGACGTCGAAGGCTTCAGGCGAGCACTGCGTCATTTTATCGGTGGTTCCACGACCGGGTACCGGGTGCTGCTGCTCGGTGCGGGAGGCGCGGCGCGTGCGGCGCTGGTCAGCTTGATAGATGATCAAGCTGCGGACGTACTGATACTCAATCGCACGGTTGAGCGGGCCCGAGCAGTGGCGCGCCGAATCGGTGGGGATCGCGTGCGCGTGGCGGAAAGTCGTTCCGATGTCGATGACGGTGACTTCGACCTGGTTGTGAACACGACCCGTCTCGGGCTCGTCAGTGAAGACGAGCTCCCACTCGATCTCGAGCGCCTTTCGCGGACGGGTGCCGTGATGGACCTCGTGTATGGCCCCAGCGCGACGGCATTTGTGACAGCCTCCGAACGCCTTGGGATCCCGGCCGTGGATGGCGGGGAGATGCTTGTGCAACAAGGCGCTGTGGCCTTCGAACGTTGGTGGGATGAGGCTGCTCCGATCGATGCGATGAGGCAGGCCTTGGAAGCCGCTCGGTCTTCTCAGGCCGGCGCATGAGCGCCGCAATGGGCGCATGAGCGCCGCGACGGGCGTTTGAACGCCGCGGCGGGCGCGTGAACGGTCAGACGGCGGCCGCAGAGCTCCTCGATTTCTTCCTGCCGGCGGTTTGCGTCGCCTGCCGAGACCACCTTCCACTGGAGCGTTCGGCAGAGCTGGTCTGTGGTCCTTGCCGAACTCGCTTGCGTGCCCCAGCGTGGCCGCGCTGTCGCCGATGCGGATTTCCACTCGGTTCGGGCGCGGTTGCCGCCGACACCTGCTTCGAATGTGCAGGATGGAGCCCCGAGCTTTCGGCCGCGAGCTACGCGGTCGTTTTGCGGCCTCCGGCGAACGCCCTTGTCCATGGCTTGAAATATGATGGCTGGAGCGGGCTGGCGAGGCTCATGGGTGAGCGAATGGCCCAGTGCGCCATCCCTCGAGAGTTGAAGTCCGAGGAGTACTTGGTTACGCCGATACCCACCACCCGCCGCCGGGCCCGCACGCGCGGATACAACCAGGCGCGCTTGCTCGCGGAAACCGTCGCGGAGCGGGTCGATATGCCCCTGATCGACGCCCTGGAACGGCGCCACGGTGGGTCGACTCAAGTCGGGTTGCACCCCGTTGAGCGTCGGGCTAACGTCCGGCGAGCATTTGCGGTTCGGGCCGATGCACGAGCCACGGCAGCGGGTGCCCGAGTCCTACTGGTCGACGACGTGCTGACAACCGGATCCACCGCGATGGAGGCGGCTCGACCACTTATCCAGGCGGGGGCGAAGCAGGTCTTCCTCAGTACCTTTGCTCGCGCCTTACCCTATGTGAAATAATCCCGGCAAGCGAAATACCAACCATCAAGCGAATACCAAGAGGAGGCTAGTGGATGCCGATCCGCGTTGCCATTAACGGATTCGGCCGTATCGGCCGTAATGTCTTTCGAGCCGTGCATGCATCGACCGATTCGGAGATCGAGATCGTCGCTCTGAACGACCTCACAGACAATGACATGCTCGGTCACCTGTTGAAGTACGACTCGGTGCATGGGGCTTTTCCAGGTCAAGTGACCGTGCATACGGTCGGTTTGAAGGTCGATGGCCGCACCATTGAGGTTTTTTCCGAGCGTGATCCAGCCAACCTGGCATGGGGCGATCTGGGTGTCGATATCGTCGTAGAGTCGACGGGCTTCTTCAGGGCCAGAGACCAGGCGGCAAAGCACCTCGACGCCGGAGCGAAGAAGGTCATCATCAGTGCCCCGGGCAAGAACGAGGACATCACCATCGTCCTGGGCGTCAACCAGGCCAAATACGATCCGGCGGAGCATCACGTGATTTCAAACGCCAGTTGCACGACGAACTGTCTTGCACCAGTCGTTAAGGTCCTGATGGAGGAGTTCGGGTTTCGTCGTGGATTGATGAACACGGTGCACGCCTATACGAACGACCAGGCCCTTCTGGATGTGCCTCACTCGGACAAGCGGCGTGCCCGCGCGGCAGCTCTGTCGATGATCCCGACGACGACGGGTGCGGCTAAAGCCACCTCTCTCGTGATCCCCGAGGTCGAAGGCAAGCTGGACGGGATGGCCCTTCGTGTTCCGACACCCGACGTGTCGGTAGTGGACCTTGTTGCCGAGCTCGAGACGGACACGACGGAAGAGGCTGTCAACGACGCGTTCCGGAAGGCCGCCCTCGGCTCGTTGGCGGGAATCCTCGAGCTTTGTGACGAACCGCTCGTGTCGGTCGACTTCACGGGGAACCCTCACAGCTCGATCGTGGATGGTCCGAGCACGAAGATCATCGACGGGGGACTGGTGAAGGTCCTCTCCTGGTATGACAACGAATGGGGCTACTCGCAGCGGGTGGTGGACTTGGCACTCTACATTGGCGAGCGGCTCTAGTCCGGATGGCCAAGAAAACACTCGCTGACTGTCCCCCGGAGACTCTCGCCAACGAAGTCGTAGTCGTTCGGGTGGATTACAACCTGCCGCTCGATAAGGATGGCGAAGTCGTCGACGACACGCGTCTCGTCCGAACCCTGCCCACGATCCAGTATCTGGTCGAGGCGGGGGCGAAGGCGGTCTTGCTGTCTCATCTGGGCCGGCCCGGAGGCCGGCCGGATCAAGCGCTCTCCCTCCGTCCGGTTGCCGGAAAGCTCGAGGAATTTCTGGGATCTCCGGTCTCTTTTTGCCCCGCGACGACGGGCTCCCTCGCCCGCGAAGCCGTTCAAGGGATGAGCAGTGGAGAGGTTCTCCTCCTCGAAAACACCCGCTTCTGCCCGGAGGACGCCGCAAATGATCCGGACTGGGCGGAGGAAATCCGTCATGGGACGAAGCTCTTCGTCAATGACGCCTTTGGAACCGCTCACCGGGCTCATGCATCCACTCAGGGCATCGCCGACGCCGTACGGAGAGGCGGAGGCGATGCGGTGGCTGGGTTTCTGTTGGAACAGGAGCTTCGATTCCTTCGCGATGCCCTGACCGACCCTGAGCACCCCTTCGTTGCGGTCATCGGCGGGGCGAAGATTTCGAGCAAAATAGACGTGATCGAGGCGTTGCTCCCCGCCGTGGACCGGCTGCTCATCGGGGGGGCCATGGCCAACACCTTTTTCAAGGCGCGTGGTTGGGCCGTGGGCAAGTCTCTCGTGGAAGAAGACCGGGTCGATACTGCAGGCCTATTGATGGATTTGGCCGGAGACAAGCTTCTTTTGCCGGTTGACGTGGTCACTGCACCGTGCATCGCGTCCGACGCTGCGACGCGTGTGTGCGCGTGCAGCCAGGTGAGGGATGATGAACGCATCGGGGATATCGGACCACAGTCAGTGAAGTTTTTCACCGAGGCCTTGGGTGGGGCGCGCACCGTGATCTGGAGTGGGCCCATGGGCGTTTTCGAGCTGGTGCCGTTCCAGTCGGGAACATTCGGGGTCGCACGTGCCGCGGCCTCGACGGCCGATCGGGGCGCCACGGTGATCGTGGGAGGGGGTGACTCCGCCGCCGCCGTGGTGGCCGCGGGTGTCGTCGATTGTATCACGCACGTCTCGACGGGTGGTAGCGCTTCTCTCGCACTCCTCTCGGGCAAGGAAATGCCTGGCGTCGTGGCCCTGTCGGGCCGTTAGTGTGGTGTAGAAGGCTGCTGAAGGAGTACAGTGGGTCGCGCTAGCCTCGACCTGTTTCGATTCGTGCACGTCGATCGTGCACCTCAGGAGGGCATGACGTGAGACCGAAGGTGATCGCCGGCAACTGGAAGATGCATCACGGCCCCGCGGCCACTCGCAAATTTTTCAGCGATTTTTCTCCCAGGCTTTCCGGCGCGGAGCCGATGATCTTGATCTTTCCTCCTGCGATCTCACTCCTCACGGCAGCCGAGTCGAGGGGGGGGCGTCCGGAGATCAACCTGGGAATCCAGAATATTCACTGGGAGCCCAAGGGTGCGTTTACGGGAGAGCACTCGGCCGGAATGGCGTTGGCGGCCGGTGCGCGGTTCGCTCTTGTGGGACACTCGGAGCGTCGACACGTGTTCGGTGAAACCGACGCGCAGGTCGAGCGCAAAGTGGCAGCCGCAATTCATGAAGGCCTGACCCCGGTGGTGTGTGTTGGAGAGACGCTGGACGAGCGTCGGGATGGACGGATGGAAGAAGTGATCGTCCGCCAGTTGGACGCCGCCCTACTCGGGGTTCCCGAGGACGTGAAGAATTCGATTCTCATAGCGTACGAGCCGGTTTGGGCGATCGGCACTGGAGAAACCGCGACGGTCGACGATGTTGCGGACGCCCATGGCATTCTTCGCCGCCGTCTGGGGGAGGCACGGAGCGACGGCTTTGCACAGGAGGTGGCCATCCTCTATGGTGGGAGTGTGAAGCCCGATAACGCCGGCGAGCTCCTGGCGGTAACCGACGTGGATGGTGTCCTCGTGGGCGGGGCGAGCCTCGATCCTGCCAGCTTCGCCACAATCGCGGAAGCTGCCTGACTGCAAGGGTTTGCGGGTTGACACCCCAAAGGGACAAGGCGACGTTTAGCCATTATTCCAACCCCTGAAAGATGGGCCTCTCATGTTATACTCTCTCTTGCTGGCACTCCTGATTCTCGACGGAATTTTTCTGAGTGTCGTCGTCCTTTTGCAGGCTGGGAAGGGTGGGGGACTAGCCGCGATGGGAGGCGGCGCCTCTGCCACGGACGGAGTCCTGGGTGGCCGCCAGGCCACGACCATGCTCACGAGGGCCACCTGGACGACCGGATCGGTCTTCATGGTGTTGTCCCTGATCCTCTCCATCATGTCGTCGCGCGCAGAACTGCCGCAGTCGATTCTGCGGCAGGATGTGGCGCCCACTGTGCCGGCCGCTCAGCCGATTCTGCCCCTACTCGAACAGGGCGGAGATGCGGGTGATGGATCTGCTGAGCCGATTGAGCCTCCCGCAGGCGACGACGGGAACGACTGACCGGGCTCCTGTGCCCCCCGAATACGGAGAGCTGACGTGGCCCGCATCGAGGTTTCCATGCCCCAGATGGGTGAGTCGATCGCCGAGGGCACGGTATCGAAGTGGCTGAAGCAGGTCGGTGATCCGGTCGAGAGAGACGAACCGATCCTGGAGATCTCAACGGACAAGGTGGACGCTGAGATCCCGTCACCCGAGTCGGGCACGCTTGTAGAAGTCGGCATCCAGGAGGGCGAGACCGTCGAAGTCGGGGCGGTCGTGGCTTATATCGAAACGGAGGCGGGTGCGGTCATCACCCCTACCTCGGGGGAGTCGGGCCCGTCAGCTGCCGACGGGGATGACCCGCTCGATGCGTCTGGCGGTCCAGGCCCGGAGGCGGCACCTGCGGACGGCCCGGCGGAGTTGGTAGGCGCTGGAGCTTCGTCCTCAGATCGCCACACTGCTCAAGCCGCCACTCTTGGGAGCGTCCCCGCGACGGCGGAGGAGCGGGTACAGACCCGATCGACTCCGGTGGTGAGGAAGATCGCTGCGGAGCATGGTATCTCGATCGCGGACGTACCGGGGAGTGGCCACGCCGGCCGAGTGACGAAGCAGGACATCCTCGACTTCATCGAGAATGGCACGGCGAAAGCGGCTACGGCCGCGTCGGGCACTGCCGCATCGCGGTCGAGCCGTGCGGCCGCAACGCCACCGGCGGTGCCCACGGGCTCTGGGACATCGTCGGAGCTGTGGGCGGCCTTCTATGAGGAGGTGCACCACCCGGAGTTCCCCGTGCGGGAGGGGGACCACGTCGAGCCGATGGACAAGATCCGTCGTCTCACCGCCGAGCACATGGTGCTGGCGAAGAGGGTGGCTCCCCACGTGCACTCCTTCATCGAGATCGATTTTTCCCTCGTGAATCACCACCGGGTCGCCCACAAGGCCGCGTGGGCGGCCCAAGGCGTGAGGGTGAGCTTCACGGCGTTCGTCGTATGGGCGTGCTCGCGGCTGCTGCGCAAGTATCCGACGATCAACGGCACCGTCTCGGGTAACAACATCATCCATCGAGGCAGCGTGAACATCGGGATGGCCGTGGACCTCGATCCGGGGCTGATCGTGCCGGTAATGCACGAAACGGACGAACTCAGCCTCGTGGGGATCGGCAAGAAGATCACCGACCTCGCCGATCGCGCCCGGTCTAGGAAGCTGGCTCCCTCGGAAATCCAGGGAGCGACGTTCTCTATCACCAATCCCGGGGTCCTCGGTACGCTGGTCGGTATGCCCATCATTCCGAAGGGGACAGCCGCGATCCTCGGTACGGGAGCGATAGAGAAGCGGGCCGTGGTCGTCGAGGATCCCCGCACCGGCACCGATGCGGTGGCGATTCGGAAACGGTCGCTCGTCTCTCTCGGGTACGACCATCGGCTCGTCGACGGTGCCGACGCCGCTCGCTTCCTCTCGGACCTGAAGGCTCTTCTGGAGGACTTCCCCGAGGACGCCTAGAGGCCTCTCGAGGACGTCGAATGGAACGGCCCATGGGGCGTATCGACGCGGCGACGTTGGAAGTCCGGGACCTGGGCTTGATTCCGTACGCAGAGGCCCTGGCCCTGCAGTCGGACCTGGTCGTACGCCGGCGGACCGGTGAAATACCGGACCAGCTGTTGCTCCTCCAACACCCGCACATCATCACCCTCGGCACTGCGTCCTCCCGGTCCCACGTTCTCGCCGATGAAGCGAGGCTCAGGGACCTCGGAATCGATCTCATCGACGCGGGGCGAGGGGGGGACGTCACCTATCACGGACCCGGCCAGCTCGTGGGGTATCCGATCCTCGATCTGAAGCCCGACCGGAAGGATGTGCACCGGTACTTACGGGACCTCGAAGCCGTGCTCGTACGCGCACTCGACCGAATGGGTATCCGGGGAGAGGCCGTCGCTGAGCGAACCGGCGTGTGGGTGGATGGTCGAAAAATCGGGGCGATCGGCGTTCGCGTGTCGAGTGGTTGGATCACGTCTCACGGATTCGCGCTCAACGTGTCGAACGATCTTTCCTACTTCGAGACCATCGTCCCGTGCGGCATTCCGGATGTGTCGGTCACGTCCGTTTCTCAGGAGCTGGGGCGTTCGGTTGGCGTCGCCGACATCGTGGGGATCGTGTCCGAAGGCTTCTCGGAGGTTTTCGAACGCTCAATCTCAAACGCCTGACCACCCACCTCCGTCCTTCTCCCTCACGGCTGGGGCTGCGTAAGTACCGCTGAGGCCGCGTAAGCCTCCGGTCCATGTTGGCGGGCCAACAAATAGGCACTCCGTCAGCGCGGGGTCGGCACCTTATGTGCCCAGACATTTTCCAAGATCCTGCGCCCAAGACTCCGCGTTTTTCCTCGAACGTACTCATCGAAACAATCTGTTTCTGAATCTGGATTTGTACGTATAAATAGCATTAATATAAACTTGTAAACCTTTATTTGATAACGATATATATCTTAATCGAACAAACGAGATCGGCCTTGATTTTGGAGCTTGACGGGGCCGCTTGTGGTCACCATAATGGTCGTGCGTTTCCGATGTGGTTCGCTGATTCGATGGCGCTGGTCATCCCTTCATGCGATTCGCGAAACGTGTTTCGCCGGGTGGGACGCCGCAGCGGTGGAGCGCACTGAGGATTTGGAACTCGGTGAGCCGATGGAGGAGTCGTTGGTCTCCGTCGAACCCTCCGGAGCTCGGAGGACCCAGCGTCGCTACCACGCGACAAAGGGGAAAGGGAAGTTGAGCCAGCTGCCCGAAAGAAGGTGAGTCGCGAGACAAGCTGGAGGTCGGGTAGGCATCCAAGCACAGCGAAGCTTCTACCAACGAAACTGAAGCCCTCGGGGCGGCTTGCCGTGCCGGGGGCTTCTTTTTTTTGCTACCCACCCCCAGCGACCTAACCTGGCGGCGCCAGTTCCAAATAGTCGCGATACCGGCCACGCCGGTCACGTTGCTCCTCTAGCCAGGAGCTGAACCCGCTCTCGATCAGGCCGTCCGAGGAGGTGCTCTCCTTCGCGGCGGTCGTCGCCAGATGATCGGCGTACTCGTTCTTCGGGTTTTCGGCATGACCTCTCACCCAGGTCCACTCGATGCGATGCCGGTCCCTGGCCTGATCCAACTCCTTCCAGAGCTCGAGATTCCCGATCTTGCCCCCCTTCCGTGTCCAGTCTCGAGCCTTCCACCTCTCGACCCACTCTTTCATGCCGTCGACCAAATATTTGCTGTCCGACACGAACTGAACGTTACTAGGGCTCTTACGGAGTAAGCCGAGTCCCACGATCGCGCTGCGCAGGGCCATCCGCTGGTTGGTCGTGTCCGGCTCGCATACCCAATAGTCCCGACGCACCCACCGGTCCCCGGTCCAGTACTCGATCATTCCTGCCGCCCCGCCGGGGTTGGCGCGTTCCTGGAACTGGTTCCCCAGGCACGATTCGTCCGCGAAGATTGCCACATCGAGGGATTCGATCATTCTCGCTCGCTTGACTCGTTTCTGCTCGATTCTAGATTCCGCCGGCCGAAGCCGATCCGTACTTCAGCCCGAAAAACGGATTCTCTTGTACTGCACAGGCGCTGTGAAGGCTGCTGAAGGAGTACAGCGGGTCGCGCACATGGCGCTTGTGCGCGTTCAGACAAGGAACGACGACGAGGCGTAGCAGAGCGGGCACCGCGGCGAAAGCCGTGGTCGCGAGGAGGAGAGACGCAGGATCAACCGCACAACCGCCATGTGCCCACAAACAGGAATGACATGATCTTACACGTTGAAGGGTTGCGGTGGCACGACCCCATCTCCGTTGTTGGAGCTCCTAGCCGTAGCTACTGCTATGGCGTCGTCGCTCCGCCTAGGATCTGGGGTCGTGGCATCCGCAACGCGGCCCACTGTACTCCTTCAGCAGCCTTCTAAACTGGTGGCTCGTACTCAAAAGCGCGACCCCGCGTATCTTCTCCTGGAGGACGGCCGCCGCTTCGACGGTTACCGCTTCGGGGCTTCCGGGCCGTCGTTGGGAGAGGTGGTCTTCAATACGTCCATGACCGGGTATCAGGAGATCCTCACCGATCCGTCCTACGCGGGGCAGCACGTCGTGATGACGTATCCACTGATTGGCAACTACGGAGTCAACGACGAGGATCGTGAGTCGGAGGGTCCTCATGTGACGGGATTCGTTGTCCGTGAGGCGCCGCCGCGCCATTCTTCGTGGAGGGCCGAAGGATCCCTCGAGGAGTACCTCCTCGCGTGTGATGTGGTTGGAATCGCGGGTGTGGATACGAGGGCACTGACCCTCCACATCCGGTCGGAGGGAGCCAAGCGGGGCGCCATCGCCCCGGCCGAGGCCAACGAAGCGGACCTGCTCGAGAGTGTGCTCGCGCATCCGCACATGGAGGGACTCGACCTGGCCTGCGGCGTCTCCACCGAGGCTTCCTATGAAGTGCCTGCCGTGGGCCAGGAGCGGTTTCATGTCCTCGCGTACGACTTCGGTGTGAAGGCCCATTCGCCTCGCCTCCTAGCGGAACGAGGTTGCCGGGTCACGGTCATTCCGGCCGAGACACCGGTCGACCAGATCCTCTCGGCGGCACCCGATGGCCTCTTCGTGTCCAACGGTCCGGGTGATCCCTCGGCTGTGGAGAAGGCGCAGGAGGCCATTCTCGGCTTGTCCGAGCAGGACGTTCCGGTCTTCGGAATCTGTCTCGGCCACCAACTGATCGCTCGGGCATTCGGGGCGCAGACGTACAAGCTTCCGTTCGGGCACCATGGCGGGAACCACCCGGTCCGTAACCTCGATCGTAACACAGTCGAGATCACGTCGCAGAACCATGGGTTTGCCGTCGTCGCGGGGGAGGAGCACGAGATACCAGGGGCTCCAGACCTCCGTCTGACCCACCTCAATCTTTACGACGGAACGGTGGAGGGTTTGGTCCACCGCGAGCGGCCCGTCTTCTGCGTTCAGTACCATCCGGAAGCCGCTCCCGGACCCCATGACAGCGTGTATCTCTTCGATCAATTCATCGGATTGATGGAGGCCAGGCTTTCGTAGGTCCAAGCGTCCCTTGACGTTCCACGCTCGACAGCGTTACCGTGGCTTCCCTGCTACAGCTACTCATCGCTACAGCTACTCATCGCATCTCGGAGGAAATCGCATGACCAAGGCCGACCTCGTCGAACAGGTCGCAGAGGCCATAGGTCCTGGCATTACGAAAAAGGACTGTGCTTTGGTCGTCGACGGTCTCCTGAACGCGGTGAAGCGCGCTCTCGCGAACGGGGACAATATCGAGATTCGCGGGTTCGGGACGTTCAAGGTGAGGAAGCGAAAGAGCCGCATGGCCCGGAACCCCCGCACCGGCGAGGGCGTCGAGGTTCCTTCGCGAAGCGTTCCGGTCTTCAAGCCCTCGAAGCATCTTCGCACCCGTGTCAGCCATCTCGACGGGCAGGGCCCGGGATAGTCGCCTCGGTCGTTTCCTGAGCCGGACCACCACCTCCGCCGGGCCCCTTCGTTCCATTCTCCCCGTTTCCAGGTCACCTTCCATCCAGATTTGAGGCCTCGAGGCCTTTAACGTTCTCCTGACTAGGGACGTCTCATTTACGATGGTCGAGGACTCACGGCTGGAATCGCCCACGGACGAAGAGCTGGTCCAGCGAGTCAGAGAAGGCGACCAACGGGCGATGAATGTTCTCGTGGATCGCCATCATGGGGTGGTGTTTCGGAGCTGCGCGGCCATTCTGAGTGACGAGGATCTAGCGGCAGATGCGAGCCAGAACAGTTTTCTCAAGGCATTTAGGGCCATCGATCGCTTCCGCGGAGAGGCGGCGTTTCGGACCTGGCTGTTGGCTATCGCTGGCAACGAGGCCCGGGGTCTACTCCGCAAAGTCAAGCAGAGAAGGGAAGACACGCTGGAGCATGTGGACACGCTGCAGGCCGAGGGGAACGATCCTTCGGCACAGGCCGTTCTTCGATCCGAAGTCGAACGGGTGCGGGTCGTACTGGCCGACCTCCCCGAGAAACAGAAACTGACCGTGAGTTTGAGGATCTTCGAGGGCTTGAGTTTCCGTGAGATAGGTGAGATCATCGATTCGACGGAGGGGTCGGCCCGGGTGAATTATCACCACGGGATACGGCGGTTGAGGGAGTTGCTGGAGCCATGACGAAAATCGAATGCTCAGACGTCAAGGACCTCCTGCCGGAGTGGATCCGGCGGGAGCTCGGAGAGGGTGATCACTCCGTCGTCAGCGCGCATGTCTCCTCGTGCGCGTCGTGTTCGGAGGAAGTCGAGTTCCTCGGAAGGATCCGGGGAGCCGCTTTCAGCGTGCCCACTTCGCTTTCCTCCGACATCAAGTCTGCAGTGGCCGCGGAGATGGAGTCGAACGCCGGCGCCGAGCACGGTCGGGCCGGGCGGTTCGCCCGCTGGTGGCTGCCCGCCGCCGCAACCGTGGTGTTGGCACTTGGGACGGCTCTGATTTGGCAGCGCACCCAGGGGCTGCCCGAGGTGGGGCCTCTCGGTCAAGATCCTTTCGCGGTCGTCTGGCCGAGCGATGACGCGGAGGTGGCTGGCGTAGCCATGTTGGCGGATCTCTCCGACGAGGATCTGGCACTCCTACTGGAGGAGCTCGGAGGATGAGGGGACGATCGCGGGCGACGAGCACGGCCTGGGGTCTGTTCATGAGCAGGGCCTGCGGTGTTCTGATGACGGCGGGTCTCTTGGCAACGGCTCTGCTGATGGGTAGCGCCGACGAGCTTGTCGCGCAGCGTCGTGGCGGCGGCGGCCAGCGTGCAGACATGGAGCGGAGAATCCAAGCACGCTTCGACAATCTGGTTCGGGAGGAGCTCCAACTCGGCGATGACCAGATGCGGCGACTCCAGGAGGCGGTGGGGGACTTCAACAGCCGGCGACTCGATTTTGCGCAACGAGAGCGTGGCACCCGCGCCAGGGTGGGACGTTTGGGCGGCCCAGGCGGAGGGCGGGATCTCACTGAGGAGGAGGCTTCCCAGATCCTCGCCGAAATGCTCGAGTTGAGCGACCAGGAGGCAACGCTGTTTCGAGAGGAGCAGGAGGCGCTCCTCCAGATCCTGAGTCCCCAGGAAGTCGTGCGCTATATCATGATGCGCCAGCGACTCGGCGACCAGATCCGAGGAGTACGTGGGAGAGGCGGTGGGGGCCGCGGCCCTGACCCTGGACGTTGACGGGGACGGCGGGGTTCCTTTAGTCTGAGGAGTTGTTTCGTTCAACTGTCCCGTCCTCCGGATGTACGGCCACGTGAAAATCCGCACCCTGTTCTTCGCTTCCTATAAAGAACTCCTCGGCACTGAGGAGCTGCAGGTCGATCTTCCTGAGGGAGCGACCGTCTCGGATCTCGTTTCGGCGCTCCGCTCCCGGGGAGGTGCTTTTACGGTTCTTCCCGCCGCGCCCGCCGTAGCCGTCAACCTGACCTACACGGACCCGACCTCGTTGCTGAGCCACGGCGACGAGGTGGCGTTGATTCCGCCGGTTGCGGGGGGATGACATGACGTTTGCCGCTATCGTTCGGGAAGCCATCGACCCGGCTCACGTGTTGACCTTGATCGGCACCGACGAGGACGGGGCGAGCCTGCTTTTCTTGGGCGTCGTTCGGGACCACAATGACGGTCGTTCGGTTGGGGGGGTCCGGTACGAGACCTATGAGGAGATGGCCGCCGAGGTGCTCTCGGAGATCGTGGGCGAGGCCGCTAGATCGGCGGGCACCGATCGGGTCGCCGCCGTCCATCGGGTCGGCGAGTTGAAGGTGGGTGACGTCAGCGTGGCCATCGCGGTCTCCAGTCCCCATCGGGCCGAGGCGTACGAGGCATCCCGCTACATCATCGAGGAAATCAAGAAGCGCCTTCCAGTCTGGAAAAAGGAACGCTACAGCGAAGGTTCCGAGGAGTGGGTCGAGGGTCTCACGCCCAATGCGGTGGCCCGGGCGCCGCGCGCGCCCCAGGAGGACGGGTCATGAGAGATCAGTTCGGCCGCCGCGTGGAGTACGTTCGTGTCTCCGTCACGGATAAGTGCAACTTGCGGTGTGTCTATTGCATGCCGCTCGAAGGGTTGGATTGGCTCAAGCGTGACAACCTCCTCAGTTACGAGGAGATCGCCTCCGTACTCCGCACGATGGCCGGGATGGGTCTCCAGAAAGTGCGTATTACGGGCGGAGAGCCTCTGGTCCGAAAGGATCTTCCTCTTCTTGTGGACATGGTGGCCGCAATCCCCGGCATCGTCGACATCTCACTGTCCACGAACGCGGTGCTGCTGGGCGACCAGGCTCAGGCGCTCCGCGATGCCGGGGTCCGCCGGGTCAACGTGTCGCTCGACTCCCTGCAAGAGGAGCGTGTGGACGCCATTGCCCGACGACCCGGCTCCTTCGGCCGCATCATGGAGGGACTCGAAGCGGCTGAGGCCGTGGGGTTCGATCCGATCAAGATCAACGTGGTCCTCATCGGCGGACAGAACGACGACGAAATCGAGGACTTCGCGCTCATCACTCGAGATCGGCCCTGGCACGTGCGCTTCATCGAGCTCATGCCGACGGGATCCAACCTGGACTTGAGTGCGGACAACTTCGTGTCCTGCCAAGAGGCGCTCGCCAGAATCCGCCGCATGGGGAGTATCGAACCGGTGGACGGTCCCGCCGGAAACGGGCCCGCGACGTACTTCCGTTTCCCCGGTGCAGCCGGCACGGTGGGGGTGATCACTCCTATGAGCCACAACTATTGCGACCGCTGTAACCGGATGCGGCTGACCGCGGATGGCCAACTCCGACCGTGCCTTTTCGGCTCGCTTCAGACCAACCTTCGCGACCCGCTCCGAGCCGGCGCCGACCTCGTTCCGCTCATCGAAGAGACGCTCCGCATCAAGCCCGAGCGGCACTACCTGATCCAGGGAAGCGACGAGGGCTCGGGGGGGCTGGTGGCCCTCTCTCAGACGGGTGGCTGAGCCGGGTTTCCAGGAACCACTCGAGTCGAAGACCTTCAACGACTTCAAGAACGTTCAACAACTCCAAGAATTCCAGCACACTTCACGAAGGGTCACATGGGCACGAACAAGATTACCGTGGTTGGGGCGGGTCACGTGGGCGCGACCTGCGCACAGCGTCTGGCGGAAAGGGAGCTTGCCCGAAAAGTCGTCCTGATCGACATCATCGAAGGCATCCCGCAGGGAAAGGGGCTCGATCAGTGGGAGAGCGCCCCCGTCGAGGGATTCGACTCGCATGTGATCGGCGCAAACGACTACGAAGAGGCGGCGGACTCCGAGCTTTTCATCGTCACGGCCGGGATCGCCCGGAAGCCGGGAATGAGCCGTGACGACCTCCTCAAGACCAATGCGGGCATCGTGGAATCGGTCTCGGGGGAAATCGCGCGGGTGGCTCCGGACTCGATCATCATCATGGTTTCCAATCCGTTGGACGTGATGGCTTATGTGGCGATGCAGACCACCGGCTTCCCGCGGGAACGGGTGATCGGTATGGCGGGCATCCTGGATACTGCACGATACCGTTCGTTCATTTCTCTGGAACTCGGCGTGAGCGTGGAGGACATCCAAGCTCTGGTTCTCGGGGGCCACGGTGATACGATGGTCCCGCTCGTCTCCTACACGACCATTGCGGGCATCCCCCTCACCCAGTTCCTCGGAGACGAGCGTATCGAGGCGCTGATCGACCGCACGCGGAAGGGCGGGGCCGAAATCGTGGGCCACCTGAAAACGGGCAGCGCCTACTACGCACCCTCGGCGGCGGCCGTCCAGATGGCCGAGGCCATCGTCAAAGACAAACGCCGCATTCTTCCGTGCGCCGCGTACCTCGAGGGCGAATATGGGCACGAGGGAATCTTCCTGGGTGTGCCGTGTCAGCTCGGCGAAGGCGGGCTCCAGAAGATCATCGAGGTGGAGCTCACGGAGAGTGAGGCCGAAGCGCTGGCGAACAGCGCCGAAGCCGTTCGCGCTACGATCGGAGCGCTCTGAACGGGGTCCTCATGGTCATCTCGAGGAGCCGAAGTCCTGGCACCCTGAATCTAGAGACGGTGAACGCCGAAACTTGGACTAGACGGGAGCTCTTATGATCAAGAGAAGTATGGAGAAAGTGCTTTATATAGCGGCGATCGGTACCCTGGTGCTCGCGGCTTGCGGCGATAGCAACCCATTCGGGCCCGACCCCGCGACCGTGGTGTTCGCGGACACGCTGGGAATCGATCTCGACGACTTCACCGAGACCGAGAGCGGGCTGCTCTATCGAGATGACGTGGTGGGGACCGGGGAGCTCGCCGCGGTCGGAGACACAGTCACGGTCAGCTACACAGGGTGGCTGGTCGACGGTACTCAGTTCGATAGCTTTGATGGGTTCACCTTCACGCTGGGAGTGGCGAATTTGATTCCCGGCTTCACCGAAGGCATCATCGGCATGCAAGTTGGAGGAACGAGAACACTGATAATCCCCCCCGGTCTGGCGTACGGATCGCAGGGGTCTGGGTCTACTATCCCGGGGAATGCGGTCATTGTGTTCGAGATCACCCTCACCGACCTCGTCAAGGCTTAGGCTCAACGACCCCTCCTTTTGGAGGCATGTGTAGTGAAGGACACTGGAAGGTGGACCGGGATCGGCGGAGCGGTGGGTGGTGGCTTGTTTTTCGCTTTGAGCGTGTATCGGTCCATAGCGAGCGGCGAACCCTCATGGGGTCATCTCAACCCGATCGGAGTGATGACCGTGATCGGCGCGACCGTGGGCGCATTGGTTGGCCCGCTCATCGGCACGATCGCCGCTCGGCGAAGAAGCCTCCCGGATGAGACCACGCGAGAATCGACCTGATCGCGGTGCATCCCGTGGCGTCTCCATCGGAAAATGAAGCACGGCTGGGCGAGGTTAACGAGCGCGTCGTGACATGTGCCCGGTGCCCGCGTCTGGTGGAGTGGCGCTCCGATGTGGCTCGGGAAAAACGGGCTGCCTACGCCTCAGACCATTATTGGGGACGTCCCGTCCCCTCGTTCGGCGACGCGAACGCCGAGCTTCTGATCGTGGGTCTCGCACCTGCTGCGCACGGTGCAAATCGGACGGGGCGCATGTTCACTGGGGATCGCTCCGGGGACTGGTTGTTTCGCGCTCTGTACCGGGCTGGGTTTGCCAACCAGCCTGACGGACGCACCGCGGACGACGGGTTACGTCTGTCGCGAGCCTACGTCACGGCGGCCGTCCGGTGTGCGCCCCCTGCGAACCGCCCGACCGCTGCCGAGCGGGATAACTGCAGGCCCTATCTCGAAGAGGAGCTGGAGATCTTTCGTTTCGCCAGCGTGATCGTGGCGCTCGGGGGGTTCGCGTTCGATCAGGTGTTTCGCGTCCTCCAGAAACCCGATCAGGGCGTCACCCTTATACGTCCGAAGTTCTCGCACGGTGCCGAGGTGGACCTCGGAAGCAGAACGGTGCTCGGCTGCTACCATCCGAGCCAGCAGAACACGTTCACAGGCCGGCTCACCGAGTCGATGTTCGATGCTGTGTGGGAGAGGGCGAGGTGCCTTATCTCACCCTCCTAGTCGCGACTCCGGGAACTGGGAAGGACCGTGACCGGTAGCCGCCTGATGTGCCGCTCGCGAACAGCGTCCGGGGTCAGCTGCTCGTCGATGATGCGGGCCAATTCTTCCTCGCGTTTCCACATGAACTCGATGGCCTGAAGCTCCAAGCCCATGATGCGGCGTTCGACGCTGTCGTTCAGGGCAATCTCGAGGGCGATGGAGTGTGTCTTTCCCATACCCCATAGCGATCTGCGTTCCTGGGTGACTTGCGCCTCGAATGCCTCGGACGAACCTGCGGATTCGATCACATCAGAGGCGTCCTTGATAGTGCTTCGGGTTGCGCCCGTAATGTGTTGATAGGCCAGCACCTTTCGCAGAACGGTTTGCGCCTCCGGACCTCCGATCTCGTAGACCTTCTTCGGTGTCCACGGGTCACAACGGGGGCAGGGTACCTCGACCACCGTCCGGCCGGTATCCGGGTCGATTCGAGGGAAGATCCACCATGAGAGGTCATAACGCAGCGCTTTGAGCGAGCTGTTGCAGTACGGACAATCGACGGAGCCGTGCCACGCGGCCCATCCGAACCAGCGCCACCGAAGAATATCTGCCGTGGGTGCGTCGTCCCACCCAATGCTGAGATCCTCATCGCCGAGTCCTACGACGTCGGACAGATACGCCATGGCGCCGAACGTGTAGGCGGTCAGTCGAGATCGCGCGCTGTGAAACCGAGATCGGCGCTGGTGCAGCTCGCGGCCATAGCGCCACCAGGCTCGCTCCGCGAGCTCGGCTTTGCCTACTCGGATCAGGAAAAGCTCGCCTGACGACAAGAGCGCGATGTTGTCTGTTTCGGCCACGAGCTCGGATCGGTCGCGCACCATCCTTTCCAATTCATGGAGGGCCTCCCAGCGCTCTTCCATCGCGCAGAGATTCCAGCGGCCGCACTGGTCGCAGACCACCCACAAACGTCCCTGCCGTGGATCGAAAGCCAGGCGGCGGCCCGGAGGAAGGCGCCCAAAGACACCGTTCTCCGGAAAGTTCTTGTGGCAGAACATGCACCGCGTGAACAAAGCTCCTCCCAACCTCGCGGACCGAAAATGCTGTCCGCGAATCCCCTTTGGCGGCCCGCTGTACTTCTTCAGCGGCCTTCAAATAACTGTCGTCGTTCCCCCAGAATTGTGTCGGTGAGTGGAGACACCGCGCAAGGTCCATCGGTTCCGAAGTGAGAGAAACTGTGGACGGGCGGCGGGAATTGATTTCTCTGGCGCCCCCAGAGGCGATGGATGATCATAGAACATGGCGAATCCGATACCCGAGCCTGGTCAAAGTGGAGCTCTCGTGGCCCAAGCCGTTGAGCGCATGGCGGCAGCCAAGATCGCGGTCGGCCTCCCTCCGCTCGGGGTCCTCGCCGTGTATGGCCTGGTGCAATCCGTTCGGAGCGGATTCCAGCTTCCCGACCACGTCATGTTGATGATTGGCGCGGTTCTGTCGATGGTGGCGATGGTCGCTTACGGGTTACAGGCGGTCTCGAACGTCTTGGAGAAGCCGAACCGTTGGGGCGGCCTGACTCTCGCCGGAAGCTTTGTACCCATCCTCTTCGGGGGGTACGTCATCGTGAGTCGGATCTTCAATCTCGTGCAGATTGGCGCCGAGCGCGGTCTCGGGCCCATCCTGGGCAACCTCGGTCTCATGCTGCTCGCCGTGATGTTTTTGCGGGCGCAGTGGAAGCTGATGGAGGTTCATCTGTTAGCGAGGGAGATGGCCGGCGTGGCCAGGATGGGCCTTGATCGGGACGTCCTTTGACCACGAGTCCGATCGGCTGGGCGGTCATCGCAAGCGTTTTTTCGAATGTCGTCTTTCTCGGGATCATCGTGCTGCTGGTCACCAGGCTGAAGCGTCGACGATCCGCCGAGGCGGCACTCGTGGCGACGGATACGCTGACTGGGCTCCCGAATCGCGGGTCGTTCATGGCCGGGCTCGACGCCGAATTGGCCCGCGCCGCCCGGTATGGCCGAGCGTTCACACTCGCCTATGTCGATCTAGACAACTTCAAGGCGGTCAACGACCTGGAGGGACACGACTCGGGCGACGAGCTCCTGCGCCGAATCGCGGACGCTCTCCGGTCCAGCACGCGACAGACGGACATCCTCGGGCGCTTGGGGGGAGACGAGTTCGCGGCGGTCCTACCCGAGACCACCGGTGGTGCCACCGGATCGGTGCTCCAGAATCTGCACAAGCAATTGATCGGGGCCATGGCGAAAGGTGGGTGGCCGGTGACGTTCAGCATCGGCGCCGTGACCTTCGAGGTACCGATCGACACGGGCCGAGAGGCGCTCCAGGTCGCAGACCAAGCGATGTACTCGGTGAAGCGCTCCGGGAAGGACGGGATCCGCTACGTGGTGTGGGACGGCGATCCGAGCTCATTGTGACGCGGGCCGTCGTGACACCGGGCCGTCGGGAGGCCAAATTCGTCGCAGCCCCCTGACCCGGGTTTCTCTGCTGTCCTGTGGTTGCTACAATAATCGACCATCGTGGCCCCGTCCGGGGGCCCCATCGTTTGCCCAGTACGATCGTGGAGCGTTCCGTATGCGATTGACTTCAGCCGAGATCGTTGGAGGCCTGCTACTCCTGGTTGGGACCCTCCCCACCGGGGTGGCGCAGCCTGTCGCCGGCCAGGGCGTCACCGTGGACGAGTACGAGCCGCGCAATACGCTGGTCGTTCCCGAGAACATCGTAACGAGCGCCCGCTTTCCCTTCGTGGACATTCACGGCCACCAGGGCGGTACCCGCATGTCGTCCGAGGCCGTCGACCGGCTCGTAGGTGAGATGGACGAGCTCAACATGGCGGTCATGGTCAACCTTTCGGGCGGAAGCGGGGCGAGCCTCGTCACGGGGCTCGAAAACATGACCCGGGACCATCCGGGGCGCTTCGTTTTCTTCGCCAACGTCAACTTTCGAGGCGTGGGCGAGCCCGGATGGGGTGAGCGTGCTGCGGCCCAGCTGGAAGCGGATGTTGCCGCCGGGGCTGCCGGTCTGAAGATCTTCAAGGGTCTGGGATTGAGTGACCGCGACACCGATGGAAATCGGATCCCGGTGGACGATCCCCGTCTCGACCCCGTCTGGGCGAAGGCCGGCGAACTGGGGATCCCCGTGTTGATCCACTCGGCCGACCCCGCGGAGTTTTGGCAGCCCTACGACCGCTTCAATGAGCGCTGGCTCGAGTTGACGCTGCGGCCGCGGCGGATACAGCCCCCCGGCAGGAGCGCACCTTTCGAGCAAATCATCGGGGAGCAGCACGACCTCTTCCGGAGGCATCCGAACACGAAGTTCATCTCAGCTCATCTCGGATGGCTGGGCCACGACCTGGCTCGGCTCGGGACTCTCCTGGACGAGATGCCCAACATGTACGTGGGTCTCGGCGCGGTCATCTACGAGTTGGGAAGGCAGCCGCGATTCGCCAGGGAGTGGCTCATCGAATACCAGGACCGGGTCTTGATGGGCAAGGACTCCTACAACCAGGAGGAGTTCCACACCTACTTCCGCGTCTTCGAGACCGCGGACGACTATTTCGATTACTACCGGAGGTACCACGCATTCTGGCAGATGTACGGGCTGGATCTCCCCGACGAGGTGCTCCGAAGGATCTACTACGAGAACGCCCTCGACCTCGTCCCCAAGATTGATCGATCGCTATTCCCGAGTTGAGCGGGGTGCTCAAGGTGAGTGCGCAGTTGAGGCCACGGTTGAGGCAGCGGACGTGAGCCGTGACCGCATCCCGACCACGGTCGTGGCGCGTTTCCACTATCGTCACGAAGCGGAGCTGGCTCACGGGTACCTGGAGAGTGCGGGTGTGGATTCGGCCCTCCACGTCGACGATGCTGGGGGAATGGACGTTGGCCTGGCGTTCGTGAACCCGGCACGGATCATCGTCCGGGCCGAGGACGAGGAGCGGGCGCGGACGGTGCTGGTGGACGCGGGCATGCTCGAGGGTTAATAGCCGGCGCCTCCGGCTCAAAACCCGCTCCTACCTATTGGACCAAGGTCCAATGGGCGAGTCGTTTGATTCTCAGAATCCTGGATTCTCTTTTCCAGGTAGCTGAACAAGGCGGATCGATGGCGAGAATGCCCCGGAGCGCTTCGCGGATCTCGGCTCTTGTCGCCCTTACAAGCCTGATGGCCTGTTCAGACTCGAATACTGGCATTCTCGTACCGGGCTCCACCCCCGGAGTTGTTGCGGGGGTTATCGTCTCCCCGTCCTCCGCGACCGTGGAAGTCGGACTGACCGTTCAGATGACCGCCACCTTGGTCGACGGCAACGGCAATGAGGCGTCCGGGGATGTGTCCTGGTCCAGTTCGAGTAGCATCGTGGCCTCCGTGAGTGACGACGGACTCGTCCTGGGGCTTGCGCCTGGAGCCGTGACGATCACTGCTACCGTAGGTACGGTTCTTGGCGGCGGCACGGTGACGGTCGTCGATCCACCGACACCGTAGCGGCAGTTAGGCAGCCCTTGCCTGCCACCGACGTACACGGCCAGGTTGCCCCCCATGACCAAACCGATCCTTCTCGTTGTCGATGACGATCCGGACGTTCTGAACGCGATTGCCCGAGACCTGCGTAAGAAGTATGGACGGGACTTCCGCGTATTGCGTGCCGAATCGGGTACGGCGGCCTTGGAACTTCTGGCTGAATTGAAGGAGAGGGGTACGCCCGTGGCCCTACTTCTGTCCGATCAACGCATGCCTGGCATGGACGGCGTGACGTTCCTCTCCCGGGCGGTGGAGGACTTTCCGAAGGCCAAACGGGCCTTGATCACGGCCTACGCCGATACCGAGGCGGCAATCAACGCGATCAACCAGTCGCAAGTTCACTATTACCTGGTGAAGCCGTGGGACCCGCCCGAGGAGAAGCTCTTTCCGGTCCTCGACGACATGCTGGAGGAGTGGCAGGCATCCTATAGGCCAGGGTACGGTGGCTTGCGCATAATCGGGGACCGGTGGTCGGCCGGCTGCCATTCCGTGCGGGACTTCCTGGCCCGGAATCAGGTGCCCTATCAGTTCCTCGACATCGAGTCCTCGGAAGAGGCCCGTGAGCTTGGCAACTCGGTCGACTCGTCCGACTTGCCTCTGGTCATTCTGCCGGACGGGGAGAGGCTCGTCCGCCCCGACCCGTCGACACTCGCGGAGCATATCGGACTCGAGACAAAGGCGAAGAAGGACTTCTACGACTTGGTGATCGTAGGAGCGGGCCCGGGTGGACTCGCCTCAGCCGTATATGGTGGATCAGAGGGCCTGCACACCGTGCTGATCGAGAGGGAGGCACCGGGCGGGCAGGCGGGAACGAGCAGTTATATCGAGAACTATCTGGGGTTTCCTTCGGGGCTGTCGGGGGGCGATCTCGCCAGGCGCGGGGTGGCGCAGGCCCGCAGGTTCGGCGTCGAGATCCTCACACCCCAAGAGGCCGTCGGACTCCGCATCGACGGTCCTTACAAGTATGTGACGTTGAGCGATGGATCCGAGCTCTCCTGCCACATTCTCATGCTTTCCGTGGGCGTGTCCTGGACGCTGCTCCCGGCAGAGAACGCCTATCGTTTCGTGGGGTCGGGAATCTACTACGGCGCGGCCATGACAGAAGCGATGCACGCCAGCGGAAAGACGGTATTCATGGTGGGTGCGGGGAACTCGGCTGGTCAGGCGGCGATGTACTTCAAGGACCACGCGAGCAAAGTGATCCTGCTGGTCCGCGGTGATTCGCTCGACGCCAAGATGTCACACTACCTGGTGCGCCGTATCGAGTCCACGGAAAACATCGAGGTGCGCCTCAACACGGAAATCGCCGAGTGTCAGGGATTGACCCGCCTCGAGGGCTTGGGTCTGCGCTCGAAGGGAAGTGAGGCCATCGAGTCTGTTGCGGCGGAGTACCTCTTCGCCTTTCTCGGGGCGGCACCGCACACCGAGTGGCTCGACGGCCTCGTTGCCTGCGACGAGCGAGGCTTCGTTCTCACGGGGCAAGATCTCGAGCCCAAGATCCACCTTCGGGACTGGCCCCTCGAGCGAGAGCCCTTCATGCTGGAGACCAACGTGCCCGGTGTGTTCGCGTGCGGGGATGCCCGCCACGAGTCCGTGAAGAGGGTCGCTTCTGCTGTCGGGGAGGGCTCGGTGTCGGTGTCGTTCATGCATCAGATTCTCGCCGAACGGTGAACGTCGACCGCAACCCAATGCGCTGCGAGGCTCGCAGGTGAGCTTCACGAGAGACGAGCTGCGGCCCTTGGACATTCTCGAGGGCCTCCCCGACGAACAAGTGGACTGGCTCTGCGAGCACGGCGAGAGAATTACGCTCGAGCCCGGCGAACACATGTTCGATCGTGGACAGGTCGCAGACTCGCTCTGGATCGTGGTCGAGGGAGTGATCCAGGGCTTCGAGGAGATTGGAGGCCAGTGGCTGTTGGTGGCGACCACTGTCAGCGGACAAGTGACGGGCATGCTCCCGTTCTCGAGGATGACCCACTATCCCCGGCATACCATCGCCGCGGAGCCCTCCGAGGTTCTACGACTCGACGCCTCGCTGTTCAAGGAGTTGCTCGACGTCAGCCAAGAAGTCGGCCGAAGGCTCGTGGCACAGATGTCGGATCGAGTGCGCGGAGATGTGCGGCTGGAGCAGCAGAGCGAAAAGATGATGGCCCTGGGGCGGCTGTCGGCCGGCCTCGCACACGAGCTGAACAATCCGGCTGCTGCGGTCCGCCGCGCGGCCGCGTTGCTCTCCGAACACCGGGCGAAGCTGCCCGCGCTCGTGACGGCGCTCGTGCGCCACCACGTGAGCGAGCAGGGGTTGGAGAAGCTCGAGCACCTCCGGAGCCTGGGCAGTCAGGGTGACGGGTCCACGGGCACAGAGCTCGAGCGAAGCGAGCGCGAAGACGACCTGTTGGAATGGTTGGAGGATCACGGCGTTGCCGAGCCATGGGAGGTGGCGGCGACCTTTAGCGAGACGAATCTCAGCATAGAGGACCTCGAGGACCTTTCCGGGAACGTACCCGAAGCGGCCCTCACAGACGTGCTGGCGTGGTTGGGTGGAGGGATCAGCTCCGACCGGATCGTCGAAGAAATCAAGACTGCCGCCGGCCGCATCTCGGAGTTGGTCTCGTCCATCAAGACCTACTCCCACATGGACAGATCCGCCGAGCACAAACCCACCGACGTACGCCTGGGAGTCGACAACACCCTCAAGATGCTCGGCCATAAGCTCAAGGCGAAGGAAATCCGGCTGGTCCGCGAGTACCAGGAGGACCTACCACTGATTCCGGCGAATGCCGGCGAGCTCAACCAGGTATGGACCAACCTCCTCGACAATGCGATCGACGCGGTAGATCAGGGCGGCGAGCTGATCCTGAGAGCGAAGCTCAACGACCTCTGGGTCGAGGTCGAGATCGTCGATGACGGCCCCGGTATTCCGGAGGAGATCCTCTCGCACATCTTCGAGCCGTTCTTCACGACCAAGGATGTGGGTGTCGGCACGGGGCTCGGCCTCGGGATCGCGATGCGGATCGTGGAGACACACCAGGGTCACATGCAGGTGAAGTCGAGGCCGGGAGAAACCAATATGTGCGTACGACTACCCGTCGCCAGAACCTCTCCCGTGACGGACTAAGCTGTCTGCATCCAGTACGAACCGAGGGCCGGCGCCAAGTGGCACAGGCCCTCGGGTCACCACGCTTTCTGTGGCTCTGGTAGGGTGCTGACCGTACGGTCATCCTGGTTCCGAATCAACTCGCGACCGGGCCGATCGGTTCCCGGTGATGCCGCTTCGACCTCTTGGCAATTCAGCTACACAGATGCATGGTCATGGCTCTCGCCCGACTCGACGGCCTTGAAACGAAAGGAGGGTTTCGACTTCACTGCATGAAGACCATCGGCTCCCAACTGGCCACGCTGCTCGCTGAGGAAACCAAACTGCGCCGGCAGCTTGCGCCGTTCGTAAAGTACGTGGTCCTTCTCGTCGCGGTCGTTTTGCTCTACGGCTGGCTGTTCCAAGCGATCATGGTGGGGGAGGGTCAGGACCACTCGTGGTTCACGGGAATCTATTGGGCGCTCACCGTGATGAGCACTCTCGGCTTCGGTGATATCACGTTCGAGAGCGACCTGGGCCGCGCGTTCAGCACCCTCGTGCTGCTCACTGGCATGGTGCTGCTCCTCATCATCCTCCCGTTTCTCTTCATCCGAGTTGTGTACGCCCCGTGGCTCGAACAGCGGAGCCGCGGCCGCATCCGCTCGCTCCAGTCGGTGCCGGAAGGTCTCGCGGGTCACGTGCTGATTTGCGCCAACGATCCCATTGCACCCGGGCTCATCCGGCGCCTTCAACTGGCGGACGTGCCGGTCTATGTGATCGAGCCAGACGCCGACCATGCGATGCACATGCAGGACGTCAGCGTTCCGGTCTTCCTGGGTGAGGTCGACTCCGTCGAGACCTACCGAGCCGCTCGAGCGGCGCAGGCTCGCCTCGTCCTGGCCAACGCATCGGACATGGTCAACTCCAACATTGTCCTCACCGTGCGCGAGTTGTCCGAATCGGTGCCGATCGTCGCGCTGGCCGAAGTGGAAGACTCGATCGACGTGCTGGAGTTCAGCGGCGCCACGCACGTGCTGCCCCTCACGCACCAACTGGGCGAGCACCTTGCCAACCGGGTGAGCGCCGGGACGACGCACGCCAACGTGATCGGCAAGTTCCATGACTTGCTGCTCGCCGAGTTCCCGGTGCACGACACGCCGTTCCAGGGCCGGACCATCCGCGACACACGATTGCGCGAGTTTACCGGGGCCACGATCGTCGGCGTGTGGGAGCGTGGGCGGTTCCTGCCCTCTCGGCCGGATCTCGAGCTCTCGCCGCTCAGCGTGCCGGTCGTGATCGGCACACCCGAGCAGATCTCGGAGCTGGACGAAGTGCTCGTGATATACGACCCCAATCCGAATCCGGTGCTCATCGTCGGCGGCGGCAAGGTGGGGCGGGCCGCCGCCGCGGCCCTCAAGCGGCGGGAGATCCCCGTGCATATGGTGGAACGCAACCCGGAACTGGAGCCGAAGATCGCGAGCATTCCCGACCGGTTATTTCTGGGTGACGCCGCCGACCGGCGCGTACTCGACGAAGCGGGCATCGCCAAGACACCGTGCGTCCTGCTCACGACGCACGACGATGCGATGAACGTCTACCTTACGGTGTACTGCCGGCGGCTCAATCCCGACGCGCGCATCCTCACCCGGGTCACGCACGAGCGCAACGTCGAGGCCATCCAGCGCGCCGGCGCCGACTTCGTCTTGAGCTACGCGTCCTTAGGTGTGCAGACGATTTACTCGATCGTACACGGGCGGGAGCTCGTCGTGCTGGGCGAGGGCATTGATCTCTTCTACGTGCCGCTCCCTCCGTCGCTCGTGGACAAGACGCTCGCCGACGCGGGGATCGGCACGAGCACCGGCTTGAACGTGATCGGGGTTCAGAAGGACGGGCATATCATCACGAATCTGACGCCCGACCAGGGGCTAGTTGAGGGCTCGACGCTCGTCGCCCTGGGCAGCGCGGAGCAGCGGGAGCGCTTCAGCGCCGTCTACGACTAACCGCGGGTGAGGACGACAGTTGAAAACGAAAGGACACCACCTGTGAAAGCTGCCGAGCTCTTCGTTCGATGCCTCGAGAACGAGGACGTGGAATACATCTTCGGCATCCCGGGCGAGGAAAACATCGACGTGATGGACGTCCTGCTCGACAGTACGATCCGTTTCATCACCACGCGCCACGAGCAGGGCGCGGCGTTCATGGCTGATGTGTACGGGCGGCTGACGGGCAGAGCGGGCGTGTGCCTGTCGACTCTCGGTCCGGGCGCCACGAACCTCGTAACGGGCGTAGCGGATGCGAACATGGACCGGGCGCCGGTGGTGGCCATCGCGGGCCAGGCGGCCACGACCCGGATGCACAAGGAGAGCCACCAGCACCTCGATCTGGTCAGCCTCTTCGCTCCAATCTCCCAGTTCAGCACACAGATTCGGGAGCCGGAGATCATCCCCGAGGTCGTTCGCAAGGCGTTCAAGCAGGCGATCGCCGAGAAGCCCGGCGTCAGCTTCATCGACTTTCCCGAAAACATTGCCGGTGCCGACGTGGAGGGAAAGAAGCCGCTCACCGTGCAGGCGGCGGCAACTCCGGAGCCCCCCGCCGCGAAGGTCGCGCAGGCTGCCGAGATCATCTCGGGCGCCAGGCACCCGATCATCATGGCTGGGAACGGGGTCATCCGCTCCGGAGCTACGGGGCAACTACAGGCGTTCGCCGAGAAGCTCCAGATCCCGGTGGCCACCACCTTCATGGCCAAGGGCGCAATCCCGTTCTCACACCCGCTGAGCTTGGGCACGGTGGGCCTCCAGGCGCACGACTACGTCGACTGCGGATTCGACCGCGCCGACGTGATCATCTGCGTGGGCTACGACATGATCGAGTATCATCCGTACCTGTGGCACCCCGAAAAGCATGCCCAACTCTTACACATCGACGCGACGCCGGCCGAAGTGGATGAGTATTACATTCTGGCGGCCGGCGTCATCGGCGACGTCGGGGAGTCCCTGCACCAGGTCGGTGAGTTGGCCCGCCCTCGACACGAGCCGGACCTTGGAACGCTACGGGACTTCATTCTCCGAGAGCACTCCGAGCACGCGGAAAACCCGGCGTTCCCCATGGTGCCCCAGCGTATTCTCCGGGACCTTCGCCAGGTGCTGGAGCCGGAGGACATCGTCATTAGTGATGTGGGCGCTCACAAGATGTGGACCGCGCGGCTCTACGAGGCCGAGCGCCCCAACACCTGCATCATCTCGAACGGCTTCGCCAGCATGGGCATCGGGGTGCCGGGTGCCATCGCAGCGAAGCTGGCTCATCCGGAGCGTACCGCTGTGACCGTCACGGGCGACGCAGGTTTCCTGATGAACTGCCAAGAGATCGAGACCGCGCTTCGCATCGGGACTCCGATCATCGTTCTCATCTGGAACGATGCTGAGTACGGCCTGATCCATTGGCATCAGCTCCAACATTTCGGAAGACCCAGCCACATCACCTTCGACAATCCGGACTTCGTCAAATTCGCGGAGAGCTTCGGGGCCAAAGGCTATAGAGTGCAAGCTGCATCAGAGTTGGTGCCCACGCTGAAGCAGGCCATCGCCGACGACACCGTCGTGATCATCGACTGCCCGGTCGATTACTCGGAGAACATGAAGCTCACCGAGAAGCTCGGGAAGCTGGTCTGTCCCATATAGGGGGCGGCGTCGACTCCTGCCGTTGTGCGTCCCGTCACGCATCGATCGTCATGGACCGATCGAATCACGAATGGTCGGGTATGCTTTGGGAGCCGCGTGGCGGGAGCTCTCGAGGGCGCCTTGTCGCGCCAGAGCTCCGACGCGGAAGCGGGCTAGCATTTACTGGAGGGTGCCGGGGCCAATGCTGGGATGGATTCTATATTGGCTCGTCGAGATCGTGGCCAACGTCACTTATGTGTCGTGCGTACGCGAGGGCGAACGGGGCTTCAGGCGCCTGGCGGCTTTCTTTCTGGGATTCCCCTATACGTTTGTGTCCTACCTTGTGATCAAGCCCAAGAAGAAGCGACTGACCGCGCCCAAAACTGATGGCCCCTACCGAGCTCAACTCGAGTTGGAAGAGGAGCGCGACCTTCTATTGGAAGTCCGGCGCGACCGGGCTCGCCGAATCGCTCAAAGTCACGAGGGCGGCGGACGGGTAGTGGATGAGGAAGCCTGATCCCTCCTCACCGTCAGTGCTTCTTGGGTGCCTCCGCAACATAGAGGTCTCGTAGCAGGTCTTTCATCTCCCCCTCGTCCAGCCCGGCGCTCTTGTGCTCGATCGCCGGGCCTGCGTGGGCGACACTGTGCCACCCGCTGAGAAGATCGATCAGCTCCTGGTTGTTACGGGTACGGAAGAAGTAGCCCCTCCCGGTCCTTGCTCGCATGTATATGCCGGGGCCGACCAGCCCGAAGGTGAGGGGGACGCACCACAGGAGGGCCTTGTCGAGCCAGACCTGTGGAAAACGGCGTGTCGAAACCTCCAACAGGTCGAGGGGCCTCAGGATGCGAGAGCTGTATGCGAGCGACTTGATGAGAAGAAAGTCGGGAAACACGAGGATCTTACGCGGGATTCGAGAGAGATACAGGATGAGGAGCGCCACCGCGCCGACGAGCATGAGTCCGAACGCCGTCATTTGGATTGCGTAGCTGTCCAAGGTCAGGAGCGACGAAAGCGTCAGGGACTGAACAGCGTACACGATCAGCCGGGCCAGGATCAATCCGGCTCCGCCATAGACGACCACCGCGGCGATCTGCAAGGCGATGGGCACGCGAAACCGAGCTACATACCGGATGTCCCGCATCGTCACCTTGCGCGTGAGCACCAAGGCGACCAGATGAACGGTGAGAAACACGAGCAGTAGAGCGACGGCAGCCATGACTGCTTGGCTCACCGGTTGGACCCGGACGAGCGTGACGACTTCCCGTTCCGGCACGAGGCTACGGGTGACGAACGACGCCACTTCCTCCTGGGTCACGTTCGCGTAGAAGGAGAGGACATCCGGGAAATCTGCATGCTTGAACGAGTCGTAGAAGTTGCGGAACGCCCAAAAGTTCAGGTCCTGCGCCGTCGAGTTCTCTCCACGAAGTCCTTCCACCAGGGCGGTTCGGTCAGCCTCGAATTCGTCCTCGAGTCGTGTTCCCGTCCGTAATGCTCCGAACTCCTCCTTCATGATCGCTTCGGCGAAATCGAATTCGTTCTCATCGATGGAGCCCTGAATCTGCAGGTATCCGCCGGGTCCCCGCTGCGTCGTGGTGACCTGCAGTCCGTAGACCGCCTTCTGTTCTCCGTACCGAAGGCGTTGATTCAGCCGGCGCCTCATCAGATCCCGAACGAACAGCAGCATCAGGTCATCTTCCGCTGTGCTGTTGAAGAATTTGTACCGGTCCGTGTAACGCGCGTTCGGGCCGAAGCCCCAGTACCGGGTGGCCCGCCGGCGGGCCGGGTCTTCGATATCCACTTCCATCGAGGGCACGGGCCTCTCCTGGAGAGACCCAAAGGTGCGCTGCGAGATCTCCAGGACCTCGCGTCGGTTCAGGTCGCCGATCACTGTGAGCGTCATCGCTCCAGGGACGTAATAGCGGTCGTAGAAATCGGCGACGTCCTGCGGCGTGATGTTTTGGAGGCTGGCCCAGCGGTCATACTGGCGCCCACTTCGGGTTTCCATGCCGAACTCACGCTGCCAAAAATCGGACGGCTGCATCCAGGATGGATTGAGCAATGCCCACGCATGCTCGAAGAACTCACGCGGCTGCGCGTTGATCTCCAGGGCGACCGGCTGGCGGTTCCGCTCGACGACGTCCGCGTCCATGGAATGCGGGGACACCAGCCGGGACAGCCATTCGA
Organism: Longimicrobiales bacterium; assembly: GCA_965249775.1. GTDB lineage: Bacteria > Gemmatimonadota > Gemmatimonadetes > Longimicrobiales > Gaopeijiaceae > UBA822. The sequence continues at coordinate 84,476 of OZ252253.1, forward strand.
TTGCGAACGCCCCGTGCTCTTTCGAGACGGTCAGGTAATACCAGGTATGATCCGGGGTGGTGAATCCGTTACGGCGGCCGCCGATACCGTCGACCGCCTCCTTGATCTCCTGCTCTGTCCGTCCGTCGTGATCGGAGAAGAGGATGTGCTCCGTCAGGTGTGCGAGCTCCTCCTTCCCCTGGGGATCCGAATCCCACCCGTAGGGCACGCCGACACTGACGGAGACCTCAGAAGCGCCCGGGAGTCGTTTGTACCAAACCTTGAGGCCGTTGGACAGGAAATGGGTTTCGAAGCCGGAGAAGGGGTTGGCCTTGGTCTCATCGGAAGGTGTGGACGACGAGCCCGGCGTTTGCGACCAGCCGCTCCGCGGCACGACCGACCAGAAGAGGATCAGCCCGGACATGGCCAGTGACCGAAGTACGCTGGGCCTGATCCCGGGAACGATGTACATCATGCTGCTCTCCAAACGGACGCGGGATGGGTACCGCGGTCCGCCTCACGGTTGCCGGCCAAGCGGCGCCCGATCAACTTTCTGGCGGAGTTCGCTCGTGCGAAAGGCGCGAGGCTCCCTATTACGACACTAATACCACTGGTGCGTCCAGCCTACGCTTCTATGTCCTTCCAATTCGAGCCTCTCGCGATCCTGGGCGTCATCCGAATCACAGCAGCTCGGCACAGTGATGATCGGGGCCTCTTTTCGGAGATCTGCCGTGCCTTTGCTTTCGAGGCTGCGGGCACCAGCCCGTTCCGGTCCGCCCAGTGAAGGAGCGGCACATTCGGGTTGCCCGAACGGCGCGCTACTACACCCTGGGATCGGCCGGTCCGCATCTCCGGGAAGTCTGGCTCGTATGCCATGGGTACCGGCAGCTGGCGCGGCGCTTTCTGCCTCGGTTCGCCGATCTGGACGATGGAACGCGGCTGATCGTAGCGCCCGAGGGCCTGTCCCGCTTCTATCTCGACGCCCCGGACGGCCGCCATGGCAAAGAGGTCCCGGTCGGCGCCACCTGGATGACTCGAGAAGACCGGGAGAACGAGATCAGGGATTACCTGGAGTTCCTCGATGTGGTTCTCGAGGAGGCAACCGGTGAGTCGGGCGGAGATACGGCCCTCACAGTGTTGGGGTTCTCGCAGGGTGCCCACACGGTGTGCAGGTGGATGGCGGCGGGAGACGCGGACGTCGCGCGGCTGATCCTCTGGGGAGCGTATCTTCCAGACGATTTCGATCTCGACCGTGGGCCCGCCAGGTTGGGATCGGCCGAGATTGTTCTGGTGCGGGGACTTCTCGATCACTTCATCTCGGAGGAAGCCCATGCCTCCCAAGAGGCCAGGCTCGAAGAGTTGGGGATCCCCTTCAAGACGATCACGCATGCCGGGGGTCATGAGCTCGATCCGGCCCTGCTTCGGGAGATCGCTGATGTGGCCGACTAGCTGATGTGGCGAGCTAAAAGTCGCCAACGAAGGTGATCTCCGGCACCAATTCGTATCCTAGCTCGTCGGCGACTCGCGTCTTAGCGAGGTCGATCAGGGCACGGACGTCGGCGGCCGTCGCACTCCCGAGGTTTACGATGATGTTGGCGTGGTTCGTGAAGATCTGGGCGCCTCCCTTAACGTGCCCCTTGAGCCCACACTCGTCGATGAGCCGCCCGGCGCCGATTCCTTCGATTTTCTGAAAGATCGAGCCCACGCTGGGCAGCACGGCCAGGTCCGGATGGCGGTCCTTTCGCCAGACCAGGTTTTCCTCCATCACTCGACGCAGTTCCTCGGGAGGAGCCGGGGTCAGTTGGAAGTCCACTGTGAGGACAACGTCATCCCTTTCGTGAAGGATGCTGTAGTCGTAGCCGAACCTGAAGTATTCCCGATCCACCGTGCGCCGCTCTCCTTCCTCTGAGAGGATCTCGGCGGACTCGACCACCTCCTCCATGAAGACCGTGCGGGCCCTCTCTGGTGCGGGCGAGAGAAAGTGCAGGTTCTGCCACATGGCCCCGCCCACGGTGCTCGGGATCCCCACGAAGTGATGCAGGCCACCGAGCCCGCGGGCTACGGTCGCCTCGATGAGGTCGGGGTAGGTCTCTACGCCCGCTCCAGCGCGAACGCGACCGTCCTCGAAGAAGTCGGTGCCGCCCACCTCCGAGCGGATCACCAGGCCACGAAAGCCCAGGTCTCCGACGAGCACGTTAGCACCCTTGCCGAGCAGGAAGTGCGGGATGCCGAGGTCCCGGGCCACCAGGATGGACTCCGCCAGATCGTCAGCCGTGCGGGCGTGAAAGAGTCTGTCGGCCGGGCCGCCGATGCGGAACGTCGTCAGTGGCGCGAGCGCCGCATCGACCTCCATCTGGGCTGAATCGAGGCGCTGATCGAGCTCGAGAAGGGTTTCCTCGGTGACCATCGTCCTGGATTCGCTCCGGTGGGGGTCGGTATGCCGCGCCAAGATAGACGCCTCGAAGATTGCAGGAAGCGTGCCCTACGTGAACCCTGCACCCATCAAGGGGAGCCGCGTGGGCGTGAGGCGGGTGTCCGATATTGGGAATCGAGGTCCCGTGGGCGGGCACCAGACACGGCGCGAAGAAGGGAGCGTGGGCAGTGTAACCACAATAGTGAAAAAGAGTTACGTAGATATTGTGTGTTTGGCACGAAGCTTTCTTAGTGAATGGTGTGAACGAATGGGCATGAACCAGGAGTGTGCTTGAATTGAGCGCATAAAGACGAATGTTGCGGGGCCCGATTGGAGGGTGCGGTGCACGGTCGGGATGAATGGGTTGGCTCTTGGGCTGGCTCCGGTCGGACCCCGCTTCACATGGATTGGCATACGAACGATGTGCGGAGATCGAGGGTGAAACGAATGAGATCGAGGGTGATACGAATGGCGGATTGGGAGGGTGGCCAGGCGAAGAGAGCATTGACCCTGACGGCGGCTGCCCTCTTGGCGACCGCGGCGATGGCGCTGGGGCAGGAGACGGTGCGTCTTACGTTGGATGAGGCGATCGACCTCGCTCGTGAGAACAACCCCACGTTTCTGAGGACGCAAAACAACGAGGCAGTGGCCGATTGGGGCGTGAGAGAGGCGACGAGCAACCTCTTTATTCCGTCGCTCACGGCGAGCGGGTTCGCGACCTACCGGGCTCCGGGACAGTCACGGATCGGGACGATCAACACCGGTGTGATCGAGCAGGGGGCGCTCTACTATTCCAACTATGCACTCTCTGCGAGGTACACCCTGAACGGGAACACCCTGTTCGGTCTCAGCAGTGCCAAAGCGGAGAGGAACGCCGCCCGCGCGTTTACCCAGGCGGCGGAGTTTACGATGGAAACCCTGGTCACCCTCCAATACATGACCGCGTTACGGGCGAGGGATCAGGTCGATGTGGCCCTCAGTCAGGTCGAGCGGTCGATTGAGAATCTCGAAATCGCACAAGCGCGTGTGGATGCTCAGGCGGCCATCATCATGGACGCCAAGCAGGCGCAGGTCCAGCTTGGACGGGACTCCGTTTCCCTGATACGGGCGGAGTCGGCGCTACGCGTAGGGGCGCTCGGGCTCTTGGAGACCGTCGGCCTCGATCTCGGTGCCGACTTGGAGCTGGTGAGCCAGTTCGAAGTGTTCCGACCGCCTTGGACGAGTACGGAGTTGATCTCGATCGCCCTGGAGTCCCACCCCGGGCTAAACGCTTTTGAGGCCAGCGAAGGGGCTCGGCGCGCCAACCTCCGGCAGGCCCGCGGGCAATATTTTCCGACTGTCACCCTGGCAGGCGAGTGGTCAGGCTTTACACAGGAAATCCAGAACGGGGGCTTCCTCGTCGCCAGTGCCGAGAGGGGCGCCGCCGGGGGCTTCGCGAGCTGCCAGACGTTCAACACCATTTCAGCAGGCCTGACGACGCCGCTGGACGGATTTCCCCAGGATTGTGGACCGGGGCAACTCAGCGACGAGGCCCGCCAGGAGATTCTGAGGGGAAACGATGCCTTTCCCTTCAACTTCACGGGGCAGCCATTTCGGGCAATCTTGAGTGTGAGCATTCCGATTTTCAACGGGTTCAGCAGGGAGCGGCAGGTGTCTCAGGCCGCCAATCTACTCGAGGACGCCGAGTATTCCCGCCGGGCGGAAGAGTTGCGTCTTCAGAAGGAGGTGACGTCCGCCTACGATGCGCTGACGACGGCGTTCGATGTGGTCCAGGTAGAGGAACGGAACCGCGAAGTGGCCGCCGAACAACTGGAGCTGTCCCGCACTCGATACACCTTGGGCGCGGACAATTTTCTCGTCTTGCTCGACGCGGAACGCACGATGGCGGATGGGGAGCGGGCTTACCTGGACGGTCTATACACCTTCCATCTCGAGCTGGCGAACCTAGAAAACGCTGTGGGTCGACGGCTCCGCCTCGAAGAGTAGGGAACCGAATCGTACGCTGGGTGGCTACTAGTCATTCCGGCTGAAATTGAGAAGGCTGCTGAAGGAGTACAGCGGGTCGCGCACATGGCGCTTGTGCGCGTTCAGACAAGGAACGACGACGAGGCGTAGCACAGCTACTCCGAGGAGGAGAGACGCAGGATCAACCGCACAACCGCCATGTGCCCGCCACCATGTGGGGCATGACCATACACGCTGAAGGGTTGCGGTGGCACGACCCCATCTCCGTTGTTGGAGCTCCTAGCCGTAGCTATTGCTATGGCGTCGTCGCTCCGCCTAGGATCTGGGGTCGTGGCATCCGCAACGCGGCCCACTGTACTCCTTCAGCAGCCTTCAGAGAGTGAGGTTGTCGTGGACATTGCTCGCGATCCCAAGCCAAGAACTAGAAAGAGGATCATTCAGTGGTCGGCAGCGGCAGCGGTTCTGATCGCGATCAGTTGGACGTTGAGGAATCTCGAGCCCGCGGCGCCACCGGTCGACGTAGCGACCGTATGGATGGACACCGTCCAGCACGGCACGATGATCCGGCAGGTGAGGGGGCCGGGTACGCTCGTGCCCGAACAAATGCGCTGGATCACGGCCCTGACCGCCGGGCGCGTGGAGCAAATCATCATCTTGCCCGGAACCCCGATCGACAGCGAGACGGTCATCATCCGGATGAGCAATCCGGATGTAGATGTCGCGCTGCTCCAGGCCCGACAAGCGCTCAACACGGCCGAAGCGACCCTGATTCAAACTCGCTCGAACCTGGAGACGCAGCGCCTCTCCCAGAGCGCGCTTCTGGCACAGGTGCGCACCCAATCGCAGAATGCGCAACGTGACCACACCACCAATCAGCGTCTCTACGACACGAATCCCGAGCTGGTCGCCGCGACCGAACTGGCCAGGACCGGGGACGCGGTGGTGGAGGCACTCGAGAGAGTGCGGATTGAAGAAGAGCAGGAGGTGTTACTCGCCGCCTCGGCCGTAGACCAAGTAGAGGCTCAACGGGTCAATATCCAGAGCCTTGCTGACATCGTCGAGTTCAACCTTGATCGAGTAAACTCATTGGAGGTGACGTCCGGTGTGGCCGGTGTGTTGGCGGAGCTGCCGCTCGACGAAGGCCAGTGGGTTCAGTCGGGTGCGACGCTTGCCAGGGTCGTGCAGCCGGGGCGCCTCAAGGCCGAGGTCCGGATTCCGCAGACACAAGCCCAGGACATTACCGCGGGTCAGGTCGCGTACATCGACACGCGAAACGACACGATCGTGGGACGGGTTGTGCGCATCGATCCTTCGGTGCAGAACGGGACCGTGACGATCGACGTTGCGCTTCCACCCGACCTTCCGAGGAGCGCTCGCCCGGATCTGAGTATCGACGGCAACGTGGTGATCCAGCAGCTGGACGACGTGACGTATGTCGGACGTCCCGCGTACGGCCAGGCGAATCAGCGTGTGGGTATGTTCAAGCTGGTCGAAGACGGTCAGTACGCGGAACGCGTCAACGTGATGTTGGGGGCGAGCTCGGTGAACGAGATCGAAGTGATGGAGGGATTACAGGAGGGGGATATCGTGATCCTGTCGGACATGTCCAATTGGGACGGATACGATCGGATCCGCTTGAGGAACTAGGAAGCAAGGGAGGAATGATGGAAAACGCACCAGAGGGCAGCACGTCCACGCTGATCGATCTTCAGGCGCTCGGCAAAGTGTTCTACACCGAAGAGGTCGAAACCCACGCATTGTCCGACATTCACCTGGACATCAAGGCGGGTGAGTTCGTGTCGATCGCCGGGCCGTCGGGTTGCGGCAAGACGACGCTTCTGTCGATCCTCGGGCTGCTGGATTCTCCGACCGGCGGGGACTATCTGCTCGACGGCGAGCCCGTGGCCAACCTCACAGCCTCACAGCGGGCGAAGATCCGCAATCAGGCGATCGGATTCATCTTCCAGGCGTTCAACCTGATCGGCGACCTCACGGTCTACGAAAATGTCGAGCTTCCGCTCACGTACCGAGGCATGGCCGGAAGCGAGCGTAAGGAGCGTGTGCACACCGCCCTCGAAAGGGTCGGCATGGCGCACCGCATGAACCACTACCCCAGTCAGCTCTCGGGTGGTCAGCAACAGCGTGTGGCAGTGGCGAGGGCGATCGTTGGCAAGCCACTCATTTTGCTGGCGGACGAGCCCACGGGGAACCTCGACTCCAAGAACGGAAGTGCGGTCATGGACCTCATGACGGAATTGCACGACGAGGGGGCGACGATCTGCATGGTGACGCACGATCCGCGTTACGCGACAGTAGCCGAGCGCTCGGTGCACCTCTTCGACGGCCAGGTGGTGGACGAGGAGGACGCCCAACGGGCCGAACATGCTCATGAGTTGGAGGAGAGCGGCTTCGACCTCTGAAGTCGGGGAATGCGGCCGCGATTGAGCGCCGACGGGGGCGTCGACGAGGGCGCCGCAGGCGGAGCGCTATCGAGGGGGCGGTCTTCGGGCCGCCCCCTTCGTGTTCAGCGAAGTTGCCGGCGTCCGTTGACGGGAGTCACTGAGTGTCCGATTTTGGGACACCCATCTCGGTGAGATGCGTCCTTGATATAAAGTAACCTAGTATATCAATCGATATAAAATGTTTAATAGCAACAATATAGACGTATTTGTAGAAGTCGCTCGGCTGTGTTGCCCTAGGTCGTTCGATCGGCAATGGAAAGCCGCACCCAACCTGTTGAGACCATGGCACTGATCCAGACGAAGGGCGTCGAGAAGTCCTACAAGACCGGGGCCGGCGAGACCTTCGTCCTCCGGCGGATCGATCTCGAGGTCGAAGCCGGTGATTTCATCACGGTCATGGGGCCCTCCGGTGCCGGAAAATCGACGCTGTTGTCGATCCTCGGCATGCTGGACGGGGATTGGCGGGGCGAGTATTGGCTCGCGGGTCAGCCGGCACATGCCCTGAAGCCTCGACAACGCATCGAGCTCAACAAACGCTACGTCGGGTTCGTCTTCCAGCAATACCATCTGCTCGATGATCTCACCGTCTACGAAAACCTGGAGATTCCTCTCTCGTACCGGAACGTGAGGCGAAAGGAGCGCCAGGCCATCGTAGCCGACTCCCTCGACCGGTTTCAGATCGTCGGCAAGAAGGATCTTTACCCATCACAGCTTTCCGGAGGGCAACAGCAGCTCGTCGCTGTGGCCCGGGCCGTCATCGCCGAGCCAAAGGTCATCCTGGCCGACGAGCCTACGGGAAGTCTGCATTCGAGCCAGGGCCGCATGATCATGGATCTGCTACTCCAGCTGAACCGTGAGGGGACCACGATCATTCAGGTCACGCACAATGAAGATTATGCGGCATATGGGAAGCGGATCATCCAGCTCAAGGATGGCTGGGTCGTCGACGAGTAGCCGGCGATGACCACGACGAAAACAGGGCGTGTCCTGGTCGCGGACGACCAGGCGGACGTCCTGGAGGCGCTTCGGATTCTCCTCAAGGCCGAGGGCTTCGAGATCGCCACTGCGAGCTCGCCGCCTCGCATCCTTTCCAGCATCGAGCAGGCGGACTTCGACGCGGTTCTGATGGACCTCAACTATGCGCGGGATACGACCTCCGGCGTAGAGGGGATGGACCTCCTCACCCAGATTCGGAGCCTCGATTCGACTCTGCCTGTGTTGGTCATGACGGCCTGGGGAAGCGTGGATGGGGCCGTGGAGGCGATGCGGCGGGGCGCTCGGGACTACGTCGAAAAGCCGTGGGACAATGAGCGGCTCCTGAAGACCTTGAGGACCCAGGTCGAGTTGGGCAGGGCTCTTCGACGGGGCCAGCATCTCGAGGACGAAAACCGTTGGCTTCGTGGTTCGGAGGCGCCGGACTTCATCGCGGAATCCAAGGTCATGGACCCGGTTCTGAGGGTGATGGAGCGGGTGGGACCCTCGGATGCCAACGTGTTGATCACGGGCGAGCATGGCACCGGAAAGGAAGTCGTAGCGCGTTGGCTACATGCAGTGTCGGACAGGGCGAAGCACACACTCGTGGTGGTCAATGCGGGGGGTTTTTCCGAGGGTGTGTTCGAGAGCGAGCTGTTCGGCCACGTGAAGGGGGCGTTCACGGATGCCAAGGCCGATCGAATCGGATGCTTCGAGTTGGCACATCAGGGGACGCTGTTCCTCGATGAGATCGCGAATGTCTCGCTGCAACAGCAGGCAAAGCTTCTGCGCGTACTGGAGGCCGGTGAGATCCAGCGCGTTGGCTCGTCCAAGATCAGGAAGGTAGACGTTCGTGTTTTAGCGGCCTCCAACGCCGACCTCGCTGAGATCGTTGCCGCTGGCGAGTTTAGGGAGGATCTGCTGTATCGCCTGAATACGGTCGAGATCCGCGTACCTCCGCTGAGAGAGCGGAGTGAAGACATCGTGACGCTCGCCTCGTATTTTCTCGAACGTCATCGCTCTCGGTACAGAAACGCGGTCGAGGGCTTCGCCGACGATGCGGTACGGGCCCTGCTCGAACACCCGTGGCCCGGGAACGTCCGCGAGCTCGAGCATTCGGTGGAGCGCGCAGTCCTAATGGCGCGGGGAGACCTCATTCATGCTGAAGATCTGGGACTGACCCTGCGCGTCGACAAGGGCGCCCAGATGGAGCAGCTCACGCTGGACGAGGCTGAGAGGGTTCTGATCGAGAAGGCGATAAACCGCAATGAGGGGAATGTCACACGAGCAGCGGACGAGCTTGGGCTCAGCCGTAGCGCCCTGTACCGCCGGCTCCAGCGTTACGGAGTTGAGGCCCGTTGAAAGAGCGCAGCGAGTCGAGTCAAGCGAGTGATCCGGAGGTGAGAAAGACCGGATGAACGGATGGTGGGAGCGCATCCCCCACGACCGTCGCGTCGTCATCTTGGCCCTGTTTGCGGGGCTCCCCGGAGTGGCTGTCTCGTTCTGGTTCCTCTGGCTCAGCTCGAACTCAGCCGCATACTCGGCCGTACTTCAATGGGCGGTTACGGTTTTGCTCCTCGGAACCTGGTTGGGCTTCGTTCTTGCGTTACGAGAGAGGGTGGTACGGCCCCTTCAGACCCTCTCCAACATGCTTGCAGCGTTGCGCGAGGGGGACTTCTCGATTCGGGTCCGGGGCGCGGGAGCGAGCGGTCCACTCGCGGTCACCTATCTCGAGGCGAACGCCCTGGAGGAGGTCCTTCGTGAGCAGCGTCTCGGTGCGGTCGAGGCCACGGCGCTTCTCCGAAAAGTGCTGGAGGAAGTCGAGCTGGCCGTATTCGCCTTCGATGAAGACGAAACCCTCCAGCTCCTGAACCGAGCAGGTGAAGCGCTGCTCGGTCAGCCGAGCAAGAGACTGATCGGCAGGTCGGCCGCCGAACTTCGGCTCCAGGAAACGCTCAGCGGAATCGCGCCGCGCACGCTCGAGCTGACCCATGCCGGGGGGACGGGCCGATGGGAGCTCCGGCGTACGGTGGTGCGCCAAGAGGGCCATCCCTTGCGACTGATCATCCTTTCGGACCTCAGCCGGGCACTCAGGGGAGAGGAACGACAGGCTTGGAAGCGCATCATCCGGGTGCTGAGTCATGAGATCAACAACTCCTTGGCACCCATCAAGTCGATCGCCGGAAGCCTACAGAGTCTCACACGGCGCGGATCCCTGCCTCCCGATCTCGGCGAGGACGTAGAGAGCGGCCTCAAGGTGATCTCCGGTCGGGCCGAGTCGTTGGGCCGTTTCATGGCTTCATACGCTCAGCTCGCCCGGCTGCCCGAACCCGATCTCGACGCCGTAGAGGTAAATTCACTGGTGGCACGCATCGTGGCGATCGAAACCAGAGTGGCGGTCGGCGTCAAACCCGGGCCCGACCTGACCGTCCAGGCGGACGCGGACCAACTCGAACAGCTACTCATCAACTTGGTGCGGAACGCCGCCGATGCCGCCCTCGAAACGAAGGGCCAGGTGGAGCTGTCCTGGTCTGTCACAGGCAATCAACTGCACGTGGTGGTCGCGGACGAGGGCCCGGGCCTGCCGGCGGACACCGGGAATCTGTTCGTACCGTTTTACACAACCAAGCCCGGTGGAAGCGGGATCGGCTTGGCCCTCTGCCGGCAGATCGCGGAAGGCCACGGCGGTACCCTGATGCTCGAAAATTCCCCCGGCGGGAAGGGTGCCAGGGCCCGGCTCACAATCCCCCTGGACCTTGCTTCCGCTGAGCCCGTGGCCTCGCTGGCCCTGCCGCCGGAGTCCTCCGGCTGAGTGGCTCGCCCGGCTTCCGCGCCGGCCTTCTATAGGGGGTTTCTTCGAGAGGCGGACCGCTCATCGGCCGCCGTAAACGGAGATCGGAAAGGCCCTCGTCGTCGAAGTGCCACTGCTGTCGCTGACCGTGACGGTGAGCGTCCATGGACCTCCCACATCGAGATCGAAGCCGGGTACGACATACCGGCCGGCACCCTCGTCCACAGCGTAGCCCGTGATGGCCGTCCGATCGGTGCTCTGCGCCGGGAGGCCTTCAATGAGCACGGCCAGGCCCGCGACCGGATCGCCCTCGACATCGGCCACGTCGATAATGAGACGCGTCGGACCGATCAGGGCGGGCGTCGGCGACAGGCGGAGTGTGACCTGAAAGGCCGACTCCGGTGGATTGGGCACGCATCCGGTCACAAGCAGCGTCGTGGCCAACATGACGACGAGCATATGCTTCATGCCGACTCGAGATAGCGGCGTCTCACCAAGTTCTCAAGGACAGGAGGTAACGGCTCCAGCGATGCGGCCTCGAACGAGAATAAAACGTTGGCAGGCGTGTCCGGCTTCTCCTATGTTTGGCGTATGTATCCTGGTCCAATCTCCCACCCGAGGGGCAATGCCATAGGGGACGTGGAGTTGGGTCGAATGTCGGCCTCTTAGGCGCGTCCTGGGCGCGAAACAGCCTTCCCAAGATGAGCGAATCTGCACACCGACCCACGACCCTGCTTGTCGTAGAGGCTGAGCCGATGCGCCTGGACGCCCTTCGGGGGCATCTCCAGAACGCAGACGGCGACACCGAGTTGCATGGAGAAAGCGAGCTGTCGGGGGCGTTGGAGCGGCTTTCCGGTGGCGGCGTCGATGCCGTGATTCTCGATCCGGATCTACCCGACAGCCAGGGCATCGCTAGCTTCGAGCGCATGTATGCGTTTGCCCCGGACGTTCCGGTCATCGTACTGACGAATGAAGGAGAGGATGACCTCGCCGTCCGCGCCGTCCAGGGTGGTGCGCAGGACTGCATGCGTAAGAATGAAGCGGATCCATCGGTCCTGCTTCGATCGGTGCGCTACGCTATCGAGCGTCACCGTCTGCTCGCTGCCCTTCGGAGCCTGTCGCTGATCGATGGCCTCACCGAGCTGTACAATCGGCGGGGATTCCATGAGCTCGGGGAGCAAAACCTCAAGCTTGCCGACCGCTCCTCTCGGTCGGCTTCGCTCATCTACCTCGACATCGACCGCTTCAAGACCATCAACGACACACTTGGTCACCACGTCGGGGATCGTGCCTTGCTATCCGTTGCGGACTCCCTTCGGGATACGTTCCGCCGGTCCGACCTCATCGCGCGAGTGAATGGGGATGAGTTCGCCGTCATGGCGTTCGAAACCTCGGAAGAGAATGCCGAAGTGCTCGTCGAGCGGCTCCGTGCGGAGTTGACTCAGGTGAACGAAACCACGAGAGAACGGTTCCAACTCTCCGTCAGCATCGGCTTGGCCCGCTACAATGTTGGGGATTCCGTAACGCTCGACGAGTTGCTCAGGCAGGCCGACGAGGCGATGCACGAGGAAAAAGAAAGCAAGAGAAGGACGGTGGCGCGGTGAGACGGGACGAAACCGCAACCGATTCTGAGCGCGGCGCCGAGAGCCAGTCCAGCACGGCAGATTCCGCGCTCAGCGTGTCGGATTCAGGGACAAGTGTAGAGTCCCCCGGCGTCGCGGATAGCACCGTGGTACACTGGCTGGTACGGGTTGCGGAAAGGGCAGGGCTCGAGGGAGAGCGTCCAACCGTCCCTCCCGAGACGTTGGCGAAAGAAGCGTGGCCGGTCGTGACGCGAACGTACCAGATTGAGGACCCCCGCCTGTGCTCGTTGGTGGCTACCTATTTCCGGCTGGAAGTGGCCGACTTCGCGGCACGTGACCCCAATGCGCCTCTGCTCGTGCCGGAGGCGATGGCACGAAGGCACCACGTCTTCCCCTTGTACGAGTCGGATCGGCATCTTCTTGTCGCCACGTGTGACCCCACCCAAGTGGAGACGGAACGCGCATTGGGTTTCAGTTCGGGACGATCCATCGTATTCCAGGTGGCATCTCCCAATGAGATCCAAGACGTCCTCGATGACCGCTTTTCGCCTGAGCAGGCCATCGAGACCCTCCTCGACGACTTCGAGTTCGATGATCTCGATGTGGACGCGGTCGAGCTCGTTGAAGAGATGGGACCCGAGTCCATCTCTTCGGCAGACGCCGCCGCGACGCCGGTCGTCAAGCTCACGAATCTGATCATCCGTGACGCCATCGCCCAGTCCGCGTCCGACATCCACGTCGAACCCGGCCGTCGCATTGGCGTGGTTCGGTATCGGGTCGACGGGGTCCTCAGAAAGCACATGGACCTCCCGATGGCGGCGATGAACCGGGTGATTTCTCGGATTAAGATCTTGGCCCAACTCGATATCGCGGATCGGCTTCGTCCCCAAGACGGCAAGGCGCATGTCCGCGTCCAGAAACTCTCCTACGACCTGCGCGTGTCCACGATCCCGGCAGGGAGCACCAGCGAGAAATGCGTGATCCGCATCTTGGATTCAAACGCTCAGGAGACACTCGAGGACTTGTCACTGCCAGAGTACGAGTTGGACCGTTTACGTCAGCTTCTCAACCTTAGGGAGGGGATCGTGCTCGTGACGGGCCCGACGGGGTCGGGGAAGACGACCACGCTCTACGGCGCGTTACGCGAGATAGCCGACGGCAAGGTCAACATCATGACCGTCGAGGATCCGATTGAATACGAGCTCACCCAGATTACGCAGACCCAGGTCGAAACGAAGCAGGGAGTCACTTTCAGCACGGCCCTCCGAGCCATCCTCAGACAGGATCCCGACGTCATCCTGATCGGAGAGATTCGGGATACCGAGACCGCACAGACGGCGTCGCACGCCGCGATGACGGGCCACCTCGTGCTCGCTACCGTACACGCGAACGACGCAGTGAGCGCGGTGGCACGGCTGGCCGACATGGGCCTGCCATTCACCGCGATCGCCTCGAGCTTGCGAGGCACGGTCGCGCAACGCCTCATGCGGCGCGTTTGCGCGGCCTGCGCCGAGCCGGTGCGCGGAGAATTGACCCCCGAGGAGCAGCGCTTGACCGAGCAGCATGAGGTCGAGCCGATGGTTCGGGCGGTGGGTTGTAAGGACTGTGGGTTCACCGGCTATAAGGGCCGTATCCCGGTGAACGAAGTCATGCTTGTCGGGCCCCGCTTCCAGGCCGCGGTGGAAGCCCGCAAGGGCTGGCAGACGCTCCACCGCGTTGCGATACAGGGTGGAATGCGCCCGCTCCACCAGGTGGCCATGGACTGGGTAGCCCAAGGGAAAACTACGCTGGTGGAGGTCGACCGGGCGCTCGGTCAACAGAAGGCGGAAGACGAAGTCGAAGAAGACACCGGCCCGACCCGGATCCTCGTGGTCGACGACGATGAGGAAGCCCGGCTCATGGCTGCGGGTATCCTCGAAGGAGAAGGGTACGAAGTATCGATCGCCAAGGACGGGTATGAGGCTGTGGAGCGGCTCAAGGCCGACCCGGACTTCAACCTGGTCATCCTGGATTTGAGCATGCCCGGTATGGATGGCCGCGCAGTGCTCGACCGCATTCGTGGGGCAAAGGATACGGCAGCGATCCCCGTACTGGTCAGCACCGCGTTCGGAGGGGACGACGTAGAGACCGAGCTTCTGGAGGCCGGTGCGGACGACTTCCTCGAGAAGACCGGTGATGCCAAGCGATTCCTTGCGAGGGTGAAAGCCGTCCTGCGTCGGGCGGTGATGTAGGGCGATCTGGCACCCCTCTAGCGAAGCCCACCGCTTCTCCCGGTTGAATTCAGCTTTCAAAAGGAGTGGGCGTGAGACCAAGCCGGACCTGTAGCATTCTCGCCGTCCTCATGAACGGATTATTGGTCCTGACTGCGGCGGACCAAACCGCAGCACAGTCAACCCTCGATGATATCTGGAAGCTTGCCGAGTGGTACGACAACGACCAGAACGAGACGGTTCAAAGCGTGCTCTTCAGCGGAAGGTTTCAGTACGAGTATGCAACCGTCGATGCGGACCAGGGAACGCACAACGACTGGAACGTCCGACGGATGAGACTTGGCGTGAAGTCGGAGTTCTTCCATCAGCTCACCGTTCACGTCGAGGCCGGCTTCGATCCTGACGACGGTGGCGACTTCTACAGGAGGCTCACGGATACGTATGTCGAATGGCAGGCGAGTGATGTCTTGGCCCTGAAGGTGGGTAAGCAAGGAGTTGCGTTCACCGCGGACGGGTCGACCTCGTCAAAAGAGCTTCTGGCCATAGATCGAAGCAATCTCGCCAACAACATGTGGTTTCCCGACGAGTACATACCGGGCGTAAGCGCGTCCGGCGAGCGCTCGAAGTGGCTCTATCACTTGGGCGTTTACACTGGAGGCAGTGACGATGGGGAGTTTGGCGACTTCAGCGGCAGTGCTTTCGGGCTTGTGTCCCTTGGCTACGATTTCTCTGAGGCTCTCGGTGTTGAAGACGCGCTCTTGAGAGGAAATTACGTATATCAAGACCCTGATCCGGACAACTCTTTCACCCGACAGCTTCAGCACGTCGCTTCGCTGAACTTCAGGTTTGAGGCCGTTCGGTGGGGTTTCCGCGTGGATTTTTCCGGGGCGTCCGGTTACCTGGGCCAAAGCGACCTGCTGGGTGTGATGGTAATGCCGTTCTTCAACTTTACATCTCGCTTCCAGGTCGTGACCCGATACACCTACGTCGGTAGTCGAGACGACAACGGCGTACGCCTGGCGCGGTACGAGAATCAGGTGGTGGATGGTCGTGGGGATCGCTACAACGAGTTCTACTCCGGGCTCAATTACTACTTCTACGGGCACAAGCTGAAACTGCAGAGCGGAGTACAGTTCGCAGACATGAACGACAGCGCGGCAGATGGTGGGGCATACTCCGGTGTCGCTTGGACGACCGGTCTGCGTGTGAGCTGGTGAAGCCGTAGGTCGTCAGAGGTGACCAGCACCACGCCGACACAGGCACACGAACGGACCAAATGATGGTACACTTCACGCCCAGAGGCTATCGTCCCGTCAGCAGAGAGATTCTCCAAGAAAAGACAGGTAGAAAGATTCTCCAAGAAAAGAGAAGCTGAGATGCACCAACACCGTGGCGTAAAACTATTCGGTCTGGCGGTATCACTGCCCGCCGTGATGGTGATCGCAGGGCTGATGCTCGCAGCTACCGACCAAGCTACCGAGTTTACGGGCCAGGTGTTGAGCGCTTCTGGCGCTTTGGTTGTTGGTGGCGAGGCCACCAATCCAGGCCATCCCGTTGTCGGCGCAACCGTCCACCTGGTTCCAACAACGGCGATTGACGTCACCACGCGCATGACTGCCAGTGCCATCTATGCTCCACCGTACCCTGCGGAGCTCTATGATGAACCTCTGGAGGACGCGATTCGACTGAGAGGAGCGGACTTTCCGCAGGCCACGACCGACTCGCGAGGCGACTTCCTCATAACGACGGTACCCGATGGCACGTTCTTTATTCATGTCACACCCGCCGCGGACGATGCCGAACACCTGCCCGGCGGGGACCAGAGTAGAAGAAGCTATCCAGCCGAGCTGCTACGCGGTGAGTCGAGGACCATCAGGATTTCAAGCAGTCCTTCTCCAGCTGCCGTAGCGGTCGGCAGCTCGAGCTGTCTGACATGCCATCAGGACGAAAGACACTGGCAAGAAACTGCTCACAAGATCGGATGGACCGTACCGGGAGCTCCGGGGCCGTTGCAGGATTATTCGAAACACCCGGACTACTTCGACGCGCTCGAATCGTTCCCCGAGACAGACAGTCACGAGAACGGAACCCGCCTCGAGCTCGGGGATTACGATTCACGGAGGAACAATGACAAATTCAAGCTGAGAGCCTTTGGCGATTCTCGGCTGCCGATCGAAACGACCTTTGCCGATGTTTACTTGTGGAAGAACGCTGACGACGACAAGTACTACATCACGATGGTCAACAGCCTCAATCCTACGGACCCCAATAGCCCCGCGCATCTGGAGATAAAGCTCTTATACGGCGGGGCGGTTCACGACCAACGGTACATCGTCTCAGCGCCACCAGAGTTGGGATCTCGGCCTGGATGGTACACGCTGCTTCGGTACAACATGACCGGACGTGACAACCGGTTGAACAGATCCCGGCGGGTTTGGCACGACTACAAATTCTACCTCTGGTGGGCACCTGGTGGGGACGCGCAATACGGGACCCCCGACGATTTGATCAAGGCTCCGCCGGTCAACACCAATACCGTCCAGACCATGTGCGCCAGCTGTCATCTGACGGGCTGGGAGCGGTATGAAGACGAGGCCACGGGCCAATTTCTGGTACGAGCCGTCAACGACCCTGGCGGCGCGATGAACATAGACGATGACCCCGAGATGGACGAGATCAATATCGGCTGTGAGAATTGCCACGGGCCCGGGTCGGAGCATGTGGCCAACGAAGGAAGATCCCGCTTTATCGTCAATCCCAAGTATCTTTCCGCGGAACGGTCCAGTGTGGTCTGCGGCAGGTGCCATGACAGACGACAAGGATATGGCGGAGCAACTGTGGGTTATACACAGGCTCTCAGCGTCGAAGGAGAGCTCGCGAGGCCGGGAATAAGCCGCCACGAGCTGATCACGAGGTATACCGATCCGATCAAGAAGGGGCCTACCATGCAAGGTCCTGGAACTGAGAACAACATCTGGCCTGACGACGTCCACTCGAGCAAGCCTCACCAGCAGTATTCGGATTTCCTGAAGTCGAAGATGTACCGAAACGATCGACTGCTGGTCACCTGCTCGGACTGCCATGACATGCATGGCGGCACCCCGTACTCGCGTTCGCTGATTCACGACCCCGATGACTCTAGCTCCCCTCTGTGCCAGAGATGTCACCTGGTAGACGTTCTGTCTCACATGGAAACGGAGCTGAACGCGAAGATGAAGGGCGAGCAGACGCGCTGTATCGACTGTCACATGCCGGGGACAGCCAATTCAGGCGGCATCGCGGGCGATTATGGCAGAATGATAGAGCCGCCTCCGTATGCGCATGCGGCCGAAGAAGAGAATAATGCCTACTGGGAAGGCCCCATCAACTCCCATGTATTTGATGTGCCGTTGAAAACCAACGTCGGGGTCAGGGGGGTGTCGCCAGGCAGGGCGATGCCCATTCCCTATACGGCCGCCTGCGGGACGTGCCATATCGTGAACGAGTTACCGTTTAGGTGAGGGGCCACCGCCAATTGCCTCCTGCCAAAGAACGGCAATTGACTCCTGCACGGGCGAGCATCCGCTGCCCTCGACACAACGAGACGGAGACTTGATGATTAACGCTTGGAAGCTCACTGCACTCGCTAGCTTCGCGACTGTTCTGCTGGCGCCGGCGCTCGGAGCGGCCCAGGACGGTGAATCCTGCGCGGTCCTGTGTACGCCTGAGCTGAAGATCGAGCCTACTGTCAGCTTCGAGAACCTCGGGACTCGTGCCCGAGTCGAGGTGGGTGGGGTCGTCGAGGAGACGCAACGAGAGACCGTCTTCGAGTTGCTCTTCGCGGTCGGCGTGCCCACCACGATCCCGCGGATAGGGCTGACGTTCGAGGCGGGCTGGGCGCCGTTCGAGAACGACAACCTGGTAGGGCTCGAACTGGAGCTCAACCTGGATCTTCTCGAGTCCGATCAGACGGGGGGGTGGCTCTCGTCCCACTTCGACATCGTCGACAAGTTCAGTCCGGCGGAGCGGCCGGGCGATACGAGTGCCTATACGCACAAGCTCAATTTCGAGCTGGACACCGCCCTCCATCCGTTCAATTCGCTCGCCGACGGTAACTGGCTACGCAACGTCGAGACCGAGGTGTCGATCGACTACGTGGCGACCGGTATCCCAAAGGCGGGAGATCAGTTCACGGACGAGCTCTATCTCGACGATGCGAGTCCCTGGTCGATCTCCCTCGTCTTGGTGCTTCCACTGGCCCCTCTCAATCCGTGAGGGTAGTTGAGCCTGCGGCGCCACGAGATGGGCTACCAAAATGGCCGTGCCGGGCCCGCGGATCTAACGTGCCGAATCCCCGGACAGCCGGTTTCTGGAACCTTTCGAGGCCATAAAACCGTAGATTGACAGGCAGGCCCCGGCCCTGCGAGCTTACTGAGCTTTGAAGCGGACATAACCGAGGCGGACGGTCCAGATGTTCAACTCCATACGAGCCCGGATCATCATCATTCTTCTGATGGTCGGCGTCAGCATTGGATACGTGTACGCCAACGGGATCACGCTGGGCCTGGATCTCCAGGGCGGCATGCACCTCGTCCTCGAGGTGGATGACCCGGACGGTACGATGACGCCCGACGCCCGTGCCGACGCCATCGACCGGGCCGAGCGTATTCTGCGCACCCGCATCGATGAGTTCGGCGTCGAGGAGCCACTGGTCCAGAAAGCGGGAACCGAACGCCTCATCGTAGAGTTGCCCGGAATCGGTCCCGACGACGAGAGTCGGGCGAAGGATATCATACAGCAGTCTGCGTTCCTCGAGTTCAAGCTCGTGCTTCCCGTCACGGAGCTCGAGCCCGCGCTTGCCAGGATCGACCGCCAGATTGTCGCGGCGTTGGGCCCGGATTCGATTCGGGCGCTCGGTCGAGATGCGGAGGCTCCTACCAGCGACGTCGAGAGCATTCTCTTCGGGGGCGACCAGGCGGACTCAATCCAGGCGGACAGCACTGGAGTCGATGAGGTGGCAGAAGAAGAGGATCAGTCGCTCAACCTCAGGCCCTTCACATCTATACTCCTTGGCGGAGACGTCGAGGGCACCTATCTCGTCGCGACGGAGGACGTGGAGGTGGCCACCTCTTTCCTCGAGTTGTCCGAGGTGCAGCGGGCTCTGCCGAGGAACATATCCCTCCACTGGGAGGCGGAGCCGACCAGTGTGGCGCAGACGACGTACCGCCGCCTCTACGTCACGGAAGAGGATGCGTTCGTAACAGGGGAAGACCTGGAGGATGCAACGGCGCAGCGGGATCCGCAGTTCAACCAGGCCCAGGTGAACTTCGAGTTCAATAGGGCCGGCGGTAGGCGCTTCGCTCGTTTCACGGAGCAGAATATCGGTAATCTCATCGCCATCGTGCTCGACGAGGAGATCGTGAGCGCGCCGGTGGTGCGAGCTCGCATCGGGGCTAGCGGCGTCATAGAGATGGGCAACGCCGACATGACCGAAGCGGCGGACCTCGCGTTGGTGCTTCGGGCGGGTGCGTTGCCGGCCCGTCTGGCGATCATGGAGGAGCGGACGGTTGGGCCCTCACTCGGGCAGGACTCCATCGACAGCGGCCAGGTCGCCGGCATCATCGGGGGGATCGCCGTAGTGCTGATCATGATCCTCTACTACCGCCTGGCGGGGGTCTTGGCGGTGATGGCCCTGGGCGTGTACCTGACGTTGGTCGTGGGTGGCCTCGCGGCGTTCAACGCCGTGCTCACGCTTCCGGGGATCGCGGGCCTGATTCTGTCGGTGGGAATGGCTGTGGACGCAAACGTGCTCATCTTCGAACGCATCCGAGAAGAGCTGATCCTCGGGCGGGCCACCCGGACGGCGGTGGACGAGGGCTTCCATCACGCGTTGTCCGCCATCGTCGATGCAAACATAACGACGCTGTTTACCGCGCTCATCCTCTTCCAGTTCGGGACGGGGCCCGTGAGGGGCTTCGCGGTGACCCTTTCGATCGGGATCGTGGCCTCGTTCTTCTCGGCACTTTATGTGACCCGAACCCTCTTCCTCATCTACTTGTCGGGGAAGAAGGCATCGGACCCGATCAGCATCTGAGACGGATTCCATGAGACTGTTCGACCAGGCCAAATACTCGTTCATCGAGGCACGCCGCCGGGCTTATGTGTTCTCTGCAGCCCTGATTCTCACGGGAGTCGGGGCAATGGTCTTCAACGTGTTCAGCATCGGAACCTGGCAGGACTACGGCGTGGACTTCACCGGCGGGTCGCTGATCCAGGTCGAGTTCCATCAGCCCGCCACCGCCGGCGAGCTCCGGGACGCACTAGGTGGCTCGCAAGCTCCGCCGATCACGCGTTTCGGCGAGGAAAACGAATTCACGATCCGCGCACCGCTCGGGGACGAAGACGTGGAGACCATAGGGGCGGGCATCCAGAGTCAACTAGAGGCCGCGTTCGGGGGTGGCGCGTTCACCATACTGCGAACCGAGAACGTAGGACCGAAGATCGGAGAGGAGCTACAGACGAAGGCGCTGTTGGCCGTTCTGTACTCCTTCATCTTGACCCTGGTCTATATCGCCATCCGGTTCGAGCTTCGCTTTGGCTTGGCTGCGGTTATCGCGACGGCGCACGACATTCTGATCACATTAGGCTTCCTGGCTCTGTTCAGGGTCGAGATCGCGCTGCCCACAGTGGCGGCCATCCTGACGATCGTCGGGTATTCGCTGAACGACACGATCGTGGTGTTCGATCGCGTCAGGGAGAATCTCAACGCCAAGGGTGGCCGACGGGAAGATCCGAAGGCACTCGTGAACCGCTCGATCAACGAGACACTCCCTCGGACCGTGCTCACGTCCGGGACGACGCTCGGGGTCCTGTTGGCTCTCCTGGTCGTGGGTGGCGCGGTGATTCAGGATTTCACGCTGGTACTGATCCTGGGCGTCACGGTCGGGACGTATTCTTCCATCTTCGTGGCGTCGCCGGCCCTGCTCGAGATCCAGAAGCGGTTCGGCGATGGTACTGCAAGTCGCGAGCGGCGCAAGAAGCGCGGGGCTCACGCCACCACCTAACCGGCTCCGTGTTCGACAGTCACTGCCATCTCACAGACGGCCGCTTCGATGAAGATCGGGCGGCCGTTCTCGAAGCCGCGGTGGATACAGGCGTCACCCGTATGGTCACCGTCGCCTCGAATCTCGAGGATGCCAGGGCGGCCGCCGCTCTGGCGGAGGGTCATCCGGCGCTCTGGTCGACGGCCGGGGTCCATCCCCACGAGGTCTCCGAAGCCGAGGACGCCGACCTCGAGGCGGTCCGAGAGCTGGCTGCCACGCATCGCCGAGTCGTGGCCATCGGCGAGACCGGCCTGGACTACTTCTACGATCACTCCCCGCGCGAGCTCCAGCGGCGCTGGTTCGAGGCACACGTGGAGCTTGCCGCCGACCTCGATCTTCCTGTTGTGATTCACACCCGTGAGGCGGAAGACGATACGATCGCGGTTCTACGAAACGCACCCGAGTCGGTTCTCAATGTCCTCCACTGCTTTACGGGGAGCATGAAGCTGTTGGAGGTGGGCTTGGAGGAGGGTTGTTATGTCTCGTTTGCGGGGATCATTACATTCTCCAAATTCGATGGTCAGGACGGCGTACGGGCGGTCCCCGAAGATCGCTTGCTGGTCGAGACGGACGCGCCTTATCTGGCGCCGGTGCCGCGTCGGGGAAAACGAAATGAACCGGCCTTCGTCACGCACGTGGTGGCCGCGCTCGCCGACATCCGGGGCGAAGACCTCGACGCGGTGGCGAAGTCCACGGCGGAGAACGCCGAACGGTTTTACGCGCTTGGGGCTTGAATATGCCACGCACGATTGAAGTCCTTCCGGATCTGGTCGCGAACCAGATCGCCGCCGGCGAGGTGGTGGAGCGTCCCGCGTCAGTGGTAAAGGAGCTGGTCGAGAACGCCCTGGACGCCCGGGCGACACGCATCGAAATCGATATCGAGCGTGGCGGGAAGCGACGCATCCGAGTGACAGACGACGGGGTCGGTATGGGCCGGGAGGACGCACTTGCCTCTCTCGACAGGCACGCCACGAGCAAGATCCGCGCTGCGACCGATCTTCAATCGGTAGGGACATTCGGCTTCCGAGGAGAAGCGCTTCCCTCTATCGCTGCGGTATCGCGAATGACGATCCAGACGAAGGGAGAGTCCGACCCACTGGGCACCCGTGTTCGCGTGAGCGGTGGAACGATCACGGGGTTCGATGACGCTCCTCGGAAACAGGGCACGACCGTCGAGGTATCCACGCTGTTCTACAACGCACCCGCCCGGTCGAAGTTCTTGAAGGCGGTCGGGGCGGAAGCCCGGGCCGTGAGCGACGTCGTGAGCGTCCTCGCCCTGGCCAACGCCTCAGTGGGCTTCGGGCTCACCTCCGGCGGACGCGTCCTCCTCGAATTGCCTCCCGCCTCGGATCTCACGGCCCGCGTGGCCGCTCTTTGGGGCAGGGAAGCGGCCACCACGCTGATCGCTATTTCCGCCGAGTCCGAAGAGATGACGCTACGCGGTCTGATCCAACGACCGGATGCAGCCAAGAGCGGATTTCGGCGGGCTCACCTCTTTGCGAACGGAAGGCCCTTTCGGAGTCGTCCACTGCTCGCGGCCCTCGATCGCGGCTATCGCACGACAATCCCGGAGAAGGTCCGGCCGTGGGCCTTCCTGTACCTGAGGATGCCACCGGGTACCGTGGATATGAACGTACATCCCGCCAAGGCAGAGGTGCGTTTTCGGGACGCCGCGGCGGTGGAGTCCTTTGTCGAGGAAGCAGTGCGTGAGGGTCTTACGTCGGAGCCGAGTGCCGCCACCTTGGACACGCAACTGGCCGCTCCCCGGCTCCTGGTCCGCGAGCCGCGTCCTCCACGCGCCGATAGAGAATCCGCAGAAGAGAGTCAGACCGCCCTGTTTCTTTCGGCGGAAGTGGGTGCGTCTTCGCCTGCGGCGGCGTCTTCGGGTGCGGCGGCGTCATCGGGTGCGGCAGCCTCATCGGGTGCAGCGGCGTCATCGGGTGCAGAGACGTCATCGGGTACCGCGACGTCATCGAGCCCTGAGGCTTCATCGCGTGCGGTTGCAACGCCTGATGCGTCCGCTCGCGAGACAGCTGCGCTCGACGCACCTGCCGGAGCGGCGGACGCAGGCGGCGGGACCGTTGGGCAGGATCTCGAGGACCACGACACGCGAGAGGGATCCGTCGGGGTCGAGCCTATCCCCGTGGTCGAAGAGCGGCCTCGCCTCTGGCAGGTGCTGAACACCTATGTCCTCGCGGAAACCCGCGAAGGTCTGATCATCATCGACCAGCACTCGGCCCACGAGCGAATCCTTTTCGAGCAGCTGAGCGTTGCGTTCGAAGAGAGCGGGCAGACGGGGCAAAGGCTTCTTTTCCCGCTCACCATTCGCCTCTCCAAAGCTGAGTACGAGCAAGTGGAGGCCCTGACCGGCATCCTCAACCGCGTGGGCTTCGAGGTTGAGGGCTTCGGCGGCAACACGATCATCGTACACGCGGTCCCGGACCCTCATCCCTACTTCGACCCCGATCGCTGCCTCCGCGAGATGATCGAAGACCTGGTTGCTGGATCGGACCTCACACGCTCGGCAAAGAACCAGCACGAGAAAATTGCCATGACGTTCGCCTGCAAGGGGGCGATCAAGGCTGGCCAGAGATTGAGCGAGAGCGAAATGCAGGAGCTGTTCGACCAGCTATTCGCCACCGAGCTGCCGTACCATGATGTCCACGGCCGCCCGACCATCGTCCGTCTGAGCAAGAGCGAGCTGGAGAGGAAATTCGGGCGGTGAGGGATTTCCTGGCGATCACGGGGCCGACGACTTCCGGGAAGACGCAGCTCTCGATCACGGTCGCCGAGGCCCTCAACGGCGAAATCATCTGCATGGACTCCCGGCAGGTCTACCGGGGGATGGACATCGGCACGGACAAGGTCTCGGCCGAACATCGGAACCGGGTGCCTCATCACGGCCTCGATCTCCGGGACCCGGATGAGTTCTATAGCGCGGGTCAGTTCGGCCGGGACGCCCGCCGCTGCGTCGAAGAGATCTCCGGGCGGGGGCGGATCCCGATTCCGGTCGGAGGCACGGGTTTGTTTCTGCGATCCTTGACGCATCCCATCTTCAAGCAGCCGGACATCGACACGGCGCGCCTGGAGGCCCTTCGCGGTTTCATGGCCAAGCAGCCCACGACCGAGCTCGTGCGCTGGGTCGGGGCGCTGGACTCCGGCCGCACGGAATTTGCCCGGGAGGGTGGTCCCCAGCGGCTGGGCCGGACCATCGAGGTAGCACTCCTCACGGGTCGGGCTCTCTCGTGGTGGCATGAGCAAGGAGAGCCCGACCAGGAGCCTCTCAACGGGCTGATCGTCGTACTCGAAAAGAACCTCGAAGAACTGGATCGGCGCATCGACGCCCGGGTAACCCGGATGGCGGCCGAAGGGCTGGTCGACGAAGTGAAGCGTTTGCTGGAGAAGGGATATGGGCCGGAGGATCCAGGAATGAGCGGCACGGGGTACCGGGAAGTCGCCTCCTACCTCGGAGGGGAAATGACGCTCGAGGAGGCACTCGACCGGATGCGGTCTCAAACGAGACAGTACGCGCGCCGGCAACTCACATGGTTCCGGCACCAGCTACCGGAAGACGCGTTACACGTCGATACTTCGCGGCCGCTGGACGCGCAGGTGGCGCAGGTGGTGGCGGCCTGGCAGTGTGGTGGCCTGGCGGCCCCTGGCCTGAAGCAATGGATGAATCGTGACGGGAAGGGCGAATGATCGTATGAAAATCGGGGTGACGTGTTATCCGACGTACGGTGGCTCCGGAGCCGTGGCCACCACGTTGGGGATCGAGCTCGCCGAGCGGGGGCACGAGGTCCATTTCGTGTCGTACGCTCAGCCCTTCCGTCTCGGACGTTTCCACGAGCGGGTGTTCTTCCACGAAGTGGAGATGGAGCAGTATCCCCTCTTCGAGCATCCCCCCTATACGTTGGCTCTCGCGGTCGCACTACATGACGCCGCGCGCACCCATGACCTGGACCTGATCCACGTTCACTACGCTATTCCTCACGCCACCTCGGCGTGGATCGCGCAACAGATGCTCGGCGCGGAGGGTCCGCCCGTGGTCACCACGCTGCACGGCACGGATATCACACTGGTGGGGATCCACCCGTCTTTCCAGGCGATCACCAGTTTCTCGATCCTCCAGTCGGAGGGGATCACCACAGTGTCGCAGTTCCTCAAGGACGAGACCGTCCGCGACTTCGGTGTTGCGGCGGATGCCATCGAGGTGATTCCGAACTTTCTCGATACGGACGTATACGTGCCCGGCAAGGAGCCCTGCCACCGTCACACACTCGCCGAGCCGGACGAGAAAATCCTGATGCACGTGTCGAACTTCCGGCCTGTGAAGCGCGTGTCGGACGTGGTGGGCGTGTTTGCCGGCGTGGCCGAGCGGATGCCCGCGCGCTTGATCATGATCGGAGATGGGCCCGAACGGCCTCGTGCCATCGAGGCGGCGCAGACCCTTGGGGTGGAGGATCGTGTGGTCTTCCTAGGCAAGCACGGTGCGGTCGAGGAGCTGCTGCCGTGTGCCGACCTGTTTCTGCTGCCGAGCCAGTCCGAGTCCTTCGGCCTCGCCGCTCTCGAAGCGATGGCCTCAGGCGCGCCCGTCATAGCGTCGAAAGTGGGCGGCTTGCCCGAGGTCCTGCCGCACGGTGAAGCCGGATATCTCATCGAGCCCGGTGACGTCGACGGTATGACAGCAGGAGCCATGGAGATCTTGAGTGATCCCGACCGGTGGAAGGCGTTCAGCGCCGCGGGCCGCGCGGTGGCCGTGGAGCGTTTTTCGGCGGAGCGCGTGGTTCCGATATATGAGGACTACTGCGAGCGCGTCATCGAGACGCACCGGGACAACGCGGACTCACGCCACGCAGACTCGCGGAAAGCGGACGCACGCGTGGAGGACAGTGGGTGAGCGATTGGGAGGCGATCTTCCTCGGCGCGCTCCAGGGGGCGACCGAATTCTTACCGGTATCGAGCTCCGGCCACCTGGTGGTCGGCCAGACACTCCTCGGGTTGGAGATTCCGGGCGTGCAGTTCGAGGTCGTGCTGCATGTGGCCACACTGATTTCCGTGCTCGTGATGTATCGGAGCCGTCTCATCGAGCTGCTCTACGGCGCGCTTCGGCGCGACGGAGATGCTTGGCGGTACGTAGGGCTGCTCGCCGTCGCGACGATCCCTGCGGCGGTCGTCGGTTTGTTCTTCCTGGACGCGATCGAGGGACTCTTCGAGAGCCCGTTCGTGCCGGCCACCGCCTTTCTTGTGACGGGAGCGATCCTTTGGAGCACACGCCGGGTCCTCGGGCGGGAGGATTGGAAGAAACCAGGGTGGGGCGTGGCCCTCTTGATCGGCCTCGCCCAGGCGTTCGCCCTGGTGCCTGGTATCTCTCGTTCGGGGACGACGGTGGCGATGGCACTGTGGCTCGGCATGGCCGCGAAAGAGGCCGCCGCGTTTTCGTTCCTCATGGCGATCCCGGCGATCGTCGGAGCTGCGTTGATCCAGATTCCGGACGTCGCTTCGCAGGGCCTGACGCTCTCGGGTACCGCTCTGGCCGCCGGCTCCGTCGTGGCGGCCATCACCGGGGTCCTGGCGATCAAGGCCTTCGTGGTTCTGCTCGAGCGCAAGACCTTCCACCGCTTCGCCATCTACTGTTGGGCGCTCGGGACGGCTTTCCTCATCTACCTCTTGGCGGTCGGGTAGTGGGACTTGGCGGTCGGATTGTGGGACCTAGCGATCGGATTGTGCCGCTTGGCGATCGGATTGTGGGACCTACCGTTCGGGTGGTGGGACGGTGAGTAGAGCGCCCGGGGCACTCGATCGCTGGGAGGGTAGGCCAGTCGAAGAGTGGGCGCGGCGATGGGACGTTCCGTGCGTGGAGGCCTACGACGAGCTTCCCAGCACTAACGATCGCCTCTGCGATCTGGCGGAGGCCGGCGCCGCCCATTTCACAGTGGTGACCGCCGACTCCCAGACGGCCGGGAAGGGACGTGGCGGGAAGCGTTGGGAGTCCCCCGCCGGAATGGGCCTCTGGATCTCGTTTCTCGTGCGAAGTGACTCGGAGGTCCCGCCGACGCTGGTCCCGATCCTCGTGGGATTGGCCACGACCCGGGCTCTCGTGCGGCTCTGTCCATCGCTGAAGCCTGGGATCAAGTGGCCGAACGACATCGAGGTAGAGGGCCGAAAGCTCGGGGGTATTCTTTGTGAGGGCGCGGGCCCCGGAGCGATCGTTGTCGGGGTCGGCCTCAACCTGCGACAGGGGATCGAGGACTTCGACCCGGCGTTGAAGGAACGAGCCGCGTCGATCGAGATGGCGGGCTGCATGGGCGTGAGTAGATCGAGAGTCGCCAGTGAGCTCCTTGATGCGGCGCGTTCCCTGGTCGATTCACCTCCGGCCCTCCTGGACGAGCGGTTGAGGCGGGAGGTCCAAGACCGCGATATTCTGACCGGTCGAACGGTGCGTACCGAGGTGGGAGTCGCGGGGCGGGCGATCGGCATCGCGGCCGACGGAGCACTCCTGGTAGAGGTCGAGGGCCGAGTCCAGGAGATTCGAGCGGGGGGTGTGTTGGCCCTGGAAGCATGAATCGGTCAAGCATGAATCCGCGAACATGAGTCGGCAAAGCATGGATCCGCTGATTTGAATCGGCGTGGAGGAGCGTGAGATGGAGCTCGTCATCGATGTGGGGAACAGTGAAACCGTCCTCGGCGTCGTGGATCCCGGAACGCTCGATATGCGGGACCACTGGCGGTTGAGCACACCCATTCCCCGCACGCCCGATGAATACGGGCTGCTGCTGCTGTCACTGATGGCCGACAGAGGGATTTCCAAGGACGACCTTACGATGGCGGTCTTGGGCTCGGTCGTGCCCGCCACGACCCGAGTTCTCACGGACACGCTCGAGCGAATCATGGGAGAAGCGCCCATCGTGGTGGACGCGCTGAGCCCGCTGCCGATTCGGTTGGACGTCGACGAGCCGCTCACGGTCGGTGCGGACCGTATCGTGAACACACTCGCGGCCAAGGAGATGTACGGACGGGACACAGTAGCCGTCGATCTCGGGACCGCCACGACGTTCGACTGCATCACATCAGACGGCGCCTTTGTCGGAGGAGTGATCGCACAAGGTCTGGAATCCGGGCTCGAATGGCTCGGAAGGAAGACCGCCAAGCTTCCCCGGGTCGAGTTGACTCCCCCGGATGTCGTGATCGGGAGGCGTACCGAGACGTGCATCCAAAGCGGCGTGTTCTTCTCCGCGGTCGACGCCGTCGACGGCATCGTGCGGCGGATCCTGGACGAGTGGCAGCGGGAAGACGTCTATGTGGTCGCAACCGGCGGACATGCCACTACGATTGGGCCCCACGCCCAGACCGTAGAGCACATCGAGCCCTTCCTCACGCTCTTCGGCCTCGCCCTCGCAGGGAGGACGATTCGGGGCTAGAAGGTCCTCAGGGGCCCCCGTGGCAGTCCCATTGACATGACCTGAGTGAAAGCTACATTTACCGTCTTAGCACTCATGCAATCAGAGTGCTAGCGATTCCCTAAATGCAATAATATCAACTAGTTAGTGGGAGGTGTTTCGGATGGCTAACAAGACTGCGGTGAACGTCAAGCCGTTGGCGGATCGCGTGGTGGTGTTGCCCCTCGAGGAAGAGGAGCAAATGCGTGGAGGCCTGTACATCCCGGACACGGCCAAGGAGAAGCCCCAATCCGGAAAGATCGTCGCCGTTGGGGAGGGCAAGCTCTCCGAGGAGGGTGTGAGAATCGAGCCTGATGTCGAGGTCGGCCAGACGGTTCTCTACGGCAAGTACAGTGGAACGGAAGTCACTGTGGAGGGCGAGGAGTACCTCATCCTGCGCGAGTCCGACATTCTGGCCGTTCTCGGCTAGCGTTCCGTCCGTTCGAAAGAAAACGAAGGAACTCTCAAGCATCATACACAGGAGTAGATAGACGATGGCTGCCAAAGAGCTCGGTTTCGATGTCGATGCCCGCGCCCGGTTGAAGGCGGGGGTCGACAAGCTAGCCAAGGCCGTAAGGGTCACGTTGGGACCCAAGGGCCGGAACGTAGTGATCGACCGGAAGTTCGGCTCCCCCTCGGTCACCAAGGACGGTGTGTCCGTGGCCAAGGAGATAGAGTTGGAGGACGCCGTGGAGAACATGGGCGCCCAGATGGTCAAAGAAGTTGCCACGAAGACGTCGGACGTTGCCGGCGATGGCACGACGACCGCCACCATTCTGGCGCAGGCGATCTTCGGAGAAGGGCTGAAGAACGTCACTGCGGGGACGGACCCCATGGGCATCCGCCGCGGCGTCGACAAGGCGGTAGACCAGGTAGTGGACTTCCTCGAGAACCTCTCCACGGAGACCAAGGGCAAGGCCGAAATCGCCCAGGTCGGCACCATTTCGGCCAACAGCAACCCGGAGATCGGTGACTTGATCGCCGACGCAATGGAGAAGGTCGGCAAGGACGGCGTGATCACCGTCGAAGAGGCGCGTGGTCTCGAAACCACGCTCGAAACGGTCGAAGGCATGCAGTTCGATCGTGGCTACCTGTCGCCGTACTTCGTCACGGACCCGGAACGGATGGAGGCCATCCTGGAGGATCCCATGATCCTCATCCATGACAAGAAGGTTTCGTCGATGAAGGATCTTCTGCCGATCCTCGAGAAGGTCGCCCAATTGGGTAAGCCGCTCGTCATTCTGGCAGAGGACGTCGAGGGTGAGGCGCTGGCCACGCTCGTTGTGAACAAGCTTCGCGGCACGTTGAAAGTCTGCGCCATCAAGGCCCCTGGTTTCGGGGACCGGCGTAAGGCCATGCTCCAGGACATCGCCGTTCTCACGGGCGGTCAGGTGATCTCGGAGGAAGTCGGCTTCAAGCTCGAGAACACCGTCGTGAGTGATCTCGGCTCGGCCAAGCGTATCGTCATCGACAAGGACGACACGACCATCGTCGACGGCGCCGGCGAGAAGGACAAGATCAAAGGCCGGATCGAGGAGATCAAAGTCGCGATCGACAAGTCCACCTCCGATTACGATAGCGAGAAGCTCCAGGAGCGGCTGGCCAAGCTGTCCGGGGGTGTCGCTGTGATCAACGTGGGAGCCGCGACCGAGACCGAGATGAAGGAAAAGAAGGCCCTGGTCGAGGATGCGCTGCAAGCGACGCGCGCCGCAGTGGAGGAGGGCATCGTGCCCGGTGGTGGAGTGGCCCTGATTCGGGCGCAGCAGGCGTTGGGGGAGTTGAACGCCGAGGCACACGACGAGCAAGTCGGAATCGACATCCTCCGACGGGCTCTCGAAGCTCCGATTCGCCAGATCGCGATCAACGCGGGGGCCGATGGGTCCATCGTGGTGGCCAAGGTCAGCGAGGGTAAGGGCGCCTTCGGATACAATGCTCTTACCGATGACTACGAGGACCTGGTCAAGGCCGGTGTCATCGACCCGACCAAGGTCACCCGGTCAGCGCTGCAGAACGCCGCGTCGATCGCGGGTCTGCTTCTCACGACCGAAGCGGTCATCGTCGAGCAGCCGGAAGAAGCACCGGCGGCGCCGCCTATGCCGGGCGGGGGGATGGACGGGATGTACTAAGAGTCCAGGCGCCTTTTAGGCGCGATGGACCTTCAGGGCACCCGAGGCCCCTGCACCCTCACTCCGCCGACGCTTCGCTCCACGGCTTCGCCGCGGACCGTCTCCGTGAGGGTACAGGGGCCTCGGGTATGGTGGGCAGGTCCCGACGGCCTTTCAGGGCTTGAGGGAACTCAAGCAGTACTTTTCGCCACACACCCTGGTGCCCGCCCGAGATGGTCGGCGCTTCCGTCTTGAGATGGTTGGCGCTTTCGGACTTGAAGGTGCGGCATAGATCGAAAACACTGGATAGGCGAAGGCTTCCGCACGAGACTTGAAGAGGACGTGGCTTCAGCTCGGAGCGGTACTCGATGAAGGGTTTCCTCAAGCTCTTTGGGATGTCGGTAGGCGGATGGATCGGTTGGGCCATTGGCGCGCAGATTTCCTTCTTTACGGCGTTCATGGTCAGCATGGTCGGGACCGGCGTGGGGCTTTACTATACCCAGCGCACACTCAGACGCCTTCTACCTTGAAGGCGAACCCCGCCCTCCAGCGATACTCGGATCGATGAGTTGAACGCCCATGGCTGAACTGAAGACCAAGGAAACCGCTAGCAGTGTCGAAGCCTTCCTCGCCGCGATCCCCGATGAAGAGATGCGGAGGGATTGTCAGGTCGTTGCCCAGATGATGGAACAGGTAGTCAAGACGAAGCCCAAGATGTGGGGCGACAGTGTGGTCGGGTTCGGCACGTACCACTACAAGTATCCCTCCGGCCGCGAGGGGGATTGGTTCTTGACCGGCTTCGCGCCGCGAAAGAAAGCCCTGACGCTCTATATCATGGCCGGGTTCACGCAGTACGATGCGCTCATGGACAAGCTGGGCAAGTACAAGACGGGGAAGTCGTGCCTGTACGTAAAGCGGCTCGATGACATCGACCTTTCCGTTCTGGAGGAGTTGATCGAGGCCTCGGCGGACTACGTCTCGAAGCTTTACCCCAAGGCCAAGGCGGCCGGATAGCCCTTTATCCTGCGGGGCTGAACCGGTAGCTTTTCCGTTCGAGCCGATCTCGTCCTACGGTAGGGGAGGGGACCGGCGCTCTTCGTTCCGGACGCCGAGGAAGGTCTGCGATGTCCGCCCCCATGATCAACGTGACCCTCCCGGACGGGACGGTTCTCGAAGTTCCCCCTGACTCCTCTGTAGACGACGTGGCCGCCGCGATCGGTCCCGGCTTGGCGAAGGCCGCTGTTGCCGGGCAGATCAATGGCGAGACGGTCGATTTGGGCACCGCTCTCTCCGAGGACGCCACGGTCCGGATTCTGACCGACCGTGATGAGGACGCTCTGGCTGTGCTGCGGCACTCGGCAGCGCACGTCCTCGCGACGGCGGTACGGGAGCTCCGTCCGGGTGCCGGCATCGGATTCGGCCCCGCCATCGACGATGGGTTCTACTACGACTTCGATGTCCCGGAGCCGTTTACACCCGCCGACCTCGAGACCTTTGAGGCTAAAATGGCCGAGGTCGTGAAGGCGGATTACGGGTTCGAGCGGCGTGTCGTGAGCACGGAAGAGGCGCGTGAGCTCTTCGCGGACGATCCCTTGAAGCTGGAGCGTCTGGAGGAGTTCCCGGAGGACGAGATCATCACGGTCTATCAGGACGGACCGTTCCTCGACCTCTGCCGTGGCCCGCACGTGCCTTCGACGGGCAGCCTCAAGCACTTCAAGCTCCTGTCGGGAGCGGGCGCGTATTGGCGGGGCGACGAGAAACGCCAGATGCTCCAGCGTATCTATGGGACCGCGTTCTTCAAGAAGTCGCATCTCACCGAGCACCTGGAGCGTCTCGAAGAGGCCAAGAAGCGGGACCACCGCCTCCTCGGGCGCGAGCTGGACCTCTTCTCGACGGACGCCCGCGTCGGCCCGGGTCTGATCCTCTGGCACCCCAAGGGCGCGATCATCCGGAACGAGGTCGAGAACTATGAGCAAGACCTGATCCTTCGGCACGGCTACGACATCGTGTATACGCCCCACGTCATGAGCGAGCGGATCTTCGAGATCTCCGGTCACCTCGAGAACTTCAAGGAGGGGATGTTCGGTGCGTTCGACATGGAGGGGGGCGCTTACCGCCCGAAGCCGATGAACTGCCCCGGACACATCGCCATCTACCAGTCTCAACAGCGCTCCTACCGCGATCTGCCGATCCGTATGGCCGAGTTCGGCACCTGCTACCGGTACGAGCGGAGTGGCGTGCTCCACGGAATGCTTCGGGTGCGCGGGTTCACCCAGGACGACGCCCACGTTTTCTGCACACCCGATCAGGTCCGGGAGGAGATTGAGCGACTGCTCGATCTGGTCGATGAGATCCTCGCCGCCTTCGGCTATCCCTACTCGATCGAGTTGGCGACGAAGCCGGAGGGAAAGGCGCTCGGCTCAGACGAGCAGTGGAGCTCGGCCATCCAAACGCTGGCCGACACGCTGGAGTCTCGCGGCGTACCGTTCGAGTACGACGAGGGTGGCGGGGTCTTCTACGGGCCCAAGCTGGATTTCAAGCTCATCGACGCGATCGGGCGGCCGTGGCAGGGACCGACGGTTCAGCTCGACTTCAACTTGCCGGATCGCTTCGACTTGGAGTACGTGGGCGAGGACAACGAGCGCCACCGTCCGGTCATGCTCCACCGCGTGCTGGTCGGCTCGATGGAGCGGTTCATCGGTGGGCTGATCGAGCACTACGCGGGGGCGTTCCCCCTCTGGCTCGCTCCGGAGCAGGTCCGGGTGCTTCCCATCTCGGAGCACTTCCAGGATTCGGCCTCGGACTTCGTGGGGCAGCTCCAAGCCGCCGGCATCCGAGCCGTCCTGGCCGACCGGGAAACGCTCTCCTACCGCATCCGCGACGCCGAGATGCACAAGATCCCTTATATGGCGGTCATCGGGGAGCGCGAGGCGGAGGCGGGCACGGTCGCGGTGCGCAAGCGTGGTGCGGGGAAGAAGCAGGAGGTCGTTGATCGTGGCGAGTTCGTGGAGCGGGTGAAGGGGGAGATCGAGAGTCGGGTGTTGGAGTGATGGGGTAGACTCTTGGGTCATGGGTTGGACTCTTCGGTCTATGTGCGCGGGGGCTCCTTCGCTCCCTGCTGTCCGGGGCCCACCCCGCGCCCGGCCGCCCCAGCCCCTACCCGATGGTCGCTCAGGAGCCCCCGCACCCTACGACCTCGACGCGTTGGGAATCCTAGTCACCCTGAGCGACGAAATCCCAAGCACCCGCGACCTGTACAATTGTACAATACATCTTCGTCGTACCCCCCGGTCGGAATCGGCCTTTCACCGCTTGCCGCCGATCGTTCCTTAGACGCATGTTGTCCCCCATGTCGGATGCCGTCGCACGTCTCAACACGGCCCTCGAGGGCCGCTACGCCATCGAGCGTGAGCTCGGCGAAGGCGGGATGGCTACGGTCTACCTGGCCAAGGACCTGAAACACAACCGCCACGTTGCCCTCAAGGTCCTGAAGCCCGAGTTGGCGGCTGTCGTAGGCGGTGAGCGGTTTCTTGCTGAAATCGAGACGACCGCAAACCTGCAGCATCCGCACATTCTCCCGCTCTTCGATTCGGGGGAGGCGGACGGGTTCGTGTTCTATGTGATGCCTTTTGTGGAAGGGGAGTCGCTCAGGGATCGCCTGGACCGCGAGAAGCAGCTTGCTGTGAAGGACGCGGTCGCAATCACACTGAAGGTGGCGGGGGCGCTCGACTACGCACACGGAAACGGCGTGGTCCACCGCGACATCAAGCCCGGCAACATCCTTCTCAGCGAGCAGGGAGAGCCGCTCGTAGCGGATTTCGGCATTGCGTTAGCCGTGGCTCACGCCGGGGCTGGCCGCATCACGGAGACGGGACTCAGTCTGGGAACGCCGCACTACATGAGTCCCGAGCAGGCCACGGGCGATCGGGACGTGGACCCGCGGTCGGATGTCTTCGCACTCGGTTGTGTCCTGTATGCGATGCTCGCCGGCGAGCCGCCGTTCTCGGCGCCCACGGCTCAGGCCGTACTGGTTCGGATTCTCACGACGGAGGCTCCGTCGATCACGAGTGTGCGTAGAACGGTGCCCCCTAATCTGGCTGCGGCGCTCGCTCAGGCGTTGGAGAAGCTGCCCGCGGACCGTTTCGCGAGCGCGGGGGAGTTCGCTACGGCACTCGCGGACGAGAACTTTACGTACCAGACTCGGCCCAGAACGACGGTCGCGACCCCGGCGCCAGAGCCCGTCGCCACGCCTGTGCCCACGCCCACGCCCGTGCCCACGCCCGTAGCAACGACTCGACCGTGGCATCGTGACGGTCGATCTGTGGCGTCGTTGTTCGCCGCCATGGGCTTCGCCGGGCTGGCCCTCTGGGCGCTCCTCCGCCCCACCGCCGACGGCGTCCCCACCAGCGCGCAGGTCACCGGACTCGTGATGGATGTGATAGAGGACGAGAACCTGCTGGCGATCTCGCCGGATGGTCGCTGGATCGCCGCCGCCGGCCGCTCCGAGAGCGGAGAGCTGATGCTCTTCCTCCGCAGCAGCAACAACCCGCTCGAGTGGCGGGAGCTACCGAACACCGAGCGCGGCACAGATCCGACCTTTTCCCCCGATGGGGAGTGGTTGGCCTTCGAGGACGATGGCCAGATCTTCAAGGTCCCGCGCACCGGAGGCCCCGCCCTCCCGGTCGCCACGGGCAACTTCCCTCACTGGGGCGCGAACGACACCATCGTCTTCTCTACGGGAGATCTTATCTCCGTTGTGCCCGGCTCGGGGGGAGAGGCCGAAGTTCTCTTCGACCTCGGCTTCGACAGCGACTACCCCCACATGCTCCCGGACGGGAGCGGCGTCCTCGTCTCGACCGAGACCGGGGGCGATCCGCTCAGCGCCCGAATCCTGCTCTATGACAGGGAAAACGAGGAGGCCACCGAGTTGGTGCCGTCGGGGAACCGACCCAAGTACGTGCCCACCGGCCACATCTTGTACGGCCACGGCGGCCAGGCGCTCATGGCCCTCAGCTTCGACCTGAAGACGAGGGAGGTGGGGTCGCCGACGACCCTCATCTCGGAGCTCACGGTCTACGGCGGCGGCGGTACGGTGTACGACGTGTCGGAAACCGGGACGCTCATCTACAACGGCGCTGGCTTGCTCGGCAGTGCTGGCAACCGCTCCTTCGTCGAGGTCGAGCTGGACGACGGGACGCCGACGCCCCTCGACCTGAGGCCAGGGGATCTCTCCCAACCCCGCTATTCCCCCAACGGGGATAAGATCGCGTACGAGGATGCGAACGAGATCCGCGTCTACGACGTCATCACGGGGGCGAGCCCCCAGCTGACGGATGGGAGCGGGATCTACCCTGTCTGGTCGCCCGGGGGGGATTACCTCTACTTCACGGCGACACGGGAAGGTACGACGCTGGGACGTGACGGCTTCCGGCGCAGGGCCGACATGAGCCAGCCGGCCGAGCAGCTCTTCAGGCGGGATGAAAACCAATATGTCCGGGCGGTCGCGGCCAACGACTCGATCTTGATCCTGCGCCATAACACGCCGGACCGGGGCCGGGACCTGCTCCTGATGCGGATGGGTCAGGACGGTTCTGTCCCCGACAGCGCGACCTTCGATGACTACCTGACCGCCGAGTGGGACGAGTTTCAGGCGGAGATCTCCCCCGACGGCCACTACGTCGTATATGTCTCCGACCAAGAAAACCAGAACAGGGTCTACGCGCACACGTTCCCGGTCACGACGGGCATTTTGACCGTCTCCCCGGGCGCCGGCACCGACCCGCAGTGGGCGCCGGACGGCCGCACCGTCTACTATCGTGACCGCACCACCTTCTTCGGGGTTGACGTGATCACGGAGCCATCCTTCTCGTTCGGGCCGCCCTACGAGCTATTCGACTATCCGGCGTTCGTGGGCGAAGCAGGGGACGACGTTGCCCCCTACTGGGACGTCCATCCGAACGGTGACCGCTTCATCCTGACGGAAACGAGAGGGACTGCGGTCGAGGCGTCCGGCGGTGGCGACGCGGGCCTTGGCCCAGCCCAGCGCCTGCAGGACGTCTACATCGTGACCAACTGGTTCACGGAGCTGAAGGAGCTGATGGGCTCGTAGGGCAGCGCGACGGGAGAGTGAGAGAGTGACCGAGCTTAGAGATACTGGGATGGACGGAGGATCAGAACACCGAGGACTTGCTGGCCGAAGTATGCTCCGAAGTCTCGAACATCACCGGTGATGAGATGCGTGGCTCCAGCCGTGATGGCCCCGCTGAGAATCGGCCAGTCCTTGTCGCGGAGCTGCACGTCACCGCGGAGGTCTGGGTCGAGGACGCCGGCGGAGACGATCTCGACCGACTCCAAGAGTCCGTCCAATCGCTCCCTCTGATCGGTACCCGCCAGGTTCCGCTTGGCCTCCTCGATGGCATAGTCTGACGTGACGAGTTCCGCATTCGGGGCGTTCCAAAGCCGTTGCACTCCGGCGTCGTCCCGGTACGCGGCAGAAAACAAGACGTTAGCATCGAGAAAGAGGCGATACACGGATCATTCGTCCGCCGGACAATGGTGCCGGATCTTCGAAGGATCCAATCCCATCTCGCGGACTTCGTTCACGGCGCTCTGATAGTCCGCGTCATCGACGGCGTTCGAGAGGAGGAACTCGGCCTTCCGCTCGGGGCTGTATATCTCGAGAGGTACCGTGATGGCGGGGCGAATCAGTATCCCGTCCGGCGTTTCCTCGGCGATCACCTCGGACCCTTCTCGTAAGCCGAAGATCCGCCTGAGTTTTGCCGGGATCACAAAGGTGCCTCGCTTGCCGATTCGGCTAGATTCTGAAACTGACATGATCCACCTCCTTGTGTCTGAATATCAGATATACGGACATACTGAGTCAAGAATGAGCCGCCTCCCCGTCGTCGGAGTCATGGGATCGGGTAGCCGATTGCATCTGGAGCGCGCCTCCGCCTTGGGTCGCTGGTTGGCGGAGTGTGGCGTTCACCTGCTGACCGGCGGCGGCGGCGGCGTAATGGCCGCAGTCAGCAAGTCGTTCCATGCCACGCCCAATCGCCGAGGGCTGGTCATCGGCGTTCTTCCTTGTGATGAATCGCCCTCGAATCCCAAGGAAGGGTACCCGCCGGAAGGGTATCCGAACCAATGGTCGAGATTCCGGTCCAGACACATCTTCCCCTGAGCGGCGAGCGTGGCACGGAGCCCCTGTCGCGAAACCATATCAACGTTCTTACCGCGGACGTGGTTGTGGCTCTATCTGGAGACGCAGGAACCTTGAGTGAGGTCCAGCTCGCACTCAAGTACGAGCGACCGGTCATCGCTTTCGTCGAGTCGGATCAGGACATCCCCGGGTTGCCGGAGGACGTCCCAGTTTCGAGTAGCTTGGAAGGCGTGCAGACGTTCGTTATGACACACCTAGGGCTATAGACGCCGCCGCACCGGAGGATCCGGTGAACGGGAGCCAGCCAGCTTTGGCTTCGACCGGTCGACGGCCGTAGATTCTGGGGCCGCAGCCACCTTCGTGCTCTGACGTTCAGAAGGGGGAGATCCATGTTTGTAGGGCGACTCGTGGACCTCATCGAGGACCATGCGGATGAGTTGACCGGGCGGCTCGTAGGCACAGTACGTGAAGATCCCCGGACGATCGGTTACCGCCAATTCGATGATGAAGAGCTGGGATCACGGGCTCGCGAAGTCTACTCCCATCTCGGGCGCTGGCTCGGAAAGAGCTCCGAGAGCGCCGTCGAGACCGAGTATTTTCGTCTCGGCAAGATCAGGGCTGGGGAAGGGATACCCCTCTCGGAGGTGGTCATGGCGCTCCTCCTGGTCCGTCGCAACCTGTGGCAGTTCGTCGAATCTCAGGGCGCCAATACCAGTCTGGAGCTCCGACAGCAGCTCGACCTCGAACTGCTCGTGGTCCGCTTCTTCGACCGGGCCATTTTTCACACGGTGCGGGGGTATGAGTCGGAGAGCTGAGGCGCCTCCTGACTCGAAGGTGACGCCACGTCCAGCGTTCCAGGGTGATTCGGCATCCTCCGCCGCGTCGAGGTCGTAGGGCGTGGGGGCTCCTGACCGACCATCGGGTAGGGGCAGGTGGTGGGCGGGGGCGGAGCGGGCCCCGGACAGCAGGGAGGGAAGGAGCCCACGCGCACATAGACCGAAGAATCATGGCCAACGCGGCCGCGGTATGGTATAATTACACCATAACGGTGTACTTCTACCCTTCGGAACGCACAAATGGCCCTCAACATCAAGAATCCTGAGGTCGAACGACTGGTGGCTGAGGTCGCAGCGCTGACCGGCGAGTCCAAGACGGAGGCTGTTCGGCAGGCTTTGAGCGAGAGACGTCAACGACTCCGGGTCCGCCTGCCCGACGGTGCTCGGGCCGACCGGATTCAGAGGTTTCTCTCACGGGAAGTCTGGTCCCAGGTCCCCCCGGATCAACTCGGCTGCCCTCCCAGCCGCGAGGAGCGAGAGGGCATCCTTGGCTTGGGTCGGGACGGCGTATGATCGTCGATGCTTCCGCATTGCTGGCCATCGTATTTCAGGAGTCCGGTTACGAGGACGTTCTCGATCGGATCCTGTCAGCACCGGTCGTAGCCGCCGGGAGTCCTACGCTGGCGGAGGCGGGGATCGTCCTCCACGCCCGCCTCGGTGCAGGGGCGCCTGGCGTGTTGGAGAGAATTCTCGACGAGCTCGCCATCGAGGAGATCTCCTTCGGGAGTGTGCACTGGCGGGAAGCGGTGGAGGCGTACCGAAGGTTCGGGAGAGGGCAGGATCCGGCGGGCCTGAACTTCGGAGATTGCCTGACCTATGCCGTGGCCCGCCTGTCGGGCGAGCCGTTGCTTTCTGTGGGCGAGTATTTCCCGCAGACGGATCTCGAATTGGCCTAACCGAGGGAAGAGGTCGTTCCAGAGACTGGCGCCCTCACTTGAACTCCTTGCCCTCCCCCTCCGCGTATAGGATGTTGTCAGCGGTCTGATCCTGGAGCATCCCATGTCCGACGCCATCACCCGCCTGAACGCAGCCCTCGAGGGCCGCTACGCCATCGAGCGTGAGCTCGGTGAGGGCGGCATGGCCACGGTCTATCTGGCCGACGACCTCAAGCACGAGCGTAAGGTCGCCCTCAAGGTCCTGAAGCCCGAGCTGGCCGCGGTCGTGGGTGCCGAACGTTTCCTGGCGGAGATCAAGACGACAGCCAATCTCCAACACCCCCACATTCTTGGGCTCCACGACTCGGGGGATGCGGACAGCTTCCTCTTCTACGTGATGCCCTATGTGGAAGGCGAGGCGCTAAGGCAGCGCATCGATCGGGAGAAGCAGCTCGCCATCGAGGACGCGGTCGCGATCACGCACAAGGTGGCCGACGCGCTCGACTACGCACACGAGCGGGGCGTGGTGCACCGCGACATCAAGCCGGGCAACATCCTGCTCAGCGAGCGGGGCGAGCCGCTGGTCGCGGACTTCGGGATCGCCCTTGCTGTGGCTCAGGCGGGAGCCGGGCGCATCACGGAGACGGGGCTCAGCCTGGGCACGCCGCACTACATGAGTCCAGAACAGGCGACGGGGGACCGGGACGTTGACCCGCGCTCCGACGTCTACGCACTCGGTTGTGTGCTCTACGAGATGCTCTCCGGGCAGCCTCCTTTCTTGGCCTCCACGGCCCAGGCGGTGCTGGTCAAGATTCTCACGATGGATGCACCGTCGATCACCAGCGAGCGTAGGACCGTGCCCGTCCATGTCGCTTCGGCGCTCGCGCGAGCGCTCGAGAAGCTGCCGGCGGATCGCTTTGCCAGCGCGGCGGATTTCGCGACCGCGCTCGGCGACGAGAGCTTCACGTATCAGGCACGGCCCCGGCCTACGGTCGCGGCCACACCGCCAGAGCCTGTGGCTGCACCGGTTCCCGTGTCTGCGTCCCGGCCCTGGAATCGGATGCAGGTCGGCCTCGGGACGACTGCGGTCCTCTTTGCAGGATTGGCCGCGTGGGGCTGGCTCCGGCCTCAACCGGTGCTCCAGCCCACTCAGGCCGTTTTGGACATCGGGGACAACCCGCTCCGTGTCCAGAATGAGATCGTAATATCCCCGGACGGTTCGCGTCTGGCTGTCGCGGGGATCGTCCTGGATGACCAGGAAGGGCTCTACTGGCGTGATGCGGCTGCGGAGGACTTCCGACGTATCCCCGGCACCGAGGGGGACGTTCGCTACATCTCATTTTCGCCGGACGCCGAGTGGCTCGCCTACACTCAAGCCGGAGGGCTCTTTAAGGTCGCGATCTCGGGCGGTGCTCCTCGCCCGGTGGTGCCCTCTGGCAGTTTTGACGTTTCGGACAATCACTGGGGGGATGACGGAACCATCGTCTTCACACAGGGCGGTGGGAACGGACTCTACCGTGTGCCGGACACGGGTGGCGAGCCCGAGACCCTATTGGAGTCATTGGGGATCCGAAATCCGAGGCTTCTCCCCGGTGGTCAGTCCGTGCTCTTCACCGACGCACCGACCACCTCGACGTACCTTCTCGACCTGAGGTCGGAACAGGTGATCGAGCTGATCCCCGGCGGGGTCGACGCCATGTTCGTCGAGACGGGACATCTGCTCTATGCCGACCAGGCCGGGGGCCTTTGGGCTGTGGAGTTCAACGTGGGTCGGGGTGAATTGGTTGGTGATGCCGTCCCCGTATTGGACGGGCTCTCCGTCGCTTTTCGTATGTTTGCTCGTTACTCCGTCTCGAAGAGCGGGACGCTGGTATACGGAGCTGGAGGCGGGGCTACCGGGGGAGGGGGTTCCCAGCTTTTGATCAGGGATCTCGAGGGCGATGTGGAAGTGCCGCCCTTGGACCCGCGCGTCTTCTTTGGCCACCGGTGGTCGCCCGACGGGCAGTCTGTCGCCTACTTCGGCTTGGACACAGGGGATCCGGACCCCGACATCTTCACCTACAATGTGGAGTTGGGCACGACCCCGAGGCCGCTCACCTCCGAGGGGGTCAATATCCTACCCGTATGGTCACCAGACGGATCACATATCGCGTTCCGTTCGGTGCGCGATGGAACTGACGGCCCCGACTTGTTCGTGAAGAACGTCAACGACAACTTGCCACCCGAGATGATTCTGACCCTGCCAGGTGAGCAGAGTCCAACCCACTGGCCCTCCGACGATGTGCTGGTTTTCGAGAACGGAAACCCGTCCGATCTCTGGATCGTGGATCCGTCGTAGGATAGCCCGGTAGCGAGGGAGTACCTCCCCTCGGAGAGTGCCCTCGAGTCTATGCGCGTCTCGGCGTCTGGCGATCTTGCCGCGTACTCATCCACTGATTCCGGCACGCCCGAGATCTACGTGCGAAGCTTCCCCGAGCCGGGTGCGCCGGAGAGGGTCTCGCAAGGTGGGGGACAATTCCCGTTCTGGTCTCCCGATGGGAATACGATCTACTACTGGGCAGGTTCGCAGGGATCTACGGTCACCCTCATGGGTGCCCGAATCCAGACGGGACCACCGTTCGTTGTAACAGGCACGGAGTCGATCCTCTCGGGGCGATACACCCCGTTCAGTTGGTCCCTGCACCCTGAAGGAGATCGGTTCGTTGTGACACAGGACGTCACGTCTGAGTCGTCGGACGCGCAGGCGGGCGGTGCCGTGGAGGGTGAGCGACACCTGATCGTGGTGAATTGGTTCGAGGAGTTGAAGCAGCGGATGGGCAACTGACGGCTTGGATCCCGAGGTGACTGAGGGTTTGGACTCTTCGGTCTAAGTGTGCGGGGGCTCCTTCGCTCCCTGCTGTCCGGGGCCCGCCCGACCCCACACCACCCCAAGCCCCTACCCGATGGTCGCTCAGGGGCCCCCACACCCTACGACCTCGACGGGTTGGGAATTCCAATCACCCCAGGCCCCTCGTAGCCCAAGTCGGATCGCCCTCAAGAGGCAAGATATCGGCGCGAGCGTCATCGTCTCATCCAAACATGGCCCCTCAGCCCCATCAGGGTGTAGAATAATGAAGTCAGAGATTCGAGGCCTGAGAGGGGTTGGTGCATGACAGAGTCCAAGGTCAAAGAGCTAGTGATCGACGCAGTTCGCGATCTTCCGGATGACGCGACTGTTGAGGACGCGATGGACCGGCTCTACTTCCTCGCCAAGGTCGAAGAGGGGCTTAGACAGGCTGAGGCCGGCCAGACTGTGAGTCATGAGGAAGCGAAGCAACGCATCCTCGGGTGACCGAAGTCAGGTGGACGGATCAGGCGGTAGAGGATCTCCAATCCATTCGCGGGTTCATCGAGCGCGATTCCCCGAGGTACGGACGACTCGTTGCTGAACGCCTCTTTGAGGCCACGTCACAGATCGAGACCTTTCCGCACTCCGGGCGGATCGTGCCGGAGCTAGGTCGAGAAGATGTCAGAGAGTTGATTGTCGGGGAATATCGTCTCGTCTATCATCTCAGGGCGGATCTGGCAGTCTTGATGACCGTGTTCAGATCGTCCCGGCTCTTCCCGCAGAGTCTTGGGGAAGCATAAGGGTACGGCGCAATTCCTTGCCGCCCCCCACGCTTTGGACGCATCTTGCCCCCCATGTCCGACGCCATCACCCGGCTGAACGCCG
This sequence comes from Longimicrobiales bacterium, assembly GCA_965249775.1. Classification (GTDB taxonomy): domain Bacteria; phylum Gemmatimonadota; class Gemmatimonadetes; order Longimicrobiales; family Gaopeijiaceae; genus UBA822. Next base: position 128,059 of record OZ252253.1, read on the forward strand.
CCCTGGAAGGCCGCTACACGATCGAGCGTGAGCTCGGCGAGGGCGGCATGGCCACCGTGTACCTCGTCAAAGACCTAAAGCACAACCGCAACGTCGCCCTCAAGGTCTTGAAGCCGGAGTTGGCGGCGGTTGTCGGCGCTGAGCGGTTTCTCGCTGAAATCGAGACGACGGCCAACCTGACTCACCCGCACATTCTGCCGCTCCACGATTCGGGCGAGGCCGACGGCTTCCTCTTCTACGTGATGCCCTACGTGGAGGGAGAATCGCTGCGCGAGCGCATCGACCGCGAGAGGCAGCTGGCCGTGGATGACTCTGTGGCCATCACGCAGAAGGTCGCCAACGCGCTCGACTACGCGCACGGAAACGGCGTGGTCCACCGTGACATCAAGCCGGGCAACATCCTGCTGAGCGAGCAGGGAGAGCCGCTGGTCGCGGACTTCGGGATCGCTCTGGCCGTGGCCCAAGCGGGCGCGGGGCGCATCACCGAGACGGGACTCAGCCTCGGCACGCCCCACTACATGAGCCCCGAGCAGGCCACGGGCGACCGGGACGTGGATCCGCGGTCTGACGTGTACGCGCTCGGGTGCGTCCTCTACGACATGCTTTCGGGGCAGCCGCCCTTCTCGGCGTCCAGCGCCCAGGCGGTGCTGGTCAAGATTCTCACGGTGGATGCGCCGTCGATCACAAGTGAGCGAAGGACCGTGCAGCCCCACGTCGGTAGCGCACTGGCGAGGGCTCTGGAGAAGCTGCCCGCGGACCGCTTCCCGAGCGCGGCGGAGTTCGCGGCTGCGCTTGGTGACGAGAGCTTCACCTACATGGCCCGGCCTCGAACGACAACCGTGACGCCGACGCCCGAGCCAGCGGCGGCGCCCTCGCGGGTTGGAATGTCCCGACCGTGGCATCGGGACCGTCGACTCGTGGCGTCCCTATTCGTCGGCGCGACCATGACGGGACTGGCCGCCTGGGCGCTGCTCCGCCCCACTCCGACCTTCGACGGCGTGCCCACCGGGGCGCAGGTCACGGGGCTCGTGATGGACGTGGGCGTCACCTTCGGCTCCGCACTGGCGATCTCGCCGGACGGGCGCTGGATCGTCGCGGGGGGCCGCTCCGAGAGCGGAGACCTCGCGCTCTTCATCCGTAGCAGCGCCGACGTGCTCGAGTGGCGCGAGTTGCCAAACACACAGGCCGGCAACAACGCGACCTTTGCCCCGGACGGGGAGTGGGTCGCCTTCCAGCGTGGTGGTATGGCCGGGTCTGGCGGGATCTTCAAGGTCCCGATCACCGGAGGCCCGGCCCTCCCGGTCGCAGACGTGGGCTATCAGCCCCACTGGGGTGCGAACGACACCATCGTCTACCAGGCGGGAGGAAATCTTTACGTTGCGCCCGGCTCCGGCGGCGAAGCCGAGATTCTCTTCGAGTCCGCCACCACCACCCTCTATCCTCATATGCTCCCGGACGGATCAGGCGTTCTCCTTTCGACCACCTCGGCAGGGGATCCGTTGAACTCTCAGATCCTCCACTATGATATCGCGACCGGAGAGGTCACGGAGCTGGTGCCGTCGGGGACCGGGCCGAAGTACTCGCCCACCGGCCACATACTCTATGGGCACGGTGGCCAGGCGCTCATGGCGGTTAGCTTCGACCTGGAGACCCGTGAGGCGGGATCGCCAACGACACTCATTCCGGAGCTGACCGTCCACGCCAATGGCGGCGTTGAGTACGACGTATCGACGACCGGGACGCTGATCTACAACGGTGCTCCCGCCCTCGGGGGTGGCGGCAACCGCTCGTTCGTAGAGGTCGAGCTGGACGACGGAACGGCGACCCCCCTCGACCTGAGCCCCGGGGCCTTGGCTTCGCCCCGCTACTCTCCTGACGGGCGAAAGATCGCATACGAGGACGGGAACGAGGTCCGCGTCTACGACGTCACGACCGAGGCGAGCCCCCAGCTTACGGACGGGGGCGGCTTCTACCCCGTCTGGTCGCCCCAGGGGGAGTACCTCTACTTTAGCGCGATCCGGCCAGGAACGGAGGGCTACGACGGCTTTCGGCGTAGGGCCGACGGGAGTGAGCCAGCCGAGCAGCTCTTTGCGCGAGAGGGTAACAACTACGTCCGCGCGGTCGGGGCAGGCGACTCGATCCTGATCGTGCGTGAGAACACGGGGGACCAGGCCCGGGACCTGCTCCTGATGCGAATGGGTGCGGACGGTTCGGTCCCTGCCAGCCCGACCCTTGACGACTACTTGACGGCGGAGTGGGATGAGTTCCAGGCGGAGATCTCCCCCGACGGCCGCTACGTGGCCTATGTCTCCAACCAAGAGGGAGAGGAGTGGGTCTACGCACAAACATTCCCGGTCGCGACGGGCAGGCGGAGCGTTTCCCCAGGCGCCGGCACGGACCCGAAGTGGTCGCCGGACGGCGAGACCCTCTACTACCGTGTCCGCACCACCTTCTACGCGGTCGACGTGACCACGGATCCGTCCTTCTCGGTCGGGCCACCCCGCGAGCTCTTCGACTATCCAGCGTACGTGGGCCAAGTCCCGATCCGGGTGGTCGCCCACTATGACGTCCACCCCGACGGTGACCGCTTCATCCTCACGGAGAGTAGAGGGACTGCGGTCGAGGCGTCGGGCGGCGGCGAGGAGGCGATCACTCCAGACCAGCGGCTTCAGGACGTCTACATGGTGGCCAACTGGTTTACGGTGCTGAAGGGGTTGATGGGCAACTGATGTCCGACGCCGTCACCCGGCTCAACGCCGCCCTCGAGAGCCGCTACACGATCGAGCGTGAGCTCGGTGAGGGCGGCATGGCCACTGTCTACCTGGCCAAGGACCTGAAGCACAATCGCAACGTCGCGCTCAAGGTCCTGAAGCCCGAGCTGGCGGCTGTCGTAGGCGCCGAACGATTCCTCGCCGAGATCGAGACGACGGCCAACCTGCAACATCCGCACATCCTGCCGCTCTTCGACTCCGGCGAAGCCGACGGGGTGGTCTTCTACGTGATGCCCTTCATCGAAGGCGAGTCCCTCAGGGATCGCCTGGACCGCGAGAAGCAAATGGGTGTGAAGGACTCGGTCGCCATCACCCAGAAGGTTGCCGACGCATTGGACTACGCGCACGAGCGAGGCGTAGTGCACCGCGACATCAAGCCGGGCAACATCCTGCTGAGCGAGCGGGGAGAGCCGCTCGTGGCGGACTTCGGGATCGCGCTCGCTGTCGCACAGGCGGGTGCGGGCCGCATCACGGAGACGGGACTCAGTCTGGGCACGCCACACTACATGAGCCCCGAGCAGGCCACCGGCGACCGGGACGTGGACCCCCGGCGAGCCGCCGTTCGCTGCGCCCACGGCGCAGGCCGTGCTGGTCCGGATCCTAACGACGGACGCGCCGTCGATCACTAGCGTGCGGAGGACCGTGCCGCCCAACGTCGCCGCCGCACTCGCTCAGGCTCTGGAGAAGCTCCCCGCCGACCGCTTCACGTCTGCGACGGAGTTGGCCAACGCACTCGGTGACGAGAACTTCGCGTATCAGACACGGCCTCTGACAACGGTCCCGACCCCCGCGCTGGAGCCGATTGCCAGGCCAGTCTCTGCGCCCACGGACGTCGCTCCAACGTCAGCGGCTCGACCGTGAAAACCCCACACCTTTCACATGGACAGCCACCGTCCGCATCGCCCAACGTCGCCGCCGCACTGACCGTCGCTTGCCAGTCTCTGCGCCCACGGACGTCGCAGCGGCTCGACCGTGGCATCGTGACCGTCGCTTGGTAGCGAGCCTGACGGCCGGCATAGCTCTCGCCGCAGCCGCCGCCTGGGGCTGGCTCCGGCCAGCACCGCAACTCCCGGTCACACTCACGTCGATCGACCTCGACGACCGCTCTTTTGTCGTACAAGGGGAAATCCTGGTGTCGCCAGATGGCTCACGCTTCGTGCTGTCGGGTCTGACGCCCCCTGAGCCCATCTATTGGCGCAACGCCGACGAGGAGGAGTTCCGACCGATAGCGGGGACCGAGAACGTCCTCTACTCCTCGTTCTCACCGGATGGGGAATCACTGGTGTTCTCCGGCGTCGGGGGAGCCTCCGTTCGGCGGGTCGCCCTCTCGGGCGGCGCTCCGCAGACTCTGGCGGAGCTTCCGGTGGCCGTCGTCGGTGGCATTCACTGGGGGGACGACGGAAACATCGTCTTCTCACAAGGCGGTGGTCTCGGCCTGTATCGTATGCCCGCAACGGGTGGTGATCCCGAGTCTCTGCTTGACCCGAGCACGCCGGTTCGTAACCCGAGGCTCCTCCCCGGAGGTAGGGCCGTCATCTTCACGGACCCCACCGCCGTCTCGACTCTGATCCTCGATCTGGAGACGGACTCGGTGCGAGTGATTCGCGCGGGGGCAATCGATGCCATGTACGTGGACACCGGGCACCTGCTGTATACGGACGCGTCAGGCACCCTTTGGGCCGCTGCCTTCGACGCTCGCCAGGGCGAGATCGTGGGCGAGCCGGTCACCCTCTTTGATGGAGTCTCCAGGCCGGCCCCCCCCTGGGCTCGATTCGCGGTATCGCAGAACGGGACTCTGGTCTATTCGGCGGGAGTCTTGGGTGCGTCAGGAGGACCCGGCGCACAAAGGCTCGCCATCGTAGATCTGGAGGGCAACGAGGAGATCCTCGACCTGAGTGAACGGCAATTCGATGACCTGAAATGGTCTCCCGATGGCGGGTTAGTGGTCTACTCGAGCATTCCGCAGGGCGAATCAGAGGCTCAGATCTATACGTACGACGTAGAGCTGGGGGCGACGCCGAGACAGCTCACTTTCGAGGGTGACAATTTCGCGCCGGTGTTTTCACCAGATGGGAGCCGCGTCGTGTTTTCTTCGCAGCGGGAAGGAACCGATGGAGAAGATCTCTTCGTAAAGCGGTTGGGCGACGATACGCCTGCCGAGCTCCTAGTCACACTTCCGCGTCCTCAACGTCCCGCGCAGTGGCCGAGAGACACCCTGATCGTGTTCAATTGGGGGCCGGTGCCAGTCGATATGTGGATGTTGGATCTGTCGGATCCGGACAGCCCGAGGGCCGAGGCCTACCTGGAGCAGGAGGCCGACATCCGCAACATCGCGGTCTCACCGGATGGCACACTGGCCGCTTATGCGTCCGACGAGACAGGAACACGAGAGATCTATATTCGGAGCTTCCCTGACCCAGGTGAGCGGACCCCGGTGTCGGAGGGTGGAGGGGATCTGCCCGTCTGGTCGCCGGACGGGAACACTGTCTACTACTGGACGCGACGAGGGATTGGCAACGTGGAGACCTTCCTGGCCGCCCGCCTCCAGCGAGAGCCGACCCCGCTTGTTCTGTCGAGGGACTCCCTCTTCACAGGGCGATACAATCCACCTGCTTCCGATCTCCATCCGGATGGGAGCCGGGTGATTGCCGGGCGACTCGACGTTGCCACACTGCAGGACGACGCATCGTCTGCACCCGAGCGATTCATCGTCGTCACCAACTGGTTCGAGGCGCTGCTGGACCGGGTCGGAAACTGAAGTCTTAACTCCGCTGGCTTTCCGTCTTCGTCGAATGCGAAGTGATCATCCCCCCGTCGAGGTCGACGGCGTGGGGGCTCCCGACCGACCATCGGGTAGGGGCCGGTGGAGGCCGGGGGGGCGGGGAAGCCCCGGACAGCAGGGAGGGAGGGGGCCCACGCGCCCTACGACCGAAGAGTCGATCGAAGAATCGACCCAAGAGTCGCCTTGACGTTTGCCCCGCCCGCCCCGATTTTCGTAATCCCCGGTGTACGGGGACCCAGACAAGACGGAAGCGAGCCGCCACAAGCGCGGCTCCACCTTTCGGTTCCACGCCGATGTTGGAAACCGCCGGGTCCTGGAGATGGAAGCCTGCAGGGTTGCCTGCGACTTCCGTGACCTTGTGACCCGGAAAGTTTCCGGGTTTTTTTGTGGAATGATGCCAGACAGTGGGGAGGTAGCCCTTGGATAGACTCACAAAAGGAGAGGAATATTAGCCAGGACAGAACTCGCATAAATGAGCAGATACGGATCAGCCCGGTCCGTCTGATCGACGACGAGGGTGGGCAGGTCGGCATCGTCTCGATCGAGGAGGCCCGCGACCTCGCTGATGACAGAGGGCTGGATCTCGTAGAAGTCGCGCCCGAGGCTCGGCCTCCCGTGGTCAAACTCATGGACTACGGGAAGTTCAAGTACGAGCTGCAGCGGGCGGCCCGGGAGGCGAAGAAGAAACAACACCACGTTCAGGTCAAAGAGGTGAAGTTTCGCCCCGGGATAGAGGACCACGACTACAATTTCAAGACCCGTCACGCTCGGCGGTTCTTGGAAGAGGGAAACAAGGTCAAGTTGACCATGATGTTTCGGGGAAGGCAGGTGACGCACCCCGAATTGGGAAGAGAGGTACTCCTTCGCGTCACGGAGGATCTCAAGGAAGTGGGGCAAGTCGAATCGCGCCCGAGCTTCGAGGGCCGGGTGATGTCTATGGTTCTCGCCCCGATCAAATAGATGCAGTCGATGGGCCTCCGGGCCCCAGGAGCACGACGATATGCCGAAGATGAAAACCAACCGGGGTGCGGCCAAGCGTTTACGCAGAACCGGTAAAGGAAAGATCAAAAGGATGCGGGCCTACAAGAGCCACATCCTCACCAAGAAATCCACGAAAAGAAAGCGCCGTCTGCGCTCGGCGACACTGGTGAGCCAGGCAGACATGGGGCGCATGAAGCGACTCCTTCCAGGGTCGTAGGAGAAAGGAGAAACTTCGATGCCAAGGACTACGTCATCGCCCGCTCGCAACAAGCGGAAGAAAAAGATCTTAAAGGCGGCCAAGGGATATTTCGGCGGCCGCAAGAATCTCTACCGGACGGCGAAGGATGCCGTCGAGAAGGGTTGGCAACACGCCTATCGGGACCGAAAGAACAAGAAGCGTACGTTCCGTCGGCTCTGGATCACTCGGATCAACGCAGCCGCCCGAGAGAACGAGCTGTCCTACTCCAGGTTCATGAACGGTCTCAAGCAGGCCGGCGTCGAGTTGGACAGAAAGGCCTTGGCCGACTTGGCCGTCCGCAGCCCGGAGGCCTTCACCGCCCTGGCGGACCGGGCCAAAGAGGGGCTTGGGGCCAGCTGACGCGCAACATCACCCAGGTTCCTCAATGAGATCGGGTGCCGGCCGGTATGCGGCGACCTTTGAGTGTGGACGCCACGCTAGGTAACTGCAGCTAAATGACCCATCAGAACGCCCTGATCGAAACACTCCAGGAGCTGGAGACCGAGGCGCTCGATGCGATCCGGGCAGCTTCCGACGGCGACGCGCTCGAGGCGCTGCGGATCTGCTACCTGGGGCGTAAGGAGGGCCGCATCTCCGGGATCCTCCGAGGGCTCGGCGATCTCGCCGCAGATGAGCGACCGCCGGTGGGCGCCGAAGCGAATCGGGTGAAGGAGGCGCTCCAGGAGGCCCTCGAGGCTCGCGAAGCCGAGATGTCCACATCCGGCGAGGAGAGCGGGGCACCGGCCGAAGATCTGACCCTTCCTGCGCGGCACCGATGGAAAGGGGGAGTCCATCCGGTCAATCAGGTCATCGACGAGATCTGGACGATCTTTCAGTCGATGGGATTCGTGCGCGCCCGTGGGCCGGAGGCAGACACGGAGTGGTACAACTTCTTGGCGTTGAATACGCCACTCGACCATCCCGCTGCCGACGAGCAGGACACGCTCTACTTGAAGGACTCCATTCTCCTTCGCAGCCACACCTCACCCGTTCAGATACGGACGATGAAGCAACATGAGCCACCGATCCGTATCATCGCGCCGGGCATGGCCTACCGGAGGGACAGCTACGACGCCACACACACGCCGGCGTTCGCCCAAATCGAGGGACTCGTCGTGGATGAGGGGATCACCTTCGTCGACTTCAAGGCCACGCTGGCCGAATTCGCTCGCCAGTTCTGGGGTCCCGGAACGAAGGTACGTTTCCGGCCTTCGTTCTTTCCGTTCACTGAGCCGAGCGCCGAGGTCGACGTGAAGCGGATGATCACGATGAAGGACGGGACCCGAGTCGAGTCAGACTGGATCGAGATCATGGGCGCGGGCATGGTGGATCCGAACGTGCTGGACAATGTCAGATACGACTCGGAGCGCTACACGGGCTTCGCCTTCGGCATGGGCCCGGCTCGAATTGCCTTGCTCAAGTATGGCGTGCCCGACCTTCGCATGTTCTTTCAGAACGACGTCCGCTTCCTTTCGCAGTTCTCTGGGGGAAGCGCGCCGTGAACATCTCTTACGCGTGGCTCAAATCGGTCGCATCAGGTCTGAGCGAGGGCCCGGAGGAGTTGGCGGAGCGCCTCGCCCTTCTCGGGGCTCCCGTCGAAGAGATCATTCCCATGGCCGCCGGGCTCGAGGACGTGATCATCGGCCAGGTGAAGTCGGTGCGAAGCCATCCCAACGCGGATCGTCTGTCTTTGTGCGAGGTCGACAACGGCGAGGAAGTGGTCGAGGTCGTCTGTGGTGCCCGGGTCGTCGAATTGGGAGGGCACTACCCCTTCGCATCGGTGGGCGTGACGCTTCCCGGCGGACTCAAGCTCAAGCGTGCAAAGATTCGAGGCGAGTATTCTAACGGGATGCTCTGTTCGGAGAAGGAGCTCGGCTTGGGTCGGGATCAATCGGGGATCATGCTCTTGTCCGGAGATGTCTCGGCGGGCCAATCGTTGGTCGAGGCGCTTGGCCTCGACGACGTCCTGATGGACGTGGAGGTGACACCCAATCGAGGGGATTGGCTCTCCCACGTGGGGATCGCGCGGGAGGTCGCCCCCGACGGCGTCGCCGGCGTTGCTCTGGCGCCCATCCCCGGAGCTAGCTCGGTCGACCTCAAGGTGAAGAGTGGCGAGCACGAAGTGTCCCACGGTGATGTGACCATCCGCATCGACGAACCCGAGGAGTGCTATCGCTTCCTCGGCGTGATCATTCGGGGCGTGAAGGTTGAGGCCTCACCCCAGTGGTTGGCGGCCCGGCTCCGCGCCGTTGGGCATCAGCCCATCAACAACGTGGTCGACGCGACGAACTATGTCATGCTGGAGATGGGCAATCCGATGCACGCCTATGATTTGGGCAAGCTCGAAGACTCGAGCCTCATCGTGCGGAAGGCTGCCAAGGGCGAGACCATGCAGACGCTCGACGGACTCGAGCACAAGTTCGATGACGAGATGCTGTTGATCGCCGACACTGCGGTGCCGCACGATATCGCGGGCATCATGGGTGGCATGCACTCCTCGGTCACGGCAAATACGACCGACATTCTGCTGGAGTGCGCCCTCTTCGAGCCGAAGTCGATACGCCGGACCCGCCGCGCGCTGGGGATCTCAACGGATGCCAGCTACCGATTCGAGCGGGGCGTGGATCCGGAAGGGCACCTGCCGGCGGTCAAGCGTGCGGTGGAGGTCGTTCTCGCGACTGCGGGAGGTGAGGTCGATGGTCCGATCCTTGAGGTCCTGCCGCGACCCTGGGAGCCGTCGACGCTGACGCTCCGGCCGAGCAAGGTCGAGCAGGTGCTCGGGGTCCAGTTCGATGGGGCCGACTTGGAGGCGCTGCTGACACCGCTCGGATTCACGGTCCAGAACGGGGGTGGAAAAGGAAGGGGAAAGGGTGGCGACGATATGAGCGTCACCGTTCCCGGATACCGCAGCTACGATGTGACCCGCGAGATCGACCTGATCGAAGAGATCACCCGGGCATATGGATTTGACCGTTTTCCGGACGATCTCGCCCCCGCGCGACCGACCACCGTTCCGGACCACCCGCTTTTCCAGCTCGAAGACCATCTACGGACGGTGCTTTCGGGGGAGGGCTTGTTCGAGGCGACCAATCCGGCGTTCGCACCGATACATGAAGGAGAAGTGGAGATCGCCAATCCTATCTCTTTGGAAGAAAGTAGGTTACGATCGTCGCTAATTCCCGGTTTACTCCGGAATATCGAGTACAATTTCGCCCGGGGGGTGAGAGACGTGCGGCTGTTCGAGATCGGTACCGTGTTCCACGCCGCCGGGGCTGGTAAGCGACCGCGGGAGAACCTCCACGTCGCTTTCGCAGTCACCGGGCGCAGGGAACCCGAGCACTGGTCGGGGGCAGGTGAGGCGTTCGACTTCTGGAGTGTGAAGGGCCTTGTGGAGACCGTTCTTGCGGCATCGGGGTGGGATGAGCCGGCGGTGAAGATGGCCGCAGCCGGCGCTTTGGCTGAGGGGTTGGCCGGCGATTCGGTCGGGCATTCGGTCGGGCATTTGGTCGGAGGCCTGTTGGCTCCAGCTTCCACCGTTTCTCTCACGGCTGGGGACGGTATTCCGAGGGGGGCCGCGGGGCCGGTCCGGCCCGAGCGAGTCGACGCGCCTGCCTGGGCAGGTGCGGTCTGGGCCATGGAGCTGACGCTACCCGCGGAACCGGCCAAGACCACACCTACGTATCGGCCGCTTTCGCCGTTCCCGGGCGTGGATCGTGACCTGGCGCTGCTCGTACCCTATGATGTCCCCACTTCGACGGTGTCTGACGAAATCCGCGATGTCGGCGGCGAGCTCCTGGAGAGGGTCACGGTCTTCGACCTCTACCGGGGAGACGGCGTGGCAGAGGGACATCGCTCACTGGCGTTTCGTCTCCGGCTTCAGGCCGGGGATCGCACGCTGACGGACAAGGAAGTCGATCGGGTGGTCGAAAAAATCGTAAACCGTCTTCGGGAGGATCTGAGTGTCGAGCAGCGGCTCTAAAAGGCAACCCCTGCCGGAAGAAGTGGGACCGGACAAGGCCGTCGAACGGCTGGAAAGTGCAGTGACCGCCGCGCTCGCAAAGGTCGAGCTGCTCGAGGCGGATGTGGTCCGGATGAACGCACAGGGCGAGGAACTGGAGAGCCTGCTCAAGGGCGTGACTTCAGGCGAGCAGAGCCCACGGGAAATGATTGCCAGGCTGCACATCCTCGAAGAGGAAAACGGCGATCTTCGAAAACGTCTGGACGAGGGGCGGGAGGGTGTGGACCGACTCTTGGCGCAGGTCAAATTTCTGGAGGAGCAGGCGTGATGAATCACGAAAGAGAGTCGGTAACGGTCAGGATCGCCGGTGAGGAGCACACGATTCGTTCGAGCGCCGAGCCGGAGTACACGACGCGTTGCGCGGCGCATGTGGATCATCGGATCCATGAAATCAAGAAGCAGGTCGGGCTCCTCGAGGGCCACAAAGTCGCCATCCTCGCTGCGCTTTCGATCACGGATGAGCTGTTTCAGGCCCGGGATACGCAGCAGCAGAGCGATTCCCAGATGGCCGAGCGGGTGAATGCGCTCGCGACTCGTCTTGAGGATGCGGTTTCAGGCGGCTGACCCCCCGCTCCTTGCACAAGCGGGAGCCGAAATTCTATTGTCACTCACGACAACGTACGCTCACCCCTCGGATGCGTGTTCTTCGCGTCCGATTTTGGAGCCGATAAATGGATCCGCTGGTTATTGGACTGGCGGCGGCGTTGCTCTTCGGAGCCGCGGGATATCTCGGACGTGGCCTTGTTGAGCGATCGCGTCATAAGAAGGCTGTAGCTGCCGCCGCGGATGAGTCTTCAAGGATCTTGGCCCGCGCCCAGGAAGAGGCGGACAACCTCCGCACCTCACGTGTGCTCGAGGGCAAAGAGGAGGTCATCCGGCTTCGAGAAGCCTGGGAGGAGGAGGAGTCCAGGCACCGCAAGGAGGTCGACAAGGCCGAGCAACGCTTCTCTGAGCGTTCGAGCGCCCTCGAACGCCGCTTCGACAACCTGAACGAGCGAGAATCCACTCAGGAGAGGCGGGCGAAGGAGTTGGATGCCGCCAAGGAGGGACTCGCCGCCCAGACGAAGGACGTGGTGCAGGAGCGGGAGCGGGTTCGCAAGAGACTCGAGTCCCTTTCGGGGATGTCCCAACCGGAGGCCGAGAAGGAGCTCCTGGCGGATCTACAGGACGAAGCCCGGGCCGAAGCCGCCAACACGCTTCGCGAAGTCAAGGAAGAAGCTCAGCGGACGGCGGACCGCGAGTCCAAGAAGATTCTCGGCTTGGCCATCCAGCGCATGGCGGCCGATCAGACCGCCGAGATGACCGTTTCGGTCGTGCAGCTTCCCTCCGACGAAATGAAGGGCCGGATCATCGGTCGAGAGGGTCGGAACATCCGCGCCTTCGAGCAGGCTACCGGCATCGACGTCATCATCGACGACACGCCCGAGGCCGTCGTACTCTCCGGGTTCAACCCCGTACGCCGAGAGGTGGCGCGCATCGCCCTCGGACGGCTGATCGAAGATGGCCGCATCCATCCAGGTCGCATCGAGGAGGTGGTCGAGAAGAGCCGGCAAGAGGTCGATGAGTCCATGGTGCAAGCGGCCGAGGAGGTCTTGTACGAATTGGGCATCCACAACGTGCACGGAGAGATCGTCAAGACCCTCGGGCGTCTGAAATTCCGAACGTCCTACGGCCAGAATCAGCTCCAGCACGCCAAGGAAGTCGCTCAGCTTGCCGGGCACATGGCCGCGGAGATGGGTCTCGACGTCCAGGCCACGAAACGTGCCGGCGTGTTGCACGACGTTGGCAAGGGGCTCACGCACGAGCACGAGGGCACGCACGTCGAGCTCGGTTATCGCCTATGCAAGAAACACAATGAATCCGCGATCGTGCTCAACGCGATCAAGGCCCACCACGACGAAGAGCCTCACCACTTTCCGGAGACCTTTCTGGTCACGGCCGGCGACGCGATCTCGGGCTCACGTCCCGGTGCGCGCCGAGAGATGTTCGAGGGATACGTCAAGCGGCTCGAAAAGCTCGAAGGGCTGGCGATGGAACACCCGGGAGTCGAGCGCTGCTTTGCCATCCAGGCCGGTCGGGAGATCCGCGTGATGGTCGAACCGGAGAGGGTGACCGATCAGGAGATGGCTCAGATTTCCGAGGTCGTGGCCCGCAGAATCGAGGGTGAGCTCCAATATCCGGGGCAGATCAAGGTGGTCGTGATTCGCGAGACCCGCGCGGTCGATTTTGCCCGGTGAGTCATGTCGGCTGAGATCATATCGGGGAAGGACATGGCGGCGTCGATCCGCGAGGAGATCAAGGAGCGGGTCGCCGGTCTCAAGGAGTCCGGGCTCACGCCCGGCCTCGCCGTGGTCCTCCTGGGCGAAGACCCGGCGAGCCAGGTGTACGTCCGGTCGAAGAACAAAGCCGCGACCGAGGCCGGTATCCACTCCCGACAGGTCACCTTGCCGGAGGACACTTCGGAAGACGAGCTTCTCGGGCTGGTGGCGGGCCTTAACGCCGATCCGGAGATCCACGCGGTCCTGGTCCAGCTTCCCCTTCCCGATCAGATCGACGAGGCCAAGGTCCTCTCGGCGATCGATCCCGCGAAGGATGTCGATGGCTTCCATCCGGTGAACGTGGGCCGGCTCGCATCAGGCGATCCGGACGCGCTGGCGCCATGCACACCCTCTGCTGTGATCCAGATGCTTCTGCGCAGTGGGAACGACCCTGCAGGCAAGCACGCTGTCGTGGTGGGGCGCTCCAACATCGTCGGACGGCCGATGGCCGCGCTTCTGCTGCGGAAGGCTCCGGGAGGAAACGCGACCGTGACGGTGGCGCACAGCCGCACGCCCGACCTCGGTGCCGTTACCCGCGAGGCGGACATCTTGATCGTTGCGATCGGTCAGCCCGACCTCATCCGGGGTGATATGGTGAAGCCCGGCGCCGTGGTCATCGACGTAGGTGTAAACCGAGTGGATGACGACACACGCGAGAGGGGCTACCGCCTTACGGGTGACGTGGCGTATGACGAGGTCCAGGAAGTCGCCTCCGCGATCAGTCCGGTTCCAGAGGGTGTCGGTCCGATGACGATCGCGACGTTGCTCTCGAATACAGTGGAAGCGGCCGTCCGGTCAGCGAAGACGGAATGATCGAGCCTCGTGTCTGGAGCGTCACGCAGGTCAACCGAGCCGTGCGGAACCTGCTCGAGGACACGATCGAGAGCCTCTGGATCTCGGGCGAGGTCGCCACCTGGACCCGGGCCCGGTCGGGGCACTGCTACTTCTCGCTCAAGGACGAGCAAGCGCACCTCCGCTGCGTGATGTTCAAGACCGAGGCAGCGACCCTCCCCGACGATCCGGAGGAAGGCACGAACGTGAGGGCCTTCGGCGGGCTGACGCTCTACGAGGCGCGGGGAGAGTATCAGCTCGTGGTGCGGCGCCTCGAGGCGGAGGACGCCGAGGGGCTCTGGCGTCAGGCGTTCGAGCGCTTGCGTTCGAAGCTAGAGGCCGAGGGCCTGCTCGCTCAAGAGCGGAAGCGCGCGCTGCCCCGCTTTCCCGAGGCTGTCGGCGTCGTCACTTCGCTGGCGGGTGCGGCGCTCGCCGACATTTTGACCGTGGTCCGCCGGCGAGCCCCATGGACACGTGTGATTGTCCGAGGCGCGCGCGTGCAGGGCGAGGGCTCCGCCGAGGAGGTCGCCGAGGCGATTCGGGCACTCGGAGCCAGTGGCCTGGTGGACGTGTTGATCGTGGGCCGCGGCGGTGGATCGTTGGAGGATCTCTGGGCATTCAACGAAGAAGTGGTGGCTCGCGCGATCGTCGCGTGCCCCGTCCCGGTGATCTCGGCCGTCGGGCACGAGGTGGACGTGACCATCTCCGACCTGGTAGCGGACGTCCGGGCTCCCACGCCGTCGGCGGGCGCGGAAACCGCCGTGAAGGACGGCGAGGGGGTGGGCGATGCGCTGGGGGTCACTCGCACTCGAATGAGCGGGGCGCTACGGGCCATCGCCTTTCGCCGGCGTGAGGTACTCGGGGTGCGTCTGAGTCAACTCCGGGGATCGGGCGTCGGCCTGATACGGCCGCGGCGCGAGGCGGTGGGTCGGGTAGGAGACCGTATGGAATCGGCGATCCGGGGGTTGGCGACACTCAAGAGGGCCCGCCTATCCGAAATCGCCGCCAAGATGGATGTACTTTCGCCGCTGGCCACGCTTCGTCGAGGGTATGCCCTCCCTCAGGATGCGTCAGGGAGAGTCCTACGAACCGTCGAGGCGTTCGAAGAAGGCGATCGGTTCTCGCTCCGTGTCTCGGACGGGTCGGTGCCGTGCGAAGTGCAGGCCGGATCGTGAAGACCAAGGGCGACGGCGCTCCCTCCTTGGAGGAGCGATTGAAACGCCTCGAGGAGATCGTGCGATCCCTCGAGGCCGCCGACCTCGACATGGAAGGAGCCCTGGCGCTGTTCGAGGAAGGCGTCGGGCACGTGCGCGGGGCGGAGGCGACGCTCCGTGTCGCCGAATTGAAGGTGGAAGAGCTCCTCGGCTCAGAGGAGGATCCTGTGGTCCGGCCGCTGGAGGAAGGGACCGAGGAAGAGGCGGAGTGACCGCCGAGCCCGCCGCCATCGACCTCGAAGCGCTGCTCCGCGACGAAAGGGCGGAGGTGGAGCGGGCGCTCGAGCGGGCGTGCGATTGGCTAGGTGATGAGCTCCCCGACGAGCTGCTCCAGCCGGTCCGCCACGCGGTACTCAGCGGTGGGAAACGCCTTCGCCCGGTTCTGTGCGTGGTCGCGCACCGAGCGTGTGGGGGGGCGACCGGGCCCGCGGTATACGATCTCGGCGCCGCGATCGAGTTGATTCACGCATACTCTCTCATGCACGACGACCTTCCGTGCATGGACGACGCCGATCTTCGGAGAGGCCAACCCACGCCGCACACGCTCTTCGGGGAGGCGGCGACCGCTCGAGCCGGAACAGCCCTGATTCCAGCGGCCTCTCTCTGGGCTCTTCGTGCGACGGACGCCATGGGCGCGGACGACGCGGACTCTCGGAGGATCGTACGTGAGTTGAATCGGGCGGCGGGTGCCGGTGGAATGGTCGGCGGACAGGCGCTCGATCTGTTGGGCGAGGGACAGCGCCTCGACTCGAGCGGGCTCGATCATCTGCACGGTATGAAGACGGGCGCGCTGCTCACCGCTTCCCTGGTGATCGGAGGGATCGCATCAGGCGCATCGGATACGACCATTGCCGGGCTCGAGAGCTTCGGCCGTGGCATCGGACTTGCATTTCAGGTGACCGACGACATTCTGGACGCGACCGAGGGTGTAGCAGGCCTGGGAAAGCATCCCAGTGACGGCTTGCTCGACAAGAGCACGTACATGTCGTTGTACGGTCTGGAGGAAGCGACCAGGAGAGCTAGAGTACTCGCCGAGGAGGCGACCGATGCGCTTCGAGGTGCAGGGATCGACGCTCCGGCGTTGGTTGCGCTCGCCTCCTATGTAGTAGAGCGTAGGACGTAGGATCAGATGGCAGGGGGTCGGGCTTATTGACAGGTCCAGTTCCAGGCTATGTTAGGGTCGGTTCAACACCGCGGTTAGGAGTCGCACGTGTCGATTTTGGACCAGATAGACGGACCTGAAGATGTCAGAGGCCTCTCCCGGGAAGAGCTACACGAGTTGGTCGTGGAGGCCCGGGAACGCCACGTTGATGTGATCTCCAAGATCGGGGGCCATTTCGGGGCCAGCCTGGGCGTGGCTGAACTCACCGTGGCGCTCCACCACACCTTCGAGACGCCACGCGACAAGCTCATCTGGGACACCGGGCACCAGGGCTACATCCACAAGATCCTTACGGGCCGAAACGAGCGGCTTCCGACGATCCGTAAGAAGGGCGGGCTGGCACCGTTCCTTCGCCGTGAGGAGTCCGAATACGATCACTTCGGTGCCGGCCACGCGGCGACTTCGATCTCGGCGGCACTAGGCACCGCGATCGCCCGGGACCTGAATGGTGACGACTTCAGCGTTGTGGCCGTCATCGGAGACGGGGCGATGGGATGTGGCCTGGCTTACGAAGCTCTGAACAACGCGGGACACACCGACCGCGACCTGATCGTCGTCTTGAACGACAACGACCATTCGATCGCGCCCAACGTGGGGGCGATGAACAAGTATTTGACCGGCGTGAGGACGAACCCGGTCTACAACCGGATTCGCGACGAGGTGAAGGAACTGCTCTCGAAAGGGCCCGGTGGCGAGAAGGGCGTGATGAGGCGGTTGGCGGGCCGCATGGATGAAAAGTTGAAGGGCCTCTTCGTTCCGGGGATGCTGTTCGAGGAGCTCGGGTTCCGGTACATCGGCCCGGTCGACGGGCACGATCTCGACTCGCTGGTCGATACCCTGGCCAGGGTCCGCCGCCTAGAGGGACCGATTCTGGTCCACGTGATCACCCAGAAGGGCAAGGGCTTTTCCCCCGCGGAGAAGGACGCGTATACGTGGCACGCGCGCCCCCCATTCGACAAGGTCAGCGGGGAAGTCAAGAAGGGAAGCGGAGGCCTGCCTCGGTACCAGAAGGTTTTCGGACAGGGGCTCAAGGAGCTGGGTGAGCTCGATCCGCGCATCGTCGCCTTCACTGCAGGAATGCCGGACGGAACCAGCACCGACATCTTCGGTGAAGCGTTCCCGGACCGGTTTTTCGATGTGGGTATCGCGGAGGGCCATGCTGTTACCGCAGCTGCCGGAATGGCGGCGGTCGGAGGGGTTCGGCCCCTCGTATGCATCTACTCTACGTTCCTGCAAAGGGCCTTCGACAGCATCGTACACGATGTCGCGCTCCAGGATCTACCGGTCGTCTTCTGTATGGATCGAGCCGGACTCGCGGGCCCCGATGGCCCCACGCATCACGGTGCCTTCGACGTTCCGTACATGCTGCTCGTGCCAGGTATGACAGTGACCGCTCCCAAGGACGGGGCCGAGATGATGGCGCTCGTGCGCCTGGGCATCCAACACTTGGATGGCCCGTTCTCCGTGCGCTGGCCGAGAGATGCGGTGCCCGAGGCCGTCCCGCATGTGAGCGAGATCCCGGACGTCGAGTATGGGACCTGGGAGATCCTTCGGCGGGGCTCTGACATCGCGTTCCTCGCCACCGGAACGATGGTGGGCGCCGCATCTGAGGCCGCCGCGGCGCTGGCATCCCGCGGCATCCAGGCGGAGGTCGTGAACTGCCGGTTCCTCAAGCCGTACGATCGCGACGTCCTGACGGATATTGCCGAGCGGCATCGGCGCATAATCACGATCGAGGAGGGGGCCCTGATCAACGGTTTCGGCGCCTACATGAGTCGGGAGCTGGCGGCAGTAGCGTCGGAGCATGCCATCGAGGTGCGGTCCCTCGGGCTCCCGGATCAGTTCATCGAGCACGGCGGGCGTGAGGCGCTCCTGGCCGATCTCGGGCTCGACGCCGAAGGGATCGCCACGGAGGCCCGCCGGATGATAGGAGGCGCGGTGACGGCGGCGGAGGAGTCGGCTTGAAGCGGTCGGTACGCCCCGACTCATGGCGGCGCCAGGATGGGTAGCTGGGATGGGTAGCTGGGATGAGCGCGGGGATGGGTAAAGGGGGCGGCTTGCGGCGCATCGGCGTCGTGGGACGTCCGGAGCACGACGATGTGCCTGGGTGCGTCCAGCGGTTGGCCCGTTTCGCCAACGAGAACCAGATCGACGTCTCCTTCGAGGAACACCTCACCGAGTGGGCGCCCGAGGGCGCCAAGGGCATGGACCTCGATGCGGACCCGGTCGATCTCCTGATCGCGTTGGGCGGGGACGGCACGCTGCTTCGGGCCGGTCGATCCGTTGCCGGGCGGGACATCCCAGTTCTCGGTGTGAATCTCGGGCACCTCGGTTTCCTCACCGCCCTTCCGCATACAGTGCTAGAGGAGCATCTGGGGTTGGTCCTGAACGGCGACTACGTGCTTGATCGCCGGCACACCCTCGAGGGTCGCATCGTCCGTCCCGACGGTTCGCAAGATGAGCCGGTCCTGGCGTGGAACGACTACGTGATTCACAAACGGGGAGCTGCTCGTGTGACGCGGCTGCACCTTCGGGTCCAAGAGATCGCGCCGGGCGAGAACGGAGAGGACGGGGGCTGGCAGGACATGGGCAGCTTTTCGGGGGACGGGCTGATCGTAGCCACGCCCACGGGGTCCACGGCCTATTCGCTGTCGGCCGGCGGCCCTATCGTCGTGCCTTCGGTCGACTGCTTGATCGTCACGCCGATCTGTCCACACACGCTGGCCATGCGCCCTATGGTGATTCCGGCGACACAACGTGTTGCGGTGAGTCCGATAGAACGGACGAAGGATCTGGTGGTCACGGCGGACGGCCAGGTCGGGCACGACTTCGAGACCGGTGCCGAGATTCATATCGGACGTTCCGAAATCGAGATCCCGCTGGTTCGGTTTGCCGAACAGAATTTCTTCGACACGCTCCGCCGCAAGCTCAACTGGGCGGCTCGCCCCTCGGGCTGACCGGCACTTCCGTACCTCCGGTTGGCCGGCAGCGCCCATCGGACCATTGAAGCAGTGGACGCTCCGGGTACATTGATGCATGCTGATCGAGCTCCGCATTCAGGACTACGCCGTCATCCATGATCTGACCCTTGAACTGGGTCCCGGGCTGAGTGCTCTTTCCGGGGAGACCGGGGCGGGGAAATCGATTATCGTCGGAGCGCTCTCTCTTCTGTTGGGGGAACGTGCATCCAGTGATACGGTGCGGACGGGCGCCGAGCGGGCGAGGGTCGAGGCCGTCTTCGATGTGTCGAACTATCCTAAGCTCAGTGGTCAGGTGAACGACCTGGGGATCGAGGCCGAGGACGGCCTGTTGATCCTTCGGCGAGAGGTGGCGGCGGCGGGCCGAAACCGCGCCTGGATCAATGAGTCCCCAACCACGGCCCGTACCGTGGGGGATCTCGGCCGATCGCTCGTGGATCTGCACGGGCAGTACGAACATCAGACGCTCCTCAGGAAAGACACGCAGCGCAGCATCTTGGACGCATTCGGCGAAGCCGAGCAAGACGCATCAGCGGTAGGGGAGGCGTTCGACGACCTTTCCCGGCTCGAGGCCCGGTTGAAGGAACTTCAGGAGCACCGCCGCGAGCTCGTCGGCCGGGTCGACTTCCTCCGCTTCCAGATGAGCGAGCTCGAGGAGGCGAACCTACAGCCCGGAGAGGAGGAGGCGCTCGCGGAAGAGAGTCGGCGCCTCGAAAACTCGGAAGAGCTTCTCGGTGAATCCACGAGGATCCATGCTGAGCTTTATGGAGCCGAACGTGCAGTCACCGAGAGGGTTTCCGCCTTGGTTCAGACCCTAGCCCGGCTAAAGGAATGGGATCCCTCGTTGGAGGGACCGCACGAGGAGCTCCAGGAGGCGTATCACGGGCTGGCAGAGGTCGGTCGGGAACTGAGCAACTATGTCGGCAGCGTCCGCCATGATCCCGGGCGACTCGAGGAAGTCCGATCGCGGATCGACCTGATTCACTCCCTCAAGCGAAAGTACGGCCCGGCGTCGGAAGACGTCATCGCGGCACGGGACCGCATTCGCGCCGAGCTGGACGAGGTCGATGACGGGCGCTGGGATGAGGAGACGTTGGCCGCCGATGTGGACCGCGCACGAAGCACCCTGCTTGCCGCTGCGGCCCGCCTTAGCAAAAAGAGGCGCGAGGCGGCAACCCGACTCGAGGAGGAAGTCGAAGCGCTGCTCCCCGACCTGGGTCTACCCGCTGGGACCTTCAAGGTCGAGATGGAGACCCTCCCCGGGGTGAGATCCCATGGAGCCGAGAACATCGAGTTCCTGGTCTCGGTCAATGCGGGCTTTCCTCCAACCGCGCTCGCGCGAGTGGCCAGTGGCGGCGAGCTGTCGAGGGTCATGCTCACCCTGAAGGCGATTCTGGCGCAGGTCGATCAGGTGCCGACGCTGGTTTTCGACGAAATCGATGCCGGGATCGGAGGGCAGGTGGCGTCGCTGGTCGGGGCCAAGCTGAAGGACGTGGCCCGCTACCATCAGGTGTTCGTCGTGACCCATCTTCCGCAGCTCGCCTCTCGTGCGCGCAGTCATCTACTGGTGGAGAAAAAGGACGGCGAGGGACTCGCCGCGACGGATGTGAAGGGACTTTCGGGCGATGCCCGAGTGCGAGAGATCGCGCGGATGCTGGGTGGCGATCCCGAGTCCGAGACCTCACAGGACCACGCACGGGAAATGCTCGCCGCTGGCGATTAGTGCCCTGACCCTAACCCTAACCCTGCTCCCAGAGCCCCCAGTAGACACGAAGTCCGACCTCTAACCGCCCGGTCTTGCGGGTCGCGCCTCCGCTCCCCGATACCGCCTGCTGAAAGAAGAATCGGGCCTCCAGTGGAAGGCCCTGGCCGCTTGGCACCGTAGAGAAGATCAGGCCACCGCCCATCCCCAGCGCCCGCTCTTTGGTTTCGAGCTCGAGTAGACGGACATCGGGCCCCCCGGCAGGGTCCTGGCTGTAGCGATCCTCCTTCTTCGCGAAGTACCGAAGATCGAACGCGAGGGCGATCTCCTGGGTCAGATTAAATCGGGGGGATACACGAAGCTGCGTGTAGTCGCCAGGGTTCCAATTCACTATTTGTTGGACCGACGCGGCCGCGAAAATCCGGTCGGGAGCCGTGATCCGCCTGAGGACGTTGACCGATTGCTGAATCCCGTATCGAAGCTCCGCCACGATACCGAAGCGGGTTCCGACGCTCAGCGTTCCGAATCCGCTCAGCTCGATGTCGTTCTGGCCGTCTCCGCTCCCAGCGTCGATGAAGTTACGGGGAGAGTCCGTCCGTCCCGAGCCGAGCCGGAAGAGCGCACCCGCGCCGATCTCTATGCGAAGATTGGCCTGCGGCTCGTTTGGAGGGGCCTCTTGGCCGGTCCTCCATAGGCGGGCATAGGCATGAACCTCCACATCGCCCAACTCCCAAGGGCTCCTCCAGCTCTTGAGGGAATCGCCCCTCACGGGGAGCGCGGGGTTCGACACCAGGTCCAGGTACGTCGCCTCGGTCAGCACATCGGTGGCCAACGGAATGGCGGTCGGAAACGACGGCACGCCGGCCGCCTGGTAGGCGCGCAGGAGGGCGGTCACGCGAGCCTCGAGCGCGGTACCGTTGTCGGAGCCCTCGAGCGGAAAGACCCCGTGACGCCCGTATGCGCCCGTCAGTGCCCCATAGAAACCCTCGCCGTCAGCCAAAAGGCTCGTCCCTTGGAGGCACTCCGGACTGGACGGATCCGACGTGCATGCCGTCGTGACGATTAGCTCGAGAGCGCCGTTGGCTGCATCGACCTCCCCCAGGAAGTCACCGGCCGTAGCTGGCGTGACTCCCACGTTCGCTACGTCAGTTTGGATGGAGGTCGCGAAGTCCGCGCGGCGTCGTGAGAAGGGAACGGTGGTACCAACCGTGAGCCAGTCTAATAGGCCCAGATCCAGCCGGAGCGGGAGCCAGACAGCATCCTCCGTCATGACGGCCCGAGTACGACCGAGCACCACGGGTGTGACCGCGGCGCCCGTCGCGGTTGTCAGGTCGCTCTCCAGGCCCTCGAGGGTGGGAAACAGACGCGTACCGACTGCCGTGTCCTCGAAGTCGAACCCGAGCGGCTCGTCTTCCTCGATGAGCGATCCGCCCTCCATGCGCAGACCGAATCGCTCGTCCGCGAAATGGAAGAGCGAGCTGACCTCGATCCGGAATTGGCCGACGGGAAGGAGTGGCTCCGCGAACTCCTGCCCCCCCAGGCTAAGGGGCGCGATGATCGAGGCGAGAACTGCGAGTTGTTTGACGGTCCTCACCTTCATTCGGCGCTCGATTCCCCTCAGCTACAGGTGGTTCTCCGCCCCGGCCAGGACGGAGGTCATGGCCGGGGAACATAATGGGGAAAAGAGGCCGAGGGAACTTGACATTTCTTGGGCCCTTTCTAGGTTCCAGCGCACAATTAGAGGGTGTTTCGGAAACGTTTTGCGTAGGTTTGGGTAGGGATCCGAGACACCCTTTTTCTTGCGGGAATAGCTCAGTTGGTAGAGCACCACCTTGCCAAGGTGGGGGTCGCCGGTTCGAGTCCGGTTTCCCGCTTTGAAGAGGGGTGAGCCCGTCACTCAGGACGTGCAGCCCCTCTTTTTTTTGGCGCCGTAGCCAAGCGGTAAGGCAGAGGCCTGCAAAGCCTTTATTCCCCGGTTCGAATCCGGGCGGCGCCTCTTTAGAAAGTCCCACGTGCTGCCGCCCGGGTTCGAACCGTTCGGTTCGAGCCGAGCGAGAAGATGGTCTCCGCGCATGCGGCCTAGCCGATTTCCGCGAGACGAGCGAGGATCGCCGAAGGCGACCGCAGCTCAATCCGGGCGGGCAGCCCTGCTCTCGAGATCCTCTCGGCCGGTGAACTGTGGTTCAACGCGTCAGTTCGAGACGAGATGAGGGCCCGAAGGCAACCGCAGCTCCAACGATCACTCTGTAACAGGTAAGGCCCGTCTCGCGGACGATTCCAATACGGAGCACCAATCCATGGGTGACCTGAAAGACCCGAGGTGGATGTACCTGAAAGCCATCCTCTTCCTCCTGATCATCATCATGTGCGCGGGAACTCTCTGGATGCAGAACCCTCAGTGGCTGACGGCACTGCTGATCGTCTTGACGATCTGGGCCGCCGCTCGGCTATACTACTTCATGTTCTACGTTATCGAGCAGTACATCGATGGGGACTATCGCTTCTCCGGCGTCTTCGACTTCCTGAAGTACCTGGTCAGTCGACGGCGGCCTCCGACGAACTGAGCACTAGGGGAGCACGTCCGTCGCATGGCCGAAACCCCACATCTGACGATCCGCTGCGAGTATCCCGACACGGACATGGCTCCCACCGAGGTGACCTTCGACCTCTCTCCTTCGTACGGCATCTGCACTGCCCGTGACGCGCACGATTGGTTTCTCGAGATGATGCGTGACCACGAGGAGTTCGAGGTGGAGACGGATCGCGCTGGTGAGTTGGCTATGCAGCTTCTTAGGGATGCTCGGGAAACTATCTGACTCATCGTCCTGCCAATTCTCCGCAATCGGAGAAAAGACCGCAGCCACGACAAGTAAGCTCGCAATGGCTTGTAGCCTGCCATATCGCGGCTCGTGGTGCCCAGGGTCTGTTGGAGTCTTCATGCCGGTTTTCTGTGGTTTTCTGTCTGAAGCGTTGTCTCGAGTCCTCACTCCACTCGATGGGCTCTTCGAGCCGGTCTGTCGGATTTCAACTATACAATTCATACGATGTTCGAGGGGGAAAAAGCTTCCTTACCCGGTGCACTCGAGGCACTATTCGAGGCAACAGCAGAGCGAAAAATGAGTGTAAGAATTAGTGCGACGAATGGTATATTGGGTCTTGGAGAGTAGGGTCGTCCAGGTCTTGTGTGGAACTCATGATCGCTTTTGATCCAACAGCAAAGCACCGCCGAAAGCCGACATCCTGCTTGTTCGCAGGGAGGGCTCGGACAGCGCTTGTCGCCACGTTTGGGGGCTTGATGGCGGTAGGCTCCACCAACTGCGTGGCGCCAGCAATCGGGCCTGATGAGGTCTGGTTCGATCAGCTGTTGTCAGCTCCCCAAGTGACCGATGAACAGGCTAGGGAACTGGCCCACTTCGCAGCGGAGGTTCTCCTCGATCCGGGAAACCCCGTGAGAGTGATCCCAGAGAAACTGAGGGGAGACTCGGTTCCCCGAATCGTCTTCATCTCGCTGAGCGACGGAAGCTCGACCTCGAGAGTCGTGCTCGGTTCTGGAAAGGGTTTTGGCTCGGCCCTGGAGGAGGCCTTCCGCAGAGCGGGGGAAGCGAACGACACCGGTGATTCGCCTCGCTGGCTGAAGATCGACGTTGTAAAGGATGTTTCTCTCCGCACCAATGTGAATGCCGAGCTGCCTTTGGAGCTTCCTAGGAGTCTTCACGGGCTGGCCTTCGACAGAGTTTCGGGATGGGCCTGGTTGCCGGAGGAGTTGGTGGCTTACACCCTTGTGAACAGTGACCAGGAAATTCGCGTCAGAAACATGGAGAGGTACCTCGTCAAACGGCCGCCTTCTCGCGACCACACTGAAAGGCTACGCGATTCCGGTTCGCCCACGTTGTACAGATTTACAACCGCGAGCTACTTCTCGGACGGTAGAGAGCCGATGGCGCTTTATCGGGGTCATCGTGTCTCCTCCAGGGCCACGAGGGATGAGATGCACCAGGCGGCCGTGGCCGGTGGGCAATACCTCATCCAGGCAGTGGAGGAGGACGGGAAGTTCGTGTACTCCTACCTGCCCAAGACCGACACGAGCGGAGAAGGCTACAACGTCCTCCGACATGCGGGGACCATCTACTCCATGCTGGAATTGTACGATGTGACGGGCGATGCGGCCCTTCTGGAAGCCGCTGAGAGGGCCTTGGACTACCTTCTTGCGGCGGCTTTGCCCTGCGAGCTGGAGGGTGAGAGCCACGTCTGCATTGTGGAAGATGGAGAGGTCAAATTGGGGGGGAACGGGCTAGCGGCCGTGGCGTTGGCGAGGTACGTAGACGTGACAGGAGATCGGGCGCACCTCTCCGAACTAATCGCCTGGGGTCGTACCCTACGGGCTCTCCAACGCGAGAGCGGAGAGTTTATACACAAGATCACCTATCCAGGGGCTGAGGATACCGGGATGGTGTCGGAGTACTACCCCGGTGAGGCCCTACTGGCACTGGCTCGTATCTATGCACTGGATCCTCAGGAAGTCTGGATGGATGCGGCGGAAGAGGGCGCTCAATATCTGATCAACGTTCGCGACCGGGGTTTGTCCGTGCGCGAATTGGCTCACGATCACTGGCTGCTCTACGGGCTCAACGAACTTTATCGCCACCGACCGAATCCCCTATATCTCGAGCACGCCATGCGAATTGCTCAGGCAATCGTGCTAGGTCAGAACCGGGAACCTGAGTCTCCAGATTGGCTCGGGAGCTACTACAGGCCGCCCCGGTCCACCCCTACGGCAACCCGTAGCGAGGGACTCTGTGCGGCCTACCAACTGGCCCGTGACTTCAAGACCCCCGTAGAAGCCGATCAGATATTGGAAGCTCTGGAGCTGGGAATTGCCTTTGCGCTCCAAACTCAGTTTCGACCCGAGTCGGCGATGTACGTCAGCGACCCCCAGAGATCTCTTGGAGGGTTCCGTTATAGCTTGACCAATTTCAGACTTCGAATCGACTACACTCAGCACAATATCTCCAGCCTGCTTTGTGGGGCTCGCGTTCTCTCAGAGGCGGTTCAGAGCCCGGCCGAGCAGCACGGCGTCGCATCGCCACAGTCGTAGTCCGACTCTAGACCACCAAATCCCGCAACAAACCCCCGCTTTACCTCAAGTCCGGGCCTTTCAACGAGATACTCTTTTCCCGTCCGAGGAAAAATTGTGCCCGAGCCGCATGCCGGAATCCGGGGAAAAGCCCGTGGTTATTGAGTTTCCCACATGGCACGGATCTCGCGGATGCTACACACCGTAGTCTGCCCGTCGCCTAAGCGAGCGAATGGACATGAATGATCTTCAACGGCGTCTCCGATCCAGAGCGGGCTTCTCGCTACTCGAGCTGGTCACGTCACTCATGGTGCTCGCTTTCGGCGTCGTGGGGCTCGCAACGACGACGGTCTTCATCACAGGTCAACTCACGTTGGCGGAGGTCGCTACCGCACGGGCCGCCGCCAGTAGGAGTGCAATGGAGCGCATCCGCGCGACCCCGTACGACGCAATCGGCCCAGGGCGTGATACCATCGGGCCGATGGTAGTTTCCTGGACGGTGACCGCCACGACGCCACAGACCACGACGCTCGCCGTCGTGATCTTGGGTCCGGGTCAAGCGTCCATCTCCGAAGGCCAGTCGGCCCCCATACTGTCGAGCGCCGTCGCGGACACGCTCATCTACACTGTGCTGAGACCATGAGGGCGGGTAAGAGGGGGGGATTCACGCTCGTGGAACTCCTCATCGTCGCCGTGCTCGGTGCCATCGTTGCCGGCGGCACCTACCTGATGATCCTCAAGAGCCAGGAAGCCTACACGCTCCAGATCGCGCGGATGCAGGGCCAGCAGACCGTGCGTGCTGGAACGGACATCCTGTTTACCGAGCTCAGAGAGTTGAGCGCCGTTGAAGGCGACATCCTGACCATGAAAGCGGATCGGATCGAGGTCCGCGCCATGCGGGCCTTCGGCCTAGTGTGTAAAGTCGACCCGACCGGAAGCCCCATACACGTGAAGAAAATGGGTCGCTACTTCGAGAGCGGTGATTCCATTGTCGTGTTCGCCGACAACGATCCCGATATCTCGAGCGACGACCGGATTCTGTCCGGGGTCGTGGAAACAATCAGCGTGGACCCGACTGAGACATGCACAGGAGCGGATACGGTACAGTCGCTAGGGGTTCCTGCCTTGGTCGCGGCTCTGGCGCGGGACACGGTGCGTCCCGGGGCTCCAGTCCGAGGGTTCACCCGCTACGTGTACGGATTGTACTCGGTGGACGGGGAACACTATCTGGCCCGCAAGTCTGGCACGACGACGGAGCCCCTGGTGGGGCCACTCTCCGCGAACGGGGTCTCGTTCACGTACATGGACGCTGACGGGAAGGTCACTACGAACCCCAGGGCGGTCACTCGGATCGAGGCGACACTTCGGTCGATATCGGAGGCCACGAGCGAGCAGGATCTCGTGGCGGACTCCCTTTCGACTACGATCTATCTGCGGAACTAGCGAATGATGCGAATCGGTTCGATGGAGGTAGGCTGAGATGGCACAGCGAGAGCACTGCGGCTTTGCCCTTCCCGTGACGGTGCTCGCTATCGTGATCGTGGGCGTGATCACGACGGGAGGGTTCTTCATGGCGCGCCAGGAGGGGCGTGTCGGTGAGGCAAGGGAGCACGCCGCTCTGGCCTTCTATTTGACCGAGCGGGGCATGGTGGACGTCATGGCCGACTGGAACTCCGCACTCTTTGGAGCGCTGACCCTGTGGGGTGACACCGTTGTGACCCTAGACTACTCGAGTCTCGGTCGAGTCTCGGCCCGCGTCACCAGAATGACCGATTTCCTATACTTCTTGGACGTCGATGCCACAGTCACCACGGGTGGTGCCGCGCCGTCGGGGGCGTCTCGGCGCGTGGGCGTGACGGTGCGCCTGTCGACGGCCGATATGGCCCCTCCAGCAGCACTCTGGACTCGAGGCACGACGCAGCTAAGTGGCACGGCCGAGGTGCACGGCGAAGATGAAGTGCCCGACGGTTGGGCAGGCCTCTGCTCCGGGAGCTTGGTAGACAAGCCTGGCATTCTCACGGACGACGTCACGCAGGTCAGTACCCGAGGGGCTACGAAAATCACCGGAAATCCGGCCGTAGCAGAGGATCCCCTCATCACCGAATCGACTTTCACGAAGTTCGGCGACCTGACCTGGGATGACCTCACCGGTATGGCTGACATCACCTTGAGCGGGGGAAGCTTCAGCAGCGCTCCCGACAGTACCGACGCCGGTCTCTGCGATGCAGGCCAAGCGTTCCCCGGCAACTGGGGCAATCCCGAGAACCCGGGGGCGGCGTGCTTCGATTGGGTCCCCATCATCCATATTACCGGCAACGCAAGAATCCAGTCCGGCGGCGTGGGGCAGGGAGTCTTGCTCGTGGATGGAAACCTCGATCTGCGGGGCAACTTCGCGTTCTACGGCATCATCATCGTGCAGGGAACGATGGAGACCCAGGGGCAAGGAAACCGGGTGTACGGTGGTGTCATGGCCAGCAATGCGAATCTCGATACTCAGGCGCTCACGGGTGGATCAGTGGTCACGAATTCCACGTGCGCAGTGACCCGAGCTATTCGCGAAAACTCGAGCCTCACCCGGGTTCGACCCCTGGCCGCCCGGAGCTGGGTCGATCTTTCGGCGATTTCGGACAGCTAGGTTTCTATCAGTGCGGCAGACACGCGGCAGATCAAGAACTCCCCATCAAAACGTTTACTGAAATTGCGGCTTGTTCCGGCCCGAAAATTTTCTTGACAAGGTTCGGAGCCTGGTGAATCGTAAAATAGCTTTTCGGTAAAAATATGTTCCCGACGGAGAGGCTATGAAAGACTGGTCGCGAAGCATCTATCTCACCGTTCTGATGACGGCAGTCCTGGCCGACGCCGCGATACTCTACTTCCCGGTCCAACCGGCTCAACGCCTGGTTGTCGGCCTACTTCTCGTCCCAGTGATGCTCTGGACCGGCATACGGCTGGAGGCGATGGCGATGCTCACGAATCGCGACCGTTGGACGACTCGAGGTCGGGTCTTCCGCGAGTTGCGATCCCAGGTCGTGGTCCTTCTCGAGCAGGTTCGACGGCTCAACTGGGTCGCCGTGGACGCGGAGCGCGGGTTCCGGGACCGAGACGAAGCCATGCGTGAGATGGACGCCATCGAGAACGAGATCAGGGACATGATCACCGACGTCCGCAAGGCTGCAGGCAGGCCCTCCTCGGAGACCGAGACGACCATAATCAGAGAACCGGAGACTGTCGGGTAGCTCCAGCTACAGAGCGGTGGCCGAGCATCTACAGCTACCCTGAGGGCGGAATGGCTCCTTCTACCAGCACTGACGCAACCGCTCTCCGAGCCCTTCTTCATTCCTGGGAGAAGGGCCTTCGAACCCTCTCCATGTACCTCCCAAACAATCCGGTGCGTCAACAGACGATCGACGCGCTGCAGGAAGGGCTCTCCGCGCTCTGGCAACAGCTTCCGGAATTCGCCCTGACGGTTTCCGAGAACGGCCTGGAGTGGAAGTCGGAGATCGTTCTTCCCGTCGAGAACAAGTCCGAAAGCCTTGCGTGGACCCTCTTCCGGGACGGAATCAGGTGGATAGTCTTTTCCCCGGGAGCGGAAGGGGAGGAGATCGTCACCTTCCTGAACATCATTCAGCGGGCCCGAACCCTCACGGATGAAGACGAAGAGGATCTCCGTACGCTGCTCTGGACGGCGGATTTCCAGTCCATTCGCTACAAAGTGGCCGAGCTGGGAGAAATCGATGGCGAACCGATTGAGGGCACGCCAGCGTCCAACCGCGGTTCCAAACTGTCACCGGAGGAGCTCAGAGGCCTCCTCTTGGGGGATATCGCCGATCAACCGGAAGACGGCCAGAAAGACGAGCAGGGGGACGTCCAGGGGGACGTCCAGGAGGATGCCCAGGAGGATGCCCAGGAGGACGCTCAGGAGGACGCTCAGGGCCAGGATGCCCTGGAGGAGGAGGACCAGGAGGACAGCCAAGAGGGTGGAGACAGCGAAGGCAGTGCGCCGGTTCCCAGGGGAGTCGTCAACTTGGCGGAGTACGAATCGACACTCTACTTCCTGGACGAGCCTGAGATCGATTACCTCAGGGATGAGGTCCGGCGTGAATACGAGCAGAACCTCAACGAGAATGTACTCTCGATGCTCTTCGACATCTTCGAGGAACAGCCTGATGCCGAAGTACGCTCGGACATCATTTCGATTCTCAGCGACCTCTTCCCCCACTTGCTCAACGCCGGGGACTTCCAGTCCGTAGGCTACCTCATTTCGGAAACACTGGTTGTGCTCAATCAGGCGGAAGAGATCCTTCCAGAGCACAGGCAGCTCTTGACTCGGCTCACCACGACGTTCTCGAGGCCGGATGCCGTAGAGCAACTCCTCGAGGCTCTGGACATGGCCGCGATCGAGCCATCAATCGAGGAAACCAAGCAGGTGTTCGCGCACCTGACGCCGGACGTCTTGAGCACGGTCCTCAAGTGGCAAGGACGCCTTTCGAACAAGGAGATGGGGGAGACTCTGGACAGGGCGGCGGACCGGATGGCCCAGCAGAGCTCGGCTGCCGTGGGCGTCGCCTTGGCGTCGTCGGAGCGAGTTGTCGTCGTCGAGGCCCTTCGGCTGGTCAAGGAGGGAGGCCTCAAAGGCGTCGAAGATCAGATGGTCGACCTCGTGGAGCACGAGGATGTAGGCATCCGCAACGCTCTGGCTCGGGCCCTGGCTGCGGTGCCGAGTTCTTCGACAATGAAAGCGTTGGTCTGGCTCTTGGAGGACGCTGATCCCGAAGTGCGGACCGCCGCCGTCAAGGGCCTGGCCAAGAGACGATACAAGGGCGCCTTGCCCGTGCTCGAGCGCATCGTACTGGGCACCGAGCTACGGTCTCGCGACCTGACGGAGGCGAGAGCATTCTTTCGGGCCTACGGGGTGATCGCCGGCGAGGCTGCCGTGGCCAACCTCAAGGAAATCCTCCTTCCCAAGGCCTTCTGGAGGTCCGCGGATTCGGATAGACGTGCTTGTGCGGCCTTGGCCCTCGGACATGTGCCCAGCCAAGCAGCGCGGGGCGCACTCCAACGAGCGGCGAAGGATAAGCAGCTCGTGGTGCGGAGTGCGGCGATGAGGGCCCTCCGACAGGCCGATAAGAAATGAGCCAGGCGACCAACGGATCGGGAGAGACGGTCTTGCCGACCGCCACGGGTGGCCCCGAAGCCCAGCTTGCCGCGCTGCGCGTCCAAGGCCGGAACTTCCTTTTGGCGCTATACAAGGCTCTGAGGAGCATCAAGCTCTACCCCATGGACAACGCCCAGGTGAGGGGCAGCCTCGGTGAACTGGCCTCGTCGACTCAAGATATTCTGAAGGTCAACGGGGGGCTTGAACTGAGGATCAGCGGCGAGATCCTTTATGTGAACGGCAT
Organism: Longimicrobiales bacterium; assembly: GCA_965249775.1. Classification (GTDB taxonomy): domain Bacteria; phylum Gemmatimonadota; class Gemmatimonadetes; order Longimicrobiales; family Gaopeijiaceae; genus UBA822. Next base: position 159,527 of record OZ252253.1, read on the forward strand.
CCGGCTGCGCATGGACGTAGACAACTTCGCGTCCTTCGGACATGTGGTCAGGGCTTTTTCCGGAGCCGGAATCGGTCTGCTCCTCGTCGACACTCCTCCCGGCCAACAGGAGTGGAAGACTTTCGTTGCCCAGCTGCTCCGTTTCAAGCCCGAGGAGAATGGCGAGCACCGTGTCAGTGAGTTCCAGAGGGTGATCCTGCAGCGTGGAGTCCGGAACGTCATCGTAGGGCCGCCCTCGGAAGGAGATGCCGACCTCGAGGACGAGGCAGCGCGAAAGCATGCCGCCAAGCACACCTACCAGCAGTCGATCGCCATGACGAAGGAGTTGTTCGAAAGCGCCCGCATGGGTCGCACGCCCCGACTCCTGCACATCAGGCACGCGGTGCAGGGCATCGTCGATCAGGTGCTCACCAACGACGTGACGATCATGGGACTCAGTACGCTCAGGGGCCACGACGACTCCACGTACACGAACACGGTCAACGTGTGCATCTTCAGCCTTGCCCTTGGCCGAAGGATCGGTCTGAGCAAGGCTCGACTGTTCGATCTGGGGATAGCGGCGCTTCTCCACGACGTGGGCAAGGGCCACGTCGACGTCGACGTCATCCTGAAGCAGGGGGAGCTCACCGCCGAAGAACGTAGCCAAATGGAGACCCACACATGGCGCGGCGCTCTGAGCGCGTTCGGCCTACGACAGTTTGGTGAGATCCCTCTACGGGGCATGATTGCCGCGTACGAGCACCACATGAAGGTGGACTTGTCAGGCTACCCCAAGTGTCGCAGACCTCGGGAGCTCTCCGTTTTCTCGAAGATCGTCGCCTTGGCCGACGCCTATAACAGTGCCACCACCGACCGTAGTCATGCTGGCGCCAAGTCGCCGGACGCCGTTCTCCGAGAGCTCTGGGAGGATCCGAGCTACGGACACGACCCCATCCTCGTGAAGGCCCTCATCAACCTCTTGGGGATCTACCCGGTTGGGACGTGTGTCATTCTCGACACGTTCGAAGTCGGCTTGGTCCACGCCGCCAACTCAGATGCCAATCATATCGATCGACCCATTGTTCGTGTCCTCGGTGATAGCAATGGGACATGGATGGATGATCCGCCGCTGGTGGACCTGGCCGAGACCGAAGCCGACGGCACGTTCAGCCGCTCCATCATTAAAGTCACGGATCCCGACAAGTACATGATCAATGTGTCCGACTATTTCGTGTAGCGACGTCTCGCCCCGTCGAGGATGCAGGCTTGCATCCCCGCCGATCGTGCTGTATCGATCGAACATCAGCCGGTATGTCAAAATTTCCCCGAGATCCCGAACACTATGGCCAACGTACTGATTGTCGACGACGAAGAGATGGATCGGTTTCTGGAGAGCAGGATCGTCGAGGATGCCGGGCACACGCCCTTGTTTGCCGGCGACGGCGAGATAGCGATGGAACTTTAAAAGGAAAACGACATCGCCCTGGTGATCACGGATATGCGGATGCCCAACGTGGACGGACTAGCCTTCATCGCAGACCTGCTCGCGCACGATCCCGATGCCGCCATCATCGTGGTGTCCGGCCATGAGGAGGACATCCAGAAGGCAGAGAGATTGGGAGTGCTCGCGGGGTTGGTTAAGCCCATCGAGCCCGAAAGGCTCATCCAGAGGGTTCAGGAGGTGCTGGACAACCTGACGCGGGGCGGCGACATGTGGGGAAGTGGGTGGTAGCGTGAACGCTCGGCACCTGCTCATCTCAGACCCGCCGCACGGCGATGTAGATGCGGTCGAGGCTGCGTCCCACTTCGGCCTCGCGGCCGCCGAGGTGCGGATGAAGGCCAACTACGGCCTGCCCGAGATCTGGTTCGCGGGAGAGGACGAAGCCAAGCTCGCGGAGACCGCCGCGGCGCTCGAAGCAAGCGGGTTCAATTCCGTGCTCGTCGCTGGGAGTGACCTCGTCGAGATTCCCGGGCAAAGCCCAGCAGTGTCGTTCGTGTTCACAGACGGGGGGCTGTCGGTCGAGCCCGACGATTCGGGATCGACAATGGCTTACGATACTCCCGCCCTCGCCGTGGTCTGCCGGCCGCGCGGTGGCGCTCTGGATGCGAAACAGGCTACCAAGTCGATCACCTCACATTTCTTGAGTACGGGACGCATGGGAATCGGCCGACCGGGCCCGGGTACCAGCCAAGACGAGCCCGCGGCCTTGCCCTTTCTCGACCTCTATACGCCCTCCGACAACGGGCTGCTTCGGATTTCGATCGTCCAAGAGATCACGAGTTTCTCGCAGTTGGCCGCCGACGCGTCGTCCGGGCAGTCACCCATGCAGAATCTGGTGGCGGAGTGTGAGAATCGATTCGAGAGCATGTACGTCGATCACCGTCTGGAAGACATGACGCTTCGAGGACCAGCGAGGGTGATGACGGGGGCTTCCCCTACCGGACCTGCTCGGGCGGGCTTTTCTTTTGCGACCGAAGCCCTCGCCGGGCTGCTCGGCTCCTTGTCTCCGGATCTCACCGACATCTCACAGCCCGACCTCTCGGCGCGACTAGCATATCTGACGAATCGATCGCGGTTGTCCTAGGCACTTCTCCTTTTCCACTGCATTAGCTCAGTTGAGGGTCCATGCAACGTGTGCCGAAGGTCGTCCTCCTCGGAGCGCTCTTCACCACCTTCCTGGCGGAGGGGGCCGTCCTCTACTTCATAGAGGGTCGGAACGTGCGTCTCTTCGCCGGGCTGGCTCTTTTCCTCGTAATCGCTTGGATGTTGGCCACTCCGCAGGTAGCGGATGTGATCGCCGAATTGCCCGACCAACTCAGGCGCCGTCACTATCCCAAGCTGCGCGCCCAGGTCTCCCTACTGTTGGCCGAAGTTCGCCGGCTTCACTGGACGGCGGTGGATCTTGATCGCGGGACCCGGAGCCGGGAGGACGCGACCACGGATATGGACGCCACCGAGGAGCGGATGAGGGGTCTGCTGCAAACGATCCGTCGTGAGGCAGGCGTGGCTTCCGACGAGCCCGACCCGGGACCAGCGGACCCCGAGGCGACGCCGGACGAACCAATGGAGGGCGAAGCGTAGGTAGTAGTCCTCAGTTCGGCGACTGACGCCACCCTCGCTCCAACACGGGCTCGAGCGCTCCCCCGCCCGCCGCCGACGCGATCTCTTGGTACATGGTGGTCGAGCCGCCAAAGACTCCTTTTCCCTGTCCGACCACTCGTACCGAGTGGACCGCGTCTCCCGTGCCGCCGCCGTCCACTCGGACGAAGACTGCAAGGTATTGGGCTCCGTTCTCCAGGGTCGTCCAACCCATGTCGACGCTGTCCCCCGGGTTGGGCGCGAGCGTGTCGTAGCGGAGCGGCTCCCACGCGGCCAGAACGGCGTTTATCCCCGCATCGGCGGCGTAGAAAGCGCGGGCTGATTCCCGCATGGCCCGGCCCGCCATTTGGGCATCGCTGCCGCTGCTGAGGAGAGTGATGGAGAGGGCGCTGAGTACCACCATCAGCATGAGAACGACGGGGAGGGCGAAACCTCGCTCACCCTTGCATTCAATCATCGTCGTCATCGTCGTCATCGTCGTCATCGTCGTCATCGTCGTCATCGTCGTCATCGTCACCAGGGCTAGGATCCCACAACGTGTTCCTCAGGAACACTGTAGTCGCAACGGAGTCCTCCAGGGTGCCGCCTGTCTGTCCCGCCGTAGAGATCTTTCCGTAGCTCTCCGAGCGCAACGTGAACTCCACCCGGGCCACCGAGCTGGGATCCGTAGTCACATTGTCGGCGGCGTCATAGTAGGCGAACGTGAGCCCGCCATTGTTTGGCGAGAGCATAGGGCCGGTCAGGATTTGCGAAGTACTGCCTGACTCCCTCCGGGTCAGCCACCACCGTCCGTCTGCATCGGCGGATAGTGAGTACTTCGTCTTTCGGAAAAGGTGGACCATCCCGCCGACTTCCAGGTTGGCGAGCGTTGCCAAGGTGTCGAACTGGACCGCGGCCTCTGGGCGAGGCACCGATGTGGTGCTGTCTCCCCAAAAACAAACGGGCGTTTGGTCCCACGCGGGTGTCCCGGTCCAGGCGGCGCTCACGTTGTAGGCCGCCCAGGCCGTATCCCCGATGGAAAAAACCATGGCGCTGTCGTTCGTGGCGCCCGTGAAGACTCCCGATGTCTGTCGGAGTCCGTACTGGCTTTGGCCGGAGCCTTCGACCCAGGAACAGATCACGCCCGTGGCCCGAACAGACCTGAGTATGAGGGAGTCTTCGTTGATGGAGTACAGGTCACCGCCGGATGCCGCCGCGGACTTGAGTTCCCAGGCGAGAAGCGCAGCTCCACCCCGTGTGCTCTCCCGCACATCGATCGTTTCCTGCTGCGTCGTGAGGATCCGGGACTGGGTGATGAGCATCTGATAGACCCCCATCAACAGGATGACACCCACGAGCGAGGCCACGAGGAGCTCCACAATCGTGAAGCCCGCCTCTCGCGGCTCGACGTTGCGTTCAAATTCAGGCTCGATCGCTCTCATCGTCATCTGCCCTCAATCGTCGTCGTCATCGTCGTCATCGTCGTCGTCGTCGTCATCATCGTCATCATCGTCGTCATCGTCGTCATCATCGTCGTCATCGTCGTCGTCACCAGCCTCGCCCCAATCCGCCAGGTAAGTCACGAAGGAGTCCGGACGGAGGTCTCCCGACGCCGTCGGTCGGTCGACCACGAGAAGAATTTGCTTGGGGTCGGTTCCGGTCACGGTCCAGTCCGCGCTGAACCCTTGGACCGTACCGGAGCCAGATGACACATCGTCGTAGCCGTCGGCGACCAATGTCTCCAACTGGTGGGCGGCGGCTGTCCAGACCCTCTCGTCGGTCTGGGCTGTCTTGACTTGGCTACTGGCCACGAACCCGGAGCTCACCAACCCTCCCATCAGTACCGAGAAGATCATTACCGCCATAAGGATCTCTACGAACGTGAAGCCCTGCTTTTCACTTTTCGGTGTATCCTGCGACCCGCCTCGGCAGGTGAGTTTCGAGAACTTCACAATTCGACTCCTGTTTTCGTGTCTTTCGTTCGTTCGCGTAAAATCCTGGGCTGCATCACGACTGTGCCTCGGGAAACCATGGTCCTCTCAGATCCCTCCAAGGCGCTGCTTGTGCACCTGCAAGGGATGTGCCCTGCGGCGAGAGATGTCGAAAACCGCTCATGAGCCTGTTATTGCGTGGGTTGTCGGCGATCTTGGTCGGAGGAGAGGGCCGGAGAAAAGGGGCAAACATTTCCCTTTTTGCTGATATTTTTCCGCTGCAGCCACAACGTGGCTGAGTTCGCCGCCAAAAGCTCTTTCCATCGCTCATCGGAGTATTCTTCCTACGGGCGTGGTCACGAGTGTGTCGGCTACGGTTCGTAGGTGAAGGCAATCGTTGCCCCTGTCGACGCGCAGCCGTTGGCGATGCTGGGCATACCTCTGCCCTCGAAGCAGAGCAAGCTCTCGGTGCTCGATAGCGTCAGCCCCAGGTCCCCGACGTCGAAAACAGTCCCGATCGTATCCATCACTCCGGAACCAGCGAGCGTCGTGTCCACCTCGATCCAGAACTGATCGTTCGTCGCGTCGACGTGCAACTCGGCCACACCGCCCTGGCGAATCGCAGTGGCCCGGGTCAGGGAATAGGCGCTCATGAACGAGGTCACAGCGCCCCGCACGGCGAACCTGCTCTGGATGTCTGCGATCCGGGGGAAGGTCACACCGGCCAGAATCGACGCGAGAGAGAGCACGACGATGATCTCCATGATCGTGAATCCGGCCCGATTCATAGGCTTCCTCGACGTAGTCAAGTGGAGAGGCACCGCAGAGCTAGAGCCCTCGATACTCGGTGCGGTGATCGCGCTCAACTCAGACTCCTCGGTTTGAACCGGCCTTGGGCCGCAGTGCATCGGACCTTCGGAACTTCACTGAGGTTCATAAACGCAAGGGGTGTGCCTATAGGTCTGAGTTTGTGGAAAACCGCTGATAGATCAGTTATTTCAAGGGTCATCGGCAATCTCTCGGCGGAGCGGCAGCCGGGCAAGATCGGCAAATATTGCCGTTTTTCCGACCTTTTTATTGTGACCATTCAGGGGCCTCACAAGTGCCTGATGGGAGCCCGGGACTGCGCACACAGCCGGCTTATCTCAACGAGACATCCGCAACGGCCCACCGTCGGCACACTTTGAATTTTGCCCATACCGCTATTGGGTGGCAATGATTTTCTCAAGCAGGGGCCTGCGGCGGGCCTGTCTCACCACTCTGGCCTTATTCGCCCACCGATTCCACCTTATAGAAGTAAGTCCATCCATCCTTCACTTCCCACTCATAATACGGGCCGACCTCTCATGAGGGCTGGCCTTCCGAGAGCCCAACCAACCATGAGCTCGAACTCGGAAGAATCACAGTCGCCGGATCTCGCATTCGCGCGTACCCTCGGTCTCTTCGACTCGACCATGATCGGTGTCGGAGCCATGATCGGCGCCGGCATCTTCGTGCTCACCGGCATCGCGGCGGGTGTATCCGGCCCCGCCTCGATCCTGGCGTTTGCCCTGAACGGGGCCGTTACGCTCCTGACCGCCTTCGCCTACGCGGAGCTGGCCACCGCCATCCCCGAAGCCGGAGGGGGCTATGCCTACGTGCGGCGGGCCTTTCCGGGAGCAGTGGGCTTTACGGCGGGATGGATGCTTTGGTTCGCGTACACCGTGGCGTGCAGCCTCTATGCGTTGGGCTTCGCCGGCTACTTCTGGGAGTTCTTCCTGAAGTACGTGCCCAGTGTGAGCGAAGGGGCGTTCGGAATCGTGGGCGAGGGTGGCGCGATTTTGGTGGTCACACTCCTGATCGGTGTGGCGTTCATCCGTTTGAACGCGCGCGGGGCCGAAGTGACCGGCAAGGCCGAGAACGTACTCACCGTCACCAAGCTGGTCGTTCTCGGCGTCTTCATCATCTACGGTCTGCGCCGGGTTGTCGACATGCCCGATCAAGCAGCGCAGAGCTTCAGTCCGTTCTTCCCCGAGGGGATGGGCGGAGTGATCGTAGCGATGGGGCTCACGTTCATCGCGTTCGAGGGATACGACCTGATCGCGACGGTGGCGGAGGAGATCAAGGAGCCCGAGAAGAACATTCCGAGGGCGACGTTCATTTCGCTGGGGATCACCATGGTGATGTACATGCTGATCCTCTTCGTATCGCTCGCGGCCGTCAGTACGCCGGACGGCCAGCCGTCTTGGCAGTTTCTCGGTGAGTACGGCGAGACCGCCATCGTGCGCGCCGCCGAGGGCTTCATGCCCGCATTCGGCGTGGCGATCATCGTTTTCGGGGGGCTCCTCTCCACGATGTCGGCGTTGAACGCGACGGTCATGGCGTCCTCGCGGGTCGCCTTCTCCATGGGACGCGACCGCCTACTGCCTGTCGCCATGGCCACGATCCATCCGGAGCGGCGCACGCCGCACATCGCGATCATGGTCACTGGCGTGATCCTCTTGGCCATGGCACTCACACTTCCCATCGAGGCCGTGGGATCTGCGGCGAGCCTGATCTTCCTTCTCACTTTCGCCATGGTGAACCTTTCGGTCATCACCCTGCGGCGGAAGGAGCCCGATCTCAAGCGCAGCTATAAGGTGCCTCTGTACCCGCTGCTTCCGGTGCTCGGCATCGTCTTGAACCTCTTCCTGGCCGTGTACCAATACACATTTTTGCCCATCGCCTGGTACGTGACCGGTGGGTGGATTCTCGTTGGGCTGATCCTCTACTACGCGTACTTCGAGAAACAGGCAGCGGGGATGCAGCCACAGATCCTGGAGCCGAGCCGAGCGCCCGACGTGGTGCCGCATGACGCCGTGGTCGTACCGCTGCACAATCCTGACCACATCGAGGCCCTTCTGAACTACGCGAGGCCGATCGCCGAAGCGCGCGGCCTCCGGACCGTCGCCATGTCGGTGGTGAACGTGCCCCACCAGCTCCCCATTCACGAGGGGCTGCGCTTTGCGCACCATCGGGAGGCGCTGCTCAAGAGAGGGCGCGAGTACGCCGTTTCGCAGGGCGTAAATCTCGACACCGAGCTCGTGGTCGCGCATCAGCCGCAAGACGGCATCCTGGAAGGGGCCCGCCGAAGCGGAGCTGACCTTCTGGTGATGGGCTGGAAGGGATACACGGACACGCGTGACCGAATCTTCGGGGAGGTCGCCGACCGGGTCATCCGAAACGCTCCGTGTGACCTGGCGCTGCTCAAGATAGAGAGCTCCGAGGTACCCAAGCGCTGTCTCCTTCCGACCGCGGGTGGGGCGCACGCGTCCTTGGGCGCCGAGCTCCTGAACGTGCTTGCGCCGGCGTTTGGCATGACCGTTACGGCGTGCATGGTCGTCGATCCCCACGCAGACGCCGAGGCGCGCGCGGAGGCCCACCGCTGGATCGACAAGACGCTGGACCGTATCGGCCCGGACGTGAAAGTGGACCGCCTGCTGATCGAGAGCGAGTCTATCCCCGGGGGCATCGCGCGGGCCAGCAAGGACTTCGATCTCGTGGTACTCGGGGCGGGGAGGGAGCCGATCTTCCGGCAGGTTCTCTTCGGCGAGATACCGGAAAAGGTCGCCCGCTATTCCCCGGCCTCCGTACTGGTCGTGAAGCAGTACGAAGGTCATGTTCGCTCCATGTTCAAGCGTATATTCGGGTAGCCGAGGGATTCGAAGGCTCTTGAAGGAGTACAGCGGGTCGCGCACATGGCGCTTGTGCGCGTTCAGACAAGGAACGACGACGAGGCGTAGCAAAGCTACTCCGAGGAGGAGAGACGCCGGATCAACCGCACAACCGCCATGTGCCCACCACCATGTGGGGAATGACCTTACAGGTTGAAGGGTTGCGGTGGCACGACCCCATCTCCGTTGTTGGAGCTCCTAGCCGTAGCTACTGCTATGGCGTCGTCGCTCCGCCTAGGATCTGGGGTCGTGGCATCCCCAACGCGGCCCACTGTACTCCTTCAAGAGCCTTCTGACGTGGGCAACGCCCCGCCGGATACCGTATCACTCGGCTCGGAGCTGCCGCGGAAGTTGGTGCACCTCGGCATGGGGATATTCGCCCTCCTGCTACGTTGGCTGACGCCGTGGCAAGCCGTGTTCATGGCCGTGGCGGCTCTGATCCTGAATTCGTTCTTTGTCCACAGCATCACGCGAGGGGCCTTCTTGCGGCCCGAGGAGAGGGTCTCTGGCTTCTCACGAGGGGTCGTACTCTATCCCGCAATCCTGCTTCTGACCTTCATCGTTTTTCGGTCGCGCCTCGAGCTGGCGGCTGCCGTATGGGCGCTGCTCGCCGTAGGGGACGGGATGGCTGGGCTCTCGGGCCTCGCTCTGCGTGGGCCCCGCCTGCCGTGGAATCCCAAGAAGACTTGGCCGGGGTTGTTGGCCTTCGTCCTATTCGGGACAGCAGCGTCCGCCTGGGTCATCCGCTGGGTCCAGCAAGCGGGAACTTGGACGTTGGGCGGCGCGCTTGTGAGCGACGGGGTGTTGACGCTCGGCGGGAGCGACGCATCCGGGAGGATCGGATCAGCTTTCCTGCTGGGTGAGCCAATCGGTGCCGCTGGCGCGGCTGGTGCGGCCACCGTGGCCGGTGCGGTGGGTGCCTCGGGGTCGCTGTCATTCCTGTTGATCGGCTGCCTCGTGGCGACCACGGCGGCCGCATTAGCCGAGTCCCTGGACACATCAGTCGACGACAACATCCTGGTGCCTGTGGTCGGGGGTGCGGTGCTCTGGGCCGCGACGCTGGTGGACCCGGGATTGCTTGCTGCGGGTGGAACGACCGTTTCGAGCGCCGGAGGCGCATTGGCCTCCTCCGCGGAAGCATCCGGATCTTGGTTCGCGTCCTGGTTGACCGGTACGGCGATCGCGGTCCCCGTTGCAGTCATGGCCTACGTTGCGCGGGCCGTGGATCGGTCTGGTGCCGCGGCGGGGGCGCTCCTGGCCACCGTGCTCTATGTGTACGCCGCGTGGCCGGGACTCGTGTTGTTGGGCAGCCTCATGGTGATCGGCACTGGTATGACCCGACTGGGCTACGCACGGAAGGAAGCGTTGGGTGTGGCGGAAGCGAGGGGTGGACGGAGGGGGCTCGGCAGCATAGGGGCCAACGCCGGGGCGGGTACAGCGTTCGCTTTCCTGGCTGTGGCGACGCCCTACACCGAGGCGTTCACCATTGCGATGGTCGCCGCTTTCGCCACCTCGTTCTTCGATACTACCGCGACCGAGGTGGGTCAGGCCTTCGGGCGGCGCCCCGTGCTCGTCACCACCTTGCGAGCGGTCCCGGAGGGCACCACCGGCGGCGTGTCCTTGGTGGGCACTCTGGCGGGCGTTGTTGGCGCCGCCGCTCTCGCGAGCGTGGGCTGGGCGATGGGATTGGTCGCCGGCGCCGGGGCTCTGGCCGTGATCGTCGGGGCGTTTCTTGGCTCGACCATCGAGTCGTTCGCCGGAGCGATGATGGGAAAGGGGAGTCGCACCGATCACCACCTCCGAAATCTGTCCAATACGGTGGTCGGGGCTAGCGTGGCTTGGGGTGTGGCGGCTTTGCTTGTGTACCTTGGAGGTCCCGCTGAGCTTCCGTAGCCACTACCTGCCGCGCTCGCGCGCGGGCTGGATCGCGGTACTCGCTTTCCTCGGCGTGATGGCGCTGGCCCAGCCGCCCCTCGTCTTCTGGGTGGAAGCACGCTTCGGCTCCGCGTGGGTCCTGGGCATGCCGTTCCTCTACGTCTACCTCGGCGCGGTCTACTTCGCGCTGATCGGGATTCTGGTGTGGGCCGTCCGGAAAGCGGTCTAGGAGGGTGATCGTGGTTCGCGCCTCCCTGGGCCGAGACACCTCCGTATCCGGAACCTCCGCATCCGGACGCACAGACGTGCCAGGCCGGGGCACGTAGCGCATGGAGAGTTGGGTCGTCGCGACCGGTTTGGTCTTTCTCTATATCCTCGTCACCATCGTGCTGGGCGTTCTGGCCAACCGCGCGATGTCCGTGGATCTCGAAGACTTTCTGCTGTACGGCCGAAAGGCAGGCTTCGTGGTCCTGTACCTCACGGTCGTGGCCACGTACCACTCGGCGTTCGCCTTTCTCGGTTCGGGTGGCTTCTTCTACGAGCACGGGATCGGCTTTTGGGAGGCCGGCACGTGGACCGTGCTCGCCGGGGCGATCACCTACACGCTCGGGGTCCGCATCTGGGCCTTGGGTAAACGGTTCAGCTACATCACGCCGGCCGACATGCTGGCCGACTTTTACGAAAGTGAGGCGGTGCGGGTTGTCGTAGCCCTGGTCTCCGTCCTTTTCACCATTCTCTACATCCAGGTCCAGGCGCAGGGCCTCGGGTACATCATCTCGGTGGCTTCCGGAGACCGGATCTCCTTCGAGATAGGCACGTTGCTCCTCCTGGTCGTGGCCGGGGGATACCTGATTGCCGGGGGACTCAGGGCAGTGTACTGGACCGACGTGATTCAGGGCGTCTGGATGTATGTTGCGGTATGGGCAGGGGCGCTGGTCCTATCCTACCGGCTCTTCGGCGGGCCGCTCGCGCTCTGGAGGCGCGTGCAAGCCGAAAGACCGGACCTGCTCTCGCTGCCCGGACCGGAGGGTTACTTCACACCCGGGATTTGGATCGGCATGACCCTGGCGCTGTCGTTCGGGATTATTCTGCAGCCCCACATGATGATTCGGTACTACACAGCCGTGTCGGGCCGCACGATCAAGTGGTTGGGAGCCACCACGCCGATCTTCTTGATGACGCTCTATATTCCGGCGGCGTTGGTGGGACTGGGCGGCGCGATCGTTCTCCCGGATCTCGCGATCCCCGATCAGATTTTCCCCGAGCTGCTCGTGCGATACGCACCCGCATGGCTCACCGGCTTGATCCTGGCCGGAGCGACGGCGGCCGCGATGTCGACGCTGGACTCGATCCTCCACGCCAACATGACCGTGCTCACGCGAGACGTGTATCAGCGCTACATCGCCCCGGACAGGGAGCCCCGGCACTACGTGTGGATCGGCCGGAGCATCGTTCTCGGACTGTTGCTCGTCGGCTACGTCCTCTCGGTACGGACGTTCGGATTCCTCGTGACCTTGGTGACGCTTTCCGGGGCCGGGGCGCTGCAGCTCCTGCCCGGGGTGCTTGGCGTTTGCTACCCGACGCGACGGCCGTTCACGAGGTCGGGCGTGCTCGCCGGGGTTGGCGTCGGGCTGGCGGTCCTCTACGTGACACTGGTGACGATCCCGAACGCGCTGGGGATTCACGGCGCGATCTGGTCCATAGTCGCGAATTTCGCGACGTGCATCACCGTGTCCGCGTTTACGAAGGCCCCCTCCGATGAAACCATCGGCCGGATCCACGGTGCGGTCGAGGACTACGTGTACGGATCGGGGGAAGCGGGGTTGGAAGAGGCGTTGAGATCTACTCCCCTCCCAGCTATTCCCCTCCCATCAACGCCTCACGCAGCAGATTCTGTGTGACCTCCGGATCGGCCGCCCCGTTGGTTTCCTTCATCACCTGACCGACGAAGAAGCCCATGAGGCCCGTCTTCCCGTCGCGGTAACCCTGGGCCTGGGCTGGGTTCGTCTCGATCAGACGCACGACCATGGGCCGGAGCGTCGAGGCATCGCTCACCCGGCCCAAGCCTCTCGCTTCGATCACGGCGTCGGGATCGCCGCCCTCTGTGGCCAGCACCACCAGCACGTCTCTGGCCGCCCGCCCGGAGACCTCGCCCGTCGCGACCAGCTCGACCAGACGGGCCAGCTCCCGCCCCCCGAAAAGCAGCGCGTCGATTGGTCCATCCTCGAGGACACGGGGCACCTCGTTCACGATCCATTTGGCGAGGCCGGCGACGTCGGCCGAGTGCTCCGACCCCTCGTTGAAGAGCTCGGCGAGCCCGGGGTCCTGCGCCAGTACGGATGCCTCGCTCTCCGCCAAACCGTGTCCCTCTCGTAGACCGTCGTACCGCGCTGCGTCTTCAGGGTCGTCGGGGCGCGGGCTGACAGACGGGGCGGTCGACGCTACGCCCTTGCCGCCGTCCGACTCGACGACGCGTCCAGCCTTGCGGCCGTCCGCCTTGGTCTCCTCAAGGGACGGGCGGTGTTCCGCCCCTCCGTTTTCCGCCGCCTTCCGAGCCCTCGCCCAGCTGTCACGCAGGGTAACGGTCCGATTGAAAACCAGATGGTCCGGGGTGGAGTCGCCGACGTCGCGAACGAAGTAGCCGGTCCGCTCGAACTGATACGTAGTATCGGGCGAATCGGACGCCACGCTCGGCTCGACTCGGCTGTCGGTGAGCACGGTCAGAGAATCGGGATTCAGGTGTACGACGAAGTCCTCGCCCTCCTCTACGTTCTCCGGATCCGGCACGGAAAAGAGGCGATCATACAGGCGGACTTCGGTGGGAAGGGAGTGGGAGGCGGAGACCCAGTGGACGGTGCCTTTCACCTTGCGTCCGTCAGGCGTCGAGCCACCCCTGGTTTCGGGGTCGTACGTACAGTGCAGCTCCGTGATTACCCCGTCTTCATCCTTTACGACATCCACACAGCGTACGACGTAGCCGTAACGCAGACGCACCTCTCCACCCGGGACCAGCCGGCGGAATCCCTTCGGTGGGTCCTCCTCGAAGTCGTCCCGTTCGATCAGGAGTTCTCGCGTGAATGGTAAGCGCCGTGACCCCTCTTTCCCGATGTCCTTCGGGAAGTAGGGAGCATCCAACTCCTCGACTTCTCCCTCGGCGAGGTTGTCGATCACGAGCTTGAGCGGCCGGAGCACACACATGACCCGAGGCGCGACGGGATTCAGCTCATCCCGGATGGCGTACTCGAGTTTCGCGATGTCCACGCGGCTCTCGGTCTTGGCCACGCCAATCATGTCGCAAAAGGCGCGGAGGGCGGCGGCCGGAACCCCACGGCGGCGGATTCCGGCGAGCGTGGGCATCCTCGGGTCGTCCCACCCCCGCAGGTAGCCCTCCTCGATCAACCGGAGATAGAAGCGCTTGCTCAGGAGCGTGTATTCCAAGCTGAGTGGTGCGAACTCGTACTGCCGCGGCTGGGGTCTAGGGACGTCGACGTGATCCAGAATCCAGTCGTATACCTCTCGGTTGTTGTCGAACTCGAGGGTGCACACCGAGTGCGTTATGCCTTCGATCGAATCGGAAAGGCAGTGCGTGAAGTCGTAGAGCGGATAGATGCACCAGTCACCACCGGTGCGGTAGTGATCCGCGTGCCGAATCCGGTAAAACACGGGATCACGCATGAGCATGTTTGGTGAGGCCAGGTCGATCTTGGCCCGGAGAACGTGCGCGCCGTTCTCGAACTCGCCCGCTCGCATGCGCCGGAAAAGATCCAGGTTTTCGGCCACGGATCGGTCCCGATAGGCGGTCGGCCGCCCCGGTTCAGTCACGGTCCCGCGGCACTCCCTGATCTCTTCCTCGCTCGAGCTGTCCACATAGGCGAGACCCGCTTCGATCAACTCGATCGCGTATTCGAACAGGCGCTCGAAGTAGTCCGAAGCAAAATAGAGGTGCTCACCCCAATCGAACCCGAGCCAACGCACATCCTCCTGAATCGAGCGGACGTAGAGCTCGTCTTCCGTCTCGGGATTCGTGTCGTCGAATCGGAGGTGTGTGACTCCGTCGTGTTCGGCCGCGGCGCCGAAGTTCAGACAGATCGATTTCGCGTGGCCAATGTGTAAGAAACCATTCGGTTCGGGAGGGAAACGCGTCACAACAGCGCCTCCGTGCTTCCCAGACTCGACATCGGCGTCGATGATAGCACGGACGAAGTCGCGGCCGGCGACAGTACGATCAGAATGCTCAGTCATCTTCGATATCGGAGCGAAACTGTGGTGGTGGTCGTGCCTCGGGTTAAGATACGAGGCTGGTTCGAGCTACCCATCTCGGACCAACCAAGTCTAACAGCGGTACGAATGTACGGTCCACGGGTAGAGGGGTGGGCTGCCCACTTCATCAGCAGACCTCTCGGATTCCTCCATGCGGGGGGCGCATGTGACTACCATCGGGTCAAGGACCGCGATCCCGGCCGCAACAATGGCCGCAGCAGTGATCCTTGCCCTACTGGGCGCTCTGTCGGCTGCCGGCCAAGTGCAGCTCGAAGGCGAGTATGGACTCCGAGTGACAGATCGCGGGGGCGAGTTGGGTGTGGGGTGGCTCTTGTCCGGCGCCAAGGAGGGGGTCCTCGAGGTTGTCTCCGAAGGCCGTAGTGTCTATCGGGTCGAGACCCCAAGCGGAGAGGCACACTTCACGACGTTCGCCCGTCCGACCGGAGACGCGGTGCTCCTCCGCTACGGTGCCTTAGAGGCGCAGGAGCTCCACTCAACGGTGCTGTATTTGCGCGAGGAGATGCCACGAGCACCCGAGGTTCTGACGGACGTCGAGTCCCTGTACGTGGTGGGAGACGTGCACGGGGAGTATGACCGGCTTCTCGGGCTGTTAGGGAACGCCGGACTCGTCGACGCGGAAGGTCGATGGGTCGGCGGACGGCGCCACGTGGTGTTCCTCGGCGACATCTTTGATCGCGGCGCGGACGTCACCAGGACCCTGTGGTTTCTCTATGAACTGGAACGTCAGGCCCGGGCGACCGGAGGAGGCGCCCATCTCGTGCTGGGGAACCATGAGACGATGATCTTCACGCAAGACCTCCGCTACGTCTCTCCGAAGGAAGAACTGATTGCCACGCTACACGGCGCCTCCTATTCCGAATTGTTCGATATCCGGCACTCTGTGCTGGGTCGCTGGATGGTCGGGCGCCCGGGTGTCATGCGGGTGAACGAGGTGCTTCTCGCCCACGGGGGTGTGGGTCCGGGTTCGAGCCCGCGCTCCGTCGAGGCGGTGAACGATTCGATGCGGACGTTCATGTCCGAAGACCTTTTCTACCATTGGAGCGACACCACTCTGGCCCTCGTCACGGACTCCGCGGCGGCCGAGCGGGTTGCAGATCAGTACGATCGTGTGATCGTCATGGACTCGGTCGCCTTCGCCCGTCGGACCGGACTCCTCTTCGACGAGTCCGGCATCCTCTGGTTCCGAGGATACGTGGAATCAGACCGTTTGACGTCGGCGCTCGAGGACGTTCTGGAGGAATTCAGGGCGGAGATCCACGTCGTTGCCCATACCCCCGTGAGCACGATCGAATCTCGCTACGATGGCAAGCTCTTGGCGGTAGACCTGGAGAGGGCGGCGACTGAAATGCTGCTACTCGAGTGGGACGAGGGAGGAGGAGCGTACCAGCGATGGAGGGTTCGTCTGAACGGCCCCCCGGAGCCGTTCTAACGGATCACAATCCGGAGCAAAAACAAAGCAGGGGCGACCGTTTCCGGTCGGCCCCTGCTTCATTACATCCCCTCGAGGATGTCGCTTTGGCGGGGAAAGCTCAAAAAAGGAACCCCGCTAAGGGTTCCCAGCGATCCTTATCGATAATGATACTCATTATTGAGAGAGTGTCAAACGCGCGCTTTTGGGACCGCCGTTCGGCAATGCGGCTCTTCAGTCGAGGCGCCGATCACCCTTACGGCGCTCAGCCTTTCGCCGCACCTTCCCACTGCGCCGGGGCTTGCCTGAACGCCGGTCGGCTACACGCCTCTCCACCTCGACCTCCTCATCTGACGTCCGTTGGGCCCAGATCCGGCGACCCGGCCCGGCTCGTCTATCGTCGAGGAGCCTTTTGGAGCTTTTCCTCCGCTTTTTCTTACGGCGTTCCTTGGAATCAGAATCGTCCATCGGTATCCCCTTCCTGCCTGATGACTTCCCCCGGCCGACCTATGGCTTAAGGGAGCACTTTATTTATACGCCACCGTAGGGGGCATGTGAAGGGTGTTGGAGCGGCCTTGGTCCGCCCAGAAGGCTGTTGAGTCGCCTTCTACCGACGCGATCGTTGAGGACTTCGGGCGCGAGTCGACATGGTCGCTCTTGCCCTCGGAGCCGCCCGTGACACTCCTCCGGACGACGGCCGCGATCGCGGAGTCATCGCTCGTGGGGCGGCCGACCGCTGGGTCGAAGCCCGTGGCTGTGCGCGAGTCGGCGCTCGACGTGCCGAGGGTTGCATTGCCCGGCTCCGGTTGGGAGAGGCCGCTCTCGCTCGCGACGGGCTCGAAGTTCGAAACCGTGCGCTGGGAGCAGACCGAGTCACCCGCCCCTGCTGTCTCGCAGGAGCCGAGCTGACTGCCCCTGAGCGGGATCGGACGGTCGGACGAGGCGCTGCCCCTGAGCGGGATCGGACCGTCGGGCGAGGCGCTGCCCCTGAGCGGGATCGGACCGTCGGGCGAGGCGCTGCCCCTGAGCGGGATCGGACGGTTGGACGAGGCGCTGCTCTCGAGGGAGCGGGCGCCCTGGAGGTGGTACCTCTAACCCTAGTAGGAGACGTCGAGCGCCCCGACGTCGTGGCCCGAGACCGCGGAGTGACGCGTGTCACAGTGCGGGCACGGTCTGCTGGACGGGCACGTGCACCATCCGTGCGGTCGGCGACGACTTGCCGCCTAACCGCGTCCGCGGAGCGAACTCGTGTGGCGCGTTGGGCGGTCACCCCGGTGCTGGCGCGTTGAGCGGTCACCCTGGCGCTCTGCCGAGGAGCTCCTGTCCTCCCTCCGGAGACGGACTGCGTCGCGGCCGACACTCTGGACATCGTCGAGCGCGCAGCCGCCGTGCGTTGCCCGTTTCGCTGCGGAGACTCCTTGTACAGCGGGGAGGAGCTCACGAGCGTTCCCCCCCTGTACACGACGCCATACTCCGGATAGCGGTACGCGGGGTACCCATATACGGGGGTGTAGAGCCTGTAGCCAGGGTAGCCGTAGTACGCCTGATATCCGTAGTAAGCCGGATATCCATAATAAGCCGGGTATCCGTAGTATGCGGAGCCAAATCCGAATCCGAAGCTCAGGCTGAAGCCTATGGAGAAATGACTACGGCTGGAGTAACCGTAATACCCGTACGGCTGGTAGTACCACGGCCTCCAGGGGTAACGATAAGTCACGTCGGAATAGGTCAGGCGGCCGTGGATGCGTTGGTATGCGAGAGGACACTCGTACCAATAAAGCTCGTAGTAGGCGTAGTCCCAGCAGGGATCCTGGTAGTAGGAGTCGTACCAAGGATCCACCGAGGAGTAGGATGCTCCGACTCCGAGACCTACACCACCGGTTCCGAGGCCCACCGAAACGTCGCTCCACGAATACTGTCCCGCTGCGGCGTCCGGGCGCCAGGTGACCGCGAGTCCAATGAAGAAAGCCGTCCGCATCAGTTTGGCCACGATGTCCTCCTTGGGAGATCCTGCTCCGATCCTTTGCATAGGCCGTGCCATCCGATGTCCATCTCCGGAAGGGCAAGTTTCTTGCGAGAAAACGCCACTGGCGCCCGTTTGGCCCGGGCCGGCCTGTCCTCGCATGGGGACGGACACGGGCCGATAACGTGACAGTGCGATCGGGCGGCGGGAGCCGTGTGATTTCCTGCCGCTCGGGCTTGTCCGGCCTCAAGCCCCTTGCCTCGGAGAGAGAAACAGCGGAAATTAGGATTCACCCGCTCGGGTAACCGGAACGAAGGTCTTCGATTCAACAGGCCGAACTCGAATCGTTCCAACATCGGACACCGTCCTCCCAGGGCTTCGGTCGTGGGAAATGCCCGTGCAGTAGATGAGCCCGGGCACAGACGATGGACGAGCTGCCCCAGAACCGCCGGGGCAGGATCCTTTTCGGCCTGAAAATGTGGATGGATATTCCGCCGTTCCGACGTTGCGAAGGTCGCGGCGAAAAGAGAGCCGGTGTCTCTCGTTCCTTTTCGTAGGTAGCAGTCTCAGGCTCACCGAACATGTGGGCCCACATTAAGGAAATCCAAAACAGTGGACGGTAATTCTCCCAACGATGACGAGCGGGGGCAGAGAGACCCGCACGATCAAGAACAGCAGGCCCCCGTCGAATCGCACGATCCAGGGGAAACTCAGGTTGCATCAGGTGTGAAGGACTCCGGTGAAACGGAGAGTGCGGAACACGAGGCACGCACCGACTCCGCAGACGATTCGAACCAGCGTCAAGAAGAAACGGGGCGCCAGGGCTCGAACGAGTCCAGGGGTTCGGGTCGCCAGGGAGGTGGCAGGTCACGCCAGGGCCAGGGTCGTAACAACCGTAGGGGCGGCCAAAGGAACCGAGGAGGGCGCGGCCGAAGGCGCCCACGTGCCCAGGACGGCGGCGCCGATCGCCAGGACGGCAACCGTCAAGATGATGGCCGTGGGGACGAGGTCGAACTGACGAGTCCGGACGAGCAATCCGTTGAGTTGCTCGGCGTCTTGGAAGTTCTTGGCAGTGGCTCGGGCTTCGTTCGTCGCGCTGAGGCGGGCTATACGCCCAGCAACGAAGACATCTATGTCGGCGCGAAGGTCATTCAGAAATTCGGGCTTCGAACGGGTGATGAGCTCACGGGGTCCGTAGGCCGAAAACCCAAGAGCGGAAAAAGTCCGCCCCTCACGCACCTGGCGCTCGTCAACCTGAAGTCCCCCGAAGACGCTAAGAGACGGCCCGACTTCAACCGCCTCAGTGCGGTGCATCCGAGCGAGCAGCTCATTCTGGCGTGTGATCGAATGATCGGCGAGCAGCCTGACTACACCAATCGAGTGATCGATTTGTTTTGTCCCATGGGCAAGGGACAAAGGGCCATGATCGTGGCGCCCTCAAAAGCCGGCAAGACCACCGTGCTTCAGTCGATTGCCGAAGGCATCGTCACGAACAGCCCGGACTGCCGACTCATGATTCTCCTCGCCGACGAGCGGCCGGAGGAGATCACGGACATGGAGATGTGCGGGTTCGGAGAGGTGATCGCCTCCAGCTTCGATCGGCCCGCTGAACGACACTGCCAAGTCGCCGAAATGACGCTCGAGCGGGCCAGGCGCTACGTCGAAGGCGGGGAGGACGTGGTGATCATCCTCGACTCCATCACCCGGCTGGCGCGGGCCTACAACACGGTGGAAGAGGGAAGCGGTCGTACGCTGTCCGGTGGCCTGGACGCGAACTCGCTCGAAAAGCCCAAGCGGTTCATCGGGAGCGCGAGAAAGATCGATCCTCGGAAGGGCGGCGGATCGCTCACGATCGTAGCCACGGCGCTGGTGGATACGGGATCCCGTATGGACCAGGTCATCTTCGAAGAGTTCAAGGGTACTGGGAACAGCGAGTTGGTATTGAGCCGCGAGTTGGCGGACAAGAGGATTTTTCCGGCCATCGACCTCAATCTGTCGTCTACCCGGAAGGAAGAGCTCCTCCTCGACGCCGATAGCCTCTCGGTGTCACGGGCCATGCGGAGGCAATTGGCGGACGTGGCGCCAGCGGACGCGATGAGCGAGTTGCTGGGAGTGATGCAGAGAACCCGCACGAACGAAGGCCTTGTGGCGATCGCCAGTCAGAAGATGTAACTCAGCTTCTCCAGGCCCTCTGCGAGCTGCGCTCCCTGGGACTCGGGCATGGTGCGGGCAACGTACCCCATCAGCGGATTACGCCCGAGGTCGCCCTCCTCCCGCCAGGTCACCCGACTCGCTCCCTCCACAGCCTCGATCCTGAGTTCTCCACTGACCGAAGCACCACCTTCGACCTCCACCTCGTAACGCACCAACGTCGGCGCTACGCTGCTGGTGATGGTTACCGAGCCGGACCCGAAATTCGGATCGTCCCAACTTCGGGATGCGCCGACACTCCGGGATGGGTCACTCAACTCCGATTCGATATCGCCCCAATTGGTCCAGCCGTCCCATCGGCTCAAGTCGTTCAGGAACGGGAAAACCTCCGTCGGGGCAGCCTCGATCTGAATCGACGCCTCGGCAGACCAGGAGCCGGGGAGCAGGAGGCCGATCAGCATCAGGGTGACGAGGACCGTGGCGATGCCACCGAAAACCTTGGCGAGTGGAGCTATCATAGGCCGGTCTTCTGCTCCGTGTTGAGGTCATCCAGAATGGGACGAAGGTAACCCCAGACGGTTTGAGCGATCATTCGATGGCCTTCTGCAGTCGGATGAATGCCGTCCGCCTGGTTCAGCTCGGGGACGCCCGCCACACCCTCGAGCAGGAATGGAATCAGGGCGCCCCCATTCGTGCGAGCCAGATCGGAGAAGACGGACGAAAACGCCGACGCGTATGCCTGGCCCAGATTCCGCGGGGCCTCCATTCCGGCAAGAAGCAACCGAGCCTCGGGATAACGGGTGCGGGTGCTGTCGATGACGGCCTGGAGGTTGGCCTTCATCGAATCCGGCCGGAGCCCTCGCAGGCCGTCATTGGCGCCGAGCTCGAGGACCAACACTTGAACGGGCGCGCGGAGATACCACGCGATTCTCCCCGGCCCTCCCGCGCTGGTTGCTCCGCTTTCCCCAGCGTTGACCATCCGGAAGGGGAGCCCGGCACTGTCGGCCAGCGCCTGGATCCGATCCGTGAAGCGGTTCGCGGGGTCCGTCAGGCCCAGGCCGGCGGTCAGGCTTGTGCCCAGGAACACCACACGGCTTCCGGGGGCCGTCCTTTGGGCGGGATCCAGCTCGGGCGTGGCGTCACTGACCTGGGCAGGCACTGGCGCCCCGCCGTTCTCACTTGAACCTTCCTGGCCAGCAGAGCGTACCACGTCCGAGTCCCCACCCGAGCCGCACGCGGCTTGGGCGAAACCGAACAACACAACGCCGATAGCCGCCATGATTCGTGCCGAGGGTCTGTCAAAGGCATACATGAGTGGGGGTCAGCCCCTCCGCGTGTTGGATCGAGTCGATCTCCACGTCGAACCGGAGAGCTTCGTGGCGGTCGTCGGGCCCTCCGGTAGCGGCAAGACCACCCTGTTGGGTCTTCTCGCCGGACTCGACGAGCCAACCGAGGGCACGGTAACCGTAGCCGGTGAAAATCTCCAGACTCTTACCGAAGACGGGCGCGCGAGGTTTCGTGCAAACAATGTAGGGTTTGTATTCCAAACCTTTCATCTCCTTCCTACCCTCACGGCTCTCGAGAACGTGATGGTGCCGATTGAGCTTCGAGAGGGGGCGTCGCACGAGAATGGACGGTCGGTTCGCGCTGGGGCGATGGCGCTCCTCGAGCGGGTGGGGTTGGCGGACCGGGCAGGCCACTATCCGGCCCAACTCTCGGGCGGGGAGCAGCAACGGGTGGCCCTTGCGCGGGCTTTCGCCAACGAGCCGCGGATTCTGTTCGCCGATGAGCCGACGGGCAACCTGGACCGCAAGACGGGCCAGCGCGTCGTGGAACTGATCGAGGAGCTCAACCGGGAGCTTCGAACGACGTTGGTGTTGGTCACACACGACCTCGAGCTTGCCGCGCGGGCGCAACGGACGATCTCCCTGGAGGACGGACGGATCGTTTCCGACGAGGACGGACTGGTCGCCCCCGGTGAGGGCGGCCGCACCATCTCAGATGA
The DNA here is from genome assembly GCA_965249775.1 of Longimicrobiales bacterium. Lineage (GTDB taxonomy): Bacteria > Gemmatimonadota > Gemmatimonadetes > Longimicrobiales > Gaopeijiaceae > UBA822. Next base: position 181,891 of record OZ252253.1, read on the forward strand.
GGATGGGCCCGCACAGTGATCAGGGGCTTCGCAGGCCGACTTGCCTGGCGGGAGGGTCGCGCGGCGTATCGGCGTCTCTCGGTCTTCGTGACCTCGATCGCGCTGGGTGTCGGTTCGCTGGTGGCGATCCACTCATTTCGGGCGGACGTGCAGCGTTCGTTGGGGGATCAGGCCCGGGCTCTTCTCGGGGCAGACATGCGCGTGTCGTCCGGCCGCGCGTTCCCCGAGTCGTTCGACACGCTGCTCGACTCCATGGCGGGACAGGAGAGGGATGTAGCACGTACAACGACCCTTGCATCGATGGTGCTCGACACCCGGAGCCAAGGTGTACGGCTTTTTCAGGTCCAGGGCGTGGATCCCGGATACCCGTACTACGGTGAGGTTACCTCCACACCGAATAGCGCTTGGGCGGAGATCCACGAGGGCCTTTGGGCTGTGGCCGACCCGGCCGTCTTTATCCAACTCGACGCAGCTGTAGGGGACACGGTGTTGATTGGTGAGGCCCGATTTGTTCTAGTCGGTGAGGTCGTTGGCTTACCCGTGGAGCTCGGGCTCCAGTCGGCGATTGGTCCCCGCGTCTACGTCTCCCGGAGATGGCTGCCTTCCACTGGCCTGCTGACGTTCGGGTCCATCGCCCGATATCACGCGAACTTCCGCATGCCGGAGCGGGGAGACCGAGACGAATTCTGGGATCGGAACGGCGATTTTCTGGAGGCGAACCAGCTCCAGTACACGACCGCGGGAATTCGTGCTCAAGAAATGAGCTCGGCCGTGGAGGACCTCTCGCGCTACCTGGGTCTGATGGGTTTGACGGCGCTCTTCCTCGGAGGAATCGGGGTGGCCAGCGCGATCCATGTTTATATCCGCGAGAAGGTGGTGACTGTGGGCGTTCTGCGCTGCTTGGGGGCTCTGCAGCGGACCGTCTTCACCGCCTACCTCCTCCAGGCCGTCGGTCTGGCGCTGATCGGGTCCCTGCTCGGAGTCGGAGTGGGGATGACGGTCCAATGGTTGCTGCCGTTGGCGCTCGCCGGTTTGTTGCCCGTGGGGGTCACGACACAGGTGTCCTGGCTCGCCCTTGGGGCAGGGATCGCATTGGGTGTCTGGGTCGCAGTCATGTTCGCCCTGGGCCCCCTTCTGGAGGTTCGGAGCGTCTCTCCGCTCATCGCGCTCAGGCACGACTTCGAGCCCCCGAAACGGATTGACGCTGCAAGGGTTGGGGCCTTCGGGCTGCTCGCTCTCACCCTGGTGGGGCTCACCGTTCTGGAAGCGCCCTCGCCGGATCAAGGGATCAATTTCGCAGCAGCGCTCGGAGGGGTGGCCCTTGCACTATGGGCGTCTGCGCGGATGCTGATCCTGGCCACGAAGCGGTTCTTCCCGCACGGGATGTCCTATCCGGTCCGACAAGGGCTGAGCAACCTCTTCCGCCCGCGGAATCAGACGGTAGCGGTGACACTGGCTCTGGGGTTCGGAGCGTTCGTCATTGGAACCGTGGGGCTCGTCGAGTCGAGCCTCACGCAAGCCTTCTCGCTCGAGGTGGGTGCAGGTCGTTGGAATCTTCTGCTTTTCGACGTGCAGTCGGATCAACGGGCCTCGGTCGAGAGCTTCGTCGCGTCCCAAGCGTCTGGGCCCCTCGACGTCACGCCGTTGGTTCCGTCCAGGCTGCTGGCGATCAACGGGACTCCGGTCGAGGCCCTTTTGGATGGGCCCAGGGATGAGCGACCCCAGTCCTGGGCCATGCGCCGGGAATACCGACACACCTATAGGGCCAGGCTCACTGATTCCGAGAGTCTGGTCGCGGGCGTTTGGTGGGACGAGGCGTCGCGAGGTGACGGGGGTGCATTGGCCGACGGAGTAGTCGGTAGCGCTGAGCCAGGCGGTGGTACGGGGGAGGTCGGTGAAGAACCCGAGAATGACGAGGTCGGTGGTGTGGCGAGAATCTCGATGGAGGCCGAGTTGGCCGAGAGCCTCCGCGTCGGCCTAGGTGACCGAATTACTTGGGACTTTGCGGGCGTGCCCGTCGAGTCGCGCATCACCAGCCTTCGATACGTCGATTGGGCCCGTTTCGAGACGAACTTTTATGTCGTGTTTGAACCCGGTGCCTTGGAAGAGGCTCCCCAGACGGCGGTAGTCTTGGCCCGCATCGACGGAGAGCAGGAGAGAGCTGAATTGCAGCGTGATCTGGTCCTCCGCTTCGCCAATGTCTCAGTGTTGGACCTCTCTCGGCTCCAGCAGACGATTGATGAGATTCTCCGACGAGCCAACCAAGGGATCAGCTTTCTGGGTCTCTTCAGTACGGTTGCCGGTGTGTTTGTACTGATCGGGGCGCTTGCAACGTCGCGCTATCAACGGATGCGCGAGAGCGCACTGCTCAAGACGCTGGGGGCCACACGGCAGGTAGTGCTCAAGGTTCTCACGGTCGAGTACGCGGCACTGGGTTCCCTCGCGACCACAGCGGGACTCATCTTGGCCATTCTTGCTGGATGGATCATGACGTGGACGGTGTTCGAGGTGCCGTTCCGCCTGGACCTCGTCCGGATCGGAACTGTGTGGCTGTGGGTGACGGGGGTGACGGTCGTCATAGGCCTGATCGGGAGCCGGAGTGCGCTCGCTCGCCCGCCCTTGGCGGTGCTGCGGGATGTCGCGGGGTAGCCGATCATCGTCATCAATGGCGGTCGACACAGCCAAGACCGTCACGAGCTACTCCCACTACCCACACGGCGAGGAACCATATTGCCAAAGGCCCTCTGCTAGGGTATGACCTTGTTACGGTTCTAGGGTATGACCTTGTTACGGTTTCGGGCCGTACTGCTGTTCTGAGCCCGAGTGGGATCGCGGGAGGAATACTGCCGCAAAGGACAAGTCGAATGCGCCGATATCCATCCTCTGTCTGCCTGGTGGCAGGAGTTGCTCTCGCCACGAGCGCGTGCGCTACGGTCCAGTACCGCACCGACTTCGATCGCGAGGCCGACTTCGTACGACTCGAGACCTATGGCTGGATGTTGCCCACCGAAGAGGAGCAGCAGGAGCTGGCGCGCATCAGCCCCTTCCTCGAGCGGCGGCTGACACGAGCGCTGGACCGCGAGCTGACAGACCGTGGCTACGTTGAGACCACGGATGGCAACCCTGATTTTTGGGTGTCTGCGTACCCCGTCGTTCCGATAGACGACGAAGCGGACGATGGGTCCGTGGATTCCGTGCAGCGTCCGGTGCGCACTTCGAGTGTAGCAGTGTCCGTGGGGGTCGCCGGCGGCGGCTTTTGCTGCCGCGGCTTCTACGGACTTCCCTATCCCTATGGCGGCTTCGGTTATCCGTATGGCGGCTTCGGCTATCCCTACGGGGGCTTTGGCTATCCTCGATCCGGTTGGTATCCGGGTTTCGGCGTCGGTTTCTACTCGGTGGGTGGCCGTGGCGGGTATCCGTATGGCGGTTACGGCTATCCCATTTCGGCGTCGGCGTCGGGCTACGCGCCCGGAACGCTCGCCATAGACGTCACGGACGGGCGCTCTGACGAGCTGGTGTGGCGTGGTTGGGCCGAGGGCGCCCTGTTCGAACCGGTTTCGCCAGAGCGACTTGCGGGCTTCATCGACGAGGTCGTCGAGAAGATCATGAGGGACTTCCCTTTGGTGCCTGAGGCGCAGTAGGGCGGTCGGAAAAATCGCGGAGCCGCTCGGCGGCCTTCTCCAAGGTTTCCATCCGCTTGCAAAACGCGAACCGCACCAGGGATCGTCCGAGCTCCGGTGGCGAGAAGAAACTGGACCCTGGCACCGGCAAGACTCCAGGGTCTCTCGCCATTTGGATCGAGAAGGCATCGTCCGGCTCGTCACTCAGCCCTGAGAAGTCGGCGAGAATGTAGTAGGCCCCCTGGGGCTTCTCACAGCGAAATCCGGCGTCCACGAGCGCGCTGTGGAGCACCTCACGGCGTGCCCGGTAGTCCTCGGCCAAGCCGGAATAGTACTCCGGGCCCAGGGACTCCAATCCGGCTGCGCAGGCGTCCTGAAGGGGAGCTGGGGCACCCACGGTGAGGAAGTCGTGGACCTTCCGGATGGCCCCCGTCAGACCCGGCGGCGCGATGATCGTGCCGATTCTCCAGCCAGTGATGCCGAACGTCTTCGAGAGGCCGCTGACCGTGATCGTGCGATCGCGCATTCCCGCCAAGGTGGCGATCGGAATGTGCTCTCCCTCGTAATAGATGTGCTCGTAGATCTCGTCGGTGATGGCGATGAGATCGTGCTCGATACAGATGGCCGCGATCCCCTCCAACTCGGATCGGTCGAGGACCCTGCCCGTCGGATTGTTCGGGGTGTTGACGATGATGGCCCGCGTACGGTTCGTGACGAGAGAGGCCAACCGATCGGTATCGAGACGGTACTGGGGAGGCGTGAGCGGCATGAAGACGGGATGGGCCCCACAGAGCACGGCGTCCGGGCCGTAGTTCTCATAGAACGGCTGCAGGATGATCACCTCGTCTCCGGGATCGATGACCGCCAGCATGATGGCTGCCATCGCTTCTGTCGCACCGCACGTAACGGTGATCTCCTGATCACCCTCCACGTCCATGCCATACCACTCCCCATACTTGGCTACGAGCGCGTTGCGCAGACGCGGTGATCCCCATGTGATCGCATATTGATTACGATCGGCGCGAATGGCCTCGCAGGCGGCCTCCTTGAGCAGCTCGGGAGCGGGGAAGTCCGGAAACCCTTGAGCCAGATTGATTGCATCGTGCTCCCGGGCCACTCGCGTCATCTCACGAATGACCGACTCCGTGAAGGTGTGCGTCCGTTGGGCAGTCCGTGGTGCGGTCATGGGTTCGTTTCGATGAGGGTCGGGGTCGGCAAGGGTGGGCCTCAGCCGCTTCTGGGGCAAGATTGTGGCGGTGACGAGGCCGATTCCATAGAGTTCCAGAGAGTTCTGTGTCACTGAGAGTTCCGGAGTCACTCCTGCTGCACCACACGACTAGACCCAGCCGATCCCATCACGAGAGGAGAAACCGAACGGCGGCTCTGCTGATCCTGTTGTTGGGGACGCTTGTGATCCCGATCCGGGGCGAGGCACAGATTACTCCATTGCAGGTCGAAGCGCGCGGAGGAGCTTGGATTCCCACCACCGATCTCGTCGGGGCCCAGGGCTTCGAGGGAGAAGCATCCGCCGACGTCAGCTTCGGCGCTCACTTCATGCTGACTAGTGGTCTGGTTAGCTATGTGGCCGGGTTCAGTGAACACCGCTTCGGCTGTGCCGATGCGCAATGCGGAGAGACGGTGGATTTCGTTTCCACGGCCTGGGATCTGGGCGTGCGTCTGAATCTCCGCCGAACGGGGATCGCTCCATGGGTCAGCCTGGGTGCAACCGCGGCGACCGTTGCCGCTCACGTTGAAACCGGGGGCGGAGTGATGACCGAGAATTCCGACCGAGGCTGGGGGTACGAGGTCGGGGCTGGGGTCCGGGTTCCGGTGGGAGGGCCCTTCGCAATAAACCCGGGCGTGCGCTACGGGCGAAGCGACGTCGAGTTCGCCTCCAGGGGCACGTTGGAGACACGATACGTCATTGCGGACTTGGGCGTGGTCCTGGCCTTTTGAGCCACTCCGCCGCTCCTTCTGCTAGGGCCACACGCGCAAGATGAAGTCTAGGATCCAAATAGAGCCGAGAGCTACATGAAGCTGAGATCCGCATGAAGCCGATCCACATGAAGCCGAGATCCACGTCCGGTGCGCTTCTCTCTCTTTTCGCGCTTTCCGTCATCGTAGCGGCCGAGCCGGCCGCCGGTCAGCTGAGTGCCGACCGGTTCGCGGGGATGCCCGCACGGAGCATTGGCCCGGCCGGTTCCGCAGGCCGGATCTCGGCGATCGACGCGGTCGTGTCGGATCCCAATGTCGTATATGTAGGGGCGGCGACCGGCGGGCTGTGGAAATCCCTCAATGGGGGCCAAACATGGCGGGCGGTTTTCGACGATCAACCCGTCTCGGACATCGGCGCGGTCTCAATCAATCAGGCCTACCCCGACATCGTGTGGGTCGGGATCGGAGGAGGGAACGGCACTGAGGATGAGGAGGTGGCCGCCGTATACCGGTCGCTCGACGGTGGCGAAACGTGGGCCGCCAGAGGGCTTGAGGGACTCGAGGGCATCCACTGGATCCTGCTGCACCCCGAAAACCCGGACATCGCATACGCGGGTGTCACCGGTCCGATATGGCAGGCGGGAGACGACCGGGGGGTCTACAAGACCACGGACGGCGGGCTGAGATGGGACCACGTGCTCTTCGTGGATGAGAGCACCGGCGTTTCGGATCTGGTCATGGACCCGAGCGATCCGAACCGCCTGCTCGCAGCCATGTGGTCCAGCAGGAGGTTTCCATGGTCCGTCGTGCGGAGAGGCCCGGCTAGCGGTCTCTTTCTGACGCAGGACGGTGGGGACAATTGGATCCGCCTTGAGGAAGGAGACGGACTTCCAGGCGGCGACCTCGGCCGCATCGCACTGGATGTGTTTCGGGGCGATCCGAGGGTCGTCTATGCTCTCGTGGACTCCGGCGAGGGCGCGCTTCTGCGTTCGTACAATCGAGGGCGCACCTGGAACACGTTGAGGCGGAGTCCCGACCTGATCTCGAACATCGATGATCCCAGTGACATCGTGGCCGATCCCGTGAACGAGTCGAGGCTGTTTCACCTCTCCTCCCGTCTCTCGGTGAGCGACGATGGTGGAGAGACCTTCCGGCAGGGCGGACGCAGTTCCGGCTGGGGCTATCGAGTTCTGTGGATCCACCCCGAAGACCCACGCCTGATGTACGGAGGTACGGATCGCGGCCTGGTTCTTTCACGCGACGGGGGAGCGAACTGGAGCCCGATGGGCGAGCTTCCCGTCGGCAGGTTCAACCATGCCGCGGTCGATGTGGAGGTCCCCTTCAACGTCTACGGAGGATTGGAGCGCAACGGGTGGTGGGCTGGACCGGCGTACGGTTGGGGGGACGGTGGTGCGCGAAACCGTGACTGGATGGAGCTCGGGTCCGACGATGGCTTCGGGATCCTGGTCGATCCAAGTGAGGCGAACCATGGATACGCCGTCACCCGGGGCGGGGACCTCATTCGGTTCAACCTTCGGACGGGCGAGCGGAAGCCGATCCGACCCTGGGCTCCGGCCTTCGCCGACCTTCGCCTCAACCGGGATGTGCCGATCGCGCTCGATCCGCATGACCCGGCAGGCATCTACTATGGGAGTCAGTTCGTCCACAAGAGCACGAATCGCGGTGAGACCTGGCAGCTCATCAGCGCTGACCTGACCGCCAACGATCCAGCGGAGCGACGCGAGGGTCGAAGCGACACCCCGGATCCCGACGGGCTCGCGACCAACGCCGGGGCTGCGGACGGCTCTGAAGACGGCGGCGCCACGATCACATCGATCGCGCCGAGTCTGCTCGACCGAGACGTGATTTGGGTCGGAACGGACGAGGGCGGCGTTCAGGTGACCCAATCGGCTGGTGGGGAGTGGGAAAGCGTGCGGCACAGGATCGACCGAATCCCGGACAGCAGTTGGGTCACACACATCGAGCCCTCCGCCCTCCGGCCGGGCTCGGCCCTCGTGGCTTTCGACGCTCATCGAACCGGGGATCGGGAGTCGCTCATCGTATGGACCGACGACTACGGGGATGACTGGGAGAGAATCGGCAGAGGATCGAACCTCGAGGGGGTTGTCCGTACGCTCGAGCAGGACCCGATCGTGGAGGCACTACTCTTTGCTGGGACTGACGCTGGGCTATTCGTCTCCCTGAATCGAGGCGAGAACTGGTTCAAGTGGACTCACGGGCTGCCGCCGGTGCCGGTCTACGACCTTGTCCTGCATCCGCGAGACCACGACCTGGTGATCGCAACCCACGGGCGGAGCGCTTATGTGCTCGACGATATTCGACCTCTCAGGGAGCTCGCCCGGGATCCGAGAATCGAAGAAGTCGAGCTTTACCTCTTTCAACCTCCTCTGGCGTTGATCCGAAGCACACAGGCGTTGGATCGAGGCGGTGCCTTGGACGCGGATGTCACTCTCCGGGGCCAGGAGCGGCCCGCCGGAGTGCCCCTGACCTACTGGCTGGGGAGACGTCAGGACGAGGATGACGACGCTCGGGACGATGCCCAGGATGGAGTCGGCGGTGCCGCGGGTGGGCGGCGCGGCGTCGATGTCGAGATCCTGGACTTCGAGGGATGGGTCGTACGGTCGCTCCAAGGGCCCGCGACGCCAGGGATGAATCGGGTCGTCTGGGACCTCCGTGAGGATCCGCCGACGCCGAGTGGGCCTCTCGGCCAGTTCTCCGATGCGGCGATTGGGACCGAGGAGGGAAACGTTCGATCCGCAGAGGTGTTGCCCGGCCTGTTTACAGTTCGGATTTCGAGAGAGGGTGTCGAGCGCTTTCAGGCGCTGGAAGTCCGGGAGGATCCCCGTGTGGATGTCGAGCTCGTGGACCGGATCAGCAAGTATCAAGCGGTGAAGCGCGGCTTGGACCTCGACGCGAGACTGAGGGCGCTCCGGGCGGCGGTCGCCAGCGTCCACGACGAGCTCGAAAGAGTGATCGACTGGGTGCGCGAGGGAGGATTGCTGCGGGACGTGACGCTGCTCGTAGCCAGCCAGGCCTTGGACGACCGGCTCGCAGAGTTGGCTGATTTCGGAGGCGTGATGAGATATCGCCCCGGTGTTCTCGGACTGACCTCGTCCTACGATGAGCCGACCGAGGGGCAGCGCCTCGATCTGATCCGCATGGAGGAGGAACTGGACGGACTCACGCGGAGGATCGGTGATTTCTTGATCTTGGACATCAACCGCTTCGCGCGCAGGGTGGAGGAGGCCGGACTGGACGTATCCTTCTTCATCGGTCCTATCGGTTGATCACGGTGCTTCAGAAGCTTCTCCCTCCTGGACCGATCGGTTGGGAGCTGATGCTTCAGAAGCTTCTCCACTTCGGGTCTGTCGATTAATCCCGATGCTTCGAAAGCTTCTCCTGTGGGGATCGGAAAGCGCTTTTCTTTCGAACCGGGTGGCAAGCGCCGCGTTCGTTAAGCGGGCGGTACGGCGCTTCATGCCGGGGGAGACCTCGGAGGACGCGATCGTCGAGGCGGTGAGGTTGAGCGCGTTACAGATGAGGTCAGTGCTCGCACTCCTCGGGGAAAACGTGACGGAAGAGGATGAAGCCGCCGACGTCACACGGCATTATCAGGGAGTATTGAACGAAATCGCGTCCCGGGAACTGGACGCGGAGATCTCCGTGAAGCCGACTCAACTTGGGATTGACGTTGGTAGCGACGTGGTCGCGGGCAACCTCGAACGGATCTTGACCACCGCGGAGGAACATGGGCACTTCGTTTGGATCGACATGGAGGGCAGCGCCTATGTGGACAGAACGCTCGAGCTGTATCGGGCTGCGCGTTCGCGCTATCAGAACACGGGCGTGTGCCTGCAGTCGTACCTCCGTCGGACGGCCGGAGATCTTACCGCCTTGCTGCCGATCAACCCGTCGATCCGGCTCGTGAAGGGTGCGTATGCCGAGCCCAAAGAGGTCGCGTTCCCCCGGAAGAGTGATGTCGATGACAACTACTTCCGGCTGGCGCGAATGCTTTTCGACGAGGTCCAAGGGGGGGGCGGAGTGCGGGCGGCGTTTGCGACGCATGACGAGGGGCTCATTCGGAGGATCCAAGAAGAGGCGGCCCGGCGTGGGATGACGCCCGGCGATTCGGAATTCCAGATGCTGTATGGGATTGGGACCGCCAAACAAAAGGAGCTGGCCGCGCAGGGTCACAGGGTCCAAGTACACATCAGCTACGGGACTGCCTGGTTCCCGTGGTATATGAGGCGTTTGGCCGAGAGGCCTGCGAACCTGTGGTTCGTGATGAGAAAGATGGTGTCGAGCTGAACGGCCACCGCGCCGGTGCTGGCGCCGGCCACCGCGCCGGTGCTGGCACCGGCGACCTCGATCCAAGACGCTGGCATGCCCTGGCTCTCGTCTCCGTGGCGGTTCTTCTCGGGATGTCTGTCTAGTTCACGGCGAGCGCTGTGGCTCCGGTGTTGGAAAGCCGCTGGGACCTGAATCCCAGTCAGGTGGGGTGGCTCACCACACTCGTGCAGCTGGGCTTCGTGGCCGGCACGATCCTGGCGGCTGTGCTCAACCTGGCAGATGTCGTCCCGTCGAGGATCTATTTTTCGACATCGGCTGTGTTGGCCGCCGTTGCGAACGCGCTTCTCGCTGGCGCGTCCGGCTATGGCGGCGCCTTGATCCTACGGTTCCTCACAGGATTCTTCTTGGCCGGGGTCTACCCGCCGGCCATGAAGATGATGGCCACCTGGTTTCGATCGGCACGGGGACTCGCGATCGGCACGGTCGTCGGGGCGCTCACGGTGGGGAAGGCGACCCCATATCTCTTCAAGCTCCTGGGTGGTGCCCCGGTTTTGGCCGTGGTGTGGGGCGCGTCGGGAGCGGCCGCACTCGGGGGGCTCCTGGTCGCGTCAGCGTATCGAGAGGGTCCACACCCGTTCCGCCGGGCGCCCTTCTCATGGGGGCTGGTGGCCGAGGTCGTGCGGCACCGGCCCACTCGCCTTGCCACCTATGGGTACCTCGGACACATGTGGGAGCTCTACGCCATGTGGACCTGGGTACCGGCCTTCCTGGCAGCGAGCGCGGTAGCGAGGACGGCGAGCGTGGGCGCGTCCGCCGCATCGGCTGCGCTCCCGACCAGGGCGGTGGACCTGGCCGCCTTCGCCGCAATCGCGATTGGTGGCATCGGCTGTGTTTGGGGTGGATGGATGGCGGACCGAATCGGATGGGGTCGATTCGTCAACCTGGCCATGGCAGCGAGCGGGGCCTGCGCACTGCTTGTCGGCTTCTTCTTCGGGCAGAGCTTTTGGGTGTTGCTTCCTTTGGTGCTGGTGTGGGGTCTGTTCGTCGTGGCCGATTCGGCGCAGTTCAGCGCGATGGTCACCGAAGTCGCACCTCAACAGGGTGTCGGCACCGCCCTCACCCTCCAGACCTCGCTGGGGTTCCTGCTCACGATGGTGACCATCCAGGGGGTCCCCCTGCTCCAGGAGTCATTCGGCTGGAGCTTGGCGTTTCCGGTCCTGGCGCTCGGTCCAATCTTCGGGATCGCCGCCATTCGAAAGTTCGACCGGAGCCGCCGAGCTCCTGAGGAGACACCCTAATGTGCTTCGGCAGGGGCCGCACCTCAGCCCACCGTCCTTTCACGGGACTTGCCCTACGGGTCCGACCGCCTCTCCACGCCTGATCTCCTCTCCGGACCGGTCCACCCACCATTGCCGGATCTCCTGTCCCGACCGGACCGCTTCTGTACACTGGCCCTCATCGCTGCACCGGACTTTTCTCCCATGTTGAGGGACAAGACCTCGAGAACCCGATCGTGGCGAGCGAAGAACACGACATCGTCTCCTACCTGGACCTCGAGCTCATGCGCCGGCTGCACAGAAGAATCTCCGGCCCTGTCGACCAAGACGATATCCAGCTCGTGTTCGGTCTGGAGAGCTCCGACGGTTCTCCCCACTAGAAGGGATTCGCGAGAGACTGTGAGGCGCATGGTCGAGTATCGGACACCGTGGATCTCGAGAGTCTGAGTGATCTCGACGCCGAGTGCCGCCCCCGCGAAGGCGGGTGCGGCCAGATCGGCCGAGCTCAGCACCGAGTGCACGTCGAGGAATTGCTCCAGCTGGTCGGCGAACGAGTCGTCCCACATGCGGCTCACGATCCGGATCTCCGGGTTGCTGTGACGAACCTTCATGGTGGCCTCCATGTTCGCCTGGTCCTTTCCCGTACAGGCGATAAAGGCCTCCGCGTGGCTCAGGCACGCCTTCTCCAAGGTTTCGGGAAGTCTTCCGTCTCCCTGAATGATCGGAACGCCGATCTCTCCCAAGCGCTTCTTCGCAACAGCGCTGGGAGAGTTGTCGATGGCCACGACGTCCACACCCATCGTGACGAGGTCTCGGATCACTCGCTGGCCCACATGTCCAGCGCCCAATACGATGACATGATTCCTGTACGTCAACGCCAAAGCCTCCGCCCAAGGGTTTCTACTGTCGTCCCGATTGAACACCAGATTCACGAAGTCGGCCGCCCCAAAGCCGACAAGCAGGAGCGCGCCCAGGGGCACGATGTACCAGAAGACCGCCAGGGCGAGCTCCGGTGGTACGGCCTCCGGAGCCTCCAGAATCATGAGCTGCAGAATTATGTAGGGGCGGTCGCTCAGAGGTGTCTCAGTGCCCCGAATCGCACCGTACAACTCGCCATAGAGGAATCCACCCAACAGGGTGAGAAGGAGGAACCCGACTATCGGAACGCGGAACTCCCTGAGCAAGGCCACTCCATGGTGCCAGGCGGCCCTTACGGACCGAGGGAGCCGCTGGCGCAAGGAACGTCCTAATGGGTGGGCGAACCGGCGTCGTACAGCCGAGGGCAAGCGACTTCCTCCATTGCGAGCGCGCGAAGGCGAACGAGACTCGGGCAGGCCGAGGTCGAGCCGCCCAATATACGAATCTAGCGTGGCGTAGCAGACGTGTCTCGGCTATTCGAGTGCCGACACATCCAGCCCTTGGGAGGTGCGCCGCCGGAGGCCGGTGGCGGCGCCGGTCACTACCGGCGCCGAGAGCCTCCGTAGATCTCCGTCTCTGGAAACGTCAAGGCGAAGCCGTACCAACGGGTAAACACCTGGTGCGGCCGATCGATTTGCTCGCGTTCACCGGATGCGTTGTGGAAGACACCGCCCTCGATATAGGAGCCGTCCGAGAAGCGGAGCACGTTCTCTTCCCAGGTGGTGCCTGATGTGTCGATGTACACCGCTGCGAGGGCATAGGCCGACGGGTCCAGGTAGACCACCAATTTGCGTCCGGCGAGCTTGTCGACCACAACGTTTCCTTTAGCCGTGACGCGGTCGTAGGGGTAATAGCGTGCCTTTTCCCCGTCCCAAATGCCCATGCCGAGGTCCATGGTCGGCCTGCGGGCGTCTTCTTGCCTCACCGTCGAGCTGAACAGGTCATTCAAACGCTGGCCCATGCGGAGGATCAGGTTAGGGAGCGACACCCGTTCGTCTGATCGCAACGTCTGGTCTGAGAGTGCCACGAGCGCTCCGGAGTCCTGTCCGAGCACTTGCGCGACAGTCGTTTGCCTCAAGTTGGACACTTCGAGCGCGGAACCGACCATCGGACCGTACACGGCCTCACCGGTCATGTGATCCCAGAAAGTCCCGCTCTCCTCGTCCCTCAAGAGAAACAGGCCGTTGTACAAGCCATGCTCGGCGAACAGGTGGACGTCGCCGTCGATGCGTGGAGCCATCCTGACTCCTGAGTTACAGACTACTCAGAAGGTGACCATCCATGGCTCACCCTCCATCTCTCCCTGAGCGACGTGGTGGTACGCCATTTCGCTCGACACCAGCACGAGCGTCCTGCCCCCCACGTCGAACGTCACCACAGTGGTTCTGTCGCCGACCTTGCCCGCCTGCCGGGCGCCTTGCAACGACTGCCACTGCGGGTCACGGAGGGGCGTGAAGTTGGGTCGTGCCCAGAAGATCGCTCGGTCCGTGTCGAATCCGTCCTTCACGGGCATATTCGGATCGGCCCTGACTATGTCGGAAAACTGGGCCGCAAGAGGTGCCTCAAACGCGACGAACAGCATCGTAACCGCCATGACTGCGCTGATCGACGTGCGTAAAAAGTCTTGCAAGGAAAAGCGCATTGGAACCCCGCGGAAGGAAAAACTATGGTGCCTGGTGCAAAGATAGCACTGATCGGCACGTCCTACGGTAATAAACGTGTAGGGGCCTCGAAGGGTTTCAAAGAGGCTGCTGACAGCTCCTGACTGTCAGCCACAGCGGTACTCAGCTCCTATGTGCCCCAGCGAGATCGTGTCAGCGTTCCTCTATGCGCAGTTGGAAATGCTGGACCCGATCGCACAACGGCGCCGTCAGATTTACAACTACTACCGTGAGCATCTCGAACCCTTGGACCAAGTCGGACTTGTGCGGTTGCCGCACGTACCGGACGGACGCTTGCGTTGGCATCCCTAATCTTGTAGCTACCGCACTCACATGGATACCCCCATTAGGATTATTGCCAGGCAACCGTCTAGTTCCGGCAGCGCCCGATGCTTCCCGACCCGGAGAATCGGACAAAAAAGTCACTGCTGCCGCGCAGGTGGAAAAATCTCAATAGAAGAGCACGACAGCTACCAATGCCTTTTTCAATAATAGCGATTTCCAAGTAGGTGCCAGTTTACGCTTCTGGCTGTTGTTGCTTTAACGACAGCGCTTTTTCCGGGGTGGTCACAATTAAGAAAATTACGAATATGTTCGATGTCAGAGCCCCTTAGACAGTCAGCGTGTCCACTTTTTTCAGGCAATTCCACAACGTTCTTAATCTGCGATCTCGGTCAGACTGGCAACGGAGACAAGCATGCGAATAATTACCGGCATGCACAGGTCCGGAACATCCCTCATCGCCCGCCTGCTTCACGAAGCAGGAGCAGACATGGGCGACCCGCAGAGCTTCTACCGGCCAGACCGCTGGAATCCAGAAGGCTACTTTGAGCAGCCCGACTTCCACGCCATCAACATGCCCCTGATAAATGGACCATGGTGGAAGTTCGCCTACTTTCGCCTGCCATCCACCACGACCATCTTGAAACGGGCGTCCAGGCGCAGCGACCAGATCAAGCAGACGGCAGCCCACTATCAGGGCAAGGTGGTCAAGGAAACGCGCTTTTGTCTCACGCTGCCTGCCTGGTTAGAGCACGGCGCGCATGTCGACAAGATTATGATCTCTCTTCGTGATCCGATACAGGTCGCCCGCTCAATCCAGAAGCGCAACCGTTCGACCCTGAAACATGGTTACTATCTGTGGCGGGTTCATAACGAGCGCATCCTGGAGAACGCCGGGGATATTCCGGTGCGATTCGTTTATTATAACGATGTCATGCGCGAAGAGACGTATCTGCACGAAGTGAGTGCCGCATTTCAATTTTTTGGATATGATTTTCCCGACGAGCAATTGTATACTCTACACAAGCGAAGTGTTCGATCAGACTTGCACCATAATCTAGAAGATGATGCAGTTTATCCGGGAAATGTAGCGACTCTGTGGCAAGAGCTACGCGCCCGGCACGCTGACCAATTCAAGCAATCGTGACAAAGGCATATTACGCCATGGCAGTCCACAATCCGCGTCTGAGCATTGTGATCCCTGTCTACAATAGCGAGGACACCATTGGCGATTTCTTGGATGAGCTTGTCCGCGTCCTCCAGTCCGAGCTTAACCTATGCGAGATTATCCTGATCAACGATGGCAGCCTTGACGACAGCCACACGCGCATATTAGCGGCAATTGAGCGCCAACCGGACTTGATCAAATACGTTCGTCTGAACCGCAACTTTGGTGAGCACAATGCGGTTATGTGCGGGCTTAGCTACGTAACCGGCAACTGTGTGGCCATCATTGACGACGATTTCCAGAATCCCCCTTCCGAAATTACTCGGCTGGTTGAACGGCTGTACGCGGATAAGATTGACGTGGTTTACAGCTACTACGAGAAAAAACACCATTCGATCTTTCGCAACTTCGGCAGTCTGGTCAATGATCGAGTTGCAACCCTACTGCTAAGAAAGCCAAAGAATCTATACCTCTCTAGTTTCAAAGTATTGAGTAGCTCGCTGGCGCGAATTATCGTGCAGTATCGTGGACCGTATCCATATGTTGACGGCCTCATTCTGCGATCCACGAAGCGTATTGGCCGCCAGATGTCCCAACATGACGAGCGCAGAGCAGGTAAATCGAGTTACACGCTGAGCAAATTGATTCACCTATGGCTCAATATGTCCACAGGCTTTTCGGTAACGCCTTTGCGCGCCGCCGCCTACCTGGGATTGGCCATCTCGTTTGTGGCCGTGTTGCTGGTAATCTTTTTTGTGACAATCCGCTTTACCGGACCACTGTTTTTCGATCAGAACATCCCGCCCGGATGGTCCTCGACTATTGCGGCCATCACCTTTTTCGCCGGTCTCCAACTCAGTATGCTGGGCATTTTGGGTGAGTACATTGGACGATTGTTCCTGACGGTCAATGGCCAGCCGCAATTTCTGATTAGAGATACATTCGGCATCACACCCACAGGGGAGCGGGACGATGACGATCAGAGTTGATGGCTGCTCCCCTGAGGCAAGCATAACCGAACTGCCACGCGCATACTACAACCAACAGGATGCCGAGAACGTCTGTTACCGTTGCGGCAACCCTCGCTTCCACTTGCTATATGAGGTGACCCACTACGATTGTCCCCTTACTTTTCAGCAGTGTGAATGCGGGCTAATCAAGCAAACGCCCATGCCCAACGAGCAATTCTTCGAGTGGTTCTTCAACTCGGACGTATTCTTTAGCTCAAGGAAGACCGATAAGGATCACATCTGGGGCTACTATGACTATTTCGCCGACGAACCCAACCGGCTGGCCACGTCCCGCTGGCGCTATAAGAAACTTTCGCATTTGCTAGATGTTGGCCGCCCGCTGGAGATAATGAAAATCGGCCCGGCCACAGGCACTTTCCTGCACGTAGCGCAGCAGCATGAGCACCACGCCATCGGCTGCGACGTATCGTCGCAATTCATCGAGTTTGCTCAAGAGCAATATGGCGCTCACATCGACCATGGTCGCTTTGAACGCCAACCCTACACTGAAGGCCAGTTCGACGTGGTTCTGTTACTCAACGTCATCGAGAACGTGCCCAACCAGACCGAATTCCTGGCAGCCATCCACCGCACTCTCAAGCCGGGCGGCCATTTCATTTTGAATTTTGTGGACATGCAAAGCAACATGGTCGCCGCTCTGCAAAAATCGAAATACTTCCTGTTCCGTCCCCCGGTTTGCTACGCTTATGGCATGCCGGTCATGAAAAGCATTCTGGAACAATCCGGGTTTGAAATCGCTGAGACGTTCCGCGACAGACGCCACTTGAACGTAGAGAAAATCGTCACGCTGCTGGGCTTGCGCTGGGCGCAAAAGCTGGCCCGCGCGCTAAAAATCGCCAATCTGTCATTTCCCTTGTACGCATATCCCTCGAAAATTGTCGTCGCTTCCCGCCTGTCCTAGCCGAATTGATCATCCGTTCAACTATTCGCACAGGCGAGAATGCGGCTCAGTGGAAGAGCCGCATTCTCGTGACTGACACCTCTTGCGAATCAACCCGTCATGACTCCGAATTCGCGCGTTTCCGGACCGTTAATCATCATCCGGACAATCTGCGTCCCCGCGTCGAATTCGGGCCAGGATTATCACGTACCGACCGTCGCGGAACTCTTGGACTATGTCGGCGGAGAGCCCCGGGCTCGTTTCGGCGAATCGGATGAGGCCCAGGATCTTCTCCCCCCCGAGCCAGGGATAGTTGAAGAGCGCATACACGCAGGGGGGCATCGGCCCGTCCCTGATGAGCTCCGCCAAAGACTCTACCCCGAAGTTGTGCCCGTTCGAGAGAGGACCATTGGAGTATCCGAGCCCCGGATACTCCAGGAGGTAATGCTCGTAGTGCCCGTAGTAGATCGGCACTCCGTCCGGGAGTTCCTCGAGGGCCCGAATAGCGTCCATCTCGAGGGCAAGGAGGCGACGATAGGCGTTGGAGCGCTCGGTGAGCGGCGGGTCGTTCCCGGGTCCTTCCGTGTCGATGTCCAGTGGATAGAGAACGCCGTTCGTGTTCAGGGCGAAGTAAGCCGACAGGAGCACGAAACAGACCGCTGCGGGCGAATCGAGACGACGGCTGAGGAGTCGCTTCACACCGTAGCCGAGCCAGAGCAGCAAGAACGGCAGGATCATCACATAGTAGCGCGGGAGGACGACGGTGTACCCGACCGCCACTGGGAGGGCCACCATGAACAGTAGGATGAAGAAAACGATGAGCATCCCGCTGTAGCCGAGAACGAGGAGATCCTGCCGCTCCTGAGTGCGGGTCGACGGCTCCAGAGGCTCGCTTCGGAGCGCTCCGAAGATCGGCCTGGCGCAGACGACGGCCATCACGAAGAAGGCACCGATGAAAACCAGCAGATCGGGGACGTTCAGAAGGAAGCGGGCCAGGTACTGTCCGATCCCCCCGAAGACGGCGTCCCGTGACCGGAGAAAGGCGTAGTCTTCCGGCCGGCTGACCGCGATGCGGCCGAGGACGGCAACCACGATCGTCCACAGCACCGGCAATGCGACGATCCGACCGACTCGCTTCGCCTTCTCGTCCAAGGCGTGCCGCTCCAGAAGCGTGGCCACGGCCAAGGTGGCCGGGACGATGATCCCCGTCTCTTTCGTCGCATAAGCCAGCGTGGCCCAGAGCACCGCTGGCCAGAACTTCCGCTCCGTCCAGGCGAGAAGCGCCAGGACCGTAAAGAGAAACAGCGGCATTTCCAGGTAGAGGTAGCCGACCTGTGTCGAGAAGACGGGGTGGAGTAACACAGCAGCGCACAAGAGCAGCGTCGTACCGCCCCCGAACACTGGGCGGGCGAGGCGGAACAGCGTGAGGAGCGCGAGGGCCGCACCGGCGAAGTGGAGGAGGTGGAGAATCAGGAAGCTCGTTGTGCCCCCTCCCGAGATCCTGAGGACTACGGCTGTGGCCAGAGTAACGGGGGACGTGCTGTGGGTGTTCGGGCCCCCCTCCAGGTAGGGCGGCATTCCCAGTAGCTCCATGAGATCGAAGCCGTTCTCGGCCAGCGTGAGCGCTGCGGGGAACAACCCCATGGCAGTGTCCCAGACCGGCGGCTGGAGCAGTGTGTTCCCCTTCAGGACGAGGATGAGCAGAAAGACGAGAGAAAACCGTGCCCAGCCGCTTTGGTCCAGGACGTGCGTGACCGATGTCAGCCGTGACATGCGCGCTTGGGTGTGAATTCAGAGGGTGGATACATGGTCAATAATTCACGCCCGCCGGACCCAGCACCAGCTTGCTCGGCCACGGCACTTTTTTCGTTGCTTGCTCAGGGGCTTGTGGGTAGAGTGGTAAGAGCACCTGTCCGTCCGTCCCCGAATCAACCCAACGACCGAATTGATGACCGAAGAGCCGTTCAGAACCCTGATCGTAGAAGACGATGAGGATCAACGGCTGCTGCTGAAGCGCATCCTTCAGAGCCGGGGTCACGAGGTGGTGGCGTGCGGGGCGGCGGAAGAAGGTCTCTCGGCGTACCAGAACGAGCTGTTCCCGCTCGTGATCCTCGACGTCATGCTTCCGGGCATGAACGGGATGCAGTTGTGTCGCGAGATGCGACTCGTGCCGGAGTCCGACCAGACGGTCATTCTGTTCGCGACGGGATTGGAAGGACGAGAGGGCCTCGAAGAGGCGCTTGCGGCGGGGGCCGACGACTATATCACGAAGCCGCTGGACGCGGATCTTCTCCATGTGCGGCTGACGATCGCCGAACGGCAGGTTCGCGCGCTTCAGCGACAAAAACAGAGGGAAGTGGACCTGATGCGGGACGCCCTCCGCGATCCTGTCACCGATCTTCCCAACAGGCAGCTTTTTTTCGAGAGGCTCGATGGTGCGGCCCGGCGACACGCGAGGGAGGATGGGGCGTTCTCGGTCCTGTATGTGGACCTCGACGGCTTTGAGAGAATCAACGAAGAGCACGGACGCGACGGGGGCGATCGCGTTCTTCGCGAGGTAGGCCAGCGCCTGGAGCCCTGTGTGCGTCCGGTGGACACGGTTGCTCGCATGCAGGAGGACGAGTTCATTCTGTTGCTCGACGGTGTGAACAACACGAGTGAGCCGGTGCGGTTGGCCCATCGCATCCATGAGGCCCTTTCGGCCCCGATCCGTATCGACAACGGGGAGCTGTTCTCCAGTGCCAGCATCGGGATCGCCCTGAGCCAGACGGGCTTCGAAAAGCCCAGTGACATGGTCCGCGACGCCAAGACCGCCTCGCGCACGGCTCTCGACGAAGACGGCGGGAGCTCCCATCGCATTTTTGATCCTGCGTTGCATGCCGGAGCCCTCGCCCGAGTCCATCTGGAGTCTCGCCTCAAGGTGGCCGTGGAACGAGATGAGCTGATCCATCACTATCAGCCAATCGTTTCGCTCGAGACGGGCAAAATCACTGGTTTCGAGGCCCTCGTGCGCTGGGAAGATCCCGATCGCGGGCAGGTCTTCCCGGACGAATTCATTCCCATCGCCGAGGAGACGGGCCTGATCGTTCCCCTCGGGTGGTGGGGCCTGAAGGAGGGTTGCCGCCAACTGAAGGAGTGGCAGGACCGGTATCCCCAGGACGTACCCCTGACGATGGCGATCAACATTTCGCCCAAGCAGCTCGAGCAGCCGGAGCTCCTCGCCCAGGTCGACAAACAAATCTCGGGCTTCGGCATCGACCCCACCTCGCTCCACATCGAAATCACGGAGTCTTCCTTGATGGAGAACGTGGACGACTCCGGTGAGGTTCTTCGGAAGCTGTGGGACCGCTCGGTGCGCCTGCACATCGACGACTTCGGCACCGGATATTCTTCGCTCAGCTACCTGTGCCGGCTGCCGATCCACACGTTGAAGATCGATCGGTCCTTCGTGGATCGCATGGGGGACGGTGAATCCGACCTGGAAATCGTGAAGACGATCGTCCGGTTGGCGAACAACCTCGGCTTGTCGATCATCGCGGAGGGCGTTGAAACGAAAGATCAGCTGAAACAGCTGATCGATCTCGGGTGCGACGAAGCCCAGGGCTACCTGCTTTCTCGGCCGGTCGAAAGTTCGGTCGCTTCAGACCTCGTGGCCGCGGGGAAGCCGCTCTTCTAGAGCCTGGGACCGCGCTTAGGGCAGGGGCCCTCGCCTAGGGCTCGGCAACCGCGCGCACGACACCCCACAGCTGTGCCATGGCCTCGTCATAAGGGACGATCTCCGGTGGCCGGCTCGGATCTTTGGGCACGAACACGAACGGCCTCCTTTCCGGGTAGGCATCAAGAAGGCGCCTATTCCGTTCAGGCCCAAAATCCCGGACGAACATCGGGCGTCCCTCTTCGAGCCCGGGAAGATCCCCTTGCCAGACCAGAGGGGCGAGCGCGACCGCCCCGAAGCGATCCGCGCCGACTTCACGGACGCATCCGATCCCGAAGGGCTCTCCGGACCTGGTCCGAAGCGTTGCACCCGGCGGCGACGGGGGGCGTTCAATGTCCGCAGGCGTACCCGGTACCTGTTCCAGGTCCACTTCGGGAAGGGGGGAGCCACCGAGATTTCGGTCATCGTCCTGGCGAGGATCGGCCCCGACAGCACGAGCTTCCCGAGCCAGCGCATACAGATGGAGCCCACAGTTGGTATTCCGACGCAGCGCCGTGATGACGCTGTCTTGTCTCATTCCACCGGCGCCCTGTAGGCGAGAGCTGAGGCGCTCATTCCAGGAAGTGTGTACGAAGACGATCGCCGGCCCCTCGGTGGGCAGGGAGGGTAGCGCGATGCGCTGTAGGGTTTCTTCGGTCCAACGGTAGCTGCCCCATCGCGTCGGAGCGCCCCACACAATTGCGTAGACTACGCCCAAGAAGACGGCCCACGTGGTCATGTCGGCAGCCAACCCCCTCCAATCCCGGGCGTGTCTTCCGCTCGCCCAAGCTCGTTCGGGCCCGTCTCCGCCCGAGTCGCCAGCGCCAGGGGCGTGCCCATCGAGGCTGCTTGTGAAACCGCCGGTCAGCCCAACGGCTGCGATCACCCCTAGTGCGATCCATGCCGGGGCGGCTTCGAAGAGCATGCGTACGTCGTGGAACCAGTAATATCCGTTCGCCACCACCGGAAGGATGGCCCAGGCGGCCAGAACCCCAACGCCCTTGGGGAGTCGGGAGGCCAACAGGAGGTATAGCCCGATGACTGCGGTTATCGGGAACGGTGTCTCCAGTAACTGAATTCCCAAGCTGAGCACGTCCGATGACGTGTACGCGATGCCCTCCAGGAGGGTGTAGGGGTATCCCCAGGGATCCATATGGAAACCCAAGCGGTGGCGATCTCCGAAGGCAGTGAGGTACCCCAGGGTGAACGGACTCCCGTACAGACGTTGATTGAACCAACCGAGGAACACCGCGAAGGGTGCACCTCCCAACAGGGTGGCCCCGGCGCGGCGTAGAAACCACGCAGGGCCGCGTGGATTGTCTGCGAACGCCAGAGGGCCCCACAGACCCAGGGTGAACACGGCCCCAAGGACCAGGCCGATCAGAGGACGGTCCGAAACCATGAGCCCGACGGCGGCCCCAGTAGCGACGCCCCACCAAGCATGACCGTCCCTGGCGCGGAGCGCCGAATAAAGCACAGCGGCCCCGAACGCGCCGGCCGAGACGTGACTCATCGAACCACCGCCCAGCAAGACTGTGAAGGGGGCCACGGCGACCAGCAGGGCGGCAACACGGGCCTGATTCGGATGCTCCGGCAGCAACCTCGGCAAGGCAAGGGCAACGAGGCCGGCGAGCACACCCGCGGAAAAGGGACCGAGTAACGTAGGAACACCAAAGCGGATGAGTGCCGCCATGGCCAGGAGGTGCGTTGGGGGAAAGTGAGACACCCAACCTTCTGCGACCATGAGGGTGTTTGGGATCAGCCAGGCCTCCGGGGCGTCGGCGATTGGTCCGGCGAGGAGTCCGTTCGCGAGATAGCGCGCGTGGAGGGTGGACGCGATCTCGTCGACGTTGGTGAAGAATCCCTGATACAGAAAACGCCCAGTGAGCACGGAGAGCCCGAACGAGAGCCCCGAGAGTATGAGCGCGTAGATCGCGCCTGACGGCTTCGAAAGCCACGTCACGAAGGAGCTCCCCATCTTCCGGATGGCCCCGCTAGGCAGGATCCGCGCGAAGAGCCATGCGAGGAGCAGGGTCACGGTCGTGCCCCACCAGGCGAGTTGGAGTGTCACCTCGGCCACTTCGACGCTGACCTCCCGATGAGGCGCGTCTCCGGACGTGTCCATCAGCCGGTAGATCGGGACGAACGCGAGGACGATCAAAGCGGCACCGACGGTCTGGCGGGCCCTCCGGACCCACACACGACCCGGCGCTGGCATGGGGGTCTCCCCCGGTTCGATCGATTCCGTCATGTGTCCTAGAGGCTCGGCGGCTTCAACAGGCTCATGCGGCCACTTCGAGACCGGTAGGCGTCACGATTTTCTGGACTATCCCAAGAGCGCCGTCCACCAGAAACGCCAATACGGCGGCGGGGATCGCTCCCGACAGAATCATCTGGGGGTCACTGAGGGCCAGGCCCGCCACGATCGGGTCGCCCAGGCCTCCGGCGCCGATGAACGCAGCCAGCGTGGCGGTTCCCACCGTAATGACGGCCGCCGTACGGACGCCGGCCATGATCACGGGGATTGCGAGCGGAAAGCGTATGTATTTCAGGATTTGCGTT
This sequence comes from Longimicrobiales bacterium, assembly GCA_965249775.1. Classification (GTDB taxonomy): domain Bacteria; phylum Gemmatimonadota; class Gemmatimonadetes; order Longimicrobiales; family Gaopeijiaceae; genus UBA822. Next base: position 205,230 of record OZ252253.1, read on the forward strand.
TCCGTCATCCCCAGAGAACGGGCCGAGTCCACGGCGGCCGGATCGGCATCGCAGATGCCCGTATAGGTATTGCGGAGGATCGGGAACAGTGCGTACAGAAAAAGCGCCACCAAGGCCGGCACAACCCCGATCCCGAGCAGCGGAATCATGAACGCGAGAAGTGCGATGCTGGGGATGGTCTGGAGCAGCGCGATCGCCCGGATGACCACCTCGGCACCCCGTGCCGCCCGTTCGAGAAGGAGCCCGAGCGGGACCGCGACGAGGGTGGCGCCCAGGAGCGACACCATTACTAGAAGTATGTGCCGTTCCGTGAGGTCGAGTAGCTCGGCTCGGCGCGCCCACAGATAGGCTCCGAGGGACCCTGCACGCCCCTCGTTGTCTCTCACGAGGCGGATGGCGGGACCCGCTACCAGCCCCATCTCCCTCAACCCCTCTCGTGCCACGCTTTCGAGTTCCTCCCCCTCGACTTCGACTCTGCGGTTGAGGGCTTGCATCGCCTCCTCGTCCAGCATGCCGGCCAGCTCCGAGAGCGTTCGTACCGCCGCGGGACGATCCTCCCAAAAGCTGCGTCCCACGAGCGCTGAGGCCTGATAGGGCGGGAAGAAGTCGAGGTCGTCCTCCAGCACGACGAAATCGAACCGATCGATGAGGCCGTCGGTGGAGTACCCGTCGACGATATCGACCTCCTCTCGAGATAGCGCTTCGTACTTGACTGCCTGGAGCAGGGAGCGTTGCGCCTGAAATCGCATGCCGTACGCCGACTGCAACCCTGGCAAACCGTCCTGGCGACCGATGAAGTCAGGAGAGAATCCGCCTATGTATCGGTCGGCCACCGCAGCGAGATCGGAAAGCGTGCGTAACCCGTCGGCCTCCGCCGACTCGGCCCGCACGGCGATGGCGTAGGTGTTCTCAAATCCGAGTGGCGGAAGCCAGTGGATCCCCCAGCGCCCGCGAAATTCTCTGGAGACGGTGCGGAAAACGTCGTCTGCCGAGCCCTCGGGGCTTTGCTCGAGCATCACCACCAATCCGGTGCCGGTGTACTCGGGGTACACATCGATTGCCCCCTCTTGGAGAGCCTGGAAAGCGATCTCCGTGGCTCCGAGGCCGAGGCGGCGTTCCACCGCAAAACCGCGGCTTTCTAGAAGTTGGGCGAACATCTCGGCCAGGAGAAACGATTCCCCGAATGGCTTCGAGGCGACGATGATGGGTGTGTCCTGAGCCACGGTAGCCATCGGGCGCAGCATCAGGGCCAGCCCCAACCAGAGGATCGCGAGGCTGGTGGAGCGAATGCGCCTAAGGCACCGGAGCCGAGTCATGCGGGCGTCGCCTCGCCCGCACGGTGGAGTAACTGGCTCACGTAGGATGATGCAGGGGAGGATCGAAGCTCGGACGCCGGGGCGATCTGTTCGAATCTCCCTCGTCGGAGCACTGCCACCCGGTCGGCGATTTCCAGCGCGGTCCGGATGTCATGCGTGACCAGTAAAGCGGTTACGCCGATCTCTCGAAGAAGCGCCTGAACCCCCTCGACCAGCTCGGCACGGGTGATGGCATCGAGGGCTCGGAAGGGTTCGTCGAGCAGAATGATCTCGGGCTCCGCCGCCAACGCCCGGGCCAGGGCCACTCGTTGCCGCTGACCACCAGAGAGAGCGCCCGGCCTGCGGGGGCCGAACTCGTCGGGTGGCAGGCCTACGAGCTCGAGCGCCGTGGACGCTAGGTCGTCAGGCGATACCATCCTCCGGAGGCGCGGAACCAACGCTGCGTTCCGAAGCACGGTCCAATGCGGGATGAGTCCGCCCTCCTGCTGTACGTACCCGATCGAGCGGCGCAGCTTCACCGGATTTAACGTGTGGACGTCTCGTCCTCCGACGCTCACCTCGCCCTCGTCGGCGGAGACCATCCGGTTGAACAGGCGGAGCAGAGTGGTTTTGCCTGCGCCGCTTTCACCCACGAGGGCGACGATGTCCCCTCGTTCGAGTGATAGAGTGACGTGATCGAGGACGGGTACGGAGCCGAAGCTCTTCACGACGTCTTTCGCCGAGAGGGCCGGTCCGTTGGTGGGCAGAGCCTGATCGCGCATCCTCCACGATAGCGTGGGGCGCTCGGGTGCGCACCGGTATCGATGATAACGGAGGAGTTGCCCGGGCTGGAGCCGCCGCTAGGTTGCGACCGGAATACGCCTCCAGAGCGTTCGGGATAGGCGGAGCGGGATCATCCAGGGACGGACATCGAGATGGATCTTCACATCGGACGGCGACTCGATGCCGCTGAAATCCGTCGCCTCCTCGAGGAGGCGCGTGATCGTACGGTGAGTCTTCTGAGCTCGGTGTCGGAGGCCGATCAGCGCATCCAGCATGACCGGCTCATGAGTCCGATTCTCTGGGATTTGGGCCACATCGCCCACTTCGAGGAGGTGTGGCTCATCGAACATCTCGGAGGCTCCTTGAACGGCCCCGAGGGTCTCCGTGGCATGTACAACCCGGTCGAGAATCCCAGGAGGACCCGGGCCGAGTTGCCGTTGCCGGGTGTCGAGGAGTGCCTCGCTTACATGTCCAGTGTTCGGGAGGGCGTGCTGGAGCGACTCGACATCCTCGACCTCACCTCCGAGGATCCGCTTCTCGATCACGGGTTCGTGTTCCGGATGGTGCTTCAGCACGAATACCAGCACAACGAGACGATCCTCCAAACGCTTCAGCTCAAGACGGGTGAGCCCTACCATCCAGCGGAGTCCGTGCCTCACCCCGTTCCCCCGGCGGATCACCCCTTCGGTGACGGAACGATGATCAGTTTCCCTGGCGGTGTGGTGGCGATCGGCACCGATGATCGAAGTGCATCGTACGACAATGAGCGGTCCCGACATTCGGTCGAGCTGGATCCGTTTCTCATCGACGCGATCCCGGTTACGGAGGCGGCCTATGCCGCCTTCATCGCAGAAGGTGGATACGAGACCCGCGAGCTCTGGTCGGACGAGGGTTGGGCGTGGAGGAGTGAATCCGGCGCCCGACACCCCAAGGATTGGAGGTCCGGTGAGGAAGGATGGGAGATCCGGATCATGGATCGCGTCCTTGTGCCAGACGCTTGGAGGCCTGTCTGCCATGTGTGCTATTACGAGGCGGAGGCCTACGCCACCTTCGCGGGCAAGCGTCTTCCCACCGAGTTCGAATGGGAAGCGGCCGCCACCTGGGACCCGGCGACCGACACCAAGCGAACCTACCCCTGGGGCGAGGAACCACCGACACAGGCCCTCGCGAACGTGGATGTACTGACTTTCGGCCCGGCGCCGGCCGGGAGCTACGTCCGCAACGTATCGCCGATCGGGTGCTATGGGATGATCGGAGACGTGTGGGAGTGGACATCGACGAATTTCCAAGCCTATCCCGGGTACCAGACTTTTCCCTACCCCGAATACTCCGAGGTCTTCTTTGGCGACGACTACACGGTCCTGAGGGGGGGTTCTTGGGCCACCTGCGGGGCTGCGATCCGGGGCACATTCAGGAACTGGGATTATCCCATTCGGCGTCAGGTCTTTAGCGGGTTCCGTTGCGTCCGTGATCCTTGAGCACGGGCCGGGATGGCCGGGGACGGATGTGGAGGACATGTTGGGGTCTGACCGACCCAGGCGCCCATGAAGGCGCCAGCGCCGACGGCGATGCGGGACGAGATCCAGTGGGGACTGAGCCGACCCCAGAAGCAACTCTCCTCGAAATATTTCTACGACACTCGCGGATCTGAACTCTTCGAAGCCATCACGGAGCTTCCAGAGTACTACCTGACGCGCACCGAGACCGGCCTGCTCAGGACGCCGGTCTCTGATTGGGTCACCGAGATGTCGCCCGCGTCCCTCGTGGAGCTGGGGGCCGGAAGCGCACGGAAGACAAGGATCCTACTCGCTGCCATGGCGCGCGGGATACCGGAGCGTACCTACGCACCTGTCGACGTGGCTGGTGATTTTCTGCGCGCGACAGCCGAGTCGCTGAAGGTAGAGGATCCTGCACTCGATGTCCGGCTTCAGGTAAGGGACATCACTTGGGACCTGGATTTCGTCGATGACTTGCCGGGGCCCGTGCTCTTCGCACTCCTGGGCAGCACGATCGGAAACTTCGCCGAGGAGTCCGCGATCGAGCTGCTTTCCAACGTGAGATCGGCGGTGGAGGCGCATGACCTGTTCCTGCTGGGCGCGGATCTTCGTCCGGGTAAAGGAAAAACGATCGAGCGCCTCGAGGCGGCGTACAACGACGCTCAAGGAGTCACGGCCGAGTTCAACGTCAATATGCTGCGAGCCCTCAATCGGGACGCGGGTACCGATTTCGACCTGGCGGCCTTTCGGCACAGAGCGTTCTACAACGAGGGAGAGGGGCGGATCGAGATGCACCTGGTCGCTGAGCACGCTCAGGAGATAGAGATCCCCAGGGCCCAGTTAGTGCAAATCAGGGAAGGGGAGTCGATCCGGACCGAGTTGAGCTGCAAGTATGACCGGTCTGTACTGGCGGGAATACTCGAGGCGGCCTCTCTGGAAATCGTGAGATGGTGCACGGATGAGGACGGACTCTACGCGTTGGCCCTGGTGTCGCCAGTCTGAGTCTGTTGTTTAGCGCGTAAAGAGATGGCCTGGGTGATCTTCGCGGGACCCTCACGAGCTTTCTGAGTCCTCCGCAGATATCAGAAATAGCTTTAGATAAAGGCTAGTAAAATATTATGAGGAAATGAGTTCTAGTCCCTCGTGGGAGGTGACCTCATCCCAGGAAGAATCGTCGTCGAGACGTTCGGAAGCGAGCAGAGCACCGTCGGGCGCCATGGGATGGCCACGGGCGATATATAGAGAGTTGGTGGCGGTCTCGGACACAGAGGCCGTGGGTAGTGCGGCGATTCCCTCTCCGTCCGTCAGAACCATCGTAAGTAACGCCGAATGGTTTTTCGCATGCACGGCCTCGAGCACGATGTCCCGGACGCGGCAGAGCGCGTCGACGAGCGTAGCGCCATTCTCGACGGCAGCTATTGCGAGCAGGAACAGCGTCTCGCTGTCGGAGGAGCCAGCGAGCTGCCCGTAGAGGTTGTCCGGGAGGTGAGATCGCAAGTTGCGCATGTAACTGGTCCGAAAATTCTCGACGAAGCCGTTCAGGACGAAGCTCCACCGCTCGTGAACGAGCGGCTGATTCCCCCCCTCGATGGGGATGCCGGGCGTGGCGTTACGAACCGAGGCGAGGATTGTGGATGACGCCACCCCCTCCAGGAGCGTGCGGAGGTCGGCGTCCTGCCACACCGGGCGGGCACCACCGGTTCGAACCGGTGTGTCGCCTCTGTACCACACGACCCCGTATCCATCGGCGTTCACGTGACCGTGAAGCAGCTCCCCCGGAACATAGCTTTGCTTGAGGAGCGAGTGCGTTCCCCCGAAGACCAGCGTGTCGGCCCCAAGGGGCTCGCCGGCATAAGCGGTCAGGCGGCACATTGGGGGGCTCCATTCACCGTCACGAAAGTCCCTTCCGGCCCCGTCGAGGGCCACCAACCGAAGCGTCGCAAAACCCAAGTGTCTACTCTGGACACTACAAAGTCCGCGATGTAGATGGCAACATTGGGGATCTCCCCCGAGCTCCATTCGATCGCTTGAAGCGGAACCGGAAGCTCCCATGGCGGGTTATGGAGCGGAGTCTTTTTCCAGGAGCGGTTCCGTGAGCGAAGTCTCGCACGAGAGCAAGGTCACCCTTCGGTGCCCGTTCTGCCTGACCCTCAACACGGTCGATCTGGGCAAGTCGGGCGACCGTCCAATATGCGGTGACTGCGCGAAGCCGCTGCTTCTCGATCGACCCGTCAAGGTCAGCGGGGAAGATTTCGACCGGACCGTACTTGGCTCGGGGGCGCCCGTGATGGTCGACTTTTATGCGGATTGGTGTGCGCCGTGCAAATATGTCGCCCCCCTGATGGACGAGCTCGCGCAGACCCACGAGGGGACGTTGCTCGTGGCCAAGATCGATACGGATCAGGCGCCTGATCTGTCCCAGAAGCTGGGCATTCGGGGAATTCCCACCGTGATACTCTTCAAGGATGGCGAAGAGGTTGGCCGCAGCGTGGGTTTCGAGCCCGACAAGTTGCGGGCCATGGCCGATGAGGCGGTGGGGTCAGGTTGACAGTGACTTTCACCCGGATGATATTATCGGCGCATTAACGCCTGATTCAACTGGGTGTGTAGCGAATTTTGTCGGGTACGGGAGTGGTGTAAGGGCGGTTCGCCGCCACCAGCGCTTTGGCGGGAAGTGGCTGGTTCTGCTCCCGGCCCGCGTTTTTTTGTGCGTAGGTTTTTTGTGTGTAGGTGACAGGAAGAGGCGGTCATGGCTCTGAAGGTGGTACTCGCGTACTCGGGTGGACTGGACACATCAGTCATCGTTCCGTGGCTTCGTGAGAAATACGACGCCGAGGTCATTTGTGTGGCTGCCGACGTGGGCCAGCCGGGTGGTCTCGAGGGGCTCGAGGAGCGGGCCGAGGCGACTGGAGCCGCCGAATTCTACGGCGAGGACCTGCGCCGGGAGTTCGTCGAGGACTTCGTTTGGCCCACGCTCCGTTCAGGGGCCGTCTACGGTCGCAAGTATCTCCTGGGCACCTCCATGGCGCGTCCCATCATCGCTCGCCGAATGGTAGAGGTGGCCCGTGAGGTGGGAGCCGATGCGCTTTCGCACGGCTGCACCGGCAAGGGAAACGATCAGGTTCGGTTCGAGTTGACGTTCGCGTCGCTCGCGCCGGATCTCCGAGTGATCGCCCCATGGCGCGAATGGGATCTACAGTCGCGTGAGGACGCATTGGAGTACGCCCGGGCTCGCCAGATACCCCTGGTGGGTGTCGACGAAACCAAGCTCTTCTCCCGTGACGAGAACATCTGGCATATCTCGCACGAGGGTGGTCCGCTCGAGGATCCGGGGTTCGAGCCCGATGAGTCGATGTACCAGTGGACCACGGCTCCCGAGGCCGCGCCGAACGAGCCTGAATACCTGGAGATCGGCTTCGAGCAGGGACTGCCCGTGTCGGTCAACGACGAGGCTCTGGACTCGGTACCCCTCCTGCTGACCCTCAACGAGATCGGCTCGCGGCATGGGGTAGGGAGGATCGATCTGGTGGAAGACCGGCTCGTCGGGATGAAGTCGCGTGGCGTGTATGAGACCCCGGGGGGGACGCTTCTGTATACCGCGCTGCAGGAGCTCGAGCAGCTCACGCTCGATCGCCGGGCCCTGAACATCAAAGATCAGCTTGCGGCCCGGTATGCGGATCTGGTGTACGAGGGCTGGTGGTGGACGCCCGAAAGAGAGGCCATGGATGAGTTCATGGACGTCCTCATGAAGCGGGTCACGGGGATGGTGCGCCTGAAGCTCTACAAGGGGTCGGCATCGGTAGCGAGCCGGACGAGCCCGGAGTCGCTGTACCACGCGGGACTCGCGTCATTCGGTGAGGAGGCGACCTACGACCATGCCGACGCTGAAGGGTTCATCAAGTTGTTCGGGCTCCCGGCGCGGGTAGCGGCTGAGCGCGACGGCGCCAAAGGCGCGAAGAAGAAGGACGGGCAGGAGAAGAGCGCTCAAGCGAAGACCGCCAAAGCGACGAGCGCTCAGGCTACCAGTGCCCAGGCGAAGGCTGCCCAAGACGAGAGCGGGCAAGACGAGAGTGGGCAAGACGAGAGTGGGCAAGACGAGAGTGGGCAGAGCGAGACCAACGAGGCCGTACCCAAGATGATGGAGTCCGTGGGTCTCAAAACCCCGGCAGGTTGATCGGCCAGACAGCCCCCCTCTGGAGCGGCCGCATTGAGGGCGCCATGGCGGGGGCGATGGTTCCCCTGAACCGGAGCTTGGACGTGGACATTCGGCTCTGGCCTCAGGATGTCCGCGGGAGCCGGGCTTGGGCCGAGGCACTAGTGAAAGCGGGCGTGTTGGAGGATGCCGAGGGGGTCACACTCCTCGAAGGGCTCGAGCGCGTGGCCACCCGCCTTTCCGACCACGATCACTCCGATGAGGCCGACGAGGACATCCACTCCCTAGTGGAGCGCTTGCTTCACGAAGAAGTTGGCGAAGTCGCCGGAAAGCTGCATACGGGCCGGTCCCGCAACGACCAGGTGGCGACCGATTGTCGCCTCTGGGGCATGGAGACCGCGGACCACCTCGATGGGACGTTGCGGGAGGTGCAGCAGGCCCTCTTGGATTGGGCGAGCGAGTCCGTCGAGGTCGTCCTCCCCGGATATACGCACCTTCAGCAAGGGCAGCCCGTGCGGGCCGCTCACTGGATTCTCTCCCACTTCTGGCCGCTGGAGCGGGACCGCGCAGCTTTGCGAGCCGTGCGGGATGAAGCCGGTGTCTTGCCGCTCGGATCGGGTGCGATCGCGGGGTGTCCTTTTCCGATCGACCGAGAGTTCCTGCGGGCCCAATTGGGGTTCCTCAGGATCTCCGAGAACAGCATCGACGCGGTCAGCGATCGCGACTGGGCGTTGGGGCTCGCGTTCGCGGTGGCCCGGGTCGGGATCCATTTGTCACGGTTGGCGGAGGATCTGGTTCTGTTCGGCTCCAAGGAATTCGGGTTCGTTCGCTTGTCGGACGAGTACAGCACGGGATCCAGCCTCATGCCCCAAAAACGGAATCCGGACGTGGCGGAGCTCGTGCGGGGCAAGTCCGGTCGGCTCACGGGGAATCTCGTGTCCCTCCTCACGGTGTTGAAGGGACTTCCTACTGGCTACAACCGTGACCTCCAAGAGGACAAAGGCGCGCTCTTCGACTCCGTGGACACGCTCTCCGTGGTGCTGCCCGCGATCGAAGGGGCCATCCGCGGCGCCGAGTTGCAAACGGACCGCATCGAGGCCGCGCTCGACCCGCAACTTCTTGCGACGGACTTAGCCGATTATCTGGTCCGGGCCGGCGTGCCTTTCCGAAAGGCTCACGAGGTGGTTGCGACGATGGTACGCGCTGCGGAGGATCAAGGCGTTGCCATCAACGAGCTTCCGCTCGAGACGTTCCAAGAGGCACACGCCGCGTTCGGCTCCGACGTCTTCGACGTGTTCGTGTGGGAGCGGTCGGTCGAGGCCCGGGAAGCGCCAGGAGGCACAGCCCGCAAGGCCGTCCTCGAGCAGATCACGGCTGCGGCTCGCTGTGTAGAAACTGTGGAGTAACAACCCGCTGCCAGCTTACGCGGATCCCCCAGCTGCTTTGACAGCCTCCAGCGTTCTCCCTGCCGCCGCGGCAAATGGTGCCAGGCCGGCCATGAGTGAATCGAATTCTTCGAACACCAAGGATTGGTCCCCATCGGAAACGGCCATCTCCGGGTCGGGATGGACCTCCACGATGAGGCCATCGGCACCGGCCGCGATTGCCGCGTAGGAGAGGGCCGGCACCAGGTCTCGGCGTCCCGCGGCGTGGCTGGGATCGGCCACCACGGGAAGGTGAGTCTCCTTCTTGAGGACGGGGATCGCTGCCAGATCGAACGTGTTGCGCGTCGCGTCCTCGAAGGTCCGGATGCCCCGCTCGCAAAGCACGACGTTCAGGTTCCCCTGCTTCATGACGTACTCGGCGGCAAGAAGAAGGTCTGCGATCTTGGCCGACATCCCACGCTTGAGCAGGATCGGACGTTGGAGCCGTCCGACCTCGGTGAGAAGAGAAAAATTCTGCATGTTTCTTGCCCCGATCTGGAGTACGTCGGCGTACTCTGCGACCAGATCGACTTGCCGGGTGTCCATGACCTCCGTCACCACCGGGAGCCCGGTCTCGGCGCGTACGTCTGCGAGCATTTTCAATCCCTCCTCGCCGAGGCCGTCGAAGGCGTAGGGGGAGCTCCTCGGCTTGAACGCGCCGCCTCGCATTGCGGTGGCTCCGGCGGCTTTTACATGGCGGGCCGTATCCTGAAGCATGTCGAGGCCCTCGACAGAACAGGGCCCAGCGATGATCGAGAGGGCGTTCCCCCCGATCGTGCTTCCGCCGACGGGAACCTCGGTGGGCTCCTCCTGGACTTCCCGGTTGGCGAGCTTGTATGGCTTCATGACCGGGCGAACCCCGTCGACTCCGGGGATCGAGAGCATGGGCAAGTTGGCCAGCTCCTCTGGGTCTCCGATACAGAGGACCACGGTCCTGTGCTTACCTCGAATGAGGTGCGTGCGAGGTCCCAGGGCCTCGATCCTTTCACGGATGTGATCGAGCTCTTCGTCGGTCACGCCTCGGCGAGTGATGATGATCATGATTGTCTCAATTCTCGAGTGATGGCCCGCTCCAAAATGTCAGGCCACGAAAAAAGGCCCCCGACCAGGAGTCGAGAGCCTCGGGACGAAACGCAATAGCGCTCAGCGCGTGCGCATCAACCGCCGGCTCCCGAAGGGGGCCGGCCCATAAAGTAGAAAGCCTGCTGCGAGTACACTTTGGTCATGGGCTGGAAGCTGGGCTTCCACCGACGAGGAGTCAAGATACGGTCTGGTCTGAGGCCCCCGGCGTTCATAGATTCCGGCACGAAAATCCGCCCGCTTGACACTTTTTCTTGACGCTGGAGGATCTATTTCATGTCCACGGTCGCAGCGGATCCGGAGCCCTCGGTCATGACAAAAGTTACGCGCCCCGTCCTTGAAGATCTCGATGTGCCACTCGGCAAGCGCGTACGCCTTCGTAGACTGCTCTATGGCAGGGGCTTGAAGAACGGGACGCTTCTGATCCTCCCCATCGACCAGGGGTTGGAGCATGGGCCGATCGATTTTTTTCCCAACCCGCCCTCTCAGGATCCGGATTTTCAGTGGCGGTTGGCGTTGGAGGGAAACTTCAACGCGGTGGCATGTCACTACGGACTCGCCAGCAAATACATGACGAAGTATGCGGGGGAGGTGCCGCTCCTCCTGAAGATCAATGGCAAGACCACGATACCCTCCGATGCGGAGGCTTTTTCGTCGTTGACCGGCAGCGTTGAGGACGCGATAGCGCTGGGTGCCGACGCCGTCGGGTACACACTCTATGTCGGATCTCCCCGGCAGGATGAGGATCTCCAGCAACTCCAACTCGTTCGTGAGGACTGCGACAAGTACAACATGCCCTTGGTGGTATGGTCGTACCCGAGGGGCGACGCGATCGAGGGGAAGGGCGGACGAGACAGCCTCTACGCCGTCGACTATGCCGCCCGAGTCGCCCTCGAGATGGGCGCAGACATCGTGAAGTTGAATATCCCGAAGCACGGTCCCAAGGACGCCGATCAACCTGCGGAATACGCCGACATCGACTACGACTATGGCGAGGGCGCGAGGCGCGTGGTGGAGTCTGCCGGCCGCTGTCTCGTGCTCTTTTCCGGCGGGAGCAAGCTGGGGGATGACGACCTCCTGACCAGGGTGCGTACCGGGCTGGAAGCCGGTGCGACCGGTCTCATTTTCGGCCGGAACATGTGGCAACGGCCTTTCGACGAGGCGCTCGGCATCGTCGGGCGAGTCCACGAGCTGATGAAGGAGTTCGGCGCCTGACGAAGCTTTGGGAAGGCTGTTGAGAGGTACAGCGGGAGAGCCACTTGTCAGACGCTGATTCGCTGAAAAGAGCGGTCTCGCTGAAGCGAGCAGCGGGCGTACAGGCGGCCGAACTCGTACACAGTGGGATGCGCTTGGGATTGGGGACCGGATCCACGGTGGCCCATCTATTGGTCGCGCTGGCCGAGAAGCTCAATGGAGGTGCTCTGAGCGAAGTCGTCGGCGTACCCACGTCCCTTCGTACTGCTCGGGAGGCCGGGGAGCTCGGGATTCCGCTCACCACGTTGGCCGAAACTCCTGTCCTCGACTTGACGATCGATGGCGCCGATGAGGTCGATCTGGAATTGAACCTCATCAAGGGCCTCGGAGGGGCGCTTCTCCGGGAAAAAATGGTGGCCCAGGCCTCCCGGCGGCTGGCGATCATGGTTGACGACGGCAAAATGGCGTCCGCACTGGGGACCAAGTGTCCCGTGCCAGTGGAGATGGTACAGTTCGGCTGGGAGGTGCACGCCCGCTTCGTGGAGTCGTGCGGCGCCGATCCCGTGCTCAGGGTGGGGCCGGACGGAGAGCCGATCGTCACGGACAACGGCAACTACATCATCGACTGCCACTTTGCTGGGGGAATCGATGACGCGGAGGGCTTCGAGCGGGCTATTCGCGCGAGGGCCGGGGTCGTGGAATCCGGGCTCTTTCTCGGGATGGCCACCGAGGTGTTGGTGAGCGGTCCGGAGGGGGTGGAGACGCTCTCGAAGGGGCATCGTGCGCCGTGACCGTAGATCACGCTCGATTGACGGAAGACAACGCCCGATGACGGTTCTGATCGCTCCATCCATCCTTTCCGCAGACTTCGGGCGTTTGGCCGAGCAAGTGTCGGAGGCGGCCGAAGCCGGAGCCGACTGGATTCATGTGGACGTCATGGACGGTCACTTCGTCCCCAACATCACGATCGGGCCCGCGGTGACGGCGGCCGTACGCGCGGCTACCGACCTCCCCGTCGACGTGCACTTGATGATCGAAGAGCCCGACCAATATCTCTCTGCCTTTGCGGATGCCGGGGCCGACTACATCACGGTTCACCAGGAAGTGTGCCCTCACCTGAAAAAGACTATAGACGAGTTGCGCGAGCTTGGCGTCCACCCCGGTGTGACGCTCAATCCGGCCACATCTCTCGACACGCTGGCCGAGGTCATACCGGACGTTGATCTGGCGCTGCTCATGTCGGTGAACCCGGGGTTCGGAGGGCAGTCCTACATTCCGTCGAGCACGGAGAAGATCCGTCGGCTTCGGACGATGCTCGATGAAGGCGGCGCGGATGGTGCCCAACTCGAAGTCGATGGCGGTGTGAACGTCGACACCGCAGGCGCGGCGAGTCGGGCCGGAGCGTCCGTTCTCGTGGCGGGGGCCGCCGTGTTCCGGCATCCAGATGGCATCGCCGAGGCGATCCGACTGATCCGACGGGCGGCCCAAGAGGGACGCGCGGCCGAGGAGGTTGGAGCGGACGGAGTCGGGTGAGCCAGCCGACACTCCTGGCGGTTCTGGCGCACCCGGACGATGAGGTACTCTGTGCCGGTACGCTACTCGCCCAACGTGCCGCCGGGTCGAGGGTTGTCGTCCTCTGGCTCACGCGAGGGGAAATGACGGACGCATGGGGACCGCTCCCGACGGCGGAAGTCGCCGACCGCAGGATGGAGCTGGGCATGCAGGTGGCAGAGTGTTTGGGCGTCGAAGGACGCTTCCTCTCGTTTCCGGATTCGGCAGTCCAGGCGACGCCCGAGGCGGGCGCCGAAGTGGCAAAGGTCATCGCGGAAGTCAAACCCAGCGGGCTCATTACGTGGGGGGACGCCTGGGCCAGAGGATTTCGGCACCCCGACCACCAGGCGACGGGGAAAATCGCACGTGACGCGGTCAATTTCGCACGCATCGCCAAGGTCGTCGGGCCGGAGCAACCCCACCGAACGTTCTGCCCGATCTTCACATTGCGTGGTGTGCACTCCAGCCTCCCAATCATTGCGCTTGACGTGGGCGGGTATGCCGAACAGATATTTGAAGTGGCGGAGATTTATCGGCGGGCCATCGGTTTTGGGGCCCCCGAGTGGCTCGAGGGTCGTCTTCGCTCGGCCGGGCATCGGTGGAGCAGAGATCTGGTCGAAGAGTTCGACGCTTGGGAGACGGGGCCCGGGCTAGTTGATCGGTTGTTACCCCATAAAGACGGGCCATTTTATCATCACCCTGAGAGGGAAGCCTGAACCCGATTGCGGCAGGCCCGCGATTGGCGAAGGTTTACCCCCGGGGGAAGAGGCTGAACTGAGAACCCATGTCAACAGATCCGACTATTATCGACCCGGCTGCCCTTGAACGACTGGAAAAATGGGGTGGTCCGAGTCTTTCGAACGAGATCATCCGACTTTTCCTGGACAACGGTCCCTTGCGGATGGAGCAAATTCGCGACGCCATGAACGGGGACGATCTCGAGGGGCCCGAGCGGGGCGCACACTCTCTGAAGTCCAGCGCTGCGAATGTCGGGGCGCAACACCTTCAAAAAGCCGCGAGCGAAATTGAGTTGGCCGCATCGGGCGGCGACCTTCAACGTGTTCGTGATCTCATTCCCGATCTCGAGCAGGCATTCGCCCAGGCCGCTCAAGAGCTGGAAGTGATCGCCAAGGCAGAAGTAGAATGAAGCCCAAGATCGCCGTCGTAGAAGATAATCTCGACAATCGTCTCCTTGTTCAGGCCATTCTCGAGGACCGGTACGAGATCTCCGAATACGAAAACGGAATGGAAGTCTTGGATGGCCTGGCTGATGACGTCCCCGACCTGGTTCTGCTCGACATCTCTCTGCCGGGGATGGATGGTACCGAGGTGCTCGAGTGGGTCCGATCTCAGGAGCAGTTGAGCAGTCTTCCCGTTATCGCCCTGACCGCCCACGCCATGTCGGGTGATCGGGAGAAGTACCTCGAGATGGGTTTCGATGAGTACGTCACGAAGCCGATCGTGGACGAAGACGTCCTCATGGCGGCCATAGAGCGTCTTCTCGCCGGATCAGCGTGACCGAGCCCGTCACCGAAGAGGTTCCCGGCCAGGGTCCGGACGCGGAGATCCACGAGGACTCCGAAGGATCTGAGCCGGCTGAACTCACTGAGTCGGATAGCTCCACCGAGGGTTCGGTGAAGGCGGACGCCTTCGCCGAGGAACCCTTCGCCGAGGAAGCTCCCAGCCAACGGTCCGCCGCCGTCTACTGGATGCTCCTAACGGTTCTATTCATTTTTTTCACCATCTTCAGGCGCTTCCCCTTCGACGACGACCCGGCTCGCCACGTCATCTGGGAGTTTATCAGCACGACGATGGCCTTGATCGTCGCGAGCCTTTCTCTCGTCCGTTACTACAGCAAGAAACAGCCAACTTTCCTGTTCATCGGTACGGGCTTCCTGGGCACCGGACTGCTGAATGGGTACCACGCCGTCATGACCTCTAGTCTCCTCGGCGCGGGGGCTGCTGGGCTCCAGAGCCCGGACGTGGCCGCATGGACCTGGACGGCCGCCAGGCTCTTCTTGTCGTTGTTCCTTTTCGGGAGCGTGTTCCTGTGGTCGCGCGAGGCCGATTCGCCGCGATCACACCTCAATGAGTTCTCGGTCTACCTTGGGGCCTTCGCCTTGGCGGGTGCCATTTTTCTGGTGTTCAGGTTCGTTCCACTTCCAGCTGCGTATTATCCGGACTTTCTGCTAACGCGGCCGGCGGAGGTCATCCCGGCGCTCTTTTTCTTCGGTGCTTGGGTGGGTTACCTCCGCCGTGGAGATTGGCGCACCGAGCCCTTCCAGTACTGGCTGCTCATCTCGCTCATGATCAGCTTTTTCGTGCATGCGATGTACATGTCGCAGGCGACGAGCGAGTTCGACGGAATCGCCGATGCGGCGCATCTCCTGAAGATCCTTGCCAACGTGAGTGTGTTGGCCGGGCTGATGATCAGTGTCTTCGTGACGTTCCGTTCGGAGACGACGGCCCTGGAAACCGTGCGCCAGACCAATCTTGCGATGGCTCGTGAGGTGGAGGTTCGTTCGCAGGCTGAGTCCAAGCTTCGCGACTTCTTCGACAACGCGAACGACCTCATTCAAATCACGGATGCCGAAGGGTCTCTGGCCTACGTCAATCGCGCGTGGGCGGCCACGTTCGGGTACGAGCAAGGAGCCGTCGATGGTCAGAACCTGTACGCCTTGCTTCGCCCCTCCAACCGGACCGAGCTCGAGGAGGCGTTCCGGCGGCTCGTGGAGGGGGACTCGATGGAACGCTTCATCTCGGAGCTTCACACGCGGGATGGAGATCCCGTCATCTGCGCGATCAGCGCCAATTACAGCCCGATCGACGGAGAGGCCGGGACGTTCCGGTCGATCATCCGGAATGTCACCGAGACTGTGATTGCCGAGAGGGAGCTGGCGAGCTCACGGGCCAACCTCAATGCGTTGGTCGAAAATACCGGCGACGTGATCTGGTCGGTGAATGCCGATCACGCACTGATCACCTTCAACTCCGCCTATGCGCTGGGGGTCGAAGCACGAACCGGTGTCGAGCCCAAGGTAGGGGATAGTCCGGAAAATCTATATGAAGAGGATCAAGCGATCTTTTTCCAACAGTCCTATGACGAGGTGTTGAGGCAGGGGCGCTTGTCCAAGATTCGTTCCGAGGAGATGGATGGCGAGATTCGGCACAGCGAGCTGTTCTTCAGCCCGATCGGGGACCATGAGGATTTGGCCGGCGTTGTGGTGTTCGGAAAGGACATCACGCGGCGGCGGAGGGCCGAGGTGGATCTGGTTTCGGCCAAGAACGAGGCGGAGGCAGCGAATCGGGCCAAGAGCCATTTTCTAGCGAACATGAGCCATGAGCTGCGTACGCCTCTCAACTCGGTGATCGGTTTCGCCAACATCTTGCTGAAGAACAAGAAGCGGAATCTGGCGTCCTCAGAGCTCGGCTTTTTGGAACGAATTCAGGTCAATGGAAAGCACCTCCTCGCGCTCATCAATGAGATCCTCGACTTGGCCAAAATCGAGTCCGGGAAAATGGAATTGGAGGTCGTGACCGTCGACGTCGTCGAACTTGCTCACGAAGCGCTGGCACTCGTCGAGGGGCAGATTCGGGATCGGGAGCCGGACGTAGAGGTTCGCGTCGAGGCTCCTGAGGGTTTGGACGACATCGAAACAGACCCGGCGAAGCTGAAGCAGGTAATCGTGAACTTGGTAGGAAATGCGCTGAAGTTCACGGAGTCGGGGGAAGTCGTGGTCCGCATCGAGCCCGATGAGGTCACGAACAAGCTCGCTTCGATTTCCGTCAGTGACACCGGAATCGGGATTCCCGAAGAGCGCCGAAGTGCCATCTTCGAGGCCTTCCAGCAGGCGGAAGCAGGGACGGCACGCCAGTTCGGTGGCACCGGCCTCGGCCTCGCGATCTCGCGCTCCATGTGCCTGCTGATGGGATACGACCTCGCGCTCGAAAGTGAGGTCGGCCAGGGGACCACGTTCAAAATCGTCTTTCCAACATTCACACCCTCCGAGAGCTCCTCCCAGATTGATCCGGCTCTCCAAGAGGGGTCGAGGGAGCTCGATGAAGACAACGTCGAATCCCTCATCCATGGTGTGGTCACCGGAGCGGACAATGGTCACGCGGCCGTCGACTCCGGGGATGGGAGCTCGGACGCGACCGATGCGCCTGAGGTCAAGCATTACAAAGTACTGGTGATCGACGACGACGCAGACTCTCGCATCCTGATGGAGGACTACCTCAGTGACTTCGGCTGCGAGGTCCTTCAGGCTTCGACGGGAGACGAGGGGATGGAGATGGCCCGGACGCACCAACCGGATCTCCTGACGCTGGACCTACAGATGCCCGGCGTCGATGGTTGGGAGGTTCTGAAGAGGCTGAAGGCGGATCCGGACGTGAGCCACATTCCGGTGGTCATCGCGAGCATCTTGGCCAACGAGGGCCGGGGACGACTCTTCGGCGCGGTGGATCTGCTGACCAAGCCGATCGAGCGGGCGGACCTGATGCGTGTGCTGTGGCGGCAGCTCGTCAATCAGCACGAGCGTAGGGTGCTGGTGGTCGACGACGATCCTGAGATCCAGGCGCTCCTCACGGCTGGATTGGCCGAGGACGGTATCGACGTCCACTGCGTGGCGCACGGAGAGGAGGCGCTCCGACACCTCCAGAGGGATACGCCGGCTGCGGTCCTCCTGGATCTGCGGATGCCGGTCATGGACGGGTTCGAATTCCTTCACCGGATGCGCGAAAGCCGTTATCACAAGGGTCTTCCGGTCATCGTCATAACGATCAAACGCCTCACGCAGGAAGAAGAGGACCAATTGGCCGACATGGCGTCCGCCGTAGTCATCAAGGATCGGGGCTTCGTTCCTCGGGT
Source organism: Longimicrobiales bacterium (assembly GCA_965249775.1). GTDB lineage: Bacteria > Gemmatimonadota > Gemmatimonadetes > Longimicrobiales > Gaopeijiaceae > UBA822. Next base: position 223,076 of record OZ252253.1, read on the forward strand.
TCGGGCCCACATCGCCACGCTTTTCCCGCCGCAACCCCGTGAGGCCGAGGCGACACCCACTGCCGATTGACCAAGGCGAAACCCACCGCCGATTGACCAAGGAGAGTGATCGAGGGCCATGGCTGAGTTCGTTCTCCGAACCCGCCTGAGCCACGCTGTCGGTGACGTGTTCGCGTGGCATATGCGCCCCGGCGCCCTCGACCGACTCATCCCGCCCTGGGAAAAGGTTACGATCGAGAGCCGCGAGGGAACTCCGGCCACGGGCGGGCGGGTCAAATTTCGTGTGCGCCTCGGCGCGACCGAGATCTCGGCCGAGTTTCTCCACACCGATTTCGTGGAGGACCGCTTCTTCCGTTACGAGCAGGTCCGGGGGCCATTCACTCGGTGGGTCCACACCCATCGGTTCGAGCCGGAGGACACGGGTGGATGCACGGTGGAGGACCATGTGGATTGGGAATTGCCCATGGGCGCCGCCGGGCGTCTGCTGGGCGGGTCGACTGTCGAGGAGGAGCTCGAGCGGCTCTTCACGTTCCGGCACCGTCGGCTGCAGAACGACCTCGACCGACTCGCACGATACGGAGACGGGGGACCCCTGGCCGTTGCCGTCACGGGATCGAGTGGCCTGATCGGCCGCACGCTTTGCCATGTGCTCACCACGGGTGGCCACCGCGTTGTTCGCCTGGTTCGGAATCGGGAAACGCTGAAGTCGGAAGATGTGCTTTGGGACCCGATAGATGGAACGGTCGAGGAAGAGGGCCTCGAGGGAATCGACGCCGTAGTACACCTGGCTGGGGAGCCTCTGCTCGGCCTGCGTTGGACCGAGGAGAAAAAGAAGCGCATCTGGGCGAGCAGGGTCGACGGTACGGAGCACCTCGCGCGCGCGTTGGCACGTCTCCGGCGGGCCCCAAGAGTGCTCGTCTCCGCGTCCGCCGTGGGCTTCTATGGAAACCGCGGGAACCAACGTTTGAGCGAGAACGCCAAGCCGGGCACGGGGTTTCTCGCCGAGCTCTGCAAGGCGTGGGAGGAGGCCGCGCGTCCCGCGGCACGGATGGGCATCCGGGTCGTTCACCTACGAACCGGTCTCGCGTTGACGCCGGCCGGCGGCGCACTCGGCACCATGCTGCTCCCATTCAAGGTCGGCATCGGCGGACGGATCGGGAGTGGACGGCAGTACGTGAGTTGGATCGATCATGACGATTTGTTGAGCCTGATTCTTCACGTCATCCGAACGCCGACGATCCGGGGAGCCGTGAATGCGACGGCGCCTTATCCCGTTTCCAACTCTACGTTCACCGGGACGCTCGGCCGCGTACTGGAGCGCCCGACGATCCTCCCCCTACCGGGTCTGGCGCTCAGGGCGCTGTTGGGTGAAATGGGAAGAGAAATGCTCCTGAAAGGCCAGAGAGTTCAACCCACCGTGGCCGAAGAGTCGGGCTTCGAGTTCATGTATCCCGGGCTGGAGGAGTCTCTGCGCCATCAGTTGGGGCGGCGAGAAAGCTGACCGGCTACTCGAAGGAGAACTGCGGCAGGCCTCCGTCCTCACGGAGCGACGGGTAGGGCGTTCCCCGGACACGGCAGTGGCGGGCAATTCGAGGGTACGCCCACTCGAACAGAATCCGCGCCGTTTCATCCGGGTCGATGCGGGATTCGTCATACATGCCTTTCGCTTCCCGTTGACGAAATGCCTCGAACAGCAGCAGAGCCGTTGCCACCGAAACGTTGAGCGAATGGGCCATCCCCACCATGGGGACCGAGACCTGCAGGTCTGCCAACTCGAGTGCCTCGTCGCTCAGGCCCAGTAGCTCCGCTCCCATCATCAGCGCGGTGGGTTCCGTGAAGTCCGCCTCCCGAAAGTCGACGGAATCGGGACCGGCTTGTGCTGCCAGCACCCGGAAGCCGCGGCCTTTCAATTCCTGGATCGCCTCCTGGGTCGTGCGGTGCCTGACCAATCGAACCCACTTCGCCGTCCCCGCGGAGGTGTGCGAGGAAATCTCGAGGCCGTCCTCGGGGGGGATGGCGTGAGCCTCCAACACGCCAACCGCATCACAGTTACGTAGGATTGCCGAAAGATTGTGGCTCTTATGAACGCGCTCCATGAGTACCGTGAGGTCCGGTTGCCGCCTGCGGAGGGCTCGGACGAGCTTCTGGAAGCGCTCTGGGTTCATCGGTCAACGGTGCGGGGACAACGACGTGACTGCGGCCCGGAACTCTTATGATATGCGGTGGTGGGTAAACGCCAAAGGAGCCTCGGACATCTCCAATATGAAAGCACGTCGGTCGACAGGATTGACGGAGGGGAAGTGAGCGGGTCGGAAGCTACGAGTTCGGATGACCTGCTGATCCGACGAGCCCAACGGGGCGAGCCTGGAGCCTTCGACGATCTGATCCGTCAGAACTATCGGCGCATCCATCGATGGGCCCTGGTGAAGACGGGCGATGCGGACGATGCCGAAGACGTAACGCAACGGGTGCTGATCCAGCTTTTCAAGAAGCTGGGGACATTCCGGGGACGCTCGAGCTTCGATTCGTGGCTCTACCGGATCACATCAAACGCGGCGGGGGAGCTCCACCGGCGCCGAGGTGCCAGGGAGAGAGCGGTGGCAAAATGGGGAGAGAAGCAAGGGGAGGAAGGCGCGGAGCCCGGTGTGCTGGGGCGGATCGCAGGATCGGAGGCGGCTGATGTGGCCCGCACCTTCTTCTCCGAGCTACCGGAGAGGCAGCGAGAGGTCTTCGACCTCGTCGAGCTGCAGGGGTACACCGCGGCCGAGGCGGCCGAGCTACTGGTCTTGAGTGCGAGCACCGTGCGAGTTCACCTACTGCGGGCTCGCCACACGCTACGGGCGAGGATCATGGAGCAACATCCTGCCTTAGCGGAGGACTTCTCATGACGGGCTGCCCGACCACGCGGGAGTGGATCCTCGACGTGGATCCCGAGGAGCTCGAGCGGGATGCATCAGGGGAACATGCTGGCCACCTGGCCGAATGCCCCGAGTGCAGAGCACTGGCCGATGAGATCCTGGCTGCGGAGGCGGCTCTTCGTGACGCGCTTGATTCGGTCGAGCCAGCCCTCCATGTCGAGGCGGCACTGGTCCGGGCCCGGGAGGCCGTGGCCGTCCACAAGGCCACACGCCGCCGCAGACGCTGGCAAGCAGCCGTTCCGCTAGCCGCTGCGGCGCTGGGAGGACTCCTCTTGATCGATCGTCCCTCGCCGGCGCCCGACCCCGGATTCCATCCGGCGACCGTGAGGGCCGCAAGGGCGCTCGGCTTGGTTGGGGCGAGGCCGGTGGTGAAGGCTGAAGGTCACCAGAGCGTGGCCGTGCTGCCCACCGAGAATCCGAACATCACAGTCATTTGGTTCATGGATTGAGAGCAATGGTTCATAGCATGAAAAAGGGAGTATTGAAGATGAAGATCGCGACACTGATTACGTCCGTAAGCGCACTGCTCATGGGATGCTGGGGCGACTCCTTGGAGGTTCGGACGTTTACGCTGGAGCGGCTCGAGGCCAACGAGGCGATCGGCCTGATCGAGCCTTACGTCTATCGGGACCGTGCCACCTTGAGCTTCAGCGAAGGGCTGCTCACGGTTCGGGAGCTTCCTGAGAATCTGGATCGCATCGCGGAGGTCCTGGAGGAGTACGATCGACCGCGGGCGGCCGTCCGTCTCCACTTCCAACTCATCCAGGCCAACGGATTCGACGATCGCGACGAGAGCATTCAGGCCGTGGAGACCGAGTTACGTAACCTGTTGAGGTACAACGGATACCGCCTCGTGGGTGAGACCGTGCTTCAGCTCCGAGAAGGGGGCAATGGACAACAGAGGCTCCAGGGCACCCTGGACGGGGCGAGCCCGAGCGCGTCCTTTTTCGACCTGGAGGCCAGCGTCGGCGTAGTGTCGACAGATGATCAGGGCTCCTCTGTCGAGCTCTGGGTGGCGCTCAAGTACTTCAACGCTCACATCCTGGGCACTGATGTGAATGCGGCGGATGGTCAGTCGCTCGTGCTCGGAACCACTTCGGTCCTGCCGGGAGGCGGTGCGCTCATCCTGGTCGCGACACCCACCATCGAGGGGAGCTAGGTCGCGGGCGGCTCGCGAGGCTCCGGCGTGAACTCCACGTCCCGGGTCTCCGGCCCGATCGCGGCGCCGAACACGATGAGGAGGCCGCCGAGCGCCAGGAGGGGGAGCACCGTGAGCTCGAAGGGGAGGAAGGTGTCGAGCCACCCCTGGTAGAAGGCGTAGAAGGACGACGGAATGACGGCCAGGCTGTATCCCAACCCGAAGCCCGTGGCGCGCACGCCGGTCTTGAATCGCTCGTTGATGTAGGTCGTCGCGAGCCCCCAGAACCAGACGACGGCGAAGACGAGCACGGTCACGAGCGGAATCACGCCACCGAGCCCCGCGGGCGGCGAGGTCAGCAGCATCGCGTACACGCCCGTTCCCACCACCGCGGCGCCGATCCCCGAAAGCATCAGGAAGGGCCTCCGCCCCGTCACCTGGCTCACCACGCCCGCCACGAGATACCCCACTGCGAGCACCGTGTACGCGATGCTCAGCACGATCGTCGTCTGGGTGCTCGTGAGTCCCACCTGCGACCGCAGGAGTCCCGGGAGGAGCGCCGTAACGGTGTTGAGGCTGAGCCAGAATCCGCTCATCAGGACGAAGACCTGGATGAAGCTCCGCAGGCTGTCGCCCCGGAAGAGCTCCTTCAGCGGCTCCTCCGTGCCGCCCGATGCCTCGAACAGCTTCGATTCGTCCACGTTCTTCCAGTACCAGTAGGCGTAGATGAAGGTGATGAGCGCCCCGATGAGGAAGGGGACGCGCCACCCCCACTGCACGTACGGAGAGTCGATCCCGCCCGCGGGGGCGATCGCCAGCATGATAAGGGTCAGGACGCTGACTCCCACGAAGGCGAAGGGGAAGCCCATCATCAGGTAGGCCCCGTAGTACCCGCGCTTCTCCTTCGGCATGTACTCCATCGCGAGGGGGCTCGACGCGGAATACGACCCTCCGACGAAGACCCCGTCCACGAAGCGGAAGAAGATGAAGAGCCCCACCGCGAACAGGCCCCACGTCTCGAATCCCGGCAGGACCGCGAGGACGATGCTCATGACCGCGAATCCGTTCACCGCGATGAGGTTGGTGCGCTTCCGCCCGATCTTGTCCGCGTACCGGCCGAAGACGAGCGCGCCGAACGGGCGTCCGAGCAGGGTGGCCACGAAGGTGAGCGAGGAGATGATGCCTGCGGTCGCCACGGGCATGTCGGAAGGGATGAAATAGATCAGCGCCGGCCCGAGCACGACCACGGGGAGATAGATGTCGTACATGTCGAGGAAGAACCCGATGAACCCGCCGCGAATCGCGGCGCGGGCCCGGGGATCGAGCTCTCCACGTTCCGGAAGTGCTTGGCTGAGCCTCACGAGGTGGCCTCGCTCCGAGAGCGTCCGTCGGGAAGTGGACTTCGCCCGAGTCGGGCTGCGACGATTGGGCGGCAAGGTACGGCAGGGGGGTGAGAGCCAACAAGCCGCGGAGAGGGCGCCACGCAAGGCGGACCGGACGCGGCTTCGAGACCCGCAGGCTCGCCTCCTCCGGCTCTTTCCATCAGAGCCCGGCGAGCCGGAACCGCAGGGGCATCAACAAGACCGACTGGATCAGGGTCGAGCGAGAGCTCTACGACCGATGCCTGGACCATCGAGATTACCGCTGCAGGCAGGAGGGTCGTAGGTGACCGAGGCGAGGGCCGTGCCCTTCCGCCAGCGTGTGCAGGCGGCTTAGAATGGGGAACATTCACGGGACCTCTCCGACACCGGTTGTCACCGGGATTGTCACCGACGTACTCCGGTGGCGGTGGGGATACGTGCCGTAAGCGCATGCAGGACAAACACTTCGCCGGGGTGGCGGAAGGGTAGACGCAGGGGACTTAAAATCCCCCGGGAGAAATCCCATGTGGGTTCGATTCCCACCCCCGGCATCGTTGTCCCGCAATGACGCGACAGGTGAGCGAGACGACCTATCCGTTCTTTAGTTCCGCGGTCTTGTGGGTGGCTGTCGTGACAGCCGGCGCGTCGTGGCTGCCGAGCTGAGACGGAATCACTAGCGCCTCCCGGCGGCAGCGCGTTTGCGCGTAATCTGGTCGAGTAGTAGGATTTGCCCCCCAGGGAATTCGCCAGCCGTCTTACTCTCGAAGCAGTGAACAGCGAGGGGACACACGATGCAAAGATTGACTGCGCTGTTGAGCGCACTCCTCGTCCTCGGGTGCGGCGGCATCACCGAACCAAGGCTGGACCTGACTGGGGAGTGGCTCGGCACTTTCGTGAACGACGGTGAAACCCAGATCCGTTAGGAAGCGGGTGTCACAGAACGTAGGGAGGACCGATGACTAGAAGATCGATGTTGCTCGTCGTCACCTTCCATTCGCTAATGGCCGCGGGGCCTGCTTCAGGGCAGGTCCTCACCCTCGTGGGGGGAGTGGTGCGAGCCGGTAGCTCCGAGAGTGGTGATACAGGCCTTGGCTTGGTGATTGGTGGGCACTTTTCCGTTCCCGTAGCAGACCGGTTCTCCCTGCTGGCGGGAGCAACGTATACGCAACGATTCGATGGGTTCGCTTTCCAAGGATTTTCTGGAGGGACGCAAACAATCACGGAGATCCAAACAAGAATCGACTACATCGAGATTCCTATCCTCTTGAAGGTCAGCTTTCTGGCTGATGCACGGATCTCTCCTCACGTCCTTCTTGGGCCCGCTGTGGGAATCAAGGTCAGATGCATCGTGAAGACAACTACCAGCTTCTTCGATCAGTTTGGCGCTCTGGGCGCTGACGAGACTGAAGCTAGCTGTCCGGACAACGCGGCACCGAGGGCTGTGCAGATTGACGGTAGAGCGGGCCTCGGGGTCGACGTTGAAGTGTCTAATGGACTCACCGCCGTCGCGGATGTGTCTTACAGCCTTGGCCTTACAACGATCTTTCCTGACTCTTCTGGGAAGAGTCGTGCGTTCATCGTTCGTGTCGGTGTGGTCCTGCCGATCGGGTAGGCGGTTCAGAGTCACTGGAGCCGATCTGTTGCGGAACTGGTGGCGGTTACAGCGGAGCTCCCTGAGCGATAAAGGACCTGGGTAACAGTTAAGTCAAGAGACCTGGGTAACAGTTCGCCGTCCTTTGTAGGTACCACCAGTTCTTCTTTTCCCTCTACCGAGGGAGTCAAAGATTCGGTGTTTGGGTTCAACGAATCGACCGAGCCAGATGGGACCGAAGTAGACGTCGAAGAGGCCGTGGTCAACTTGCTCGAGGCCGACGTCATGACCTGCGAGGAGCCTGCTGACAGGGATGCGCCTGGCGTACCAACGGATGCCGCCGTTGGAGCTGACGAGGCGGGTCTCGAAGTGGCCCGGGTAGGTGATGGGCTTGAGGGTCTTTGGGAAGCGCCTGGGTGAGGGAGAGTAGAAGTCAGCGGGCACGGCGCCGTCGAGAGCTTCATGAGGTCGGATGTGATTGAACTCGGCTTGGAAGTCACGGAAGGCTCGTTGTTGGGTTCGCATGTTGGATCGGGGCGGCCGGGTGGTACGGCGCTTGAGGACGAGGTGCATGTTCTCGTGTTTTCCGTTCTGCTGAGGGCTGGCAGGCTCAATGAGATCGGGCATGATGCCGAGCTGGACGAACCAGACGGAGAGCCTGGACAGACGGCCGAGGGCATTGGAAGCGAAGGGCGTCCCGTTGTCCGTGCGGATCCTCTCGGGCAGCCCGAACCGACGGAAGAGGCGCGTGAACACTGGGATAACGCCGTCGATGCTGACGTCGATGCGCCCGCGACAGTCGAGCAGGAAACGCGAGTGCATGTCCTGGACGGTGAGTGGATAGCAGTACCGTCCGTCTCGGGTGCGGAACTCGCCCTTGAAGTCGGCGCTCCAGCTCCGGTTGGGCACATCGGCTGCAGCATCGGGTCGGCCCGGGTGCCAACGTCGGGCCCTCCGTCGTCGCTTGGGCACGAGATCGTGACGACGCAGAATGTTGTGGATCGTGGTGCGCGAGGGCAGGACGAGCTCGGGTGTGTGCTTGTCGAGGTACCAACGGATCTTCTTCGCGCCGTAGTCGGTGTAGGTACGTCGGACCCCGAGGATGGCCTCGACGACTTCGGGGGGCGTCGCCCAGGGGCAATGCTTGGGTCGACTCGACCGGTTTCGAAGTCCTTCGGGGCCGTGCGTTCTCCAGCGGTCCAGCCACTCGTAGCCGGTCTTGCGGCTGATCCCGTAGTGGGCGCAGAGCCACGTGAAGCTGTGCAGACTCCGGTGAGCGTCTTCGATGAAACGGCTTCGTTCGTCCACGATATCAGTCTCCGTGAACGGCATCGGTCACCTCCTGTAGGGGTGCCGACTGTTACCCATGTCTCTTTACTTACTTGTATACCATGTCTGTTTACCGGACCCCCTTGGTTCCTAACAAGTGATTGCTGCAGAATCTGAATGCCCGTCATTGGGGTTCGGTCGGATCTTAATTTAGCAACTGCCTCAGCACTCCCACCGCATAGTGACTCGCCACCTCGGCCACGAACCTGCTAAAGTCGATATCGGCACCTTCTTCGGCGGAGTCCGAGATGATGCGAATCACGCTGAGTGGGATGTCGTGTTCATAGGCAACCTGGGCAACGGCCGCGCCTTCCATCTCGACACACAGCGCGCCCGGCTCCAGGGCCGCGATCCGTGCCAACTCGGCCCTCGATGAAATGAACTGATCGCCACTTGCGATTGGACCCTCGTACACAGTTGGGTTCTCTATTCCGAGTGCGCTCAGTGTATCTGGATTCAGGGTCTTCGGGATCTCCTTCGCGAACGCCTCCGACGCAGCGATGCAGCGAGTCCGAAGACGCTCGTCAGAAAGAAACACGGATTGGCCTAGCAACGGAACTTCCAGGGCTTGAAAGAGTGGGCTTCCGTCTAGATCGTGCTGGAATAGTCCTGTCGCGACTACGATGTCGCCGATCCGTAAACGGGCGTCAACGGCGCCCGCGACACCCGTGAAGATGAGCTCCGACGCTCCGAATCGATCAATCAAGGTCGTGGCGGTTGAAGCGGCTGCGACTTTGCCCCATCTGGAGAACGCTAGGCACACAGGTTGCCCCAGAAAACTCCCGGTGTGGTACTCCCGCCTCCCTACGACTTCGGTAGTGATCGCATCCATGTCCGCGAGGATGCGACCGACCTCTTCCGGCATAGCCCCCATTAGGCCAATCATTTTCCTCATCGTGAACAACTCCTGAGCGTCGGTCCGATCCTCCCGCTGGGCTGCGGTCTAACGCCACGAGACCGCCCGGGTTAGAACTTAAGATCCCCCGCGAGAAATCAAATGTGGCTTCTATTCCCACCCCCCCCGGCGCTTCGTGGCCCCCGTTACAGGCACCATGTCCATTAACATTCGGGTCGCGTAAGATCGGTCCCGCTCAAGATTTAGCCCTCTCCCAAGGGCGGAAACATGAGGGAGGACGGATGGCCAGATTGAAGCCGTGCCGCGATTGCGGTCGCATGGTGAGTCCGAGAGCAGATGCTTGCCCGTGGTGCAGAAAGACCAAGCCCGCGCAGAGCCTATTCCGGCGCCACCCGTTCATCGGGATCTTGGTACTCGGTATCCTGCTGTACGGGGCCATTAGTGTTTTCGCAACGACAGCCGTGGCGGGCTCCAGGTTGCTCTCTGCCCTCATTGCCTGACCTCTCAGACCGAGTTGCACCTCATCCAGAACTGGGCCGAGGAGCTGGAGGAGGGGGTGGGGCCACCGAGCGCGCGCCACCTATTCTCAACGCATCCTTGCTGCTAGGTTGGCGGGTAGGCTCTATATCATAGGAGGCGCTCACCATGCGATCCGTCGCGCCCCTCGCGGTCCTGACCCTCGCCGCGGTGGCGGTACCCTGTGCGGCGCAAGCACCTGTCGACACGGGGCAGCGCGCGCCTGTGTCGACCGTCGCTAGCGCCACGACGCCCACGTTCTACGGGGAAGTGCTGCCCGTGCTCCAAGAGAACTGCCAGGTCTGCCACGTAGCTCAGGGTCTCGATCTTGGCGGTATGATTGCCCCGATGGCTTTCGTAGCCTACGACGAGACCCGCCGCTACGCTTCGAGGATGGCCCGAGCCGTCGAGTCGGGTCTCATGCCGCCGTGGCATGCCGCCGAGGAGCACCGGGGCGTGTTCAGCAATGAACGGATCCTCGCTCCCGAGGATGCTCGGACCATCATCGCCTGGGCCCGTGGTGGGACGCCAGCTGGCGATCCGAACGATGCGCCTCCAGCCAAGCATTTCCCGGCGCCGGAGACAGGTTGGTCAATCGGTGAGCCGGATTTGGTCATCGAGTTGCCGGAGCCTTACTTGGTCCACGACTCGATCAGGGACCAGTACATCGACTTCGAGGTCGAGTTGACACGCGATCAACTGCCGGAGGATCGCTGGGTCAAGGCTGTCTCCGGCAGCTCCGCGGTCCACCACATCATCGCGAACCCGCTGGGCGGCATCGCTCCTGGTTCGCCGCCGATGATCAACCCCGAAGGTATGGCGACGGTACTGCGGACGGGCACGACCGTGACCTTCAACATGCATTACCACAAAGAGCCGGGAGAAGGCACTGCGGTGTGGGATCAATCGTCCGCGGCGATCGTCTTCTATGAGCCGGGGGACGTCATCGAGCACGTGGTCGACGGCCGATCGATGGGAATGTATGACTTCAAGATTCCGCCCAACGACCCGAACTACTCATATGAGATTGACTACACCTTCGAGAAGGACTCCAAGATCCTCTGGATGAGTCCGCACATGCATCTACGAGGGAAAACGGTGCTCTACGAAATCACCCGTCCCGGCGAGGAGACGGAGACGCTGCTGCACGTGCCGCGATACGACTTCAACTGGCAGCACACCTACACCTTCAAGGAGCCGGTCCTTGCGCCCGCAGGCACTCGGGTCGATCTGACCCTTTGGTGGGACAACTCTGCGGACAACCCGCATAACCCGAATCCAAACCGAGAAGTGGGTTACGGCGAGCCTACGACCGACGAAATGGGCTTCGGCTACATAAACTTCTTCGAGGTCGAGCCCCGACACTATGTGGTGGGCGAGCCGATTCCGAGGGGTCTGACCGGTCGTCGCACGGTGGAGAATCAGTAGGAAACGAATTCTACATGGAGGTGGACAGTGAGCAAGAACGGATTCCGGGTTTCAATGGCGATCGTGGTAGCGCTTTGCTTGCCCTCGCTGACCGCGGCTCAGACGCCCTCGTTGCAGGACAGCCAAGCCGCCGATATCGAGACGATGAAGGACAAGTTCATCGGCCTGGCGCAAGAATTCGACGAGGCGCAGTACGACTGGCGGCCCATGGAGGGCGTGCGCTCCGTGCGTGACGTGCTCGGCCTGATCATCGCCGAGTGTCACGTGTTTCCGGTGGCTTGGGGGCACGAGCCCCCCTCGGGCGCCGCATCAGGGTTCGGAGCCGAGCTTCGGCGCGCCTCTGCGCTGACGAGGGCGGAGATCATCAGCGAGCTGGACTCGGCCTTCGATCATTTGATCGGCGTTGTGCGTGGGATGGACGGCACCGAGCGTATGGCCGCGTCGGACTACTTCGGGCGCCCGATGCAGATCGATGCAAACATCGTGATATCGATGGGGGACATGCACGAGCACCTCGGCCAGCTCATCGCCTACGCTCGTACGAACCACGTGGTGCCGCCCTGGAGCCGCTAGGCGACAAAGAGGGGTAGACAAAGAGGGGTAAAGGAGGCCGAGCTCTACCCCACCCAGCGGATTCTCCAGATTCGGCCCGCTCCGTCGTCCGACACGTACAGGCTCCCCTCGGGCCCGACCTCGACGGCGACGGGTCGACCCTGGACGCTCCCGGATCCGGTAAGCCAGCCGCTGGCGAAGTCCTCGTAGGAGACCGGCTGGCCGGCCTCGACCCGGATCCTCACGACCTTGTATCCGGTGGGCTCGGAGCGATTCCAGGAGCCGTGGAAGGCGAGGAAAAGATCGCCCTGGTACTCTGCGGGAAACTGGTCTCCGTCGTAGAAGACCATCCCGAGGGGAGCGGAGTGCGCCTGCATCTCCAATGCGGGGGCGACGGTGCCCACGCATCGTACGGCGTCATCATATTCAGGATTCGGGATGCGGTTCTCGTAACAGTACGGCCATCCGAAGTCCTCGACGGCGCCACCCGGCACCAGGATGTTCAGCTCCTCGGCGGGAACGTCGTCCCCGAGATTGTCGCGCTCGTTCTGACTCGCCCAGAGCTCCCCCGTATCGGGGTGAAACGCCAACCCCACGGCGTTCCGTAGGCCCACGCCGACGAGCTCCTCGCTGGAACCGTTCGCCGCGTAACGCACCACAGCGGCGCGGCGCTGGTCGCTCTCCACACAGACGTTACAGCTCGAACCTACCGAGACGTACAGCCGACCGTCGGGGCCGAACTCAATCTCACGGGTCCAGTGACCTCCCGTGGGAAGCCCCGGCACGATGATGGTCTCCAGGGTGAACCCCGGCCCCCTCAAGCGGATGACCTGGTTGGTCTCGCCGACGTAGAGGTCTCCGTCGCGGAATGCCAGCCCGAACGGCCGGTTGAGTCCCGACACCACGACCTGCGGACCGCTGCGGGCGGTTCCATCCGCGTTCAATTCGAAGCGAACGACCTCTCCGGCCGAGGATCGCACGGCATACAGTCGATCGTCGGGGCCCAGCTCGAGCATGCGCACACCCGACAGCCCGTCGGCAAAAACCGACACGGCGAACCCCTGCGGCACCTGCACGAACGTTTGGGGCCCGCCTGCCGTACCGGTGTCATCGGAGGTCTGGCCGGGCGCGTCAGCCGGCGTCGAGCACGCCGCGGACAACAGAAACACCATGGTCAGGCCCGCCACGCGGGTTGTACCCGCTCCGCGGGTGGCACCCGCCCCGTGCGCGATATCGGCTCGCATCGTCAACCTCCCATCGTGGTATCGGGTCCGTCGAATGGATTAGAACTGGTGGTTCAAAACTGAAACGAGAACCCAATCAAATAATCTTTATCTCGCTTACCAAAGGAAAGACTTACTCGGTTCGGGTCGTACGGTTTCGCAAACAAGTACGCACTCCCGATCCCTACGATGGCCCCTCCCAAGAAGTCCCAGTAGTCATGTGCTTCGACATGTACTCTCGTCCAGCCTACGTATCCGGCCAGGAGATACGCCGGGATGCCCCCTCTCCAGCCGTGACGAATCTGTAGGAAAGCCGCTCCGGCGAATGCTCCGGAGGTATGTCCAGAAGGCCAGGCATGATTGCCACCATTAGGCCGTGGCTTGTCGACCACCCTCTTTAGCACATGGGTAACAGTGAAAGTGGTGACCGCCATCGCGGCAAATTGCAGCGTCGCCCGTTGGCCGTCTCTCCAGATCAGCGTTGAAGCAAATGCGGCAGCAGGCAGTGCGACCGCAAAGAAATCGCCCGAATTCTCGATGGAGTTGTCTTGAGCGGATAACTGGCTCGAACAGGCTAGGGTGCCGACGACTACGCACCTCAGAATCATTTCGTCAGCGTTTCCGGGGGATCTGGCGGCGGGAAGCCGTCAGTCGGAACAGAGAGCCGCCAAGAGAGAAAGACATCCACAGCGCTGAATAGGGGCGATCCGAAAGTGCGCCGCAAGATCGTGAGCCTTTCGCGAGGATCGAAGGGCTTGATATTGTGTAAAATGCAGGGAATTCTATGTCCGGGCCGGGAAGGCCCCGAGAAGCCAAACGCGGCCTGGCTGGACGGCTCGACGCGGATGGCCACGGCCCAGCGAGGCATGCGAGATGCTTGAATACACCCCCGAGGTCGCTCGCGCGACGGCGGATCTTCAAGAGCGGGTCAAGGAAGTCATTCCTGCGGTGGAGTGGCCCGTGATCGCGCCGTTGATCCATGCGATCAACGAGCTCAAGAAGGCCAAGAACGCGGTCATTCTCGCCCACAATTATCAGACCCCGGACATCTATTTCTGCGTGGCCGACTTCGTTGGGGATTCCCTTCAGTTGGCGATAGAGGCAGGGAAGACGGACGCCGACGTCATCGTGCAGGCCGGCGTCCACTTCATGGCCGAGACTTCGAAGCTGCTTTCCCCTGAGAAAACCGTTCTGATTCCGAGCCTCAAGGCCGGGTGCTCGCTGGCCTCCTCGATTACCGGAGAAGACGTGCGCCGGATGAAGCGGAAGTATCCCGGCGTCCCTGTCGTGACGTACGTGAATACGTCGGCGGACGTGAAGGCGGAATCCGACATCTGTTGCACGTCGGCCAACGCCGTCAGCGTAGTGGAGGCGATGGGGGTCGATCGCGTCATGCTGCTGCCGGACGAATACCTGGCCAAGAACGTTGCGGCGCTCACCGATGTCGAAGTGATCGCTTGGGCGGGGCTGTGCGAGGTCCACGAGCGGTTTACCGCCGAGGAAATCCACGCGTATCGCGAGCATACACCGGGCCTCGTGGTGCTGGCTCATCCGGAGTGCCATCCGGACGTTCTCGCCGACGTCGACTACGCCGGGTCCACTTCATCCATGATTCGGTACGTCAAGGAGAAGCGTCCTGCCCGAGTCCTGATGGTCACCGAATGTTCGATGAGCGACAACGTCGCGGCCGAAACACCGGACGTCGAGTTCATTCGGCCGTGTAACCTGTGCCCCCACATGAAGAGCATCACGCTCCAGAACATCCTCGAGAGCCTTCAGGAGATGCGCTACGAGGTCACGATCCCCGCCGAGGTGGCCGAAGGCGCGCGTCGGGCCGTTCAGCGCATGGTCGACCTGGGTGCTGAGGGTCGCGACTTCGCCGATGGCGTCGAGGCCGCGGTGACGGTTGAAGACCGGGCTTCGCTCGGTCCGGTGGCTGGGGTATCTCACTGAGAGCTGCTGAAGAAGTGAAACGGGTCCGTGTCTACCCCGGTGAATGACATGACTTCCGCACCCGGCGTGAGCGACCGTTCCGATCTCCCTGAAGTGCTCATCGAACCGGTCGTGCGACGTTCCCTGGACGAGGATCTCGGATCCGGCGGAGACGTCACGTCTCGAGCGGTGATCTCGCCGGATGCCACGGCTCGTGCCCATGTCGTTGCCCGGGAGCGGGGCCTTCTCGCAGGTGTGCAGCCGGCCGCACTGACGTTCAGGATGGTGGATCCCACCGTGGAGCTTCGGTTCCAGGTCGCCGAAGGCGCCGCGGTCGAAGCCGGTCAAGTCGTGGCTACTGCAGAGGGCCCGACTCGATCGATCCTCACCGCGGAGCGAACGGCCCTCAACTTTCTCGGCCACCTCTCGGGTGTGGCTACGGCGACGGGGACGCTCGTTGCCGCGGTGGCTGGCACCGACGCGAGGATCTGTTGCACTCGCAAGACCACGCCCGGTCTTCGCTCGCTCGAGAAGCAGGCGGTTCGAGCGGGAGGGGGCGTGAATCATCGATACGGACTCGGTGACGCCATCCTCATCAAAGACAACCACGTCGCCGCATCTGGCGGGGTAGCAGCCGCCGTCGGGGCGGCCCGAAAGCAGAGTGGACCGGCCACCACCATCGAGCTCGAAGTCGACACGCTCGACCAGCTCAAGGAGGCCCTCGAGGCTGGCGCTACGGCTCTCCTGTTGGACAACATGTCGCCGCCCGACCTCCGTCGAGCGGTTGAGCTAACCGCGGGACGATCGGTGCTCGAGGCATCCGGCCAGGTGACGGCCGAGACGGTCCGTGCCGTCGCGGAGACCGGCGTCGACTACATTTCCAGCGGCTGGATCACCCACTCGGCGCCGGCGCTCGACTTCGGGCTGGACTTCGTCTCCGGCACCACTTCCATCTGATCGCGAGACTAACGATACCACCCTCCATAGGAAGACCTCGTAAGCGGGCCATCTTGGTCCCTTTTGCGGCGACCATCGTCATTCTGAGTATGTGGCCCCAGCCTATGAGCGCTCAGAGGCCGGACTCGCTGCGTTCGGACACCACAGCAAGCCTTCCGGATACCATCCAACTGGCCGAGATCGAGGTCGTGGCTTCTCGCACGCTCACGGCTACGGGCGGAGTCGGAGCAATAGAAATTCGTCTCGATTCTCTGGGTTCGGTTCCAGTGCCTACGCTTGAAGAGGCGTTGCGCGAGATGCCGCTGGTGCTCGTCCGAGAAAACTCTCGGGGCGAGGCACAGCCGAGTCTGCGAGGGGCGAACGACCGGCACATTGCCGTGCTCGTAGACGGCGTCCCTCTCACGCTGGGTTGGGATCATCGGACGGATCTCTCGGTCGTTCCGCTGACGGCTGCCCGGTCCATTCATCTACTGAGAGGACTCTCATCGGTCTTGTATGGCCCCAACGTTCTGGCCGGAGTCGTGTCGATCGACGTGGCGCGCGGGGTGGAACGCATGGGCGCGCCCCCGCCGGCAACCATCAGCTCGGCGTTGGACGACAACGGAGGTGTGATCGTCGGGGGGACGCTTGCTCGCTCGCTCGAATCCGGGGGAGGGCAGTGGGTAGTGCAGGGCGGTGCTGGCTACAGGGACCGGCCCGGTGTGTCGATTCCGAGCAGTGACTCAGGGATCCCAGGAGACTCCGCACTGCTGAGTGCCGACGGCGACCTCCGCCTCAACAGCGACCTTCGGCATGCCGACGCGTTCGTCTCCGCCCGGTATCAGGGAGACGGGGGCGGTTGGATGTCTCTCACCTCGTCGGGCTTCGACGTGAAGCGCGGTGTGCCACCCGAGACGCACGAGGCGGACCCCAGGTTCTGGCGATATCCTGATCAGACGCGTGTGATTACCGCGCTTTCTGGCGGGACCGGTACCAAGGAAACCGGATGGGGAATGGGGGATCTCGAGGCGAACCTGGGGCTCGATTTCGGCTCGTTCCGGATAGACCAGTTCGACGCCCCCGACTATGGGAGCGTGATCGAGGTGGAGGAGGGCGACGACAGAACGCTGACCCTGCGGGTGCTCGGGGGACACAACGTCGGCGAGAGGGGAAATGTTCGGGCGGCCCTGACGTACGGGGACATTTCCCACACCGAGCGACTGGCCAGCTCGGGTCCGCGCGAATTCCGGCAGCGTCTATGGAGCCTGGGGTCCGAGTTCGGGTGGCGGTTCGATGATCTCCCTGGATGGGACGGCCTAGGGGCAACGCAGCTCAGTGTGGGCGTATCGGTCGATGGAGCGGATACACCCGAGTCGGGCGGCAACCCTCCTCTCGGGCGGCTGGGAGACTGGGGCGGGCGCCTCGGTGTGTCGACTCTCACCCGGGGAGACGCGCTGCTGCTACACGGAGGGATCAGCCGTCGTGCGCGCTTTCCTTCCCTAAGGGAGTTGTATTCGGACGCACTGGGTCGCTTTCTCCCGAATCCGGATCTGGCACCGGAGGTTCTGACAGGCGTCGAGCTTGGACTCACCTGGGACCTTCAGGGGGTCGACATCCAGGTGGTGGGCTTCCGCCAGACTCTCGCGGACGGCATCGTGCGGATCGGCGTGCAGACGCCCGAGGGGTCCAAGCGCCAGCGGGTGAACCGCGATGGCATTCGGAGTACGGGAGTGGAAGTGGTGGCCTCGGGGGCGTGGGGCGCGCTGCAGTACAGTGGCGATTTCATCTTCCAGGAGGCCTGGCAGATCGAAGATGATACCGGTGTCCGCACTCGCCCCGAATACGAGCCACGTTTCGTCGGAGGTTTCGATGTGGCCACCACAGTCCCGGGGGAGCTCATCCTGTCCGGCGGATATCACTATGTGGGGAGCCAGTTCTGCCTGAACGCGGGCTCGGCCTCGATGGACGAGCTGAAGGAAACCCACCGTTTCGATCTTCAGCTCCGGCGATTCTTCGCGTTCGACGGGCGATCGACTCTCGGGAACGTCGATGCGTTGGTTTCAGTTACCAACCTGACCGACAACGCGATCTTCGATCAATGTGGCCTGCTGCAGCCGGGGCGGACGTTCCGGATCCAGCTTCGGCTCTTCTGACCCGGCAAGCTGGACGCTACTTTTCTGCGGTTTCAACCCGCTCTGCGGATGATACCCGCTTTGCGGTTGATACCCGCCATAACACCGGCTTGAGAAATGATTCGAGTCACATTCCTAGGCACCGCCGCGGCACGACCGACAGTACGCCGCAACGCCAGTGCGATCGCCCTTCAGAGGGAGGGGGACTCCTTCCTCCTCGATTGTGGAGAGGGAACGCAACGCCAGATGATGCGTTACGGCACGGGCTTCGCGGTCCGGGACGTATTCGTGACTCATCTTCACGCCGATCATTTCCTCGGCATCACGGGACTTCTCAGGACGATGGCGCTTCAGGGTCGAACGGAGCCGCTCAGGATCTTCGGTCCAGAGTCCTCCCGGGTCACCCTCGAGCAGACCGTGAGCTTGGGGGTGGACCGTGTGCCATTCCCACTCGAGATCAGCGAGCTCAGCGCCGGTGCGCGCGTGGAGTATGACGAGTATGACGTGGTCGCCTTTCCGACGGATCATCGTACGTCGGCCGTTGGATACGCCTTCGTAGAGCACGAGCGGCTCGGCCGCTTCGACGTCGAGCGCGCCCGCGCTTTGGGGGTACCCGAGGGAGAGCTCTTCGGGAGACTGCACATGGGTGAGGGCGTCGAAGTCGACGGGCGCCGGGTGGAGCCCGCAGATGTCGTGGGACCGCCCCGGCCAGGACGTGTGGTGGTCTACACAGGCGACACACGCCCTTGCGATGCCACGATCGAGATCGCCAAGGACGCTTCCTTGCTGATTCACGAAGCCACGTTCGGGGACGAAGAGGCCGAGCGCGCCGGGCAGACGCATCACAGTACGGCTCGCGGCGCAGCAGCCCTGGCGTCCGAGGCCGGCGTCCGCCGGCTCTATTTGACGCACATCTCGGCGCGGTATTCCGATGACCCCTCGGCACTCGAAGCCGAAGCGCGCGAGGCGTTCCCCAGCGCGGTGATCGCGCGTGACGGCCTCGCCGTGGAAGTTCCGCACAACGATGGCGTGGCCGACGGCGGCGCTGGCACCGAGGGTGACGCCGGCACGGAGATCGAGCCAGGTAAGAAGGCAGGAAGATTGTGACCGGGGGATTCGCCCTCGAGCGTGTGGGGATCGTCGGTCTTGGTCTCATTGGGGGATCACTCGCACGAGCGTTGCGCCTTTTGGACGATGGGCCACGGATCGTGGCCTTCAACCGGCATCGATACGACGCCGATCGGGCTTTGGCGGACGGGGTGATCGATGCCGTGGCCGGTACGGTCGAGGAGGCCGTCGAGGGGCAGGATCTGGTGGTCTACGCGACGCCCCTGGATGTGGTTCGAGAGATGATGAGGGCCCATTCGGCGGGGTGGGGGGACGCGACCGTCACCGATGTTGCGGGCCTCAAGGGGCCGCTGGTGAGGGAAACCGCTGAGCTCGGTTTCGCTGCCCAATTCGTCGGGAGCCATCCGTTTGCGGGTGGGACCGCCTCGGGATACGGGGCCTCATCGGCGGATCTCTTTTCGGGTGAAACGGTGTTCGTCTGCGGTGGAGAGGCCGAAGGCGAGCGGATCGCATCAGTGCAATCGATGTGGCAGGCGATGGGCGCGAGGGTCCGGCCCATCGACGCGGATGCCCACGACCGGCTCATGGTGTGGGCGAGTCACCTGCCACAGTTGATTTCCAACGTGGTGGCACGGGCGATGGCCGAGGCGGGGCTCAATGTGGAGGATCTCGGCCCCGGGGGCCGGGACCTGACGCGTCTGGCCGAGAGCTCACCGGAGATGTGGACCAGCCTGCTCGACGAAGCAAGTGAGGAAAACGTTCGGGCGATCGAGAGCGTGCAGGGCGGCTTGGACGCTTTGCATCAGGCGTTAGCTGAACGCTCACTCGAGGACGTCGCCGAGTTGATGCGCGTCACGCGGGAGTGGAGGAGGGAGCAGTGAGAAGAATTCGGGTTCCGGGCGACAAGTCGGTCACCCAACGAGCCCTCATCTTCGCGTCACTCGCGTCGGGAAACAGCCGACTGCGGGGCCTGTTGCCCGGGGAGGACCCGCAGTCGACCGCCGCCGTCCTGCGCGACTTGGGCGTCGACATCCCTTCCTTTGACGGAGATGGGGCCGAGGTGCGGATTCAGGGCGTGGGCCTCCGTGGCCTCAAGGCGCCGTCAGGCATTCTGGATTTCGAGAATAGCGGTACGGGCGCTCGGCTCATGCTGGGCGTCCTCGCCGGTCAGCCGATGACGGTTGTCGTGACCGGGGACGCGTCCTTACGGAGCCGTCCCATGCGGCGGGTGACCGCGCCTCTGTCCAAAATGGGTGCGGTCTTTCGAGAAACGGGTGAACCGGATTGCCTCCCCCTCGAGGTGACCGGCGGTCCCCTTGGTCCGCTCGACTATGACTCGCCCGCGGCCACCGCACAGGTGAAGAGCGCGTTGTTGTTGGCGGGCCTGGTGGGCGGAGCCGTCGTCCAAGTGTCGGAGCCGCACCGCTCACGAGATCATACGGAGCGCATGCTTAGCATGTGTGGCGTCTCGGTGGATTCTCATCAGGCGGGCGGTGTGTGGAGGGTGGAGTCGAGAGACCCTCCGGAACGGATTGCTCCGCTCGACCTCGAGGTCCCGGGCGACTTTTCGTCGGCGACGTTCCTACTCGCTTTGGCGATCCTCGGCGGTGTCGAGGGCGGACTCGAGATCGACCGGGTGGGCGTGAATCCGACGCGCTGTGGACTGCTGAATGTACTCGAACGCATGGGCGCGAGCGTCTTGGCCGACTCCTCCGCCGAATCTTCGGATGACGACGGCAGAGAGCCTGTGAGTTCGCTTCGTGGCATGCCGTCGACGCTGGTCGGCACGAGTGTCGGGGGGGCGGAAGTGCCCGCCATGATCGACGAGTTTCCCGTCCTCGCCATCCTGGCTGCTCGCGCCGAGGGAGTGACTCGCATTACCGGGGCGGCCGAGCTGCGGCTCAAGGAATCCGACCGGATCCAAGTTCTTGCGGACAACCTCCGAGCCGTCGGTGTGCGGGCCGAGGAGTTGAGTGATGGCCTCGAAATCGAGGGAGGTGATCATCCTCTGGCGGGCCGGGTGTCGAGCCATCACGACCACCGCATAGCCTTGGCGTTCGGTGTGCTCGGAGCCCTTCCGGGCAACCAGATCGAGATCGATGGGGCTGATGTGGCGGACGTGAGCTTTCCGGGCTTCCGGGGCATGCTCGAAGATCTGACTTTGGCACGCACCTGAGCATGGCACGCACCTGACCGTGGCGGACTCCGAAACCCCCGGATCCGATGCGCTCGAGGGATCGGCCCGCAGCCCCGTGATCACGCTCGACGGACCAGCCGGGTCGGGTAAAACCACAACCGCGCGGGCGGTGGCGAAGCGGTTGGGCTTTCGGCACCTCGATTCAGGGGCCCTCTATCGGGCGTTGACCTTCGCTCTTCTCGAGAAGGGCGTGCCGGAGCAGGAGTGGGAGGCACTCGAGTCCGAACACTTGGATGAGCTCAATGTCGAGGTGGACCCCGAAGGCGACGATGTGGACATCTACCATGATGGTGTGCTGCTCACCTCCCAGCTCCGTAGTCCCGAGGTAACCGCATGCGTTTCGGAGGTCGCCGGGCTCCCTGCTGTCCGTGATTGGCTGCTCGGTGTGCAGCGCAGCGTAGGCGCTCACGGGAACCTCGTGGCCGACGGCAGAGATATGGGCACCGTGGTTTTCCCTGATGCGGATGTAAAGATTTTTCTGGTTGCCGGCCTCGAGGAGCGAGCCCGGCGCCGGCTGCTCCAGGATTACGGACGCAGGCCGACCGTGGACGAGATCCAGGAAGAGGCCCTGCGCCTCGAACGACGGGACCAGGCCGATCGGAGCCGGACTCACTCGCCCCTGAGGCAGCCTGAGCATGCCATGGAGGTGGACACGACGGGGCTGCCATTCGACGATCAGGTATCCCTCATCTTGAGGCGGGTAAAGGACTTGACTCATCTTTAGGCGGAGGGGTAGCTTCTCCTCGCGTGGCCTCTGGCGCCGGGGCCTGCGTTTCATCGATCCCTCAACCCGGACCGGGGCGCTGCGGTAGTGTCCGGCAAAATAGGCACCGGCGAACTGCGTCGGTGAATGAGCGATGACCGACAACCCAGACCCCCAGTCCCCCAACCCCACCTCCGAAGCCGAATCTCACGGCGCCACCGAGAGCGAATCCGAAGCCGGCGCGGCCGAAGCATCCCCACAGAACGGTGGCCACGACGCATCGGGTGACGCGGTGTTTGGCGACGATGCCTCCGATGGCCAGGCTGCTACGCCGCCGGCGGCGGCAATAGCCGTGGCCGAGAAAGGACCCGGCGGCATCTCCCCCGAGTTGCTGGCGGATCCATACGGGGAGGAAGTTCTCGACATATCCGCGGCGGATTTCGAGGCCCTGCTCTCCGATCACGCGGATGTGATGGGCGACTTCCGGGAAGGCGAGATCGTCCACGCGAAGGTGCTCCGGGTTACCGAGAGCATGGTCATCCTGGAATTCGGCTTCAAGAGCGAGGGGGCGGTCCCGCTCGACGAGTTCAAGGACAAGGATGAGATCGAGCCGGGCCAAGAGGTAGAGGTTCTGCTCGAGAGCCTCGAGGACGACGACGGAATCGTCGTTCTTTCAAAGAAGAAGGCTGACTTCCTGCGCGTTTGGGAGAAGATTCGGGAGGCTCATGAGGCCGATGAGCCGGTGGAAGGAATGCTGGCGCGGAAGATCAAGGGTGGGGTCACCGTGGACATCATGGGTGTCGACGCGTTCCTGCCCGGCTCGCAGATCGCGTTGCGCAGGGTGCCGAACATCGACGACCTCCTTGGACAGAGTTTCGAGTTCAAGATCATCAAGCTCAACAAGCGCCGCCGGAACATCGTCGTTTCGCGCCGCGTCATCCTCGAGGGGGAGCGCGAGAAGAAGCGTGAGACCCTGGTCAAGGAGCTCTTGGTTGGGCAAGTCCGGGAAGGAATCGTCAAGAATATCACCGACTTCGGCGCGTTTATCGACTTGGGTGGACTCGACGGCCTGCTCCACATCACCGACATGTCGTGGGGGCGGGTAGGACACCCCTCCGAGGTCGTGGACATCGGCGCCAAGCTCGACGTCAAAGTCCTCGACATCGATTGGGACCGCGAACGTATCTCCTTGGGCCTCAAACAGCTTCTGCCCTACCCATGGACCGACATCGACAAGAAGTATCCAGTGGGCTCCCGGGTGCGCGGAAAGGTCGTGTCGATCACCAACTACGGAGCTTTCATCGAGCTGGAGAAGGGTGTCGAGGGCCTCGTTCATATCTCTGAGATGTCGTGGACCCGCAACATTCGGCACCCGTCCAAGCTCGTGAACATCGGCGACGAGATCGAGGCAGTCGTGTTGAAGGTGGACATGCAGGACGAAAAGATCTCGCTCGGAATGAAGCAGATCGAAGAGGACCCGTGGCTTGCACTGCCGGCGAAATACCCGACGGGCACACACTTGGCCGGAGTGGTCCGGAACCTCACCTCGTTCGGTGCGTTCGTCGAAATCGAATCAGGGATCGACGGTCTCGTACACGTCTCCGATCTCAGCTGGACCCGGCGAGTCGAGCATCCATCGGAAGTCATCCAGAAGGGTGATGAGGTCGAGGTGCTGGTGCTGGACGTCGATGCGGAGGCGAAGCGGATCTCACTCGGGATCAAGCAGCTGACCGACGATCCGTGGCCC
Source organism: Longimicrobiales bacterium (assembly GCA_965249775.1). Lineage (GTDB taxonomy): Bacteria > Gemmatimonadota > Gemmatimonadetes > Longimicrobiales > Gaopeijiaceae > UBA822. The sequence continues at coordinate 246,703 of OZ252253.1, forward strand.
GAGATTTCGGAGCGCTTCTCCGCGGGTGTCGAGCCTGCCGGTTCGGTCGCTCGGGTACAAGAAAAGGGTGTAGTGGTGGACCTGGGCGACGATATCGAGGGTTTCGTGCCGACGTCCCACTCGCGAGTCGAGGAGGAAGAAAAGCTCCCCGAATATTTCCGTCCGGGAGAGGCGCTGGAGCTCAAGGTAATCGAGTCGGACGCTGCCAACCGTAGAATCGTGCTCGAGGTGGGGACCCTTCCGGAACGGATGGATGTGCCGGAGCCTCCACCGGTGGAGGAATACGAGGAATCCGAAGAGGAGTCTGACCGGGAGTTCGAAGCCGACGGGCAGTTCGAGGCTGCGAAGCCGGCCGACGCATCAGATGCGTCGGCTGAAGGATCCGAAGAGCCAGAGGCGGCGGAAGACGATGAGTCGGCGTTGGAAGATGATGAGCCGTCTGCGGAGGGCGATGAACCTGCAGCGGATGCCGTAGAAGCCACGACCGAGGAAGATTCGGACGAAGATGCCGCTGAGATGGACGAGGATACCGCTGAGGCGGACGAAGATGCTGCCGAGGCGGACGAAGATGCTGCTGAGGCGGACGAAGATGCTGCCGAGGCGGACAAAGATGCTGCCGAGGCGGACGAAGGCGCGGTGGCTGAAGCGGAAGCGCATGAAGACGAAGCCGACGCCAGTGAAGACGAAGCCGACGCCGTTGAAGACGAAGCTGGCGCTGATGAAGACGAAGCTGGCGCTGATGAAGAAGAAGCTGGCGCTGGTGAAGACGAAACGGATGCCGGTGAAGACGAAGCCGACGCCGTTGAGGACGAGGCCAAAGAGGAGGCCTAGAAGCCTTCCATGCCTACCTTACGATCGAGAGCCCGGCGGTGGGTGGCGCCCGGGCTTCCGATCGTCACCCTGATAGCCATCTTCGGATGCGCTACATCGGCGCCGCCGATCCCCGTGGTGGAGGCCGAGCCCGAGCCCGACCCAGTCGAGCCGGCGATCGAGGACGGGTTCTATACGCCGACCCAGGTTACGGAACTCGCTCTCCTTCTCGCTCAAGCGCAGTCCGCCCTCGACCAGGAGAATTTCGAGCTGGCCGAGGCGAGCGCTCTCGAGGTGGAGGCGGAATACGCGACTGTCCCGGGAAGTGTGTATGCCCTATGGATTCGCGCTCGTGCGGCCGAGGGTCTCGGCAAGCCCGAGGAGTCGCTGGAGGCGGTGCGAAGGTTCCGGACCTACCCTGCAGAAGGAGACGAACGAGTCGAGGAAATGGCCCTCCTGGAGGGCGACGCTCTCCTGGCGCTGGGCAGAACCGCCGAGGCTGTAGCTGCCTGGCTGCGGCCTTCGGACGAGCCCGTTTCACAAGAGAGTCTCTCCCGTGTGGAGGATCACGTTCAAGAGCTGACGCAAGATGAGCTCCGAGAACTGGTCGAATCGGAGCAGGGCTTAGTCGGCTCGGTTCTGGCTGAATACGCGTTCCGGCAATACGCCTTCGGTGTTGCAGGCGTTGCACGACGCACTGCGGCCCGTGCGTTGGACTATGAAGCCTCGGGCAGGGCGGAGCGTCTGGCGATGGGTGTGCTGGCCGGTGACGTAAGCGAGTTCCTGGTCGTATCCCGCATCGGTGCGATTCTCCCCACGAGCGGATCGCCCCGACTGAGGCAAGTCGCGGAGGGGATCCAAGAGGGGATCCGCGTCGCGATTCAGATGTTCGGCCAGGCAGAGGGAATCCGAGCGGCAACCGAGCTTGTCATTCAAGACAGCGGCGGTGACATCGTCGGCGCGAGAATTGCTCTTTCAGGGATTGAAGCATCGGAGGTTCTAGGAATCATCGGACCTCTTCAGGACGGCGCGTTGTCGGAGGTTGCCGGTCGAATGCAGGAGCCGCTAGCCGTGATCTCACCGACGTCTCCCCTCGTGCCCGAGGGTTCAACGGGCGTGTATTCACTCAGCGGTACGGACCCGGGCGCTGCACGTGCATTGGCGCGATACGCGATTTCCAGCGACCTCTACACGGCCGTCGTCGTCTATCCCGAGAGCAGTGACGGCGCCTACGAGGCGCGAGCTTTTTCCGAGGCGTTTCAGTCATATGGGGGCCTGATTCTCGGTGAGATCAGCTACCCCACGGGTACGACATTCTTCGAAGAGCAGCTTCGGCAAGCGGAAGCGCTGCTGCCGGATGTGCTGGTTCTACCGCTTCCGGCGAGAGACGTGGAGTTGATTGCGCCCCAGGTGACCTTCTTCGGGCTCGACTCTTTGGAAATTCGCGTACTAGGCACCAACGGTTGGAGCGAGGAAGCCATGTTGGCCAGAGTCGACACCCGCTATACGAACGGGGTGGTGAGGTCTTCTCCACTGCCTGCGGAGGGGGGGTGGACGGGCTACCAGCGATTCGTCGAAGCCTATGAATCGTACTATCAGCGCACGCTCCCTGATCAGGTGCCGGCGCTGGGTTACGACGCGGCCGCGCTTCTTATCGAGGGCATCCGGAGGGGAGCTTCCACACCCGGAGACTTACTCGAGACCCTCGAGACCATGCCCGGCTTTTCAGGTGCCACGGGCCGCCTGTTCGTCGATGACGGTAGGGTCGTCCGGGACCACTTCGTGGGCTGTCTCCAGGATCGCCAGGCGCTCGACATAGTCGACGGAGCGCGCGCAGATCCGATCTTGATGCCGCCCTTGCGGGACCCCGAGACGGATTCGATACCCGAGGGGGCACTGGACCGTGTTGTCGGGTTCCGTTGTCCGATGCTGGTCCCCTCCGTGCCCGCCCGCCGATAGCGGATGTCGATGCGCGAGAAGCTCGAACATCTCGAAAAGCTTGGGCGGGAGGCAGAACTGGGCGGCGGGGAGGAAAGACTCGACGCCCAGCAAGCGAAGGGCAAGCTTCTCGCTCGCCAGCGTGTGGCGCTTCTGCTGGACGAGAATTCCTTCGTCGAGATGGATCGGTTCGTCACCCACAGGTCTACGGACGAGACGCTCGCTGACAAGAAGATCCTGGGGGACGGGGTCGTCACCGGGTACGGGACGATCCATGGTCGGCTCGTATACGCTTTTTCCCAGGATTTTACGGTCTTCGGGGGTTCGCTCTCCGAGGCGCACGCTGAAAAAATCGTCAAGCTTCAGGATCTGGCCCTGAAGAACGGCGCGCCACTAATCGGACTGACCGATTCGGGCGGCGCACGGATTCAGGAAGGGGTCGTCTCGCTGGCCGGCTACGCCGACATCTTCCTTCGAAACACCCTGGCGTCCGGCGTGATTCCCCAGATCAGCGTGATTCTTGGCCCTTGTGCCGGCGGAGCGGTGTACTCACCGGCCATTACAGACTTCGTCTATATGGTTCGTGGCACAAGCTACATGTTCGTCACAGGGCCTGGCGTCGTGAAGACCGTCACGCACGAAGACATCGACATGGAGAGCTTGGGTGGAGCGGACCTCCACGCGTCTACTTCGGGAGTGGCTCACTTCGCGTGTGATTCGGAGCCGGAATGTCTGGCTGCCGTCCGGAGCTTGATGGCTTACCTGCCTCAGAACAACACCGAGGTCCCACAATCGCAAACCACGGACGACCCCCCCGACCGCAAAGATGAGAAATTACTGGAGGTAGTGCCAGATAACTCCAGCAAGCCCTACGATATGCATGACGTCATCGGGGCGGTCGTGGATGATCGCGAATTCTACGAGGTTCACGAGGCGTTCGCTCGGAACCTCATCGTTGGCTTTGCGCATCTAGGGGGGCACGCGGTCGGGATTGTCGCCAATCAGCCTGCCGTCCTCGCAGGAGTCTTGGACATCGATTCTTCGGTAAAGGGGGCGCGTTTCGTACGCTTTTGCGACGCCTTCAATATCCCGTTGATCGTCTTCGAGGATGTCCCGGGGTTCTTACCGGGGGTGGCTCAAGAGCACGGTGGAATCATCCGGCACGGTGCGAAGCTGCTCTACGCCTTCGCCGAGGCGACGGTTCCGAAAATCACCGTCATCATCCGAAAGGCTTATGGCGGGGCCTACGACGTCATGAACTCCAAGCACGTGAGGGGGGACGTGAACCTGGCGTGGCCCACGGCGGAGATCGCCGTCATGGGCCCCGAGGGCGCCGTCGAAGTACTGTTTCGGAAGGAATTCGATACGGCTGATGATCCGGAGGCCGCCGCGGAGGCCCGCATCGAGGAATACAGGGCCCAATTCGCCCATCCGTACATCGCCGCGGCGCGCGGCTACATCGACGACGTCATCGATCCCCGTGAGACGCGGCCTCGCCTCATCAACGCACTCGACATGCTTCGCAATAAGCGCGACGAGAACCCGCGTAAGAAGCACGGGAACGTCCCGCTCTAAGCCCCCGCTCGAAATTCACCACGCGGGTCTCCAGCGCACCACGACCGAATCGAAGGCAACGCCCCGAATCGAAGGCAACGCCCCGAGTCGAAGGCAACCGTTCGAATCGTAGGCAACGCTCCGCCGTGCTTCGGCCATCACAGGGTCGGCTTCAGGCGGTCCGTCGTGAAGCGGGGATAGAAGATGGAGGGGTGACTGTGAATAGAACACTCAAATGGTTGGCCGTGCTGGTGTGCGGGGTCTCGATAACGCCCGCCCTGGGCGGGGCTCAGAGTCGGATTCGGACTCGAACGGTAGTCCCCGATGCACCAGGGCTGGCTCCTCTCGCGAACCTCTACTGGCAGCAGGAGTCGAGAACGCGACTGGGGCTCTACCTGGATACCAACCAGTCACGTCGCTACGACCGGGACGGGGCGCTGATCACGGGCGTGATGCGGGATTCTCCAGCCGAGGAGGCCGGGCTCGAGGATGGCGACGTCATTACGGTGTTCGAGGGTCAGGTACTGACGATTCCTCTTCCCGACTCTGATCTGGAAGAGGACTTCGATTTGGATGAATCCCTTCCGGCCCAGCGTCTTCTCGCCATGGCACGCGAGTTGGAGGTGGGCCAGACCGTCGAGATCCGATACTTGAGGGATGGCGCCAGCAACACGGTGAGTGTCGAAGCCGACGAGTTCGAATATCCCGAGGTCCGGACCTTCGGGGCCAATCCAGGCTTCGTCTGGCGTGAGGGGTGGGACCGAAACGCGCGGATCTTCCGAGAGAATCGCGTCGAGTTGGAGGAGCGACTGCAGGGCCTGGGAGACCGTCTGGAGGACCTGAGACTGAACGACATTAGCGTGGCCATACCTGGATTTTCCGCTGGTTTCGGCGTCACGTCCGTTGAAGGCGTCCAATTCATCGATCTGAATCCCCAGCTCGGCGAGTACTTCGGGGCCGAGAGCGGGGTGCTGGTGGTCGAGGTCGACGAGGACTCGACGTTGGGGCTCGTGGCGGGAGACGTGGTGGTCGCGGTCGGCGCGCGGGACGCGGAAACCGTCGGACGGGTCCGCCGGCTCATCCGGTCCTACGACGAAGATGAGCCCATCCGGTTCAGGATCATCCGGCAGGGAAGTGAGATGGTGGCGGAGGGGTTTATCGACTGAGCGGCTTGCTTGCTATGCGGGCCCCACAAGCAAGCTCGCAATTATTTCTGATAATACCCTCCGGCAATACCTATTTTGGTATTGGACGTCTGTCATTCGTTCGGGCAGACGTCTGTGCGGGACTCGCCTCCCGTGCTGACGTCCACCTGCGGCGACTGGCCTCATGACGAAAGACGACCCCCAGCCCCAGCCCCAACAACCGGTCTCCGCAGGCTGTCTCTCGCTTCTGACCCTGGTGGCACTGGGGTGGGTGGCGTGGCAATGGATCACGTGGCCCGACGTGAAGGATCTCGTCGACAACAATCCCGAAACCACGGCATTCATCGAGCTTTACCGAGATGGCGGGAGTCGATCCGAGAACCGAGCCGTAGACTGGCAATGGGTGCCCTACAGTGAGATATCATCGAACCTGAAACGAGCGGTGGTCGTCGCCGAGGATGCCCGTTTCTTCACGCATGGTGGGTTCGCGACCGAGGAGATCAAGGCCGCGATAGCCGAGGCGGTCGAGCGCGGCGAGGCGCCACGTGGCGCGTCCACACTCACGCAGCAGCTTGCCAAGAACCTCTGGCTCTCACCGACACGTAACCCGTTGCGAAAGCTCAGCGAAGCCGCACTCACGATCAGTCTGGAGGAGTCCCTTACGAAGCGACGCCTGCTCGAGATATACCTCAACGTGGTGGAGTCCGGGATCGGAATCTACGGAGCGGACGCGGCTGCATGGAACTATTTCAACAAACCCGCCTCGCAATTGAGCCGACGCGAAGCGGCCCTCTTAGCCGCATCCTTGCCGAGGCCAAAGAGTTGGCACCCGGGCGTCGACGACGACCGGTACTTGACGAGGGCGAGCCGTATCCAAACCTGGATGAGGCAGTCACGCTTCCTGGACCCGTATCTCTGACCGGATCTCCCGGAAGCTTTCGCCCCCTGGTAGGGGTTTACACCCCAACACTCCGCCTCCAAACTTGAGCCTCTACCGTCCAAGGCGTCCGGTCTCGACCAGCTGAGCAAGTGGAGCATTGGTCCCGATGAAGGTCCGTCCACGGCGGATAAGGCCTTCGTGAAGCATCCCTAAGTGAAAGTTTGACATAATAAATAAGAATTCATACTATTTTAATATGAAAACGAGAGTTTCCGAGCGGGGACAGATCACGATCCCCAAGGCTGTGCGTGAGAGCCTCGGCATTCGGCCCGGACAAGTGCTGGAGGTGCGAGAGCAGGACGGCGCGGTGGTCGCGTGTAAGGCTGCGATGGTCGATCCGCTGGAGGCGGTGACAGGTATCATCGAGACCGACTGTAGCACCGACGACCTGATCGAAGAAATCCGCGGTGGCGAGGCGGACGCCGTTTGATCACCGCGGTCGATACCAGCGTGTTGCTGGACGTGTTCACGGCCGATCGTGAGCACTTGGATGGATCTCGTGATGCGCTGCGCGAGAGCATCGCGCGCGGAAGGATCGTGTCTTGCGAAATCGTGTGGGCCGAGGTGGCCGCATTCTTTCCTGATTCTGCGGTTGCACGCGACGCCCTCGACACCGTGGGTCTCGACTTCGAGGCGATGTCGGTGGAATCTGCGCTTGCCGCCGGCAGAGCGTGGTCCGAATACCGACGCTCCGGCGGAAGTCGAAAGCGAGTAATCGCCGACTTTCTCATTGGCGCCCACGCGATCGGGAGCGCTGATCGGCTCTTGACCCGAGACCGGGGCTTCTATCGATCGTATTTCTCGGGGCTCGAGATTCTGGATCCGAGCTTGCCGCTGGAATAGGAGTGATCTGGACCCCTCCACCCTCTTCCCAAGTGGGTCATTTCGTTGGACGAGTGCCCGCTGACGTGTGAGGTCGCTGGAGTGCTACGAAATCTGTCCCATCCAACCATGGACAGATTTCGGCGCGAGCTCTGCCGTCAGTCCGGGGCCCTGGTGCCTGCCGCTCCCTGAACTCCGACAAATGGCGTCTGAGCCCCATGGCGCCGTAAGCCCTCGCCCGCTGGCCTGACGAGCCCCGTTCGGCGCTCTCGGGGCCCGTGAGAGCCTCCTGAAGTTGGCGTCTATATTATGACGTAACTTACTGTCATAACTGGATTTGGGAGGGGTATCATGGAGGGGATTACGGAGGGGATGGATCAGGAGGCGAGGGGCCGAAATCAGGAGGCGTTGGATAGAGAGGCGCTGGAGTCCGATGCTCGTATCGAGCGTATGGATCGAGTCGCTGTACTATTCGGCGAGATCACCGCCGCGACTCGGGAGTTCCTCAGGGCTCTCGCGCACTCGGATCGACACCGGGACTGGGAGGACGAGGGATTCGGGTCGTGCGCCGAGTGGCTGGCGTGGCGGATCGGCATCACGAAGGGCACGGCAAACGAGAAGGTCCGCGCCGCGCGTGCGCTCGAGGATCTGCCGCTCATTTCCGAGGCGACGGCCCAGGGCGATCTGTCGTTCTCGAAAGTACGCGCTCTGACCCGGGCAGCGACGCCGGACAACGAGAGCGAACTTCTCGAGTTCGCCCTTGCAGGTTCGGCCGCCAACTTGGAGCGGTTGGTGAGGGGCTGGAAGACGTTGAGGCGATTTGACGAACAGCAACAGGAACGACTCCGGCACAGCAGAAGGTGCTTCTCGGTCTCTCCCGATGAAGACGGGATGTACGTAGTGCGGGGCCGGTTGGATCCGGAGGTTGGGGCAGCGCTGATGCGAGCGGTTGAGGCAGCGAGCGACGCGCTGTTTACAGAGGCGAGCAGGGAGAGTGGCGGTAGGCGCGGCGGCGTAGAGAGGCACAGTCGGGAAGCAAGGCACAGCACGGAGGCGCCCGAGCCCGCTCAGCTCCGGGCGGATGCGGTCGGTCTGCTAGCCGAGCGGGCGCTCGCGGCCGGGTTTGGAGCCGGGAATGGGACGGCTACTGGGGATGAGGCACCCATCAGCGGTTCCCGGGCCGAACGTTACCAGGTCGTGCTCCACGTAGAAACGGCAACGCTCACCGAGGAGGGCGAGCCGGGCATCTCCGAGCTCGAGGACGGTACCCGAGTTTCCGCGGAAACTGCTCGGAGGCTGTCCTGCGACGCGAGTCGGGTCGAGGTCAGCCGAGACCGGGTGGGCTCAGTCCACGGCTCAGCCAACGGCTCAGTGCTCGATGTGGGTCGAAAGACCCGCACGATCCCACCAGCCCTTCGCCGTGCCCTCGAGGCCAGGGACCGCGGCTGCCGGTTCCCAGCCTGTGGCCTCCGCTTCACGGACGCCCACCACATCGTGCACTGGGCGGACGGCGGAGAGACCACGTTGGATAATACCCTGTTGCTGTGCCGTGCCCACCATCGCAGGCTCCACGAGGACGGCTACCGAGTCTGTAGCGATCGGAACGGGCAGGTCGCGTTCTTCACAGCGAAGGGAAAGGCACTGTTCGACGCGCCGCCGCTGCATGAGTTGCCGTCGGATCCGGTTGCGGCGTTGGTGCGTGGCAACCGAGAAAGGGGCATCGTGCCGGACTGTTCAAGTGGCGGGCCGAAGTGGAGTCGGGACAGCTACATCCCGTGGGCGATCGAGGCGGCGGCCAGGGAGGCGATCGATCCGTGGGAGGAGTCGTCTGCGGCTTGAGTGGTGCTCGCGAGCCGGATCACTGAGCCCACCCGACGGGGCAGGCCTCGACACCCGGCGCTGGCTCCAACTCGGTCCCCGGAGGAACAATCCCGAAACGCCTCCTAGAGTTGGGCAATCAGCGCACCGGCCGCCGCGATCAGATCGCTTGCCTGCTGCGGCGTCAAACGCCCCGACTGCTCCAGGGCCTCCACTTTGTTGATGAACGCCCCGAGTTGGTTGGTCGCGGCGGTGGTGTTGCCCCTATCCATCGAGGCGATCGCCCGATCCAGGCTCGCTCCTAGGCTGTTCCCCTCGCCGTTCGAGAGCGTGCCATCGTCCACCAGATCTTGGACAGCCTCGTCGATTACTTCGGTAGCCTGCTGTAGCGACAGTACGGTTAGGGAGACGGTCGTGGAGCCAACGCCGCCGTCGTCGTCCGTGACCAGGGCAGTCACGGTGTAATCACCCGGCGTCGTATATACGTGGGATAACGCGAAGGAGTTTGCCGTGATCACCGGCGAATCCGTGCCGCCGTCACCGTAGTCGACGTTCGCGGACCACGTATCTGCGCCCGGGTCGGTGAATGAGCCGGAACTCGAGAAGGTCTCCCCTTCGGTGATCGTGGTTGTGAGCGGTGTTACCATGACCGTGGGAGCCACGTTGAGTACCGTCACGGCAGTGACTTGGCTGTCGCTCTCGCCTTCAGGATCCGTGACCGTCAGGGTCACGGTGTAGTCGCCGTCGTCGGCGTAGGTGTGGTCGGGGGTCGATCCGCTGCCGGTGTCCCCGCCGCCGAAGTCCCATTCGTAGGTGAGAGCGTCGCCGTCGGGATCGCTCGAGCCAGATCCGTCGAACGTGATGGACGACCCTTCCAGACCGGAGTAGGGTCCGCCGGTGTTGGCCATCGGCGCGGCGTTCGTGACCTCTGCGAGTGAATTGCAGCCGGGGGCGTTGTCCTGAATGGTGATTGGACCGGCCACACCGCCGGATTCGAGGAGTCCGGCGATCCCGGAGCAGTCACCCAAGCTCTGATTTGATCGAACGATGAGCTCTTCACCGACTGTGCCTAACGCAGAAAGGCCGTCGAGGTTGAGGAGCAGGTCGTTCTGTTCGATACCGAGGTCTCCCCCTACCGACGTCAGATTCGACAATCCGTCGACGTTTAACAACGCGTCGTTTGCCGTGAGGTAGAAGTCACCACCGACCGTGGTCAGCGACATCAAGCCGGCCACGTTCGTTAGGCCAGAAAAGCCGGAAATGATGAGGCCGCCATCGACTGTACTCAGAGCAGCCAGTCCGTCCAGGTCCGTTAGAAGCTTGGAGCCACCGAAAACGAACAGCCCACTGACCGTCGAAAGCGAGGACAAGTCGAAGGTCGTCATCTTGGGATTGTTACCAATCCGCACCCCATTCGCAGATGTCACGCCGGACAGACCGTTCAGACTCGTCAGCGCCGCATTGTTGTCGATCGTCAGTTGGGCCACATCCGAGGTCAGTGAGCTTAGGCCGTCCAGATTCTCCAGCGATCCGTTTCGGGACACGATTACGGAAAAGGCCACGGAGGTCAGTGAGCCTAGGCCGTCAATATTCAACAGCGATTCGTTGTTCGTCACATTTAGGGAGCCGGTCGTCACGGATGCGAGGGCCGAGAGCCCGCCCACGTTCACGAGCGTTGGGTTGGACAGTATGGAGAGCCCACCGACCGACGTCAGAGAGGCCAAACCGTCCAGATTCGTGATGTCAGTGCCCGTGATGGCGAGGCCTCCGGTCACCTCTGTGTATGGAAATGCGTCCACCTGGGCTTGATCCGTGAGGGTGAGATTGCCAACAAAGACGCGCGGCGGCGTAATCGCGATGTCTAGCGGAATATTCCCCACCTGAATCGGCGGACCTACGACTGTGTTCGAGGCTATGTCGATCATCCTCAGGTTGTTATGTCCACGGTTCACCACATAGGCAAGAGAACCGTCGGGCGTGATCGCAATACGAGTGGGCTCTACGCCCACCGCAATGGTGGCCACGACTTCATTGTTGGCCACGTCGATAACGGACACGTTGTTAGAAACAGTGTTCGCGACGTAGGCCGCAGCCCCATCCGGCGTAAGCGCGATACCCCAGGCACCGGCCCCTCCGGGAATTTCAGCCACCACCACCTGGGTGGGTACGTCGATCACCGACACCTTGTGAAAGTCAAAGTGTGTCACGTAGGCGGTGCTTCCATCGGGCGAAATCGCGATGCGATGGGGGTCACCCCCTACGGCAATACTGGTCGTGTTGCTGGTGGCCAAGTCGATCACAGTCACGCGGCCAACACTCGGGTTCGCCACCCAGGCGGTGGTCCCGTCGGGCGTAATCGCGATGCCCCGAGGACGAGTCCCCCCAAAGAGAAACCCTACCCGCGTGTTGGTGGCAAGGTCGATAACGGCCAGGGCGCTAGTAGCTGAAAGCGCTACGTAGGCCGTAGACCCATTGGGCGTGATCACGATCGCCCGGGGGAAGGATCCAGGGCCGCTCACGACAATCGGTGAGCCCACTAACATGTTGGTGGCCACGTCGATAACGGACACGTTGGCTGGTCTTGGCGCCTCGAGTGGGTGGTGAGACTGCAAATTCGCCACGTAGACCCTACTCCCATCCGGCGTAATCGCGAGGGCAATGGGGGCAAGCCCCACCTGAATCAGGGCCACTTGAAGATTGGTCGCCAAGTCGATCACCGTCACGTTGTTTGAGCCAGAGTTCGCCACATAGGCGAACTGCCCGCTGGAGACCATTGCCGCGCTCTCACTGACCGGTGAGGCGTCTTCGACTTCGGGTTGCGTGATTTGCGGTGTGTCCTGGCAAGCAGCGAGGAGGATCGCGCCGAACAAACCGAGGGAGCGGCGTTTCATGAGAACTCCGGGTTCGTGGTTACAAACCTACGTTTGCCGGTGACTTCAGTAGAGGGAGCAGCCGTCCTCAAGGAGGCCCTCCGCCGCGTCCCGAAGGAGGCCCGCCGCCGCGCCCCGAAGGAGGCCCGCCGCCGCGCCCCGAAGGAGGCCCGCCGCCGCGCCCCGAAGGAGGCCCGCCGCCGCGCCCCCCCCGATCCACCTCCCAAATGAGCGCCATGGTTCTGGGGGAAAAGTCGCCGCGGCTCTGCCCTACGATCTGACCGAGATTGTTGATATCCTCAGCGATCGTCCACGTCGCGCCGTCCAGCTCAGGGAGTACAGTGTAGATTCCGTCTTGCCATACGAATGCTCTTGGGGGCTCGGGTGACACACGAAACCAGCCCACTACTTGGCCCCGGTCATTGATACGTAAGGCCCTAGACTCACCAGGAAGTCCTAGTTCTATGATTGCTCCCCGCTCCCAGAGGACGGCGTGCGCCGTCCCATCGGAGACACTGCTGCTTCCCACCACTTGCCCATGGATGTTGACGCCGTCGGCGCTACTACTTGTGCCTCCGAGCGTTGCCAGCTCTGTCAATTCGCCATTTTCCCACGAAAACGCGACGATTACGTCGCCGGCCCCATCCATTCTCCCAACGACCTGACCTCGTGCGCTGATATCTTGAGCCCCGCTATTGGGTATTTCATTGAGCAGCGTGAGTACGCCATCATCCCATATGAAGGCAGTGGAGGTCAGGCAGGGGTTTTCGTGGCAGAAAAGGCCTGTCGCCTGTCCGCCGTCATTGATGCCAGAAGCGACACCAGGCCCAAGATCCGTTAGTTCGCCATCCGTCCCCCAAATCGCGGCTCTATTCTCCCCAGCGATTCGATAGAAGCCGGCGACTTGGCGGTGAACGTTGATGTCTCGTGCCCTGCCCGAAAATCCTCCTGCTTGTAGCCACGTAAACGCGTCCTTACGCAGAACCACGACCCCTCCTGGGAATGCACCGGCCATTAAGCCATTCCTACTGATGGCCCTAAAAGCAGTTTGGCGGTTGTCGAAATTCCGGGTTCTTAGCTTGTACGCTGACGGACCCACCGCGCTTGCGCTGAATTGTTGGGAGGCTGCGGCCTCGGGTTGCGTGACTTGCGGAGTGTCCTGACAAGCGGCGAGGAGGATCGCGCCGAACAAGCCGAGGGAGCAGCATTTCATGGGCTCGGCAAGCGAGCGAGCAGTCGGTTGTTTCATGTTCAAGACGTCTCCTCCGGATATGCTTTCCTCGAAATTCCTGGACCACACACAAGCCTCTGGTCGCGGACTTCAGGTGGTGGCCCGTAGGTTCAACGCACAACTTGAGCCCGGTGCGTGACGCACGCGTGATCCCCCGGGTCACGCTCAACCGCACATGGTTGGACGGTCGATGATCAGGTTCCGCGCGCTCGGCGCACTGGGCCTCACGGGCCCCGATGGGAAGGAGTTGCAGTCGGCTCTGGCGCAGCCGAAGCGCGTCGCACTGTTGGCCTACTTGGCCATGGCGGCTCCGGGTGGCCTACACCGCCGGGACAAGCTCTTGGGCATCTTCTGGCCCGACTCGGATCAGGAACACGCGAGTGGTGCTCTGCGCCAGGCGCTCCGGTTTCTGAGACGTGAGCTGGGGAACGACGTGCTGGTGAGTCGCGCGGACGGGGACGTTGGACTCAGCGCCGAGGGTTTCTGGTGCGATGCCATCGCCTTCGAGACTTTGCTGGATCAGGGACAAGCGTACGAAGCGTTGGAGCTGTACCAAGGTGATCTGCTCGAGAGCTTCTACATTTCGGGCGCGCCAGAATTCGAGCACTGGCTGGATGCCACTCAGATGCGCCTACGCTGGCGGGCGTCGGATGCTGCCTGGGAGCTCGCCGAGCAGAGCGAGGCAGAGGGTGAGGGGCTGGCGGCGAAGCGATGGGCCAGACGAGCGGCGGCGTTGACGCCGGACGATGAGAATACGCTACGCCGTTTGGTTTACCTCCTCGATCGAGTGGGTGATCGGACAGACGCGCTCCGGGCCTACGAGGCGTTCGCTTCGCGTCTCGCCGAAGAGGACGATATCGAGCCGTCCCCCGAGACTCAGCACTTGATCAACAACATTCGGAGCAGGGTCGAGTCGAGTCCTCAGTTCGTCACTCCCCGACCGTTTTCCGTGGTGAAGCTTGACGACGGTGTGGAGCTTGACGATCCAGTGGAGCTAGACGACGTGGTCGAGTTGGACCATGCGGTAGGAATTGATACGCTCCCAATGAAGGCTCGACGCCGTCCAACCGTTGTGTCGTATGTGGGTGCGCTGGCAGCCCCCGTGATCTTGATCCTAATGCTGGAGGTCGTGCGCCTGCTGGTTGCGCCCGGCTACGAGGTGGAGGAGCCACAAGTACCGGTCGCCCGGGAGGCAGAAAGGACCCTGCCTGAACTCACTTCTGCTTGTGACGGCCCCTATGCGTTGTGGTGCAACAACCGGTGACACTACACGCGCCCCCAGCCTGACAGTAGGTCATGTAGGTCAAGGCCCCGTGTAGTCACGTTGCATCAAGAACCACCGATCGTCTCGGCTGACGTCATAAAGAAGGAAACTTGGCGCAGTCAGGATGCCTGGCTCGAGCTCGAACAAGGGGTAGGTCCGGCCGATCCGGAAGTCGGGGGTTGTCTCGAACTGCGCCGCCATCATGGTACCGGGGGTACTGGCGTCCGCACCCGGCTCCACGAAGAATAGCTCTCGCCCGTTGTGGGCCCATAATGGCATGATCCCACCCCCGCTCGAAACTGGCACCTTATCAGCGTCGACATCTGGGAATGGGCGCACGAAGACTTCCAGAATGCCGGTTTCAGTCGAGACGTACGCAATCCAACGCCCGTCCCGCGAGATCGCTGCTGACGACTCGTCGTATTCCCTCTCCGCCAGGAGCTCTTCTGCTACGCGGTCCACACCCGGGCGTACGGCAAGGATATCACGCCCCCCCTCGTAGGCCATCCCCGTCTCGGGGTCGCTGCCACCGGCCTCCCGAATCAGCAACGTTTCTCCGTCGGGGGCCCAGAGTCCCTCGTTGAGAGTGATCACGTGGTCAAACACGAGCACCGCTTCTCCCGTGCCGTCTGCACTCGTGGACCAGACATCCCGGGCCCCCACCCCCACGCGCCCCGACCCCACACGATCAGAGATGAACGTTATGGTTTCGTCGTCGGCCCACGTCGGACTCATGTCCTCAAACTCGTCGAACGTGATGCGTAAAAAGGCACCATCGACCAGATCCTTGACCCAGATGTCGTAGCCGTACTCCGCGCTGAAGTGCCGCACCGCAATGCGCGTTCCGTCGGGCGAGAGGCCAAAGCCCCCCCCGCCCGGATGCGCGCCCCGGTCGAACCACCAATCGGGATCGACTGGAGTCGCCGGAATCCCTCCAATGTTCACCCAGACCAACTGACGCGGGGCCACAGCCGTACTGAGGTCGAACGAGGGTTCCTGAGGGTCTTGCGTGATCGCCACCGAGTCGTCCACCTCGGGGAGATCGGAGCGGAGGAGCGACCACACGAAGGCGCCGGCGAACAGGGCTGCCAGCGTCGCCATGCTGATCGACAGCCGGTTCCACGGACTCACCGCGACGGTTGCCCCCTCAACGTCGGAGGTGGGGCGGGAGACTGGATCGGACATGGGGCGCACTCCGCGATGAGATGGCGATCAACATGCGAGAGGCCAACGGTAGGCGCAAGCAGAAACAGTGTCACCCCTCCAGAATCGCCCTGTATGCGTCTTCTAGTTTGACCCCACTGCTTTACACCCCCACCCCCCACCCCCAAACTTCATCCTGAACCGCCCAACACGGGGGTCTGTCGGCCCCGTCTTGCTCCCCAACCACCCTGAGCGGCCGCCGATGTTCGACACCGTGCTTGTGGCCAATCGTGGCGAGATTGCCGTTCGGATCATTCGAGCGTGCCGCGAGCTGGGCTTGGCTTCCGTTGCGGTCTATTCAGACGTCGATCGCTTGTCACCGCACGTCCTCGAGGCCGACACCGCGGTTCGGATCGGGCCGGCGCCGGCCGCCGAGAGCTACCTTCGCGGAGAGAATCTCATCGAGGTGGCTCGCAACACGGGGGCAGGCGCCATCCACCCTGGATACGGATTTCTGGCTGAACGAGCGTCGTTTGCGGCGGCTGTCGAGAAGGCCGGTCTCGTTTTCATCGGCCCGTCACCCGAGTCGGTTCAGGCGATGGGGGACAAGACCGAGGCGAGGCGCCGCATGGCCGATGCGGGCGTCCCGATCATTCCGGGCAGTCTGAAGCCGACTTCGGACCCCGAGGAAGCCGCCGACACCGCACGTGAGTTGGGATTCCCCATACTGCTCAAGGCGGTTGCAGGAGGCGGTGGGAAAGGGATGCGGGTCGTCTCCGGCCCCGATGACCTACAGGCAGCCTTCGAGGCGGCGTCCCGAGAAGCGGAATCGGCCTTCGGGGATGGGTCTGTGTACGTGGAGAAATACCTGACGCGGCCTCGGCACATCGAGATCCAGGTTCTGGGCGATCAATCCGGGGCCGTGGTCCACTTGGGCGAGCGGGAATGCTCGATTCAGCGGCGCCACCAGAAGCTCATCGAAGAGTCGCCTTCGCCCTTGCTGGAATCGGCAGATCGGGAGGCAATGGGACTGGCGGCCGTCCAGGCTGCGCAGGCCGTGGATTATCGGGGTGCAGGCACCGTCGAATTCCTCTACCAGGACGGCGATTTCTACTTTCTGGAGATGAACACCAGGCTACAGGTTGAGCACCCGGTCACTGAGCTCGTAACCGGTATCGATCTGGTGCAATGGCAGATTCGGATCGCAAAAGGGGAATCTCTCGATTTCGGCCAGGAAGACGTCTCGTTTTCGGGGCATTCCATCGAGTGCCGTATCACCAGTGAGGATCCCGACGGCGGTTTTCTTCCCGCGACAGGGCGCATCGACCACCTCGAAGTGCCGTCGGGGCCCGGCGTCCGGTGGGATGGCGGGATCCGTGTTGGTTCCGACGTCGGACTCCACTACGACCCCCTCCTGGGAAAGCTCATTGTCCATGCCGACTCACGGACGGCAGCCATCGCTCGAATGAAGCGAGGGCTCGGCGAGCTCGTGATCCACGGAGTCGAGACGAGTGTCCCGTTCCACCTCCGTGTCATGGACGAAGAAGATTTCCGGAAGGGAGATCTCACGATCGCCTACGTGGAGGAGCATCCGGAGTTGTTGAGACCTTCCGATAGCGAGGTCCGTCTCGTGGCCTTGATGGCGGCACTGCTAGAGCATGGGCGTTGGGGACGCAAAGGCGTTACCCGGATCAACGGAACGGACGGACGGAAGCTCTCTGCCTGGCGAGCTTCGGGTTGGCCTTGGCAGCCTTCGGGTTCGCCATGACAGACTCGACCGACAGGGCCGAAGCCCCGGTGCAGATCCGGGCGATATCGTCCGACGGGGCCGGCGTTGGGAATCTGGCCGACGGGCGCGTCGTGTTTGTGCCCCGGACGGCTCCGGGCGACGAGGTCCGACTGCGTGTTACGCACGGCAAGGCGCGCTGGGCCAGGGGGCGACTCAGGGAGTTGCTCGTTTCGTCTCCGGACCGGGTTTCGCCCGCCTGTCCGTACTACGACGAGTGCGGGGGCTGCTCGTTGCAACACGTCACGTATGCGCAACAGCTCCACTGGAAGGGTGACACGGTGAAGGAGGCGCTCAGGCGCATTTCCCGGGTGGACATTGGCTCGCTTGACGTGGTTCCGAGCCCGAGCGAACGGAGCTACAGGTCCCGCATGAGGTATACGCTGCTTCGCCTACCGGGGAGCCGCGTCGTGGCGGGTTTTCACCACCTCGGTGCGCCCCATCGAATCGTCGATGTGGAGGATGGGTGCATTCTTCCGGAGCCTGCGGTGGCATCCGTGTGGACCGGCCTGCGAAAGGCCTGGGGCGTGGGCGCCCGGAGGCTCCCCTCCGGCCGCGAACTGCACCTCACGCTACGGGTCGTGGATGAGGGTGTGATTCTCATCGTCGAGGGTGGTCGAGGCCCGGGGCGGCCGGACATTCTTCTCCGGGAGGTCGAAGGGCTCGTCGCCGTCTGGGCGGACGCACGTGAGGGCGGTGGAAGGCTTCTGGCCGGGCTCGACCACGTTCATGACACCCGGTTAGGGGAAACCGTCCGCACTGGCCCGACGACGTTTCTCCAGGTGAACAGAGTGGCTAGCGAGGCGCTTCACCGGTGGGTGGTTGAGCGGTCAGCGGTACGACCCGGTGAAAGGGTCGTGGATGCCTATTGCGGTGCCGGCTTGTACGGCCGGGATCTGGCAAGAACAGGGGCGAACGTCCTCGGCATCGAGTGCGATGTGGAGGCGGTGGGGGCCGCGTCGCGTGATGCCCCGGAAGGGTTCACGGTATGGGCCGGTGCGGTGGAGGACCGTATCACCGAGGCTCTGCCAGCCGATCTCGTGGTGCTCAACCCGCCCCGGGTCGGTGTCGACACGAAGGTCACGGAGGCGCTCCAGGCCGCCGGTCCGCCGCGCCTGATCTACGTCAGCTGTGCCCCGGCGACGCTGGCTAGAGATATCGGGCGGCTCTCCTCGTCCTATGAGGTCGTGGACGTGCGGGCGTTCGACCTCTTTCCCCAGACTGCACACGTAGAGGTCGTGGTCGTGTTGAAGCGCACGGCGGCCGAGCGCGGCGGCGACTCCTAGACCTGTGCGCTATCATGTCACCGTGGGCGACGTCACTTTCGAGGTGGAAATCGACCCCGAGGGGGGTCGGGTCGATGGGGACCGGGTGGAAACCTGTGCCCCCGAGCCAGTGAGTCCGAACCTCTACTCCTTTCTCGTTGATGGGGCATCCCATACGGTCTTGGCCGAGCGAGGCGGTTCAGGCACTTGGGATCTCCAGCTCCGAGGGCGGCGTTATCGTGTCGGCGTTGTGGACGACCGCATGAAGGCGATGCGGGACGTGAGCTCCGCGGGATCGGCCCTCAACGGCCCGGCGTCCGTTCGGGCTCCGATGCCGGGACTCGTCGTGCGGGTGGATGTAGCGGAGGGCGACTTGGTGGAGGCGGGAGGTGGGCTCCTCGTGGTCGAGGCCATGAAGATGGAGAATTCGCTCACGGCTCCGGACGAAAGCCGCGTCGGCACGATCCACGTCGTCGCTGGCCAGACGGTCGAGAAGAACGAAATTCTGATGGACCTGCTGCCACCCGACCAGGAGTCGGAGAGAGAATGAAGGACAACACCAGCGACGGGCGCTTCCGTACCAGCAGTGGAATCGAAGTCGATACCGTGTACGAGGCCAACGGTGGTGACGCGGAGGGCCTAGGGAAGCCTGGCCAGTTTCCGTTCACGCGGGGCGTCCACCCCAACATGTATCGAGAGCGCCTCTGGACCATGAGGCAGTATGCTGGCTTCGGGACGGCCGAGGAGACCAATCGGCGGTATCACTACCTTCTGAGCCAAGGAACCACCGGGTTGTCGGTCGCCTTCGATCTTCCCACCCAGATGGGGTACGACTCGGACCATCCGATGGCGCAAGGCGAGGTCGGCCGGGTGGGTGTGGCGATCGACACCGTCGAAGACATGCGGACGCTCTTCGACGGGATCGCACTGGATCAAGTGTCCACGTCGATGACGATCAACTCGACGGCGGCCATTCTCCTCGCTCTCTACCTCTCCGTCGGAGACGAGCAGGGGGTGGGGAGAGATGCACTGGCCGGAACGGTCCAGAACGACGTGCTCAAGGAGTACGTCGCCCGCGGTACGTACATCTTTCCGGTGGACCCCAGCCTCAGGCTGGCTGCCGATCTGATCGCGTTCTGCGCGCGGGAGGTACCGCGGTGGAATTCGATCTCAATTTCTGGTTATCACATACGGGAGGCCGGTTCCACAGCCCCACAAGAGGTCGCGTTCACGCTGGCCAACGGACTCGCCTATGTCGAGCGAGTGTTGGCCGCGGGCGTTCCGTTGGAGGACTTCGCGCCGCGGCTCTCCTTCTTCTTTGCGGCGCACAGTGACCTCCTCGAGGAAGTCGCCAAGTTCCGCGCTGCACGCCGCTTGTGGGCTCTGCTCATGAAGCAGCGCTTCGATGCCTCGGACCGCTCGTGCCAACTGCGCTTTCACACCCAGACGGGAGGGTCGACGCTGACGGCGCAGCAACCGCTCAACAACGTGGTACGCGTGACCATCCAGGCGCTGGCGGCTGCGCTCGGAGGGACACAGTCGTTGCACACGAACGGCTTCGACGAAGCCCTGAACCTCCCGACCGAACAGGCTGCCGGGCTCGCCGTTCGCACACAGCAGATCCTGGCCCACGAATCGGGAATCACGAACACGGTGGATCCCCTCGCGGGCAGCTACTACGTGGAGGCCCTTACCCGTGAGATCGAAGACGGTGCTCGTGCCTATCTGGACGACCTCGAGGGTTTGGGCGGAGCGTCGAAGGCCATCGACTTCATGCAGAAAGAAATCCAGGCGTCTGCGTATCGCCATCAGAAGGAGATCGAAGGAAACGAGCGTCTGGTAGTGGGCGTGAACATATTCGAAGAAGATGAGGGGCCAGTGACCATCGAGAACCCCGATTTTTCGGAGTTCGAAGCCGATCAAAAGCGCCGCTTGAAGGATTTCAAGGCGAGACGAGACTCCCAGGATACTTCACACGCTCTCGAGGGTATCCGGTCCGCCGCTCGGTCGACCGAAAATCTGATTCCCCCGATGATCGAGGCGGCAAAAGCGTCTGCCACCCTCGGGGAAATCAGCGACGTGTTGCGTGACGAATGGGGGACCCACGACCCCTAGGGTGTTAACTTGCGCCACCTCGGCTGTTGTGCTGGCCATTTGGCGAATCACCGATCGACGCGAATCCGAGATGCCCACGTACGAGTACCGTTGCCCAAAGGGACATGAATTCGAGCTGTTCCAGAGCATGTCCGAAGAGCCTCGAGCCGCCTGTCCGGAGTGCGGAAAAACCGCTCAGCGTCTCTTGTCCGGTGGCGCCGGGCTGATCTTCAAGGGCGAAGGGTTCTATATCACGGACTACCGCAGTGACGAGTACAAGGAGGCGGCCTCGTCCGACAAGGAAGCGCCCTCGTCCGACAAGGAAGCGGCCTCGTCCGACAAGGAAGCGGCTTCGTCCGACAAGAAAACGGCCTCGTCCGAAAAAGGAGCGTCCAGCGGAGACTCTGCTGGAGCCTCCAGCGGTGAAGAGTCCGGCGGTAGAGCCGGTTCATCCGATGGGGGCGGCGGCAGCTCGGATGGGGGCGGCTCGGACAAGGGTTCGAGAGAATCGAAGAGGGCCTCCTCCGATGCTTCGGGGGCTTCGGGCGGATCGAAGCCTTCCGACGGCGGCAAGTCGTCCTCATCGGACTCCTGACCAAGTTCGGACGGGGCTAGGTTCATGAGTGAAGAAGCCATTAGACAGGTGGTCCAGGAGGCACTCGTCGAGATGGGCGTGGATGACGCCGACGTGCGCCTCGAGCAACCCAAGGATCCCAACCACGGCGATCTGACCACGAACGTGGCCCTTACGCTCGCGAAAAGTCTGGGACGGCCGCCCCGCGCGTTTGCGGAGGAGCTTCGCGACCAGATCGCCTTCCAAGACTCGGTCCTCGCGGAGTCCGGTATCGAATCCGTAAGTGTGGCCGGGCCGGGGTTCTTGAACTTCAAGCTCAGTTCCGGGCAAGTCGCTTCGAGGCTCGTGGAGATCATCGCCGCGGATGATGATTACGGGCGGTGTGATGAGGGTGGTGGGGAGTCCATCATGGTCGAATTCGTCTCGGCAAATCCGACGGGGCCACTACATCTGGGACACGGGCGCCAAGCCGCATTAGGCGATGCGATCGCGGGCCTGCTGGACTGGACCGGATGGTCGGTGAGCCGGGAGTACTACTACAACGACGCCGGCGCCCAGATCGACCGCCTCACTGAGAGCGTTTGGGCCCGGTATCAGCAGTGGTTCGGCCACGACGCGCAGATTCCCGAGGGGGGCTACCCAGGGGAGTACGTCGGTGAAATCGCGGCGGACCTGGCAGAGGAGCACGGGGATCGTTTCGTAGAGGACGCACTGAGCGAAGAGGCGATGGACGTCATGAGGAAGACCGCGGTGCGGGTTCTTCGTGAAGAGCAGGACCGGGATCTCTCGGACTTCCGCATACACTTCGATGCCTACTTCCTGGAGTCCTCCCTGTACGACGACGGCCATGTGGAATCCACCGCCGAAGGTCTCCGAGCGTCCGGTAAGGTCTACGATCTCGACGGGGCGGTCTGGCTTCGCACAACGGAGTATGGAGACCAGAAGGACCGCGTCATGATCAAGAGCGACGGATCTCCGACCTACTTTCTTCCGGACGTGGCCTACCACATGGACAAGTGGGGGCGGGGCTTCCACCAAGCCATCAACGTCCAGGGGGCCGATCACCATGGAACCATTGCTCGGGTGCAGGCGGGCGTACAGGCGCTCGGGTTACCGGCCGATTACCCGGAGTACGTGCTCCATCAGATGGTTCGGGTCGAACAGGATGGTGAAGAGGTCAAGCTCTCGAAGAGGGCGGGTTCGGATACGACGCTTCGGGAGCTCATTACGGAAGTCGGCGTCGACGTCACTCGCTACTTCTTCCAGATGAGGAAACCGGATGGGCATCTGGTCTTCGATTTGGATCTCGCGCTGGACCAGTCGGACAAGAATCCGGTGTACAAGGTGCAGTACGCCCACGCCCGCATGTGCAGCATCTTCAAGAAGGCTGGCCTGGAGCGGTCTTCCATCGGCACGGAAGGCGTCGATCTGTCGGTGCTCTCCACGGACGCCGAGCGAGAGGTCATCAAGGCACTCGTGCAGTTCCCGGAGCTGGTCCGCAACGCGGCGCGCCTGAGGGCTCCTCACTTGATCTGCGACTACTTGGAGCAGACGGCGGGGGCGGTCAATTCGTGGTATCACGCGGGGAACCCGAGCCGGAATCCGGAGTTGGCGGTGATCGTGGAGGACGAGGGTCTCCGGAACGCACGGCTCGTCTTGGCCCGTTCTGTGCAGATCGTTCTTCGCAACGGGCTGACCATCCTGGGAATCGTGGCGCCCGAGCAGATGGTTCGTAACGACGACGAAGCGGGCTCGGAATGACGAAGAAACAGGCTCGAAATGACGACCAAGCAGGTTAGATAACTCGATGTCGATTCTGGTGGTGGGAAGCGTGGCGCTCGACTCGGTGGAAACGCCGTTCGGCACGGCCGACCGTGTGATCGGCGGATCAGCCGTGTTCTTCTCGGCCGCCGCGAGCCTTCTGAGCCCGGTCCGCATCGTAGGTGTGGTCGGAGACGACTATCCGTTCGAGGAACTGGATTTCCTCACCCAGCGAGGTGTTGACCTCTCGGGGGTAGAGCGTGCCGCGGGCGAGAGTTTTTTCTGGGCCGGGCGGTATACGTATGACCTGAACTCTAGAGACACGCTCGAAACCCGCCTGGGCGTCTTCGGCGACTTCAAACCTCGTGTCCCGGATGCCTTCAGGGATTCGCGTTACGTCTTTCTTGGCAACATCGATCCCGCGCTCCAGATGGAAGTGCTCGACCAGGTGCGGGAGCCGGCGGCCGTCATCTGCGACACCATGAATTTTTGGATCGAAGGGAGTCGCGAGGCGCTGGTCGAACTCCTGAAGCGGGTCGATATTTTGATGGTCAACGACGCGGAGGCACGGCAGCTCGCGGGAGATCACAATCTCCTCAAGGCGGCGCGTTGGATACAGGAGCGGGGCCCACGCTTCGTTGTGGTGAAGAAGGGTGAGCACGGGGCGATTCTCTTCGGGCCGGACTGGATGTTCTTTGTGCCCGGGTTCCCCTTGGAGGTAATCTTCGATCCCACCGGGGCCGGAGATGCCTTCGCGGGTGGCTTCGTCGGGTATGTGGCCTCCGTGGACTCTCAGGAGCCGGACGATCTCCGGCGTGCCATGGTGTATGGCTCGGTCATGGGCTCGTTCGCGGTCGAGAGTTTCAGCGTCGATCGGTTCCACTCGCTCGATGAGGGGGCGATCCTGCGCCGGATCATGGAATTCAAGGAAATGACGGCATTCGAACATCAGTTGGAGGCGTCGGGTGGCTGAGCCGAGGCGGCTGGACTATCGCTCAGCAGGGGTCGATCTGGACGCCGCCGAGCGAACTATGGCGGGCCTCAAGTCGCTGGTCGATGCCACCGGCGACGAACACACGCTTTCCGCGCTCGGCCATTTCGGTGGCCTGTACGCAGTACCGGGAGACGTGGCGAGTCCGGTACTCGTTTCGAGCACAGACAGCGTGGGAACCAAGGTCAAGGTGGCCTGCATGGCGGGGCGGCATGACACCGTGGGCCAAGACTTGGTGAACCACTGCGTCGACGACATCCTCGTGCAGGGAGCCCGGCCCCTGTTCTTCCTGGATTACATCGGATGCGGCGTTATGGACGAGTCCACCATTGCAGGAGTCGTTGGCGGGGTAGCGACGGCGTGCAAGGAGAACGGGTGCGCGCTCCTCGGCGGAGAGACGGCGGAGATGCCGGATTTCTACGACGCGGGCGAGTACGATCTGGCTGGATTCATCGTGGGCATCGTAGAGCGCGACAAGATCCTGGACGGCTCCCGCGTCCGTGTCGGAGACGTCCTGATCGGTCTCGGATCGAACGGTGTCCATACGAACGGATACACGTTGGTGCGAAAGATCGTCTTCGAGTCCATGGGGTTGTCGATCGACGACGACTTTCCCGAGACCGGCCGCTCGGTGGCGGACGTGCTCCTGGACGTTCATCGGAGCTATTTGCCCTTCCTGTCCGATGCGCTCGACACCGGGCGGGTGCGCGGGCTGGCTCACATCACGGGTGGCGGCATCCCAGGCAATCTGCCCCGGACGCTCGGTTCCGAGCTCGGTGCGGTGATCGACCTCGCTTCTTGGGAGGTCCCCGACGTGTTCCGTGTCCTCGAGGAGGCGGGCGGCGTCGAGCACGACGAAATGCTGCGCGTGTTCAATATGGGCGTGGGCATGATTGCCGTAGTTGCACCCGAGGATGTCGAGAGTGTTCTCGAGGGCGGGGGCCATGGCCACACGCCGGCCTGGATCATGGGAGAGGTGGAGGCGGGCGAGGGTGTACGGTGGGCTTGAGCGCCCGGCATGCCGGGCTGTGCCTTCTCGTGGTCTCGGGGTCATTCAGCACCGCGTGGGCCCAAGACTTGACACCGCTCATTGACCAATGTGCGTCGGGCGGATCGGCCGAGTTGCTCACTGCCTGCCAAAGTGCCGTCCTGACGGCACAGTCCATTCGTGGCGGAGTCGCCGCAACCGACCGAATGGGTGCCAGCCTCTCTGGCTCGTACAGTACCCTGGGAAGACGGTTGGGGAGTGCGCCGCGCATGAGTGGCGTCGTCCGCTTCGGGGTGACGCGATTGAGAATGCCCGACCTCCTCGACGGAGGAACCGGCGTAGCCGCAGAGAACTCCGTTTACGCATACGGCTTGAAGGGCTCCTTTGCGGTGGGCGTTCTCGACGGGTTTTCATTGATGTCGACCGTCGGTGGCGTGCTGTCCCTCGATCTTCTCGGGTCCGCGAGCCTCGTTTTCCTAGGGGATTCCGACGGTTTTCAGGGCAACGAGGGCATCTTTTCGGTGGGTGGGCGGGTCGGAATCTTCCGTGAGTCGTTCAATCTGCCTGGCCTCACGGTGTCTGCGATGCAGTCCTTTGGGGGGACGGTCGACTGGAGCGCCGGTACGGATGGATCCCAAATCCAAAGCGGAATCTCGGCGACGTCGGTGCGGGCGATTATCGGAAAGGACTTCTTCACAGCGGCTGTTTCGGGGGGCTTCGGATGGAATTGGGACCGAGGCGAAATGGCCGTCCAGGTGCCGGATCCCACGATTCCCGGTGGAGAGGGGATCGGCCGGTCCGACAGTCTGACGACCCGCCGATCGGTTTACTTCGCGGGCGTATCCATCACGAGGCTCGTGTACCAGTTTTCGATCGAGGGGGGATGGGTAGGGGGATACGACGAGCTGGCCGGTTACGGGGGTGTGTACGATCCCGGTGGGTCCACGCCGTTCATCAGCGTGGCGGCCCGACTCACCTACTGAGGTTGTTACGGATGCCTCTTCAGCCATGTCTCTGACAGAGTCCGACCGGGAGTGGCTCCTTCGGGCCGCCGCTTTGGCGGGTCGGGGGTGGGGTCGGGTGCGTCCCAATCTGGGGGTTCTCGGCGTTCACGAGCTCACCAATCCGATGGTCGGGTGCATTCTGACGCGTGACGAGGAGCTCGTAGGGGAGGGATGGCACGAAGAATATGGCGGACCGCATGCGGAAGTGAACGCAATTCGCTCTGCGGGAGATGCCGCCCGGGGGGCTACCGCTTACGTGAGCCTGGAGCCGTGCAGCCATCATGGGAAGACGCCCCCGTGCACGGAGGCGCTGCTGGAGGCCGGCGTGACCCGGGTGGTCTTCGGAGCTGCCGATCCGGGAGATGAGACGGGGAGAGGGGGTGAGCTACTGACGCAAGCAGGGGTCGAGGTCGTTGGCCCGGCTGCCGACGTGCGGACATTCCACGATGTCGATCCCGTCTTCTTTTATACATCGAAGCACCGGCGACCGTACCTCGCGCTGAAACTGGCAGTGAGCTCGGATGGTCGGATCGCTGCCCGGGCAGGGGAGCGGACGCAACTCACGGGTGACGAAGCGAATAGAGAGGTCCATCGTCTCAGAAGCGGGTACGACGCGGTGTTGGTCGGCGGAGAGACAGCTCGGGTCGATGACCCCCTGTTGACCGTGCGACACGGCATGGACCCCCGGATTCAGCCGACGCGTATGGTATTGGACCCGAGTGCTGCCCTGTCACCGGATGCGTCCCTGTTTGGGACCGATAGCGAAGCGCCTGTCGTGATTTTCGCGACCGAAGCCGCTCCTGCCGAACGGGTCGATACACTCAGGGATGTCGGTGCGCAGGTGGAAATCGTGTCGCAGGGGGATGGAGGAGCGAACTTGGAAAAGGTGCTCGAGCGGTGTTGGAGTCTTGGTATTCGGTCTGTCTTCTGCGAGGGCGGGGGAAGACTGGCCACGGCGTTTTCTCGCGAGGGATTGGCCCAGCGGTTCTATTTCTTCCAGACACCCGTGACCATCGGGCCCCACGGGGTGTCGGCGTTTGGGGGCGGAGAATCGACGCCCGAGAGCTTGGGCTGGTCGAGCAGGGGAGAGCCTATCCGATTCGGACCCGACGTTCTACTCACGTACGACTATGAAGGCTGTTGAACAGGCCTTCCGGGAGGTTTGATGTTCAGCGGGATCGTAGAGGAGGTGGGCACGGTACGGGCTGCCCGAGAGATGGACGGTGCCCGTGAGCTAGAGATCGACGCGCAGATCGTCGTTGAAGATCTCCAGCCCGGCGCGTCTGTCTCCCTCGACGGAGCCTGTCACACGGTGGTGGAGGTTCTGGACGGGGGCTTCTCGGTCAACAGCGTGGGAACGACGCTCTCTCGGACTGTGGCGGCGGAGTACACCGAGGGCAGCCTAGTCAACCTCGAGCGGGCCGTCGCCGTTGGAACCCGGCTGGACGGGCACCTCGTGCAAGGCCACGTCGACGCCATGGGTGAGTTGATCGGTGTCGAGGACCAGGGGGACTACCGTCTCCTCGACTTCAGGATTCCGTCCGATGTGGCATCGGGGACGATTCTCCACGGATCGATCGCCCTCAATGGTGTGAGTCTCACGGTCAACGCCATCTCGGACGAACACATCTGCCAGGTCGCCGTGATCCCGTACACGTGGGAGCATACCAACCTTCGTCTTCTTGAACCCGGCGGGCGGGTGAACGTCGAAGGTGATCTGATCGGGAAGTACGTTCGGAGGGAGCTCTCCGACCGCTCCTGAGTGGTCCCGAAGCCTTCACTGCTGATATAATGTCTGTGTGCCAAACGCACGTCGCCGCAGCAGTACGCCGTGCGTAATGGAGCCATCATAGCGGGAAGGAGCGTCTGGTCATGCCGTTCGATACCATCGAACAGGCCCTTGAGGACATTCGTAAAGGCAAGATCGTCATCGTCGCCGACGACGAGGATCGGGAAAACGAGGGGGATTTGGTCTTTGCGGCTTCCCTCGTGACGCCGGAAACCGTGAACTTCATGATCCAGTTCGGCGGGGGCCTCATCTGCGTCGCGCTGACGCCGGAGCGTGCCGCGGAATTACACCTTCCCGCCCAGTCCGAAGAGAACACCGACCCACAGGGAACCGCCTTCCTCGTTTCCGTGGACGCCCACGAACGGTTCGGCGTAACCACCGGTATCAGCGCTCACGATCGGGCTAAGACAATCGAAGTGCTGGTGGATCCCGAGAGTCAGCCACTCGACCTCAGGCGTCCGGGACACATCGACCCCCTCAAGGCCCGACCCGGTGGCGTCCTTCGTCGCGTAGGCCAAACTGAGGCTGCCGTGGACCTGGCCCGCCTTGCCGGGCTGCCTCCCGTCGGGGTGATCTGTGAGATTCTCAATCCCGATGGGTCCATGGCGCGCCGCCCTCAACTGGAAGTGTACGCCCAGGAGCATGGCCTTCGGTTCATCACGGTGGCACAGCTTGTGTCGTACCGGCTGGCCAAGGAGCGCTTGGTGACACGGGTGGCCGAAGCGAATCTGCCCACGGAGTTCGGGCCCTTTCGCATCATCGCCTACCAGAGCCCGATCGATGATCGGGAGCACATCGCGCTCGTCAAAGGTGACATCGAGGGTGACACCGAGGGTGACGTTGACGCTAACGTCGAAGATGGCGCGGACGCTGAGGCTCGCGAGGACGTGCTTGTACGTATGCACTCGGAGTGTTTGACGGGGGATGTGTTCGGCTCTCTACGTTGCGATTGCGGCTCGCAGTTGAGGGCCGCGCTCAAGCAGATTTCCGAGAGGGGCCGGGGTGTGATCGTCTATCTTAAGCAGGAGGGCCGTGGGATCGGCCTGCACAACAAAATTCGGGCGTATGAACTGCAGGACCAGGGTCACGACACGGTCGAGGCGAACCGGAAGTTGGGGTTCAAACCCGACCTGCGGGACTACGGAATCGGCGCACAAATTCTCCTCGATCTCGGGCTCAGCAAGATTTGTTTGCTGACCAACAATCCACGGAAGATCGTCGGGCTCGAGGGGTACAACCTCGAGGTCACCGGGCGAGAGCCCCTGCATGTGGGCCGCGGTGAGCACAATGCGGACTATCTCGACACCAAGCAAAAGAAGCTGGGGCACCTTCTGTAGGAGGTGCACGCCTGAGGACATCTGACGTGCAATCCGACACCGGCCCGCACCTGCCGGATCCGGCGCCGGCGCCGGGTAAGCGCATCGGGATCATCGCTGCGCGCTTCAACGGCGACGTGACGGAAGAAATGTTGGAGGGATGCCGAAGCGGCCTCGAGGAGTTCGGCGTCGAGGCGGACGCGGTCGACGTCTATTGGGTTCCGGGCGCGTGGGAGCTTCCACAAGCCGCGCGCAGGATCGCGGCTTTGGACCGCCACGACGCATTCATCGCCCTGGGATGCGTGATCCGGGGAGAAACGCCACACTTCGACTACGTGGCCGGGGAGGCCTCTTCCGGGCTCGGCGCAGTCGCGCGCGAGATCGATATCCCACTCCTGTTCGGTATACTGACGACAGCCACACCCGATCAGGCCTGGGCTCGCGCCTCGCGGGAGGCTGGCAATAAG
The DNA here is from genome assembly GCA_965249775.1 of Longimicrobiales bacterium. Taxonomy (GTDB): domain Bacteria; phylum Gemmatimonadota; class Gemmatimonadetes; order Longimicrobiales; family Gaopeijiaceae; genus UBA822. The sequence continues at coordinate 276,273 of OZ252253.1, forward strand.
GGGCGTGAGCTCGCGCAGAGCGCACTTCACATGATCGGCTTATACGAGGGTCTCGAGGATTAGAATCGCCTTGAAGAAATCGGGTGGGGTCGCTGAGAGCTTGGCCCGGCGGATCGACCGGACGCGGGCGAGGGGGTGGGCGCTTCAGATCCACTACCAGTGGGACGTGGGAGAGCGGCAGGGTACGTTTTCGGATGTCCTCGAGGAAGTGGTGGGCATGCGGAGGATTGCGGAGGCACGGATGCCGTATCTGCGACGCTTGGCGGCGGAGTTGGACGCTCGCGGGGATGAGTTGGACGAACTGCTGGAGGTCGCGCTGGACAATTGGCGTATGGAGCGCCTGGCCCTGCTCGACCGAGGAATCCTCAGGATTGCCGCCGCCGAGTTGGTCTGCTTCGATGAAATCCCGCCCAAGGTTTCGATTCAGGAAGCCGTGCGGTTGGCCGAGCGGTACGGCGGCTCCGAGTCCCCCGGATTCGTAAATGGCGTCCTTGACGCGTTGTACAAGCGGGTGATCGGCTGATCCTGGAGCCCTGCGCGTGAAGATCCTCGTTTTAAACTGGCTCGATCGGGAGAACCCACAGGCCGGAGGGGCGGAGGTTCATCTCCACGAGATTTTCGGCCGGCTCGTGGCGCGGGGGCATTCAGTCACGCTCCTGTGCTCGGCTTGGCCAGGGTGTGAGCGTCGGGTTGTGCTCGATGGTATCGAAGTGCATCGGGTCGGGGGCCGGTACACGCTTTCTCTCACCGCCCCGGTGTACTTCAGACGCCGACTCCGCGCCGAGCGGTTCGACGTCGTGGTGGAGGATCTGAACAAGGTGCCTTTTTTTTCGCCCTTCTGGGGGGTCGGGGCACCCGTGGTCCTGATCGTTCATCACCTCTTTGGAACCGCGGCGTTTCGAGAGGCATCCTTTCCGGTGGCATCGGCGACGTGGCTTCTGGAGCGGCCTCTGGGAAGGGTGTTCCGATCCATACCGACCGCTGCCGTCTCCGAAAGCACGGCGGAGGATCTCGTGCGGCGCGGGATTCCACGGGGAATCGAGATCATTCCGAACGGCGTCGATCTCGAGGACCTGTCCCCCCTCGCGTTTGGAGAACGCTTTCCCGAGCCCACCCTCCTCTACGTGGGAAGACTCAAACGCTACAAGCGCGTCGACCTGATACTCCAGGCCGTGGCCGAACTGGTCCGGCGAGGGATCTCGTGCCGGCTTCTCGTAGCGGGTCGTGGAGATTTTCTGCCGCAGCTCGACGCGCTCCGGGAGTCCCTCGGACTGACGGAGCACGTGGACTTTCTGGGCTTCGTATCCGAGGAGGAGAAGCGTGACCTCCTGCAACGGAGCTGGATCCATCTCCTCACGTCCGTGAAGGAGGGCTGGGGACTCTCGAACATGGAGGCGGCGGCCTGTGGAACGCCGACCATCGCCAGCGATGTGCCCGGATTACGAGATTCGGTCGTGGATGGGCAGACCGGGTTTCTCGTTCCCCACGGGGACGTGGACGTTCTCAGCCAGCGGATCGAAGAGCTCCTCGATGGTGAGGAAAAACGTGTACATTTGGGAAACGGGGCCCGGAGCTTTGCCGAGAGGTTCTCTTGGGATGCCTCGGCGCGTGCCATGGAGCATTTCCTACAAGAGCGGGTAGTGTCCTGAGTCGGAAGTTTTCCGTGAGACGCTCGGGCCCGCGGGTCGACACGACGGATGACCTCGCCGCTGCCGTCCCCCCGGTCGTCGTGAAACGAGTTGAACGGAGGTGGCGTTGGAAGTTCGGATCACATCGCGACGTACGGCTCTTCCAGAGTCCCTTCGGGACCGAACCGAGGAGCTTCTCTCCAAGCTGAACAAATATGGCGCTCGTATTTCGGCCGTCGAGGTCGTTTTCGAGGAAGAGAAGAACTCCAAGAAAATCGAAGGAATTCTGCACATCGACGGGAGGGACCCTATCGTCGCCACCGGGCAAGGCGACGATTTCAATGAAGCCTTGAGCCAGGTAAACGACCGCCTAGCGCGTCAACTCCGGAAGCTTCGGGAGCAGGTGACCGACCACCGAGCTCCGTCGCTGACCGAAGCTCTCTCAGAGGAGTAGTCGCTAGTTGTCTAACGATGCGGCGGACGCGTCGCCGGAGCTGATTCCAGAGGTCACCGTCCAGGAGCTATTCGACGACAGGCATGAGACCCTCCAACTCGAACTCCTGAACTCCGACGCGGGCCTTGATCGGCGGCTCCTGGACCCTGATATCACCAGCCCCGGAATCGCGTTGACGGGCTACACGGAGCGGTTCTCGTCCGATCGGATTCAGGTGTTTGGCGAAACCGAGATCACGTATCTGCGAGGCCTGACCGCCGAGGAGCGGCGGGACCGGGTCGAGGGCGTGTTCAGTTTCGGAATTCCGGTCGCGTTCGTTACGAAGGGCTTGTCGGTTCCCGATGAATTACTCGAGGTGGCGACAAAGTTCTCGATTCCGGTCCTGCGCTCTGGTCTTGGCACGAAGGAGTTCTACCGACGGATCAAGCCCTATCTCGATGCGGTTCTCGCACCACACACCAATCTCCACGGATCCTTGGCCGACGTATACGGCGTGGGATTGCTTTTCGTTGGAGACAGCGGTGTCGGAAAAAGCGAGTGTGTGTTGGACCTGGTCGAGCGAGGCCACAGACTCGTGGCAGACGACCACGTCATTGTCTCGCGGCGGGGGTCGGACATTCTTCTGGGCGAGGGGCATCAGCTTCAGGCTCACCACATGGAAATTCGGGGCCTCGGGATCATTGATATCCGCACGCTGTTCGGGATCCATGCCACTCGTCAGCAGAAGCGAATCGAAGTGATGGTCCACCTGGAGCGTTGGGACGAGAACCAGGCCTATACTCGGACCGGCCTCGACGTTGAGGAGAGCGAGGTGCTAGGGGTCAAGATTCCCAAGGTCACGATTCCACTCAATCCCGGAAAGAACATCACGGTGATTTCGGAAGTGGTGGCCATGAACCACCTCCTGAAGTATGCCGGCATAGACACCGCTGGCGCCTTCAATGAAAGGCTGAAGAACGCCATGCGTCCACGTCCGGTGCGCGAATACTTCGAGCAGGACTATGAGTGACGTGGAGCTGGTAAAGGGGGTGTTGCTCAGCCACGGAAATCTGGCCGAAGGAATGGTGGACGCCGTTCAGAGGATCACCGGCCTGGGGGACGATGCACTGGTGCCGATGAGCAACGAGGGACAGAATCCGCAGGGGCTGGCCGAGCAAGTCGATGCGCTCGTGGGAAGTGCGCCAGTCGTCGTTTTCACAGATCTTGGCAGCGGAAGTTGTGCGCTAACCGCTCAGTTGACGTGCAAGGACAACGGCCAGCGGGCTGTGGTATTCGGCATGAACCTGCCGATGCTCCTCGAGTTCGTCTTTCATCGGGAGCTCGCCCTTTCCGAGCTCGTTCCGCGTCTCCTCCTAAAGGGCAAAGAAGGCGTCAAGACCGCCGACCCGACTGGAGGGTGACCGGATCCGCAACGCGGCCCACCCCCCTCTCCGATCACCCTCATAAGATGTCGGTCGTCCTGTATCGAATCGACGAGCGGCTCATCCACGGACAGGTGGTCATGGGCTGGGGGCCGCAACTCGACGTGGAGCACTACGTGGTCGTGGACGACGAATTGGCCGCGAGCGAATGGGAGCAAGATCTCTACCGGCTGGGGCTTCCCGACACGGCCACGGCGGACTTTCTTACGGTCGAGCACGCGAGGGCATGCCTCAGCGACCTGGACGCTGCTCCCCGCCGGACGGTGGTTCTGACCCGCACGATTGCTGCGATGGGTGGATTGGCCGAGGGCCAGGGCCTCCGTGGGCGTGAGGTCAACATCGGGGGCCTGCATCACGCTACCGGCCGCACCGAACGCATACCGTACGTGTTCCTCGGCCAGGTGGAGGAAGAGGGTCTTCGGGCCCTCGTGAACGAAGGTGTCGAGGTCTCGGCCAGGGACCTTCCGGGAAGCAGCACGGTCGATTTAGAAGCGCTTTTGGGCTAGAAGGCCGTTGAAGGAGTACTGATCCGTGTCCCTATCACTTGCGTTTCTGGGTGGGCTCTTGGCCCTCGACGCGACCTCGGTCGGGCAGTTCATGGTTTCGCGCCCCCTCGTCGCGGGCACGTTGGCCGGTTGGTGGCTCGGAGACCCCGCGTTGGGCTTGGAGATCGGCGTGATTCTCGAGTTGTTCCATCTTGCAGGAGTCCCGGCGGGCGGCACTCGGGTTCCCGAGACAGGCCCGTCTTCGGTGGTCGCTGTGGCGGTTGCGATGTCCGCCGGTGGGCCAGCTGGATTGGCATTGGGCTTGGTGGCTGGACTGCTGGTCTCCGACCTCGGTGGGATGACGGTGGGTCTCCAGCGGCACGTGGTGGGCCGTCTTTTCCGTCGGATTGAAGCCGGGTCTGTGACCGCCCCGAAAATTACCGCCGGCCATCTCTCGTCGGTGCTCCTCGATTTCGTCCGTGGAACGGTGGTTACGGCGGCGGCATTGGTGGTGGGAGGTTGGTTGACCGGGGTAGTCGCTTCACGATGGCCGTTGCCTTATGAAGCGACCGTGGCCCTCCTGCTGGTAGGTGCGGCAGTCCATCTCGGTGCGTTGCTCAGAGGGTTCGGCGGGTGGAAGAGCCGCCGGGCCGTCTTTCTGGTCGGGCTCGTGGCGGGTATGGTCGGCGCATACCTGTGACGGCCGTGGACTCCAAGCGACCACCGGGCTGGATGTCGAGCTTTCTCAGGCAATTCATCATCCAGGGATCCTGGAGCTATCGTTTCATGTTGGGCTCGGGCTTCGCCTACTGCATGATTCCGCTGCTCCGTAGACGTGGGCTCTCGGGGACCGAACTGGACGATGCCGTGCGGAGCCACATGAAGCCGTTCAACACCCACCCCTATCTCGCCGGGGTCGCGCTTGGAGCCGTAGCGCGGATGGAGGCTAGCGGCACGGACGCCGAGACGATCGAGAGGTTTAGGCGAGCGATCCAGGGGTCCCTCGGGGGCCTAGGGGATCTTCTGATCTGGGGCGCGTGGCGTCCCGCGACGTTACTGCTGGCTCTGGTGCTTGCTTGGGCCGGAGCTCCGCCTTGGGTTCCGGTATCCGTATTCCTGGTCGTATACAACGGAGGACACTTGGTGCTACGATGGTGGGGGTACAGCCGGGGCCTCCAGTACGGCAAAGACGTGGGCGTTCGGCTTAGGGGAGCCGAGCTTTCGCGGCTGGCCGAGCGCGTATTTTCAGGCGGTGCGCTGCTTCTCGGGATTTTGGTCGGTGCGTTCCTTGTGAGCCGCCTGGCTGCCGCGAACGCCGGTGCGCTCTGGTCGTTAGCCGCAATCGCAGCGTTCGTCGTTGGGCTCAAGTTTGGACATCCTGCGCTGCGGGGGACCACAACAGTCGTGGTCCTCGTCATCACGTTGATCACGGTGCTGGGGAACGCATGACCGACGAACGGATCGAACGCCGGGCCGAGATCGTCAACCCGATGGGATTTCATGCCCGGCCGGCTGCGGAGTTCGTGAAGTTGGCCGGGTCGTTTCGGGCTGATCTATGGCTCGAAAAAGACGGTGTGGAGGTGAACGCCAAGAGCATCATGGGCGTGCTCATGTTGGCCGCGGAGGTGGGAACGCAGTTGGTGATCCGTGCGGAGGGCGACGATGCGGAAGAGGCACTTACCGCCCTGGCGAGTTTGATCGACAGTGGTTTCGAGGAGATGTACGGTGCCTGAGGAGATACAGCATGTCTGAGGAGATCCACGGTGTCTAAGGTTCTTGACGGTATTGGTGCTTCTGAGGGAATCGGTGCGGGCCGGGTCCACATCCTGAATTGGGGTGTGCCTGAGGTCCCACACAGGTCGATCGAGGCCGACGAGGTAGAGGGCGAAGTGGAGCATCTCCAGCAGGTCTTCGAATGGGCGAAGAACCGGCTTCTCGAAATCGAGGATTCGACCGAGGAGCGTCTAGGAGCGGTGGAGGCCAGAATCTTCGAGCCGCAGCTTCTCATGCTGGAGGACGAGGAGCTGATGGAGCGCGCTATACTCTACATTCGTGAGAATCGGCTCTCTGCAGCACGCGCGTTGGACTGGCGCCTGCTCGAAATCCAGGCGAAGTGGAGCCGGACCGCCCATCCCATGGTGCTCGACCGGCTCAATGATCTCCAGGATCTCCAGGTGAGACTGCTGCATCAACTATTGGGCCTCCCGGACCCGACCGACGTTTCCGGCTTGGGAGAGAACGTTATCGTCGTCACCCGCAATCTGACGCCCAGCCTGACCGTCCAGTTCGATCCCGATTTGGTCCTCGGCATCGCGGCCGATCAGGGAACCCGAACGGCACACTGGGTGATGCTCGCGCGCTCCCTCGGGATTCCGACCGTGTGCGGGATGGGCGTCGTGTCAGAGCAGGCCCGGGCGGGGCAGGAGGCCATCGTGGACGGTCGGATCGGCCGGGTGGTCTTGGATCCCGAAGATCACGATCGAAGTGTTTTCCGGGAGCGTGAGACCCAGATTCTCGCCTGGGAAGAGGAGCTCGAGAGCATCGCCCAACTCCCTTCGATCACCGAAGACGAGCAGCCGGTGGCGCTCCGCGCGAACTTGGACCTGCCGGACGAGGCAGAGAAGGCACGCCTTCACGGTGCGCAAGGCGTCGGCCTGTTCCGAACCGAATTTCTGGTGGTCGGCCGAAAGCAAATGCCGGGTGAAGAGGACCAGTACTTGGCCTATCGCAGCGTCGCCGAGGCGTTCCCCAAACAGGTGGTCACGGTGCGGACGTTCGATCTCGGGGGCGACAAGTTCCCGATGTTTCTGCACATGCCGGTGGAGGAGAATCCGTTTCTCGGCTGGCGAGCGATCCGTGTTTCTCTGGACGAACCGGAGCTATTCCGCACGCAGCTCCGAGCGATCCTCCGAGCCTCGGCGCATGGCGACATCCGGATCATGGTGCCGTTGGTCAACGACGTCGAAGAGATCAGGCAGGTCCGGGAGTTCGTCGAAGAGGAGGAGGAGCGACTTCGCCGAGACGGCATACCGTTCAATTCCGGCTATAAACTCGGAATCCTCGTGGAGACGCCGGCGGCGGCTCTGGAGGCGGTGGAGCTGGCTCGGCACAGCGATTTCTTCTCGATCGGCACGAACGACCTCACGCAATACACGCTGGCCGTGGATCGCACGAGTGCGAAGTTGGCCAAGCTGTTCAATCCGTTCCATCCCGCGGTCGTCCAGCAAATCGCCGGCGTCTCGCGGGTGGCGAAGAGTGCCGGGATCGAGGTGAGCGTGTGCGGCGAGATGGCCGCGAACCCCTTGGGAGCGTTTTTGTTGCTTGGGCTCGACATCACGACTCTGTCGGTCGCTTGGCCCTCGCTCCCAGAGGTGAAGAAGATGGTGCGTTGCTTCCGCATGGAAGACGCGCGGCGGGCGGCCAAGGCAGCAGTCACAGCGCCGACGAGCCGAGAGGTCGTCGAATGCCTCGTGGAGGGGATTGGCGGGAGCGTGGACCTGTCGGCGTTCTCCGGCCGATGGAATCTCCCTGCGTCGGATTGAAGAAACTCGATCGCGCGCCGAACCGGCAAGCTTCGAATCCGGAGACGGGAAGCTTGTCCCTCTCGAAGGGACGGAATAGTTTTTTCATATAGCGAGCGGTCATCCCTACCCGACCCTCGATTCAGTCCCGGAATTCAATCTTAACAGGAAGATCTCAAGTCAGCCGTGAGCCACACTCTCTTCACTTCCGAATCCGTCACAGAAGGCCATCCCGACAAGGTCGCCGATCAGATTTCCGATGCTGTCCTCGACGCCATGCTGATGGGCGATCCGAGCTCTCGAGTGGCATGCGAGACGCTCGTGACCACCGGACTGGCGGTCGTCGCCGGGGAGATCACATCCGCTAGTCAAGTCGATGTGGAGGCTCTGGTGCGAAAGACGATCCTCGAGATCGGTTATGACGATGCCGAGTACGGGATCGATGGAGCCAATTGTGAGGTGCTCGTGACCCTCCAGAAGCAGTCCCCGCACATCGCTATGGGCGTGGATACGGGTGGGGCGGGCGACCAGGGCATGATGTTCGGCTACGCCACCACCGAAACGCCGGAGCGCATGCCGGCCCCCATCTCTTACGCCCATGCCCTCGTGAAGCGGTTGGCGGACGTGAGGCGGAGCGGCACACTGCCGTGGGTCCGGCCGGACGGCAAAGCGCAAGTGAGTGTCGCCTATGAGAACGGCCGGCCTCGATCGGTCGAGACGGTTGTGGTCAGCACCCAGCACGCACCGGACGTAGACAATGATACCATCCGGGAGGGTGTCATTCGCGAAGTGATTCTTCCCGCCATCCCCTCGGATCTTCTCGATCCCGACACGTGCACGTTTCACATCAATCCGACGGGCCAATTCGTTATCGGTGGGCCCCACGGGGATTGTGGATTGACCGGCCGGAAGATCATCGTCGACACATACGGTGGCATGGGCCGGCACGGTGGCGGCGCCTTCAGCGGAAAGGATCCGACCAAGGTCGATCGGTCGGCGGCATACGCTGCCCGGTGGGCGGCGCGAAACCTCGTGGACGCGGGGGTGGCCTCGCGCTGTGAGATTCAGCTCGCATACGCGATCGGCGTCGCGCGGCCCGTCTCGATTTTCGTCGATACCTTTGGAACCGGAAATCTGCCTGACCCGCAGTTGGCGAGTGCCGTCGAAGACGTGTTCGATTTTCAGCCCCAGTCGATCATCGACCGACTCGACCTGCGGACGCCGATGTTTCTTCCGACTGCGGCCTACGGCCACTTCGGCCGTACTCCGGAATCCCGGTGCATCGGCGAGGGACGCACCGTCGATCTATTTCCGTGGGAATTGTCGGATCGCGTAGACGACATCCGAACGGAGTTGAAGCTTTAGAAGGCCGTATTCCGTCAACGGCCTTCTGGCCTGCTCAGCGTTGAACTCCCGCCGGACTCCGGAGTACTGGTACTATTGAACGGTGGGCGTCTAAACTCGAAAAGGGCGGAGTCGTTGCTGATTCAGGTGTCCGTGCAGAGCCTTGGGTTGGACCGTGCGTCCAATACGCCCGTCGTCATCCTCCAGGAGCATGACGGCGATCGTGTGCTTCCGATATGGATTGGGCCTGGAGAGGCCAGCGCCATCGCTATGGAGCTCGCCGACATGAAGTTCGCGCGGCCGCTCACACATGACCTGCTCGCCTCGGTTGTGGGGGGGCTCGGCGGTGCTCTCCAGAAGGTCATCATCAGCCGGGTCGAAGAGAATACGTACTTCGCTGAAATGATCATTAGGCGAAACGGAGAGGTGATCTCGGTCGACGCCCGTCCTTCAGACTCGATTGCGGTCGCGTTGCGGCTCCAGGCCGACATCTTCGCCGATGAAGCACTCTTGGAACGCAGGATCCTCGACACGTCAGGGGAGGAGTCGATCGGTGAGCCGCCAGTGCCAGAGGGGGAGTCCGACGCGGAGATGGCTGCCGAGGAGCTCAAGGAGCACTTGCGCAACCTTGCCCCCGAGGACTTTGGCCGCTTCACTCCGTAGTTCTGCCGCATCGGCGGCGGTGCTCTTAAGTGTCGTCCTGGGCGGAGCGTCCGCCGTCCTGGGGCAGGGGATCTCAACCCCATCTTCGACACAACAGGACCTCCCGATTCTCGAGGGGATCGTCCTCGGAGGTGATCTAGCCGCCGATACCCCGACCGTCGTCCTCCACCGCGTCAACCCGGCGAGCCCCGGGGAATCAGGCGATATGGATTCGGTCACGGTAGGGCTAGGGGGTGAATTCCAGTTCCGGTTTCCGGCGGCCTCGGATGCCGACATTGCGGACGACGTCTATTTCGTCTCGGTGGAATATGAGGGGGTCTTGTATTTCGGGTCCGGGATCACTGCGTTGGAACAGTTGGACAGCTTGTACGTTGTTCAGGTATTCCGGGCGGAAGAGGTGCCACCGGAGGGCGTGCCTCTGACGGTGGAGCAGCGAGCAGTGTTCATCGAATTCGCTGGCGAGGATTGGTTTGCCACCGACCTTTTCGTTCTCGACAACGCGAGCCCCCGGACCCTCGTGGCCCAGGAGGGCGGGGTCGTTTGGAGTTATCCTCTCCCTCCAGGGGCCGCCGAGCCTGAACTGGGGCAGGGTAGTGGCCTGTCGCCGGACGGGGTCACGTTCGAAGGTGGTCGAGTCCGTATCAGCTCTCCGTTTCCTCCGGGAGGCTCGGGATTCATGATCCGGTACCGCCTGGAGAGCCTAGGATCGACGATTCCCGCTCCCGGCAGAACCGCGCTGATGGAAGTCCTGGTCAGGGAGCCCTCTCCACCGCTTCGCGTGGAGGGCTTGCAGCCGCTGGGCGTTGTGGACGAATTCGGCTCCACGTTCCGCCTTCATGGCGGGAGCGAACTGGTGGACGTGAATCTCACCCTGGTCGAGACAGGGGACCAAGGCCCACCTCCGTTCGAATGGCTCGCGCTGATGGCCACGGTGATGTTGGCGGCAGGCGGCTTGCTCGCGTACGCGCGTCCTCGCAGACGATTGTTGCCCGAACAGGGTCTGGGGTTGGGCCGTGAGGCGCTGATCCTGGAGGTGGCCCGAATCGACGATGAGCTTGTGACGGCGCCGGAGCCCGACGCGCGTTCCGAGATCCTCGGGCGGCGTGCAGCGCTTCTCTCTCTGCTCCGGACCAACGACTAAGAAGGCTGTTGAGGGAGTAAGGAAATGTCGGTCGTGAGCACCCCGGCGGTTCTCCTAAGATCTTTCAACTACAGTGAAACGAGCCGAGTCCTCAAACTCTATACCAAGGACCTGGGACTCGTCAGCGTTATGGCGAAGGGTATCCGTCGAGGAGGAGCCCGCGGACAGGCTAGCCCAGACACGTTCTCCCGAGGCGAGCTCACCGCGTATGTACGGCCGACCCGCGACCTCCAGACTTTCAAGGAATTTGCGGTCGAAGAGGCCGGGGCGTCTCTCGGAAGGGACGTCCTTCGGTTCGCCGGCGCCTCGGTACTCGCGGAAATCGTGCTGCTCCATGCCGGACCCGACCCGAGCCCCCAGGTATTCGAGCGCCTCGGGAATGCACTGCGGAGGATCGATACCGAGCCCCTGACGGGGATCATCGGAGCCGTGCTTGCCGAAGGGTGGATGCTTGTGGCCACACTCGGATACGAACCGCAGATCGACCTATGTGTGCGTTGCGGCAGGGCCCCTGATGACACGGAAGTTCTACGCTTCGACTTCTCCGCGGGTGGCGTGCACTGCTCCAACTGTGTCTCGGATCATTCCGGCCCACGTGTGGGCCCCGGTGCGCGCCAACAGCTTGCTGCCTTGCTTTGCGGGACGGCACCCGAGGCGCTCGGGAAGCCCAGGGCACATTTGCGGCTGCTGCACGACTTCGTGAGCTATCACATTTCGGGCTCGAAACCTCTCAAGACGTTCCGGGTTTTCGGCTCCCTAGCGGATTTGGACGAGTGACCGAGAAGCGCCTGATTCTCGGTACCGCAGGCCATATCGATCATGGCAAGACCGCGCTCGTGAAGGTGTTGACGGGCGTGGATACGGATCGCCTTCGAGAGGAAAAAGCCCGCGGCATCACGATCGAGCTGGGATTCGCAGACTTCGCTCCGAGGGAGGACCTTCGGATGGGCGTGGTGGACGTTCCTGGCCACGAGGGCTTCATTCGCAACATGCTTGCGGGCGCTACCGGTATGGACCTGGTCCTCATGGTGGTGGCGGCCGATGAGGGAATGATGCCGCAGACCTGGGAGCACCTGCAGATCGTGCGCCTACTGGGCGTCGAGCAAATGGTCGTGGCGCTTACCAAGTCCGACCTCGTGGAAGATGAATGGCTACCACTGGTCGAGGAGGAAGTGCGAGACGCCCTCCGGGAGTCGCCCTACAGCGATGCGCCCGTCGTGGTCACGTCGACCGCATCAGGCGCTGGGATCGAGACACTGAAGGATCGTTTGGTGGAAGTCGCCGAGGGACTGGGGGAGCGTTCGAGCGAGGACCTTGCCCGGCTGCCGATCGATCGGGCGTTCACGGTCAAGGGGACTGGCACGGTGGTCACGGGGACGCTCTGGAGTGGGCGCCTCTCGATCGGTGACGCTGTGGTCTTGCAGCCGTCGGGCGTCCGCGGACGAGTGCGGGGTCTCCAGGTGCACGGCGTGCAGGTCCAGCATGCTGGAGCGGGGGAGCGAACCGCGGTGGCGATCACTGGGGGGGAAATCGATCTCGATAGCGCCGAGCGGGGTCAGGTTCTGGTGGCCGAGGGCGCCTGGGGAGCCACCGGAATGCTCACGGCACAGCTGCGCGTAGTTCAAGGTACGGGCTGGATGGTCAAGCACGGCCAGCGCGTCCGGGTACATCTCGGCACCAGCGAGGTCATGGCTCGGGTGGTCATCCTCGAGGGAAGCGAGATCCGGCCTGGAGATGTAGGCTGGGTCCAGCTTCGCCTGGAGCGGCCCATCCTGGCCCGGACGGGGGACAGGTTCGTGATCCGGTCGTACTCCCCCGTGACCACGATCGGGGGGGGCGTCGTGGCCGAGGCTTTCCCACCCAAGCGGAAGAAGTTGCGTTCGGGTCAGGCCTCGGAATTGAAGACGATCATCCACGGGGATGCCGAAGCGGCTCTCGGCGCCACTCTTCGGTTGGCTTCGTGGAGAGGGATTGCCGTGGCTGAAGTGCCGGTGCGCACGGGTCTTCCCCCCGAAGAGGGCCGCTCGGCCGAAACGGCTCTCGTCGAGCAAGGGGCGCGCGAGGCCGGGGGTCGAATATTCGACGAGTCGGTCGTCGAGGAGGCCCGAACGCTCATGGAAAAGGCCGTCGACGCGTTCCACCGGGACGAACCGCTTCGGGCCGGCATCACAGTGGAGTTGTTGCGCCAGACAGTGCCGACCCACGATGAAGGGCGACTCGCCGACTTGCTCCTGAGCGAAGCGGTCGCTTCCGGATCCCTGGAGGTCCGGGACAGCGAGGTGTCGCGCCCGGGATATGAGCCGGTCGTTTCCGAGGGGCAGCGAAAAGTCATGGACGAGTTGGTGGCGCTCTACCGGGACGTCGGGTTGGCGGCGCCATCGGTCTCCGAACTGCCGGAGACGTTGCGGGGTCGTGACGACCTATGGCCCCTTTTGAAGCTCTTGGAGCGTCGAGGTCACTTGGTGGCGTTGGAAAACGAGCTGTTCATGGACGCCGAGGGATTCTCCGCGGCAGCCAAGCGGGTTGCCACGGAGCTCGCAGGAGCGACCGGACTGGGCCCCTCCGATTTCCGCGAACTGTTACCTGTGACCCGCAAGCACCTGATCCCGATCCTGAGTCACTTTGACCAGACCGGCCTCACGATACGTGGCCCGGATGGACGAGATGTGGCCAAGATGGAACCCAAAATGGAACCAAAGTAGGTCGAGACGAGTCCTAAGAAAGTACGCCCAGAGGTGCCTGAGAAAGTGTCTCTTTTTCCGTTTTTGGGCGTGTTATTGGGGGGTACCGTGTCGGTGCGAGTGGAAACCATGATGGAGGGCGATTAGTCCAACAGCTACAGCAATAGGTGGATGATAGAATGAGACGCAAACTAGGCGTCTACTTGCTTTCTGTGCTCTTCGCCCATGCGCCCGGGATTGCGGCCCAGGATCCCGTCCCAGCCGGGGAGCCGGAAAGCGGATTTACGCTTCGACAGAACTACCCGAATCCGTTCAACCCTGAGACCAGGATTCCCTTCGAACTCCACGAAGGCCTGTTCTCCGATGGGGGAACGGCGGTTGTCTCCATCCGCATCTACAACGTCCTCACTCAGCTCGTCGCCAGTCCGACCGCACTCAATCATCCCAGAGGGCAGGCTCCCCTCGTCGATCTCGAGTATGCTGTTCCGGGGCGGTACGATGCGTACTGGGATGGGCGCAATCAGTTCGGTAGGGAGGTGGCGTCCGGGATCTACTTCGTCCAGCTGACCGTGAACGGCGTTACTGATATGATGCGGATGTACGTGGCGAAATAGAGTGTAGGCGGGCTTGATGTGGTGCCCGCACTAGGTGGCCCTTTCCTCCAACAACTTCAGAAAATCTTCGGGCTTCTCGAGATCAGCCAGTAGGCCCGGCACGTCATCGTCCTTCGCAAACTGGGCGATTTTCCCCAGGACGGGAAGGTATTGATTCGATACCTCGAGCGGGGGCGCCACGATGAGGAAGAAGTTGTATACCGGGTCACCATCGATAGCCTTGAATTCGACCCCTCCCGGCCTTCTTCCATAGGCGAGGTGGAGACGGTTCACCACGAGGGACCGGCAGTGGGGGATCGCTATGCCACGGCCGATTCCGGTCGATCCGAGGTTCTCTCGGCGTTTGAGCGTCTTGTGGAGGATCGCCTCCGACTTTTCGTCGAGACGGAGAAGAGAGACCAGTTGGTCGATTGTTTCGTCTTTCGACTCCGACGTGAGGTCGAGGTTCACGACATCTGATGTGAACAACTCTCTGAGTCTCATCGGCGCACCTCTGGAGGGGCGACCTTCGTGGGTTCAAATGTGGCGAGAACAACGGTCCAATATCTCCGGTGTTCGAAGGACTGTCAAAGCCTTGAAAGGCTCCTGAAGAAGTACAGTGGGCCGGGCTCTGCCCCTTCACCCGTGTTCCGTCGGACCATACCTTTCCCGCATGGCGACTGATTTCTTCGAATCGATGGCGAGTGGCCGAACCCTGCTCTTCCTCGCGCCCCAGGCGGGTGTGAGCGAAGCTCCGTTCCGGAGGCTTTGCCGGAGGTTCGGAGCCGACGTGGTATCTACCGAGTTCGTGAGCGCCGATGGCATCATGCAGGGGAACCGGCAGACGCGTGAGCACCTTCGGTTCAGCGAGGACGAACGGCCGATCGGGATACAGATCTTCGGGTCGAGCCCCAAGACCATGGGTGAAGCTTCTGCGTTGGTAACCGATCTCTTCGGTCCGGACTTCATCGACATCAACTTCGGATGTCCGGTCAAGAAGATCGTGAAGCGGAACGGCGGATCAGGCTGCCTTCGCGATATGGACCTGGTCGAGCGAATCATCCGGTCCGTCGTCCGAAATACACACTTGCCGGTGACGACCAAAATCCGGAGCGGCTACGACGAGCCTTCTCGTGATCCTGTTGGCATCGCGCTACGGTGTCGAGATGCGGGGTCGCGCATGGTGACGCTCCACGCCCGAACCCGCACGGACATGTACGGGGGCCACGCTCGCTGGGATGAAATTGCTGCTCTGGTCGAAGCGCTCGACGTTCCCGTCATCGGTAACGGTGATGTGCAAACCGGAGAGGACGCTCGACGCATGAGAGATGAGACGGGCTGCGCCGGCGTGATGATCGCGAGGGGATCGCATGGCTCACCGTGGGTGTTCGCCCGGGCGCGGGCCGCGCTAGACGGCGATCCCAAGCCGGCGGAGCCTGATGTCTCGGAACGCTTCGAGATTTGCCTGGAGCACGCGAAGAACGGAATCCGCTTCGAAGACAATCCCCAGAAGTCGTTGATCGACTTCAGGAAGCATCTGGGATGGTACACGAAGGGTCTTCCAGGTGGACGGGCGCTGCGTACGCAGTTGTTCCAGATTACGTCCCTCGAGGAGGTCGAGACCCTGCTCGAAGCCTATCTGGCGCGGCACCTCGCGGGGGCGGACGAGGCCGCCTGACCAGGAGGCGGCACGCAATCGGTGCTCTAATGGCCGAGACACTGCTCGGACATCACTCCAGGACCCTCGATTCACTCCCCGGGGGGTAATCTCAGCCCAAAAGGCTTATGTTAGATGTATGACGGCCATAGGCCGGCAGTACATCGGGGGCGTCACGGCTTCGACGCGCTTGGTGATTATGGAGTAGCGTGCCGAGGTTCCTGGGTCCTCGTAAAACCCCTTGGAAAACCTTAATTGCCAACAATGAACTGGCATTGGCTGCGTAACTTCGGTTCGTAGTCCGTTTCCTGATCTGCCTGCCCGAGGCGGGTCTCCGAGACGTCGATGAGTCGGGCTGGTCTCTGGCCGGTGCTGCCCGGGCCAGGGATGAGATGTTCAGGTAGCTAGTCTGGGGGCCGGTTGCTCGCTCACCGCCCCGGGCGAAATAACGAGTGACGCTACGCACGTAGAGGCTCTGTAGGATCCACTTGCGGACGCGGGTTCGACTCCCGCCGCCTCCATCGGTTGCGCGGTTCGCGCAAACGCCTACGGGGCACCGGGTTACGCTCGGTGCCTCGTTTCGTTTCTGGACGAAGTGTGCAGGTTCGTGTGCAGGTTCGGCCAATTTTGGAGGTGGAAATGAGCGCCGACGAAAACCGGAAGAAAGACCTCTCAGAGAAGACCCGTGAAGAGATCCAGGACGACCTCGACAACAAGAGGCTTGGCCAGCCCGACTCGGTTAAGGTGGCCCAGGCGAATCGTCGCCTAAGCGAACTCGACCGGATAGAGGCCAACGCGACGGCGAAGAAGGCCAGCAATCGGTCTTGGGCTGCGATCTTGATCGCGGCGGGGGCGCTGATATGGAACATCGCCGAGTGGTGGATCACGCGCCCCTCCTGAGCCCGTCGAGCTGCAGCGCCAGCGCCGCCTTCTCAGCCGGCTTCGGCTGCCTGTAAATCTTGAGCAGCGTCTCGCGGGTGGTCCCGCTCTGTGCCGATGCGCCCTCCAGCGACCCCTCAGCGTCGGTAGCGAACGCCCGCTTGAAGGCGTGATATGAGCGCCCTTCGACCTGAGCGACGCCGCACTCCTCCTCCGCCTGCCGGAGCCAGCGCCGGAGTACCTTCTCGGTGATCGGCAGCGGGGGCGGATCCAGGCCGTCCAGCTCGCCCTTGGGGCATAGATGCCCACTGGCCCGGACAGCCGTGGTAGAGAGCAGCGCCTCGACCGCGCGCTTCGGAGGGCCGACCAGGTACACCTCGCCCCTCTTCCGGGCCTTGTCGGTTTTGGCCGGGAATGTGACAACACCGAATTCTATGACACCGGCCTCCGGCATGATCCGCTTCTCCGTCCGGTAGCATGATGCTGACAACGTCCGGATCGCCGTGATCCGCCGGCCGCCGATGTAGGCGAGCTCGCCACAAACCCAGGCCCGGAGGTCTATTTCCTCCAGGGTGGGCAGGAGCATGTGCACCTCAGCGGTCTCGTACGCGATCTCAGCGTTGTCCTCGTCCACCTGGTGCCGCTTCACGGCCTCGAGGTTCTGGGCTGGGGTGATCCATTTGAGTTGCCGCTCCGCGTAGTTCCAGGCGTGCACCGCGGCGTTGAGGTAGTGGTTCTGGGTCTTCGGGGACCACGGCCTCTCCTGGGCTCGGACCGCCTTGCTTACGGCGTTGGAGATCAGCGATGGGGTGACCTCTGTGATGTCCGTTCTCGTACCGAGGGCCGTCTCCCAGAACTTCCGGAATCTGCGCTGGTCCCGAGCGTACTTCACGGACCAACCATCTTTCTGGTCCTTGAATATCCGAGCGAACAGTTCGCCGACCGTGTGCTTGGCGGGCAGGTTCAGCAGGTCGCGACCGACTACAGCCTCTCGTTTCTCACGCTGCCCCCCGGCCATGCGCTCGGCGAGCTTCACGGCCTTCGCTTTGTCGTAGATCGGTACGCCGGCGAGGTTTTTCAGCGTCTCGCGATGCTGGCCGTCTTGGTCGTACCAGAGCAGTTGAATGGGACCGCCGGCCACGCGCTCGTATACCGTGATCCGGTTGAGACCCTTGATGCCTACCGTCTCGCGCCAGAGCTTGCTCACAGGTTGGCTGTCACTTTTTCCACGTAATGCTCCGCCAAGGCTTCGAAGTCGTCGGGGTCCGCCACGTCGTCCGGTACGATCTCGGGTCTGCTACGCTCCTCTGCGTGCCGCTCCCGGTAAGCGTTACAGTCGTCCACGCTGAAAAGCCAACGAGAGCCCTTTACCTCCGGATTCATTTTCCAGACTCGTATCTCGGGGCGATTGTACGACGCCCAGCCGGGTGCCTTCGCACGGAGCCTCGTCTCACTCAGCCCGGTGATCTGCGCGGCCTCCTCGATCGTGGCCCAGGTCATCGAGCCGTAATTCGCCTCCGGCATCTCGTTGAGTTGATCGAGCAGCCAATCACGGGGGACCTGTGAGCCGGGCGGTATGGCCTCGATCCGGTCCTTCAGTTCAGCGATCGTCATCAGAATTCCAGCTCCACAAGGGTAGCGGCGTGAACTTCCCAGCCCCAGATCGCGGCCCATGCGGCGTCGACCGCGTGACTCCCAATGTTCTCCGGCCAGTGCCGGTCCAGGTTCTCCGTCCACCAGCTCCGGAGCGAGGCCTCCATCTGCCACTTCTTCGCGTGGCCATTGTCCGTTGCAAACTTCTTGAGCGTTGAGACAGCGACACCGGCATACTCAAGTCCTAGCTGCTCGCAACGCATTTGGAGGACCGCGCCCATCCGCACCTGCACCAGTGAGCCCATCTTCGGGACCACGAACCGCACATCCTCGAACGTGACCAGGTCGGGGCGATCGGCGAGGGCCTCGTCGAGACGATTCTGGAGGCGCACGAACCTCGCGCCTTCACCCTCGCCGGTGCCCTTTGGGGCCTGGAACGTGCCCCACTCGATTGCCTCAAGCAGATCGGTATCGAGCCTGAAGAACCCCCCGACCTGGCCCAGATCGATTCCGGTGATTCGCAACGGTCAGTCCGCCTCGTTCTCGAAGATGTCGGCTAACGGGAGCTCGCGTTGCTGGGCCGACACGACCGCGGTCGCGAGACGGTGATCCTCAGGCGACGTACCGGTTCCGAAGAGCTCGAGCTCGTCGTAGAAGCCTTCGAAGTGGTTCGGGATCACCGTGCCGTTCTCGTCGAGACAGCGGAGCGCCTTATAAATCGCGCGCACCTTCTGCCGGGTGTTCAGCGTCCGGAAGATCTGGAAGTTGACGATCACCGCGGCGTTGGATCCGCCGGAGTGGTACATGAGCAGCGCGCCGTAGGACTTACCGAGCGCCTCGACGTTCGCGCCCTTCTTGGTCCACGTCTTCTTGTTACGCCACAGGAAGCCGACTTTGCGCCCGCTGATCTCGATCTCCGGGCAGCCACGGCAGAGCAGCAGTCCGATGGTCTCGATCGTGGGAGCGTGCCGGTACTCCTCGCTGGCCTCACCGGGCCACTGGTGCGGGATCGTGAGATCGGGCAGGACGTCGACGACCGCGATCAACGAATCGATCACGTCCTCCGGCTTCATGTCCTGCGCGTCGCTCTCCAGCTTGTGGAGGACGTCTTCCGCACGCTGGCGATCCTCTGCCGATGCCTTCGGCCGCACCCAAATCGGAGGCGCATCGGGGCTCGGGTCCGCGATCTCGGTATCCTGGGTCGCGACGCCCTGCTCGCCGGGCTCGGACGTCACCGCGTCCTCACCGTTGGGCTTGGCCTTCTTCGCCTTGCCGTTGGGCCTGGCCTTGCGGCCTGCCTTCTTCTTTTTCTCCGCCGGCGGTAGGTTGGCGAATTCAGCCTCGGCCTGGTGGGCCTCGTCCTCTGCGGCTTGCTTCAGCGTGTCTTGGGTCATGGATCTCTACTCCTGGGGGGTGTGGGTTCTTACACGGTCAAATGCACCTCTCAATAGCCAGCCGATCGCTACGCAGACATCGATACCGACGATGATCAGGATGAGCGCGGTCACGCGCCCGCCTCCTCGGTCACCTTCTCACGCGCGGCGCGCACGGTCTCGACGTGGGCGCGATCCACGTTCTCCTTGATCCCGGGCGGCCGTTGCCGCCCATCCTCCGTTCAACCGCGGATCTTTCCTCCTCGATGCAGTGGAGGAGCTCGTCCAGCTGCTTGCTCCAACCCGTGCAGGCCGTAACGAGGCTTTTGTCGAGGCCCTTGGCGGCTCCAATGAGAGCGCCGGCGATCTCGCGGGCGCTTCTCAGGTGCTTCGTCACTTCATCTAGGTCCTCGTGCACTGCGTCTACCAGCTTCTTCTTCCCTGCCTCGGTTTGCGTCTCGACTGGCATTAGCGTCACCCCCTGTGGATGCGGGCTTCGGTTTCGCCTACGACCTCTCTCGGAGCGTCCCACTTCTTGCGTGCCTTTCCCACGGCTCTCGCGAACTGTTCGAAGGCCTGGAGGCGCTCATAGCCGGGGGCGAGGTTCATCGCCGGTATGGGCGAAAGCACATGCGCTAGCACCTCCATCTCTCGCGTGTGGCCGATCCTTTCGAGCATGCCGTTGATCTCCTCGATTTCCGGCAGCAGCCCACCCAACAGGGTCAGCTTGTTTTGAAGCGCGGCGTACTCGGTGTCATCCATGTCACGACCCTTTCGTATCAGACGGGTACAGCTCGAGCACCTTGAGGAGCGTGGACAGCCCGGTGGGGAGCTCCCGCTTCCCGGATTGAAAGCGGACCGTGCCGGTCGTGGCGTACAGGTCAGCCCACAGCCCTTCGTTCTGGGCGTTCCAGACTCGACAGCAGTTATCCGTGAGCCACTGGGTCCTGATCGCGCCTTGTTCTTCCAGGTCGGCCAGCGCCTGCTTCAGGTCCGTGAGGAGCTGTTGGCCTTCCTCCCGGCGGAGTTCGCGAAGCGCTCGTAACCCTTCGGCCGCTTCAGACATTCAGTGCACCGTCGTGGATCGTGAGGTCTTCACGCGTCGGATTCGTTGGAGCAGGGCCTTGAGTTTCTGGAGCGCGCCCAAGCGGTCGCTCCGTGGCGCCTGGTCGGCGCACTCGACCGGCTGGAGGAAAACACTGATGGACGGGGAGACGCTTCGGCTCCGCGAGCAATAGCTCACTGGCGTTCGCATCGTCTCCAGTCGCCAGTGGGCCTCATCCTCCTGGCGTCCATCCCATGGCGATTCATGGGCCGTCCTTGTGACTCTTGGGGGGGTCGTCTTCATGCTCACGCGACTGCCGCCTTCCTGTGGCGCTTACCGTGGCAGCGAGAGCAAAGCCAGTGCACAACCAGCGGCTGTGCGTAGTCGTCATGGTGAGCTTCTCGGCGAGAATCCGAAAAGTCGTGGCCACACGCTTCGCAGTTATCGGGAGGTAGAAGCACCCCGGTCTTGATCGCATAATTCACGCGATCGTGGGCTCTAATCGCTACCCTGTTCGGTTTTTGGCGACGTCCCCTTGCCCACGCTTTGGCCGCAGCTTCCCGCCACCGTGCCCGTTTTTCCTGTCTCCATTCCCTCTTTTCCATCATCAGGCGCTTGCGGGCCTGTATCTGTATGTTGCGACATGCCTTGCAGGAATTCCGGTAGCCGTCGCGCATCCCAGGGTGGGCGTAGAAATCTTCCACCGGCTTGGTCTCTCCGCAGTCGCGACAACACTTATGCGTGGGCGGCATCACCCTACGCTCCCACTCCGATGGCCTTTTTCTGTAGAGACTTGATCGCGTGCCGTATGGCGGGACCGTTCTTGTCCTTGATCGCCTGCTCAAGGATCTCCGCTTCCTCGAACTCGATGTCACATGTGTCCATGAGGTGTCGGAGTTGCTTGACCTCACCCCGCGTCGGAGGCTTGTTGAGGTCCTCATCCAGCCTTTCAGTGAGCGTGTCGATGGCCGCCCGCACTGCGTCGCCATCGTTGCGCTCCAGCGCGGCATTCCACCTTTCCTCCTCTTGGGGATCCAGGCCGGAGGCTTCGGAGACTTGGTCCATCAGTGAATTCAGACGTTCCGATTCCGCGTCCGTTGCCTTGAGGCCCACGTCCTCCTTCCCCCGTGCAGCTTCAGCCAATTCTGTGGACGCCTCCTCGGCAGCGGTGGGCGGCAGCTCGGGGTGGAACTCTTCGGCGAAGTCCGCTGCCTCCTCTACGTCGATGGCGTCGAGTAGGGTCTCCGTGCCGGCAGCGAGCGCCTTGATCTCACTTCGGGCGATCTGTGCGGAACGGTGATACTCGATCGCCGCAGCCCGTGCGTTCTCGTGTGAGGCCCGAAGCACCAAGCCGACCTTCCACGCTTCGCCCGTTCTTTGCGATCCGTCTTGTTCGTACTGGACCTCAGCGAGGTAGAGCTTGAGCTTGAGCGGAAGGCCCCGCAGAGACCCGAACTGGAGTTCGAACATCTGAAGTGTGCTCTGGATGTTCGCGACGGACTCCCACGACGTCGTGCGGAAGACGCGGAACCCTCCGTATTCCTGATCGGCCTCCAGCATGACGGCGAGGCGCCCGTACGGCTTACAAGGACACGTTCCGCCGTTCAGGCGGGGACACTCCATCTGCTCGCCGGTCTCAACCTTGAGGGACATCTCCCCGTCGCATTGCAGAACCTTGGTCTTCCCTTTGTAGACCTGCATCGACGACTGGAAGGACTCCTCCACCGTGTCGAAGGCGAGTACACAATCCAGCTCCATCGGCTTGTCGCCGACGATGGCGTGGACGCTCTCGTCCTTCTCGAAGTTGCCGTCGTCACCCCGGACCCGGGTTGTCACCACGAAGTGGTCGTACTTGACCGGAAGCTGGTAGGTGTCCTCGCTCCCTCGCTTCTTACGGCTCTCGCCCTTGCCGCCGATCTTGATCTTGCCCAGTTCCTGCGGCCGACCGCCCAATAGGACGGTACTGATTGTCTTCTTCATAGCTCGCTCCCATCTATGCTCACGGCCTCGGCGATCGCCCAATCGGGGATCGACAGAGGCTCGACTCGGTCGCTGTAGCCCGGCCACACGCCGCTGCGCTTGCACTCGGCGTAACGCGCGAGGTTTCGCTCGGCCGTCCTCTGGCCGGCGTCCAGGGAGTCTTCACTCAGGCGGTAGACTGCGACGGCGTACGGCGGCTCCGATTCGACCGCGATTAGGTAGTGGTGCTGATGCTGGGCCGGATGCTCTTCCTCGATGCCCATCCGGTAGAACCCGCCCTGGTGGTGGTAGCCGAAGTTGACCGTCGTGCGCTGGAACGCTCGGTAACTCGCGTCCGCGGTGCTCTTCAGGTCGACGATGGCGCCACGAGACTTGATCCAAGCGTCCACTCGGAGCTTGCACAGTTCGCCCGTGGCGGAATCCCTCCACACATAGACTCCCTCGAACACACCCTCCGCGTCCTGCAGGAGACCCCGGGCCATGGGATGCGCCCACACGGCCTCTCGCATGGCGAGGACGGTTTCGTATTGCTTCTCGGTGATGATTTCGCGCGACTCGTCGAGGCCTTCTTCGCCATGGACATTCAGGTGCGTTCCGCAGACCCAGCCGACCTCGCTGTGGATGAATGAGGCGGCGTTCGTGCATCGGCTCCCACTCTTGACCTTGGCCTGACACTGGCCGACGTAGGTGTACGCATCCAGGAATCGCTCGCGCTCGAGGACGCCGGTGTGGGTAGCCGAACCCAGAGATTGGGCCGGAGTGGATGGCTTCGGGTTGTCCATCTCGTGGCGGACGTGCTTCGGCGTCTTCGCACCTAGCAGTCGCAGTCTACTCGAAGAGGCGGCATCGATCGCCAGATAGACCGCCATTGGTACGCCCTCGTGCCAGCCGGGCTCGCTGACCGACAAGACCAGTTCGTCGAACGCTGCGCGCGCCACGTCCATCGTCGCCGTGCTCATCTTGTCACCGTCACGCGGTCGCAGCCCATGCCCGGGAACTCGAAAGCGATTAGCCGGTGCACGAGCACACCTGCCGTGTGCACGTCCGCGAGTTCGTCCACCACGAGCATCCGGACGCGGGCCGCGAAGTCGCAGAGGTAGCAGAAGTGGCTCTCGGTGAAGAGCCCTTTCCGGTGTTCGGTGAGCACGGGCTCGCAGTATTTCTTGCAGTCCTCGCAGACGTGGAGCCCGGTCTGCTCGGTGAACTCCGCGTCCGTCTGGCCGTCGTAACGAGGTACGGACTGGTCGTTGCCCCTCAGGTCGACGTAGACCACCGGGAATGATCCGGGGTCGCCATCGGCTTGCACCACTGCGCAGCAGTTGCCTCCGTCTCGTTCGACCAGCCGTGGGGTGTTCATGCGACCTCCCTGTGATGGGTCTTGTGACACAGGGAGCAGAGCCATTCCACCTCGAGGCGCTTGGTGTAATCCTCGTGATGGGCTTCTCGGCGGTAGACGGAGAAGTCGTGGCCGCAGCGCTCACAGGCCAATGCTGGGATCAGCTTGCCCGCTTTCTTGGCGTTGTTTACAGCCGAGTGGGCGTTGGACTTCTCGCGATTCCGCCTGCAGTAATCGGCCTGCTGCTGCCGCACTCGCGTGGGATGGCGCTGGCGGTACCCGACCGCGTAGGCACGAACGCGTTGTGGGTCCTCTGCGTTACGACGCCGTTGCCCCTCTGCCACCTTAGTGGGGTCCTTTTCTCGGTACTTGCGAGAATAGGCGACGTGGACTTCACGGTTGGCTGCGTAGTAGGCTCGCGAGGAAGCCCGTACGCAGACCTTACAGCGCCATTCTCGGCCATCGGGTGCATGGCTGTTGCGGCTATAATCGTCCAACGGCTTCGCTTCTCCGCACTTCGAGCACGTCTTCATGGGTGCCCGTTCATTGACGGTCGGCATTCAGACCTCCAGCTTGAGTAAACCCACGAACGCTCTCCGCTTGAGGAGCTGAGTGGGGCGCACGGCGAGCCGATAACTCTCCGCGCGACTGACGAGGCGACCTTTGCGGGTCGTCTCGTTTGTTTCGAGGCCCCTGACCGGATTCGCCCTTTTCCATGGGGGCTACGGGCCTTGCGGCTACCGCAGGACTCTCAGCACGTGGTAGGGGAGATCGAACACAAGGGCGGCACCGATCCCAACGCAAACGAGAGTCCCAACGACTGCGATCCACTTGGGGAATCCGGCCATGTAGCGGCGTGGACGCAATTCGTGGTGGGCCTCCTCCGCACGCCGCGCCGAGCTCATGACGCCACCTCCGTACCCTCGGCCCCCACGATGGCGGCGCGCGAAGCGGCCAACGCTTCCTCGGGGGTAGCGAAGCCGTTATCTGACGCGGGTCCCCAGCAATGCGACTTTCTCTTCCGCCACAGCGAAGACCACACCGTTGAGCCCCGTGGTTGCGCAGCACGAGAACGAGGTCTTCCTCGTAGTAGAAGTGCACACCGTTGTCCCGTAGAGGCAGGTCCGTCCCTACCTCTTCCGAGAACAGGTGGCCCTGCGTCGCGATCATCGTGCGCTCCCTGCCACCAACGCCACCCGCGGATCGATCCCGCGGCGCTGGCACTCAAGGGAGCAGCCGAGGCGGCGCTTCTGGATGGCTATCTCGGCGATGTCCGCGTCGATACCGGCGTCGAGGTCTCCGGTGATGGGGAAGGAGGCCCACACCTCGTTTTCCTCGCCCTCGAGGCGGGACTCCTCCGGGTGGGTTTTCCACCATAGGTCGACGAGTCCCGTGTCGGTGAGCTTTTCGAAGCGAACCCGAAACACGGCCCCTTCGAGGAACGCCAAAATCAGCTCGGGGTTGGCTCCGACCCGGACCAGCCGGTCCAAGACTCCGGCCATCCGATTGATGAGGTTCGCGTGCGCGCCACCTCTCCAGTTACGGATGGTCGATTCAGTGCGTCGAGCAGCGTACGCCACCTTGCCGGTGGGACCCGTGCGCCTGACGACCCTTCCCGCGGTCTTGCTAAGTACATCCCCAAGCCTGGGGTCTTTCTTCGTTGGTTGGCTCATGATGGAATCCTTCGCTTGATGGATCAGACGAATCGGCCTCATTCGTCCGTGACCGCCCCGATACGGCGGCCACAGGTTCCCGGGTATGGAACACATTTCTGAGATCCTGCCCGGGGTACTCGTAGAGCTGGGGTTCACCACTTCCGACTCCGATCCCGAACGACGTGGCCGCTCGGATAGACCACGTGCACCCGGGGGCCGATGTGGCAGCGCCAGCCGCCCTTCGGATTCGGGTCAGCGCGACGCCACTCGATCGCGTCAGCCTTCGAATGGAAGATCCGGAGACGGGTCTGCGGGTGGATGCGGTGGACGGTCACGGGGTGGACTCGGCGGGGACGTGTTCCGTCGATTGTGCGGCCTTGAATTCGTCGAGCGCGTCGATGGGGAAGTAGAGCCTGCCGCGCTCCTTGCGGTGCCTGATCTCCTTTACCCTGAGATAGAAGTAGCCGATGGTGTATCCGCAGTATGCTGCGGCTTCTGTCGTGCTCAATTCCCCAGGGGGATTCTTGTTGTCTCCTGAACTCATCTCACCTAGGATGCCCTTGAGAGCTATAGAATCGACTGAGAACAACGTAAGGAATCATATTCTCGATGTCAAGAATATTCTTCAGATGACGGACCCCGGGCCCGTGTGGTTGAGCCACAAAGAGATCGGTCGCCGTGTTGCCGCTATCCGGAAGTCACTCGGCGTGAGTCAGGATGTGATGGCCAAACGCCTTGATCGGCCAAAAAGCGGGGGTACGATTGGGAAGATCGAGAGAGGGCAGATGTGGGGTGAGAGCCAACAGAGACCTGACCTACGACTTTTGGAGGATATCGCCATCCTCGGCGGGCTAGGCCTTGATCACTTCCGTGCGGGAGACGTCACGAACCTTGAACGCGCCGAAACGCTCATAGTGATCGGTTGGCTCGACAAGATGGCCGACGAGCTCAGGGAGCGGGTTACGACACCTTCCCAGGAAGACGTGGGGGACGTGTTGGGGGGCAGTATGGGACTGGGCGAAGGGGAAACAGACCATGACGACTAGCCATCAGGTCCGGATACCGAGAATGGGGCAACCAACGGCCTATCAGGATGCCGCGTTCGTCGACTACAATGATCTCATCCTTGGCGGCAATCCCCGGGATACCGTCCGTTACGATCCAACGCTCCTTCTTCATGACAACCCTCCGAGGCTAGGGTGATTCCCCCGTTTGTCGCGTGACATCCGGGCCGAGCGGGTTCAGCGTTAGGCATGGTCCACATATCCGAGATCATTCCGAGGGCGTTGGCGGGGCTCATGTCAGGCGCTCCTCACGAAATACTGCCGGAGATCCTCATCGAACTCGGGTGGAAAGTGCTGGGCGAAGACCCGGATTGGGACGGGTATTCCGCGTGTGGTCCAGCTTTTGTTTCGGACGTTCTTGACGCCGTAGCTTTTTCCCCATCCGGGGAGCCATTCGGCGAACGCCTCAATGGGATTTTCTATCCGGAACACGTGCCCAAGTCCGGGACACAGGATGTAGAGAACGTCAGCGGCACACTTGTTCGCCCACCCCGGCTTGCCACGCTCCACTTGGGATATGGTCTCGATGAAGACGTTCCCGTACTTGACGGCCTTTTTGTCCCACTTGACCTGAACCGACTCGTCGGCAGTCACGTACAGGTCGATGCCGCTCAGGTCTGTCGGACCCCCGGGCTCTACTTCCCGCCACTGGAGTCCCGGATACTGCTTCGAGAGCCAGTACCGCATGAACAGTTCACCTTCCTGGCCACTTTGCAGGGATACGTTGAACTCGTACATCGCTCAGGCGCCCTCGTAGAAGAGGTCGCGTTCGATCTCATTGCCCCAAGAGGTCCAGCCGGGACGCTGACGCCGAGCGAACAGTTCGAGGTAGGGGCCGGGGCTGACCCGCTCGATGATGTTGTACATCTCGGCGGGTTTCTCGCTGTGGCGCCCACGATTCCACTCCTGCCAACTCTTTTGGTCCTTGCGGGCGAACGGCAGGTGACCCTTCACGCCCAGCAGCAACACCTCGTGCGAGACGCGCCAGTAGTTGCCCATGCCCATCTGTGGTTTCACCCACACGAAAAAGCTCTTGTAGGTGAAGCCCCACGCTTTCAAGATGTCTCCAGCCGCCGAAAGAAAGGCGTTCGTCGTCCAGAGATGGAGGTGGGCTCGCTCGGCGGTGAGGCGCGGCACCGGAAGTGCAGTGATGTCTTCGAGCGACAGGACCTCGTAGTGGTTATCGGTGGAGGCCCGGGTCGCTTGGTTGTCGTACGGCCAGGGCGGGTCCACATAGATGGTGCCGAATGTTCGGTTGATTTGGTGAAGATCTTCAACCTCACACGGTGGTTCCTTGTACCCGTCTTCTGGGGCGTCTCGCTCCTGGATGTAGTGACGGACAGCAGACCGAATCTCCTTGATGCTCCAGCCCCCTTGCTCTGCCGAAGCGAGCAAAGCGTTCTGCTCGCGGGGGTCGAGTTGCGCAACCTCCCGATGGTGCGACCATGGGAGGTTTGTGCGACGTCGCACAACTGGGACCCGCTCTGCGACCCACTGGTAGGCCCGGAGGGTGTCTACGCTCTTGCCGGTGCCATCCGATGCGTCCACGGCCTGAGCGTACTTCTCTCCGTATTTCTGCTCACCGAAGTTCAGCCAATCACCTATCCACCACTGAACAGAACCCTCCATGAGTTGTAGCTGCCGCCCGCACCGTTCCCACTCGTCGAACGAGAGTTTTGGGTTGAGTTCCATGCCGGTGGGTGACAGGGACGCGGAACGTTCCAGCGTAGCGAGAGCCGTCGACACCTCAGGCGACCCCCTCGGTGGCGGGCTCGGTTTCGCCGAGCGCCCACGCATCGAGTTCGGACCTCAGAATCCGTCGATGCCCGGCCACGCGGCGCCACGGGATCTCGCCCACCGAAACTTTGTTGCGGATCGTTTCCGGGGTGAGTTCGACTTTATAGACGTGTGCCAGGTGCTGTGCCGCATCCTCGTAGGTCAGGTAGTCGCCTGGGTCACGGCTTGCGGAGTCGGTCATCATCTCCAACCTTCCTAATCCTGTTGATACATGCAGAAAAATGATCGGATGTAATATCGTTATGGCGACATTATAACGCCTATGACGCCACACGCAAGCGTTATGACGGATACACGCCTACTGTTCAGTTCTTCGGATTGGGAGAAGCAGCCCACCGCCGACGCCGACGAGGTTGCCATGTTGGTGGGCTTTCTTGCCCTCGTCGTTGGGGAGCCACACGTCGAGGCGGCGCAGCTCATCAACACCTCAGAGGGTACGATTAGGAGGTGGCGATCTGGCGATATCCGTCCGTTGCGCAAGAACGCCATCCAGGTGGTTAGCATGTTCGTCGGCGCTAACGCGCCGGAGGGGTTCAACGTGGAGAGGCTGGGAAGCGAGGAAGACGGCTGGTGGTGGGAGGTAACCGCCCCGAAAGACTGGGCACTTCCGAGCGAAAGTTCGCACGCGTATCTAGGAGTGGGCCCCCCCGATAAGACCCTCGACCCAAGCGAAGCCAGTGCCTCCAAGGGCGCAAGTGAATCGCCAGCAGAAACGCTTGCGGGCTACAGGCTCATGACGGTGGCCGAGGTCGCGGCCTTCCTGAAGATTGATCCAGAGAAGGTCGTCGAACTCATTGACGGCGGTAGGCTCGCCAGCATGCAGCTTGGTTTCGACCAGAGGGTGGACCCCCATGACCTGGTTCTTTTCACTGTCGCAGGGAGGGAGAATCTCACAACACAGGAACTTTTAGAGCGCTACGGTCCGGAACAGGTCGAGGAAAAGGTCTCCGCGTGGCTCCGACAGCGCTTCAACTTTCTGGACCTGGGCAAGCCGAATGCAGGGGTCCAACCAGACCGGCTTGATACCTTGTCAAGGTCCATGTATCTATATGAGTTATTCAGTCGCAAGTTTGGCCCTCGGGGGTCGGCTTAAGTCTGTGCGGTATGAGGACTTGGACATCTCGAGCACACGTGGTGCCCAATCATACCTCGAGCGGTTGCCGGAGGGTGTACGGCCCAGAGAAACGAGTCACTCTACTCTTGCGAGATATGAGCGTGGGGAGTTAATGCCGCGTGCAGATCTCATTCTTGCGTATGCTACCGGCGCTGGAGTCCGTCCAGAGTGGATTCTCACCGGCAAGGGCCCACGCTATGCCACGATGGAGTTTGGGGTCAACCCCTCTCGTGGCGACATGTTAATGTATGAATTGGGTTCTCGGTGAGCGTCTTGGAGTCTCGAAGGCGGGCGGGTTTGTCCCGTTGCACCGCCTCACAATCGCGATGGGCGAGCGGTACGAACAGCAGATGATTTCTGCCGTCGAGCGCGGTCAGTCAGCCTTCTCTGGGATGGCGCAGTGAGAAGTCTCCCAGATCCTTGACGTGTCCCTAGACTACCTGGCTGGCCTCACCGACGACCCGGCCCCGGTGGACGACCGGGTGAGGGATGAAGAGGAGAGACGAGGAGAGCTGGAGGCCGACCTAGAGAGAATGCGGGTACAGGCCCAGCGCAGAGATGAAGAACTCGACCGCCTGCGAGCTCAGGCCATCGCGGAACCCGAGACCCCGGACCCCGACGTGTCCCCGATCCAGTCAGCGCCGGGATGGCATGACGAAGACTACGAGTCCGTCAGACGCTATGAGTCTGAGGATGTACGGCTCGCGGCGGGAACCGGAACGTTCGCGGACCAAGAGCCTGTCCCGAGTGAGGTCAAGTTCCTGAAGAGCTGGCTGCGCGACCACCACCTCAGGGCCAAGGACCTCTTCCTGGCCGATGTATCAGGCGATAGTATGGAAACGACGATATACGACGGAGACTCAGCGCTGGTCGACGAGTCTCGCACGTCACCACGCAGCGGCAGGATCTACGCACTGCGTACGGGAGAGGGTCCACTGGTCAAGCGGCTTCGCAAACGCGACCACCGCTGGTGGGCGGACAGCGACAACGAAGAGCACGAACCACAGCCGCTCGACGATCGAGCCCGAATCCTCGGGCGCGTCGTCTGGTGGGCGCACACGGATTGAGGGGGGCAAGCGCTAGCATCAACTTGAGCAAGCAGCAGACGGGATGGCCGCGTCATCGTAGGCGCGGACACTTATGTTTCACCAGCCGCTATCCCCCCTGGCGGTTGACAATAGAGGAGGGTTGTTACCAATGAGAAAGGTTGACGCAGTTCGAGGACTCTCCGTTTTCGCTCTCGCGATCTCGGTAGTTGGATGTGGCACGATGTTCGGCGGCACTACCAAGAATATCTCAGTCACGTCCGCGCCATCAGCCGCAACGATCACGACAAACCCCAGTACAGCCACTTTCACAACTCCAACCACTCTAAATCTTCAGCGCAAGAACGAATACACACTGATCGCCCGGAGGGAAGGGTACAACGAAGCTCAGTTCCAGATTCGTAAGTCTATGCGAGCCGGGCCGCTCATTCTGGATATTCTATTCACGGGCCTGCTCGGAGTGATCGTGGACGCCGCCACTGGCGGCTGGTGGGACCTCAAGCCCGAGGATGTGACCCTCGCCCTTGAGCGCGTGGACGACAGCGTCGATGGCCCGGTTGCGATCGAGGTATCCATCAGTTCGTCGCGAAACGAACCTGGCTCTATGGTGATCGACGCTACCGAACCAGTCCAGATCGAACTTATCGCGAACTAACGGGGTGGTGGTCCACTGGTCAAGCGGCTCCGCAAGCGCGACCACCGCTGGTGGGCGGACAGCGACAACGAAAAATACGAACCGCAGCCGCTTGATGATCGAGCCCGAATCATGGGCCGCGTCGTGTGGTGGGCGCACACGGATTGAGGAGGACATGGCGCCGCGGCGTCGGAGTAGGCGTGGACACTTTTGTTTCACCAGCCGCTATCCCCCCCTGGCGGTCAACCGGAGAGCGCGCGATGGCACTTCAACCGTGCCGTGAGTGTGGCGAGCAGATCAGCACGGAAGCCGTAACCTGTCCTCACTGCGGAATCCAGGATCCGGCGGGGGGGGAATCCGGCAGATGCTACGGCTGCGGTGAGACGGTTACCCTCATAGACAATTTCTGTCCGCTTTGTGGGGTCGAGGACCCACTCGTCCCCTTCGCCGAAGCACAAAAAAGGAGGGGATCGCGGTACGGCACATCGCCACCGCCTGCGGTGCGGAAGCGCCAGGAGGCCTCTGCACGGAGTACGACGTTTTCAGGGGTGGCGTGGCTATTCGCTGGCCTCTCGCTTGTCTTCTTAGCGGTCGTAGTTTTCACTGGCAGCCCGAGCACTTCTACGTCCGGGGAGAGCGAGGCGAGTCGCAAGATGAGCGTCGCGATGGGATGCGAGCAGGCGATCCAGGAACGGTTGAGGTCGCCGCGCTCTGCCACATTCCCACGCAACATGTCGGACGGCGCGTCTCGGCAACCCGACGGCAGCTACGTACTGCGCTCGTACGTCGATGCCCAGAACGCGTTTGGTGCTGAGGTCCGGGCCAATTTTGTCTGCCGCGGGACGCCCGCCGATGGTGGAGTCGTGATCCATGAAGCGCGGCTCCTGGGTCGATGATGCCGAGCTGAAATTTCACCCTGTTGCAATTCCTCCGGGAGCGTTATGCTGATGGCGAGAACGTTCACCCGCTCCACGAAAAGGGATAGGCGATGCCGGAATCCGTCCTACTGCACTGCCCGATCCGTGGCTCCCTCCAGGTGCCCCAGCGAGCGAAGGACGGACTCACTTTTACGGAAGAGAAAAGACGAATTGACGCCATCCGCTTCCTTCTCCAGCGCGATTATCCCGCCGAAAACTTTGGCATCGAGACAACGCTACTCCGGTTTGGGCACAAGGGCCGCAATTCGTTCCGGGTGGATTTCTCGGTATATGAGCATCCCTGGGCAGAGGTGCGCAAGCGCGATCGTGAACATAGGCTAGATGACGTAGCCATCGTCGCAGAGATCAAACGAGGCCACGCGACCTCCAGGGAAGCTAAGGCCACACAGGTCCGACCTGCGCTCAACTTACTGCCCGACCTAAAGTCGCTCGGCGTCTACTGGGACGATGTCGGGCAGCGGTTTTTCTATCGTGAATTGGCCGGCACGAAGACCGAAGTCCTAGAAGCGCCCATAAGCAAGATCCCCCGCTGGGGAGAGGATTTGGGCGCAACACACCTCACGTTTGGTGATCTAGATCAATCCAAGGACCTCGTTCAGGTCTTCGATCAGCTAGAATTTGCGCTCCATCCATACGTGGCCGACAAGTCCAAGCGATATGCGGTCCTGCTACAGCTATTGATAGCCAAGATTTGGGACGAAACCAGGCACAGCGCGAACCCCTTGGATGTACTGGACATACAGGATTACAGCGCCCTAGCCGTGATGGACCCCGAGGTCGTTGGCCGCATGGACAAGTGCCTCGGATCTGCCCTGGGCCACTATCAGCGATACCTCCCCGAAAGGATCGACAAGACCTTCGGCATCCCATCCGAGGCCCTACGTCGCGCCACACAGATCATCGCGCCCGTAAATGTAATGGAGTCCAAGCAGAAGGTTATCCAATCGTTCTACATGAAATTCGCCCAGAATCTCTACAAATGGGACCTTGCACAGTATTTCACGCCGCATGAGGTGGTGGACTTCATCGTTGACGTAACGAATCCACAATACGGTGAGCACGTAAAAGACCCCGCGTGCGGTAGTGCTGATTTCTTAGTGAGTGCCCTGGTTGCAGGACGCGCGGGCGGGCCGAAATTCGATGAGTTTGTGAACGGGAACGACAACAGCGGTCAGGCCGTCCAAGTCAGCATCCTTAACATGGTCTTGCACGGGGACGGCAAAAGCAACATCAGCCAGGTTGATAGCCTCGAAGCTTGCCCAGCGGAGGACGGCCAGTACGGCATCGTTCTATGTAACCCCCCCTTCGGCAAACGGATCACGGAGAGGCGCTGGGAGATTTTGCGGAAGTTCGACATGGGTCATAAGTGGACCACTGAGGCCGATGGCCGGATTGTGGTCACGCAGGATGTACACAAGACGCAACAGGTGGGCATTCTGTTTGCCGAGCTATGCGTCCGTCTCCTGAAGCCCGGTGGGCGAATGGCCATTATTTTTCCGAACGGGTATTTGGGCAACGTCAGCGACCAGTACCATGCCCTTAGGGAGTGGCTTTTGCGTCACACGCGCCTTGTGGGCATCGTTTCGTTCCCACGGTTCACATTCAAGAAATCCGGTGCCGACGTGAGTGCATCTGTCGTTTTCTTGGAGAAACGGGACAAGTCATTGGCCGCTGCCAGGGATTCGGAGGATTATCCATTCTTTGTTGGCATGATCGAGTCTGTGGGTTGGCGGGCAGGTGACAAAAAGGCGGTGCCCACCTACCTGAGAGATCCAGAGACAGGTGTGCTGATATTAGACGACAGTAACGAGCCCATGCTTGACTCTGACTTCGAGATGATCCTAGAGGAGTTTCTGCGGTCTCCGGCCTCGAACTCTTTTCCGTGGCTCCTCAAGGGTCGTGAGCTGCCGAAAGGCCCGCAAGGTTGGAGCGTTTCGATGAGAAGCGTTGTGGACAATAGCCCAGCTCTGATCCTGGACCCCAAGAGGCATTGCTCGAAGGTTGTCGGGCTCAGAAAAAGCATTGAGGGAGCCAAACACTTCCGGGTGGGCGACGTCCTGGAGCCCGTGGCTAATGAGAGATTCAAGCCAGAATTATCAAAGATATATAGCTACGTGGAGATAGGAGATATCCGGGCAGGAGATCACGGGTTTCAGGAAATGAGAGGGTGGGAATTACCTGGTCGCGCCAAGCTCACCGCCAAACCCGGTGACTTCTTCATAGCTCATCCATGGGGGTGTGCGGGAAAGTGGTTCGCCTCAACGAAGGAAGATCCAGAAAACATGGTGGTCACCAATGGATGCAGCCGATTCCGACGGACAAAAGGCTCAGACAGCCTACTCATTGACTTGGTCGCTGGTCTGTGCTCCGAGGCTTTCGCGGTCCAGGTACGCGCCTATACAACTGGCTCTGACGGACTCGCCGAAATTTCCGACGATGACCTACGCGATGTTGTTCTGCCTCGCGTCACATCCAGTCAGGACCGAAAGCGCCTAGCGTCTCTTGTGGACGACCTGTTGAGCGGCAGCGTTAATTTCGCGCACTCTGTACAGAATGTCCTAACTGCCGCACCCGACTGGCCGACACCAGCCAAGCGAAAGAGTCACTGCATCTTGGTTTAGGAACTCAGCCGTTCAGGTTCAAACTGTACCACTACCCGGGGGTGCACTTACGGCGGACAGCTTCTCCGTGACATTCAACGCTCCCTCGGTCGCGGCGAACGCGACCGCATGGTTTCAGTTCGTCTTTGGGGTCGACGGTAGGGAAGGATGGTGGCCTGACGCGAATGTGGCGGCTGCGCTAAACTTCTCGCCAGGATGCGGGCCACAAAGGCGGGTTGGGGATGGGGCCACCTAAGAGACTTTGTACGTGAGTTTTGGGTTTGACATGCGCGACAAAGGCAAACACACTGTGTTCAAGCACCCAAAGTGGAAATCCCTGAGGGCGACCGTTGCGCGGCACAGGTCTCTGCCCATTGGGTATATACAAACGGCCATTCGCTTAATAACTGAGCTAAAGAGGCTGGAAGGGGACTCAACATGAAGAATGTTGAATATTACTTGGCGCTTCCGTGGGGGACCGAGGTAACGCCCGAGGAATGTACCGATGGCGCCCAGTGCTACGTTGCCCGGGTCACGGAGCTCCCAGGATGTGAAAGCCACGGAGATACGCCCGAGGAGGCACTCGCGAATTTGATGGATGCGCAGCGACTCTACCTTGTTAGGCGCTAACAATGACCACGGGATTATGCACATACCAAAGGTATGGCAAGACCCCCCAGGTAAGAGTAGCGGGCAACCAGGAGTTATTTGCTGTCGAGTTTTTCGCGCTCCTCGTTGGCCCGCTTGTAGTCCTCGTTCGTTGTTCCGATAAGCGGCTGTGGAACGCGCACAACCCTGCGCATGGCGTCGTCGAACCGAGATGCTGCTTGTTTTCGTTTCTTCGTCTTCGACTTTTTCTCTGCCTTCATTTGTAGATGTCCTTCCTGTCGCCGATGTCCAGAATCAGCACTTGAGAGGGATTCTCTTTGACTACATAGAGGACACGGTGGTCGCCAGATCGAATCCGGTATACGTCTTCGTCGTCCTCCGTGGACCTGCCCTTGAGCTTCTTCGATCCTGCCGGTACTGGATCGGATGCAAGCCTTTCGATCTTCCGAACGACCTGATTCTTAATCTTCTTTGGCACGGTCTTGAGGTACGCCAGTGCGCGCTCCGTGTAGGCGAACCCATAGAGCCCCATTTATTGCAGGATGCGGTCCAGTTCACGCTTTAATGCTCTGCCGCTGATGACCGACTCTGGGTGCTCCTGGGCCTCTAGGAGCCTCTCGCGTGCGATCTCCACATCATAGTCGTCCTCCAACTGCTCGTCGAAGGCAGCACCCTCCGTGTCCAAGAGCGCGTCTAACCCACGTCGGAACCTCACGAGCTTTTGCCTCAGTGGCAGGAAGGCTGGGAGACCGTCGAGTGGGGGGTCAACCTCTAGAGCCGTCAGGCGGTTCCGGCTCGCCATCCTCCCATAGTGAAACCGCCATTTCTGTGAATTTATCTGACCGACGAACCAGAAGAGTTCGGCCACCGTAAGGGAGAAGCGCGGCCTCAGCACGCGAACTGCGCTTCCTCCGTTGCCGCGAGCACAGAAACGCCAGGGCTGTATCGACGTCTGTCCGAAGGCAGAAACCGTAAGGAGCGGTTCCCTGTACATCTCGGAGTCAGGTGGTTCGACGAACGTAACTATGCCGTTGTAGCTATCCCCACTTGATACGTAGGGGATCGCTCCCGGTGGATAGTTCTTGCTACCGGTTGATGCGGCATTTTCGATATTGAACCACTCGGAGAGCGCTGCCCGGCCCTCCGGCTTTCCGTCCTCAGGACCGTCCGCAAGAGCCGCCTCGGGCTCGTCCAGTAGCTCGTCCGCGATGTCGGGGTAGTTGGCGATTGCAAGTGATAGTTGCCGTAGGGCGTCGATCCGGTACTTGTCGTACTCAAGCATGCCAAACTCGCCACTTGGCAACCATTTTTCCGCGCATATCTCGTCACCGTCCTCTAGACGGACCCTGGGCACATTGGTCGCCACCTCTGGGATGAGCCATCTGTCTACAGCCTTGGCGCGATACATAGTCATGATGCCGACGATTTGCTCTAGCTGGCTGCCCTCGATAGGTGTGCGCCTCTTCTTGCTGATCTCAAAGCCGTCGTTCTCAATTCTGGCGACCAGTGTACCCTCTGCCCGTTGGGGTGCGTGGGCGCGCACCACCAAAACGACGGTGGGCACTGAGGTCGGGTAAAAGAGTTCCAGCGGAAGGGTCAGCACGGCCTCTACGTGGTGATCGGCCACGAGGGCCGCGCGCCACTTGCGGAGTGCCGGGTCTACAAGCACCCCGGTCCTCACCACAACCGCAACACGTCCTCCGGGCGCTACGGAGTCGAGCGCGTGGTCAATGAAGTCTGTCTCGGGCTCCCCCTCCTGCGAGAACGGTGGGTTGAGCAGCGCGCGGTCGTAGGCCTGTGGCGTGTGCTGTGCATCTTGGAAGCAGTCTCCGTAGATGATATGGCTCTTGCCATCACCACGGAAGAACATATTGAGGACCGCGAGGGACCAAACCGTCGAGTTCGTGTCGTAACCGAAAAGGGATTCCTTCACCCGTTTGCGCGCCGCGTCCGTGGTAGCTTGGCGCATCATGGAGTCATAGGCCGCGACTAGGAATCCACCCGTCCCGCACGCGGGATCGTAGACGGTGTGGCCAAGGCTGATCTCAATGAGATCGGCGCAGAAGCGGGTTATGTGCCTCGGAGTGAAAACAATCCCGAGCTTCTTCGTGTCCTGCCCGTAGCGCAGGAACGTCTCGTAAAATTGGCCCAAGAAGTCGACGCCGCTACGCATGATGCTCCGGACATTCAGGCGCTCCAGTTGGTGCACCACGTCCTGCACTTTCGGGCGTAGCCGGTCCGCTTCGGTCGACAGTTCGAGTGTCTGTGCGAGGAATCCCCTACGCTTGGTCGGAACATCCTGGAAGCCATCGATCGCTGCCCTGATGTTGGTGTTGATGTTCTCAATTACCACGTCCGGGTCCATCGCGAAGTCACCACGGTACAGCGCCAGGATTATCGCGCCGATGACCTTTGGCCTGATAGCCTCCTCTATCTTGGCGAGTCGCAGCATACGGCTAATATTGGTGGCCGCTGAGAAGAACTCACGCTCATCAGGAAGTTGAACGTCGGTTGTGCCGTCGCCGTTGGTTAAGGCGATCTGTACTTCGGCCGGAGTGGGAAGCTGCGACAGCGGGTAACCATGCGATTCCAGGTCTACCCAGTTCCCATTGCGACGGAAACTGCACTTCACGCGGACGCGCTTGTCGGGCGTACCGGCGACCCCCACGGCCAGCCTCACGTCGTAGCCCTTGACCTCACTGATTACGTCGGCGTATTCCTGCGCTTCACCGATGGCCCTGCTAGTCTCTTGCCAGTCGTTTTTGCACTCGATGACCGCGCTCAATTGACCGCTCAGGAGGTTGGCGAAGTCCGGCTTCTTCTTGCCAAGAGCCTCAGACAACTCTGGGAAGAAGTCGACTATCTCCTGTTCCTCCAGGAACGTTCCACCGCGTGCAGGGTGGCGAACATCCCACCCCAGGCGGGCAGATTCCTCCCGCGTGTAGTAACGGGTACGCGCCTCCGCGCGTTTCTGAGCCGTGACCATGATTTAGGCCATTCCGGCGCTCGGCCTTCGCAGCATGAGCCTCTTGCCTTCGATTTTCCGGAGGCCCACCACCGTGCGCTGTCCGTCAGTGTCGTGGCGGGTGTTATAACGGAAGTCAAACTCCGCAAGGTACTGGCCCAGGTAGTGGCTACCGACATGGTGATAGATACCGTGGAGCCCGCGCTTCAAGTTGGCGAAGTACCCTTCGGCGGTATTCGTGTGCACGTCACCACGCACATATTCTTCCCGGCTGTGACATACGGTTTCATGCGTGGCGAACAGCCTACCCGGCTTCTTATATCCGGGATGTTCGTCCGTCATGAGCCTTGCACTCGCGTCAACGTTCCTAGATAAGTACGCTCCAAGATTCTTCCCGGTCACCTTTGCCATCGGCCTAGAGCGAGCATTCCCGCCTCGCTCAATCACCGTCACTACCGCCGTTTTGTTCCCTTTGTAGGCGCGACCCTTCCCCTTCGTCTTGCCGCCGATATACGTTTCGTCGGCCTCTACGACACCAGAGCCGTTCCCATTCCCAAGCTTCGTGTCGAGCGACGGATCAGCAAGAGCAAAGCGGATCCGGTGCAGCATGAACCAAGCGGTCCGATAGCTGCCCAGACCAAGCGCCCGCTGGAGTTGCGCGGCAGGATAACCCTTCTTGCTGGAGCAAATGAGATACCAGGCGATGAGCCACTTGTTCAGCGGCACCTTGGACTTCTCAAAAATCGTCCCCACCTGAACGGTGAACTGGTCGTGACAGTCTCCACACTCGTACAGGCCCGCACGGATCTTCTTCTTGGGGTTGGCTTTGATGGGGTAGATTTTCTCTAAGCCACCGCAATGCGGACAGGCGGGACCATCCGGCCAACGGATGGACTCCAGGTACGCACGGGCCTTCTCTTCGGTGGAGAAGTGCTCCATAATTTCGACGAGGTTTAGGTCGTCGGGCGTCGGCTCGGGACTCGTGGCTACCTTTGTCATGTGTCTAATTTATGTCAGACACCAACCTTTGACAAGTGCATAATCCCGGGAACTTTACTCCCGACGTCGCCCTTGACTTACCAGTCTTCGGATCATCTTCGGGGTCCGTTACTTCTCTGATCGCGTCAGGCATTACACTCCCTCGGTTTATTGGTTACCCGACCATAGTAACCGATGTCTGGCGTTGCGGACCGTGTTTGGACGATGGAAGAGGTAGTAGAGCTCCTGGAGGAGCGGGAAAACGGATCGTAGCGTCGCGCGCGCTTCGTTCTTACCTTGGGGGCGTCCAAGGAATCCGGCTACCAGCGAGAACGTCTAAAGGAGTGTATGGCCCTTTCGTCAGTTGAGTTCTGCTCAGGTGCGGGGGGGCAGGCACTCGGCCTGGAGCGCTCGGGATTCGGCCACGAGGCGACCGTCGAGGATGATCGCTGGTGCTGCGAAACGCTGCGCGCCAACCGTCCCGGCTGGAACACGCTGGAGATGGATCTCCGCTTGTTCCGTGGCGATAGCTACCGGGGCGCGGACCTAGTAGCCGCAGGTCTCCCATGCCCCCCGTTTTCGATAGCCGGGAAGCAGCTAGGAGAAGACGACGACCGGAACTTGTTCCCGGCAGCCTTGGCCGCCATCTCCGAAATCCGCCCGCGTGCGGTGATGATCGAAAACGTTCGCGGTTTCGGCTCATCCCGGTTCGATTCCTACCGCGAATGGGTAGAACGCCGACTGGCGAAGCTGGGTTTCGCCACGGTATCGAGAACCCTCAACGCCAATGAATTCGGCGTGCCGCAACTGCGCCCGAGATTCATTCTGCTCGGCTTGAAGAAGGCCGATCTATCGAGGTTCTCCTGGCCAAGAGGCAACGGGCAGTTCAAGCCAATAGGGGCGGTCCTGCGCGAGCTTATGGCCAGCAACGGATGGTCGGGCGCAGGCGATTGGGCCAAACGTGCCAATGACATTGCCCCTACCCTGGTGGGCGGCTCGAAGAAGCACGGCGGGCCGGACCTGGGACCTACGCGGGCCCGGCGTGCATGGGCCGAGCTTGCAGTGGACGGGCTTGGCATCGCCGACGAGCCTCCAGGACCTGACTTTCCTTCAGATGCGCACCCTCGCCTGACCGTGGCAATGGCCGCACGGATCCAAGAGTTTCCCGACGATTGGATTTTCATGGGGGGCAAGACGGCCGCCTACCGCCAGGTAGGCAATGCGTTCCCGCCACCCGTGGCCGAGGCCATTGGCCGGAGTCTCGCCGAATCGATGGGTGCCGGTGATTCGGGGCGGGTGGCCGTGTGACCGAAGATAATCTTAGCGGCAAAGAGAGGATCCGGCGCTTCCTGCGCGCTAACGTCGGCAGGGTAATCGAGTCCCACGAAATCCAAGAAGCGTCGGGCGGCGCAGTACAGTATAGCCGCCGCTTACGCGAGCTGCGCGAAGAAGAGGGATATGGCTCCTCTCGCAAGTGCGCCGTGCCGGGATCAAAGAGCAAGAGACCGTCTACAGGTGGCTGCGCAGCAAGTTCGATCCGTCGTGATGTATCGCCCGAAGTCCACGGCAGAAATTGCCCGCAACATGTCGGCGATCCGGTCCAGGGGGAACCGCACGGAGACCGCCCTGCGGAAGCTTGTTCACCGCATGGGTTACCGCTACAGGAAGTACGCGAAGCATCTTCCCGGCAAGCCAGACTTCGTATTCCCTACCGAAAAGGTTGCTGTGTTCGTGGACGGAGACTATTGGCACGGACGGCTGCTGCGTGAGAAGGGCGTGGAAGCCGTCCGCGAGCGTATGAAGACCCCGAACAAAGCCTATTGGATCGACAAGTTCCACCGAAACACCAAACGCGATGCCCAAGTAACAAATGCCCTGGAGTGCGAAGGCTGGGCAGTTGTTCGTCTATGGGAATCAGACGTGAAGCGTGACCTGGACGACACCGCCCGAGAAGTGGTTGCCGTGGTCAAGGCCCGGCGCAGCTAAGTTTCAAACTGTACCACTGCCCACTTGCGCCTCGCTTGTTTCATCTTCGACAACCCGGAGAACGAGAACCATATACTCGGCGAGGTGGATCAGACAGTTCCTCGCCAAACCAACCGACCCACGCTCCTAAAACAGTGCCTAGGGCGCTTCCACTAACACGCCAGAAAGGTCGCGGATGACGATGGGTTGGCCCTTCCAAGGGAGTCTCTTCGCGGAGGACTTCCTAAGCCAAGCGATCACGGAGCTTCCCGATTGGCCGGACTTGGCCGAAGCGGCTCTCGGGGATCTTGAGGCCGCGCTGCGTGGCCTGTTCGGGAGCTTCCCCATGGATCTGTCGCCCAACGAGAGCCAGACGGAGGATGATCTGATCTGGCCGGTGCTGGCGCACCTCGGCTGGACATCTAGCCTCAGGCAGCAGAACCTCTCCCCTCGCGGACGGGAAGACGTGCCGGACGGATTGCTTTTCGCGGACGGCGCCGCGAAGGACCGGGCCAACCGCTTCGCCGAGGAGTGGAGGCGCTACGAGCACGGCCTTGCCGTCGTGGAGTCGAAACGATGGCTTCGACCCCTCGACCGGCGGTCCGGTCGGCAGGGCGAGGAGTCCGCGCCCTCGACGCAGATGCTGCGTTACCTCCGCCGCGTCGACGACCTGACCACCGGCAAGCTTCGGTGGGGAATTCTGACAAACGGTGCCCACTGGCGCCTCTATTACGCCGGCGCGCGTTCGGTCTCCGAACAGTTCTTCGAGATCGATCTCGCCGCGGTTTTTGGTGCTACGGGCGGCAGCGGCGGCGCGGCCGATCCGGCCGACACCCGAAGACATTGGCTGAAGGCGTTCGCGCTGATGTTCCGGCCAGATGCCTTCCTTCCCGGTGCGGCGGACGGGCGGACCTTTCACGAACGGGCGATCGATGTGGGCCGCTACTATCAGGAACGGGTCGCCAGCAGCCTGTCGGCGCTGGTCTTCGAGCAGGTTTTCCCGGACCTTGTCCGGGGACTCGCCAAGGCAGATCCCGAGGCCCCGTTGCCCGAAGTGCGCGACGCGGCGTTCGTCCTGCTGTATAGGCTCCTGTTCGTGCTCTACGCCGAAGACCGTGATCTCCTGCCGGTCCGCGACAGCCGCTACGACGACTACGCACTCCGGGTGCGGGTGCGCGGCGACATCGGCCGCCGCAAGGATCAGGGCGACGTGTTCTCGGCCGCCGTGGCTCGGTACTGGTCGGCGTTCGACGATCTCTGCCGCGCCATCGACCAGGGCGATGCCTCGATCGGCCTGCCGCCCTACAACGGCGGGCTGTTCGACCGCGAGCGCACACCGTTGCTCTCGCGTGTTCGGCTGGGCGACGCGGTGATGGCCGACGTGATTGACGCCCTGTCATTCGAGGAGACACCCCGAG
This sequence comes from Longimicrobiales bacterium, assembly GCA_965249775.1. Classification (GTDB taxonomy): domain Bacteria; phylum Gemmatimonadota; class Gemmatimonadetes; order Longimicrobiales; family Gaopeijiaceae; genus UBA822. Next base: position 318,850 of record OZ252253.1, read on the forward strand.
GCCGTCGCTACATCAACTACCGGGATCTCGGCGTTCAGCAACTCGGCTCGATCTATGAGCGGCTGCTTGAACGAGAGGTCGTTCGCGAGGGTGAGGACATCGTTGTCCGTCCGAACGTGTTGGCCCGCAAGGACTCGGGCAGCTACTACACGCCCGACGATCTGGTCGATCTGATCATACGGGAGACGGTCGAGCCGCTCGCGGCTTCGCGGATGGAGGGTTTCGACACCGAGGCATCGGATCTCGCTTCAAGCCAAGTTCCGGAAGATCGCCGAATGGGCCGTCTGAAACGGCTCGATCCGGCGGAGAAACTGCTCGAGCTGAAGGTCTGCGATCCCGCGATGGGTTCTGGACACTTCCTGGTCAACCTCGTGGACTACCTCGCCGACCGAGTCATCGAGGCCATGGCCGAGGCGGAAGCGATCATAGACGGATACCTCTCGCCATTGGTGGAGCGGATTGACGGGATCCGCAACACGATCATGGCCAACGCCGAGGACCGTGGCTGGACGTTCGATCCGGCGCAGCTCGACGACCGGCACATCATCCGCCGCATGGTGCTCAAGCGCTGTGTCTACGGCGTGGACAAGAATCCGATGGCGGTGGAGTTGACCAAGGTTTCGCTGTGGCTCCACACCTTCACCGTCGGAGCGCCGCTCAGCTTTCTGGATCATCACCTGCGCTGCGGCGACAGCCTGTTCGGCACCTGGGTGCAGCCCGCCGTCCACAGGATGGAAGAAAAGAGCAGTCTCTTCCTGAGGGGACCGCTCGAACGGGCCACGCGAGCGGCGGCGCCCATGCAGATCATCGAGGGGCTGACGGATGCCGAGATCGCCGAAGCGCACCGCTCCGCCGAAATATTCGCCGAAATCTCGGAGATGACCGCTCCCTTGGATGCCTTCATGTCGCTGCTTCACGCGTTCGACTGGTTGGGTCTTCAAAGACATGAGGTCAAGGCTGCGTATCTCAATTGGCTACAGGGTACGGCCGGCAATCCGATCGACATCGCCCAGAGGGGGCAGTCCGGCTCGGCAGAGGCCGACCGCATTCTGACGACTGCCCTGGAACTCGCCTCCAGCGAGCGATTCCTGAACTGGCAGGTTGCCTTCCCGGGCGTGTGGTCGGATTGGGAAGCCAAGGAGTTGACGGGCGGCTTCGACGCGGTGATCGGCAATCCGCCCTGGGACCGGATGAAGCTGCAACAGGTCGAATGGTTCGCAGCACGTCGCCGAGAGATCGCGACGGCTCGTGCCGATGATCGCAAGCGCATGATTGCCGAGCTCGACAAAGCGGGAGATCCGCTCGCTCGGGATTTCCGGCTGGCAAGCGAGCGGGCGGCGGCGGCCGCCCGGGTTGCCCGGACATCGGGAGACTATCCGCTGCTGGCGCGGGGCGACCTCAACCTCTATTCGCTGTTCGTCGAACGGGCCATGACGCTCGTCAAGCCCGACGGCATGGTCGGGCTGCTCGTGCCGTCCGGCATCGCGTCGGACAAGATGGCGGCCCCGTTCTTCAAGAGCGTGGCCACCGAAGGCAGACTCAAGGCCCTGTACGACTTCGAGAACCGGCGGACGCGCTACGATGCGCCGCCTTTCTTCCCCGACGTGGACAGCCGTCAGAAATTCTGCGCGTTCATCGCCAGTCCACTGCCGCTGAAGGAACCTGTTCGCTGCGCCTTCTTTCTGCAGGACGTGTCGGAACTCGAAGACCAGGAAAGGTGCCTTTCCCTCTCGTCGGCGGACTTCGCCCGGGTCAATCCGAACACCGGCACGGCCCCCATCTTCCGCTCGCGCCGCGACGCGGAACTCACAACGGCGATCTACGACCGCCTGCCGGTACTGGTCGACCGCTCGTCAGGTGGTGAAGTGAAGACGTGGCCGGTGAAATACTCGACGATGTTCCACATGACCAACGACTCCGGCCTATTTCGCACGCGTTCGGAGTTGGAGGAGAGGGAAGGCGCTTGGCCAGTCGGGGGGAATCGTTTCGATAGCCCATCCGGGGAGTGGGTGCCGCTCTATGTGGGTCGCATGATCCACCAGTTCGACCACCGAGCCGCCTCGGTTCAGGTGAACGAGGAGAACCTCCACAATCCTGCATTGAGCGGCGAGGTCGGCGCCGAACGCAAGGCCGATCCGGCCTTTGTTCCAACTCCGCAATACTGGGTACCGCGGAAGGAGATATTCTTCCTAGGCAATCTCGGTTGGACCATTGCCTTCCGTGACATCGCCCGTGCCACGGACGCGAGGACCATGATTGCCGCGGCCGTGCCTGCGGTGGGCCTCGGGAACAAGGTGCCAGCGCTCTTCCCGGAGGCAGACAGTGATCCCTGCAAGAGAGCCCTGCTCCTGGCCAATCTCGGGGCCCACGTCCTTGATTTCGTGGTTCGGCGAAAGGTGCACAGCACGAACCTCAACTGGTATATCGTGGAGCAGCTGCCCGTCGTCCCTCCGGAGCAGTATGAAGCCGTGAGCTTCGGACCCAAAACGGCGGAGGAAATCGTCCGCGAGACCGTGCTCGAACTCACCTACACGGCGCACGACATGGCGCCGTTCGCCCGCGACATGGGCCATGTGGATGAGGGCGGCGAAGTCCTGCCGCCCTTCCGCTGGGACGACGACCGCCGCCTCCACCTGCGCGCCAAGCTGGACGCGCTCTACTTCCACCTGTATGGCGTGACGGACCGGGATGACATTCGCTACATCTACTCAACTTTCCCCATCGTCGAACGAGACGAGAAGGCCGCATATGGCAACTACCGATCCCGGGACCTGGGTCTCGCGTGGATGAGCGCGTTCGCTGCCGATGATCCCGACGCGGAGATCGATCTGTGAGGGGTCGCGGTCCTATTAGTCGGCGGTTCGAAGGTGGGCGATGCTCGATGGTACGACAGACACGTTCCGATCGCCGACCGGTTGTACGACGACCACCTAGTCGTGACATGACGGACGAAGGCCACACCGCTATTGCGATTCAGGGCGCGGACGGCAAACGCCTCACCTACGGCGCACGGCGGCATCCACAAGACGCCCGCGATGGCGGCTGGGGTTGCGGACCATGTTTGGACGATGGACGAAGTCGTAGGGCTGTTGGAGACTATCGAGAAGTAGACTCGGCTCCACCAACTACGCGGCGCGGTTCCTGGTCCTCGGTCTCTGCGTCCGGGTCCGGCGGAATGGAGTACGCCAAGGTTATCCCTAAAGAACAGCGCCCGACCAGTTTCCAGCATGAGCTTCCTCTTGCCACGGGAATCCGTAGGGGGAGCCTTCAATCAGTTCCTTGCGATCAAATCAGCCTTATCATTCCACGTCTTACGAGGCATCAGAAGATCCAGTCGAGCAGCATGGACCCGCCCTTCACGACCACGAACGTCGCGCCGGCGGCGATGAGCCCCTCGAGCGTACTGGCTCCGAGGGCCTCCCTAGAGATGAAGAAGGCGTTGACACTGAGGCTCACGGCCTCGCGTGTCCCGATCCCGGGGCTCCGGAGGTCCTCAAGGATCGCGATCTGTTCCCCCTGCGACTCGATCAGCGCGCGTCCCGTTTCCAGCTCGATGTCCTGGCCGCGAATCAGTGCGTTGGCGGTTGTGAGCTGCCCGCGCAGCACACCAGCCGCGTCTCGCTCTGCGCCAATGATTTCACGAAGCACCGCCACTTCGGCTTGGTGCAGCTCTTCTCGACGCTCGACCTGCGCACGGAGCTCCGGAAGCGAATCGGGCACGGCATCAAGGATGCCTTCGAAGGCTTCGCGGCTAGCGGTCGCGAGCGCGTAGGCACGGAGTTCGGCGTCCTCGACCGCAATGCTCAGTGTCGCGAGAGAGTCCGCAGCCGCTTGGTCGCCTTCCTGCTTCTCCCTGCGGAGTTCGTCCGTCTCCTCGCGGGCTGTTGCCAACTCGGCCTCCAACTCGACCGTCTCGGCCTGCTGCAACTCGAGTTCCGCTTCCTTCCTGGCCTCGGAGCCCCAGGCAGCCCGGACCAGCAGAGCTGCGACGATGCACAGTACCGCCAGGACGAGCTCGGGGCGCGTCGGGGCTCTCATCGTTTTGCCGGCTTCCAGAGCAGGAAGCAGAGTACGACCCCCAACATCACAACAGTCGCCGTGAGTGCAGCCACGAGGTTCAGGAGGGCGGAACGGACCATGGTCAGATCATCCTCCGCAGGTGATTGACCCGGGACAGCCAAGCGAGCAGAAACTTCCGGGATGCAGTCCGCCGGCGTGCGATCGCCTCGTAGAATTCGAGCCGTTTCCAGAGCATAAGGTTGACCAGTGCGTCCGGATGTAGGGCCTCGACCGCAGCGAGGGTCATCGGACCGATAACACCATCGTCAGCGACGCCTGCGGCCCGCTGGAGCAGCTTCGCGGCGTTCCTTGGCCCGTGGTTCACGCAGGCGTCGCAGTGCACTAGAGACACGGGCCAGGGCAGCGCATCGCACTTGCCGGCAACCCAATATCGCTCGTGATAGACTGTCTCAACTTCCGCATCGGAGATGCCGCGCACCGCCTTGTTGGGCAGCCCTTTCGATTTCCGCCAAGCGTCGTACGTCTTCTGCGTAATTCCTTTCATCGTAGCGCCACCAGGATCGTCGGGATCGTTAGCGTAGCCACCCTCGAATCTCAGGATGACCGGGAGCGCCTGAAGGAATCCAGACATCTAGTGAACCCCGCCGGCATTGGGGAGGAAGGGCCTTCGTTCTGAAGGAACTCGCACGCCACCTCGGGCTGAACCTACGACAGCCTCCGGCACTGGTATCACAGGCGTGGCCTTCCGCTGGATGAAGCGGTCCAGCGCGCCCGACCCGCCGCCTGACCCCAACAGGGCCTGCGCGAATCCGCTCATAGGTCGTAGTCCGCGCGGCCGGTGGGGAAGTAGTCCACGGGCTCGGTTCCCCGGTACGTGCTCACGATGCTCTTACCGCCTGCGACCGAGACCCACGGGGCAGCAACCGCGATGAACGTGGTGGGGTCGTCGAAGTAGATTGCGAGGGCGGCGGACAGCAGGACCACCCAAGGGCTGATCTTCCAGAACCGGGAGTTGCGCGCCCAGCCGTTCATCGGGGCTCGCCCCGGCGCTCGATGATCCCACGGAGTTCCTTCAGGCCCTCCTCAATTCGGCGGATCCAGCCCGATTTTGCGTCCGCTTCCGTTTCGACCTTGGCCAGCCGTTCATTCTGTTTGGCGTCGGACGCGAGCAACGTTTTCATGTCGCCCTTGATCTCGGAGACGTCTCCTCGCAGCCCGTTCACGGCGAATTTGATGCCGGCCACGAGAATCGCGGCGGACACGATTAGGCCGCCAACCTGGAGGGCCATGTCAGTCGAAACGGATTCCATCAGCCGGCCACCATGAGGATGTCGATGACCGGGTTCGCGATCACTACTTTGTCGAGTGCCATTCTAGAATCCTCCGGTGTGTGTTATCCCCTCAGCTCGGCGCCGGAGCTGCGGCCGCATCCGCGACTCCGTTCTCGGCCTTCACCCGCTCGGCTCGGGTCCGCTTCTTCGGCTTCTCAGGCTCCGCGGTCGCCTCGACCTTCTCGGGCGCGTCGTCATCGTCCAGCTCCATGTCGTGCTGGATAATGCGATGGACGTTGTGAATCGTGGAAGCGGGAATCTCGAGGCCCTCGTCTTCGCGCATCTGATAGATCGCTGACATCCGGATGGACGGCACCTTCACCTCGACGCCGGCGTCCAAGAGGGTCCGGGTTTTGGTATTGTACTCTTCGCGCTCGTCTTCCTTGGGCCGCTTCCCCACGACCTCACCGTCCTCCACGATGTCGATCGTGGCGTACCGCCGGTCGAGCTTCCCCCGTGTGGTGTTGTAGGCCTTCACTTTTGGGGTGAGCACCTCAAGGATGCTGGAGACCCGGAACGAGAACAGCGTCTCTAGGTCGTCCACGGCCAGCAATTCGCGACAACCCTGGTGCAGCTCGAGCAGTTCGTCGTTGGTGAGTTTCAGTTCCATGGTTACGCTGCCTCCAGGAGTGCGAGGGCGTCGTCGCGGCCCTCGAATTTCGGGTTTACGTCGACTAAGTGGCGCACGCACCCCTCGAGGCGGTCCTCACGGGATTCGGCCTCTTCGATGCGGACCTGGCACTCTTGGACGGCTTTGCCAGTCTCGGTGGCGATGCCCATATAGTTGATCGCGTACATCCCGGTCTGGCCGTCCTCGTACACACAGTCAGGGAAGACCTCGAGCACGTCCTGGGCTATGAGTCCGTGGCGGTCCTGCTCGGGGGTCGCGATGAACTGGAAGTCGGACCATTTCAGTTGCTTGTAGCGATCCCAATTCGAGTCGGCGGCGACGATGTTCTGCTTGAGTCTGCGGTCGGAGAGTCCGCCGTAACTGTTCGCGCTGCCCTGATACGAGCCGTCCGAATAGATCACCGCCTGGAGGCCAGCGGAATCGTCCATTCGTAAGAAGTATTGGGTGGTGTCGTTCGGGGCGGCAGCGCTGAAGTCGATATACATACCGAAGGGTGTGGCGTTGCTGCTGTCGATGTTGAACGAGGTGTTCGTGCCGGCGTTGAGTATAGTGAGCGGGTGCGTGGCCTCGGCTGCTTTGCCGATGCCTATCGCCCCCGTGAACGAGCTCGTCCCCGTAACAGCTAGGGTGCCCGCGACAGTTACGTCGATGCCTGCCAGCGTTATCCCCGTTGTGAGAGTCCCCGCCACCATATTTCTAAACAGCATGGTGCCGTCTTCGACCCCCGCCGCCGCGTCAGCACTGTTAAATACGATGTCCTGGAAGACGACCGTAGCGTCCGCTACATCACGGCCCTTCACCTGGAGAATCCCGTTCGTTCGCGTAGAGGCGGCTACGCCCGTGGTCGTGTCCTCCATCGTCCACGTAACATCGCCCGCCTTCGAGGAGGCGAAGTTGCCCGCGATCGTGACGTCCCCACCGTCCGGCGTGATCGTGAGATCGCCGGAAGAAGACACCGCGAAGACGACGTCGGTCGTCCCCGTATTGTCGAACGCGAGGATCAACGGCGCGGTCGTGTCCGCTAGGTTGAGGCCGCCCGGACTGTACAGTGCCATTTCCCTATGTTCTCCTCAGACGAGCGGCGTCGCGTGAATCGCGAGCCGTCCCCGTATCAGATAGATCTTCGAGCCGGCAACAACCGAGTCGGTGAAGTAGACGTCGCCCGACGCGGTGTCCTTGACTAATGTGGCGTTCTGATCAGCGGCGATCTTCGTGAAGCCGTAGCGTCCGGCCTCCTTCCGCTCGTAGACGCGTACCGCAGCCGTCAGGGAGTCCTTGGGGATCTCCCAGATGTTGCTCGGGGCGACCCGGTCAGGCATAAGGGCGCCTCATGGGAGTGTGTATCCGGCGTCTTGGGCCAAGCCGCGCAGTTCTCCGACGAGCCCCTGGGCATCCTTGAGCGAGCCCCGAAGGTCACGAAGCTCCCTTGCGATGTTGTCCAGTATCCGGGCCTGTGCGTCGACCTGCTGCATCAAGGTTTCCATCTTGCCGACCATGACTTCACTCGGCTCCTCGCCCTCGGCTTCCTGCAGCAGCCCACGGACCAAGGCGATCTGCTGCCCACGCAGTTTCACCACCGTGGCCGACGTCTTCAGCCACTTCTTCAGTCGGACGTTCGTGTGTACGCTGGGCGTCTTCAGTTCGGTCAGAAACGCCTGGGTCTCGGGAACGGTGGGCATGTGCTGCTCCTAAATCGTCTTCGAGTAAGAGGGCCTGTCGTAGTCTACTTTGAAGCCACGGAAGCGAGCATGAGTCTGGATCGTGCGCGCGTCCAACGTCACCGTGAAATAGTATATCGTGTCGGCGGCGATCAGCTCAGAGACCGTGCCCGTCTTTGCTTGCCACCCCGTCGTGTCATGTGTGAGGGTCGCGATAATGGTCGTCGCCGTCGTCTGGAGTGTGGTGACTTTGCGGAAACCGACTTGGCAGAAATCGCTGGTCCCGTTGCGGTAGCCGACCATCGTGATCCGGGTCACCGTGACCCCTGGCGGCAGCTTCATCGTCCCCGTGAAGCCCTGTGAAGCAAGGCCCTTCGGACGCATATATCCGTCCAGGTCGCTGATCGACCAGGATGTGGTATCCGATCCCATCAGGATGTCGGCGAACGTCATCATGAGCGTGGTGCTCGCGGCCTCAAGATTCACGACCTTGAAGCTGTCGCCCACGATCTGCTCGGTGCCGTCGATGTCGTCGAAGCGCACCCGCCACTGAAGCTCCCCTTCGAGCCCGGCCGCGACCGGCACGTTGATCACCCGCTGGAGCGCGGTATCGACCCCAATGGTGCCCACGCTGGACGTCCAGGCGGTCTGCCAGGAAGTGTCCAGCGGGTCACCGCCTTCCTTGCCCTCACGCATTTTGTACTCGATCGCGGTGACTCGCAGAGCCAAGTCGCTGACATCGATCGTGACGACGGAGGTGCCTAGGGTGCGGACCTCTTTGACGATGATCTCGGGGATCAGCTCAGAAGGTTCTTTCGGGTCGATCTGGATACGGAACGGGTTTCCAGCATCGCCGTCGTCGGCCCGAGGCTCGATCTGCAGGAACAACACCTCGTTCCCGCTGGGCACCGTGAGCTCTATTTCGTCCGTGCCGCGCTCCAATACCTTCGTGGGCAACGTGGTATCGTCTGGCCATGGATCGTCCGTGTCGTCAATCGGCTGTGGGAGCGTCGTGGTATATGCCCAGACCGAGAACACCTTCGAGCCCCGGGTCCAGCGCACGGTGACCTTGCCATCCGTCGGCGTGTCGTGGAGCACTCGAACTTCATGCAGCCCCTGCGCGAACCGCTTTTCTTCAGGCGTGAGGTCAGGGGCTGACCGCTTGATCCAGGGCTTAATGAACCCTGCCGGACTACCTCGCGTCCGGATGAACGTGTCGACGTGGCCACCGCTGAATTCATGCCGGAAGCCAGTCACGCCGAACGATTGGTTCGCCGTATAGTGCACGTCGTTGGCGGTGAACTGGTAGTAGTCGTTGACCTGAATGGGCCAGAAGGACATCGTCTTGATTTCCTGGCCAGCAATAGGGTCCTTCAGGTCGAGCAGGGCGTCGTCGATCATCGCCTGCGCCTCGGCCGACGTGTCGATCGGGGAGTCCTCGGCCTCCTCGATCTCCATCCATTGACGTTTGTATTTCGCGATCGACGAGGCGTCCTCGGCGGTCACCTGGCTCCGGACGTTGGTCGCGTCCGTGTACCAGAGCGATATGGCGTTTCGGACATCCAACCGAGAGAGCGTGAAATCCGGTACCGCCTCATAGCGGTCGGCCGCCCACGTCCAGTCGGTGCCGCCCGGCGCACGGACGGGATCGTAGAACGTCAGGCGGAATGCGCTTGTACCGTTGTCCCACCTCGGCTGCACGACCCACCCGATGAGCGCGGCGAGCTGCTGAAGCGCGTCCATGAGTGAGGACCGTTGCTGCCTGTAGGTCGTGACCAAGAAACCAGGGGAGCTCGGCGTGTACAGCGTGAGCGTCCCGAACTCAGTGAGGATGTCCTGCATGACGTCCTCGATCGCGCGGCCCTCCGACGTCCCGAACTCGAACTCTTCCTCGATCCAGCGATCCGCGATCTCGGCGCCGATCGCGTCACGGGCCTGGACGCCCACGAAGTCGTTTTCCACCGTCCACTGGTCGATCACGCCGTCGAACACGCGCTTCCAGTCACCGCCGATCGGGCTCGACCCGATGGAGACCGTGGCGAATTCGCACCGGATCCCGCGGCCTACGTCGATAAGTGGAGCGTAGGCGTCCAGCGCATCCCGGTTCAGCGTTGAGTCTTCATCGAGAGGCGCCAGAGAGTTTCCGCCTTCCTGTGAACGCCAGAAAGTGAACTGGCCTGTCGCCACGATCTGGTCGATAGACTGAACTATGCTGCCCGACTGCACCCAATCGATCGAGTCCTGGTTCGTGAGATCCTGATAGGTGCCGTCGGCGTCCTCGACCAAGACCCGTGCGAACGTACCGTAGTGTGCGCTCTGCAGGACGGTCGTCTCGCCGCCGGTGACGGTTCGCACCTTCAGGCCTCCTGCACGAGGAAGCTCAGCCGGACGAGGACGCCCTTGTAGGCTCTCTCGATATTGCCGACGAGCACATTGATGGCGCCCGTCAGATCGCCCGTAGCGGCAAGAGGAGGCGTGCCCTCGAGGGCGGTGACGATCGTGTCAGCGGCGGCCGTCGTCATATACGCCGTCACGATCGACCACTCTCCCTTGCGCGCTCTTACCGTCGACCGTGCGGAACCGTCGAACGACCGTCCACGGTGCCCAATCTCAACACGAGGGGCTACTGGTTCGAGGACCGGTACGGGTATCGTCTGGCTGGCGATGATCAGGAAGGCCATCAGCGGCGCATCTCATTCTTGGACGGTATGACCGACGCGCCCGTACGGGCCCGCCATTCGACCTCGTCCTCGAGCTTTCTCAGAAAGTCGCGAGGATCCTCGACGCCCTGCAGGATGATGTCGCCCTCGACCGTGAACGTCGTCCCGCCGCTCCCGAAGCGATTCTCCGTGGCGCGAGGGGCGAAAAGGTCGTCGCGGAAATCGCGAGGGATGGGCTCGGTGATCACTGTCGGTGGAAAGCCGGGCCCACCCACCGGGTCCGAAGCCCCACCCACCGGGTCCGAAGCCCCACCCACCGGGTCCGAAGCCCCGAACCGCCCAGCCGCCACCTTGAATCCGGACGGCGCGTTGCGTATGGCCTCGGTTGCCTTCTCGGTCTCAGACGCCAAACCGTCCAAGGCACCTTCCGCCACGCCGATAGCGGACAGGAACTGCTCGAACGTCAGATCGTCATCAAGCATTTGCAGGATGAAGGATGGATCGGCGAAAATCTCCTCGAGGAACTTGTCGAAGTTCTCGGGCTTGATCTCCTTTAACAGCGCCCCAAACACGCCGCCCACCTGGTCGCCCAGGAAGCCCATCGCCAAGTTGAACTTCTCCATGGGGTCCGTGATGTCCAAGAGCGCGAACCGCTTCTGGAGAATGCTGAGATCGCGGCTGAACGTGTTCATGTTCTGGAGTACGATACCCAACGCCTCGCCATCCCGACCGAGGTCCTGGAAGTCGATCCCCAAGGATTTAGCCGCCGCAATCACGTCGGCCATCGTTAGGCCGAACTTGCGGAGCGCCTCGTCGAAGAATGTGGCTTCGACGGTTTGTATATCGTGCCTCCGCTGGGCCTTCGACATGGCGCCTGCCCGGACAAGTTCGATTTCTCTCTGCTGGACTTTTGCGTTTTCGATCAGCGCTTGCCGAAGTGCGTCTAACGGTTGGATCACCGTCTCAATGGAGAGGTTGGCTATACCGTCGGCGAGCCGGTTTGCTGCCTCCATGTTCTTCTTGATCGCCTCGGTGTTGGCCTTCTCCTCCTCGCTCGGGCCGAACAAGCCGCCGATCGTACCCATGACACCCGACACTATGCTCGAGATGCCACCGCTGAACAGGTTGCCGAGTGCACTGGAGACGATCGCGGTGGGATCGATAATGCTCTTGGCCTGATCCTTCAGGGCGCCGATGAAGCTCACGTCCACGTCGGTGGGCAGCCCTTTCAGGAGTGCGTTGATCGCCTCGAGCTCCTTTTTGAAGTCCTCGGCTCCGCCCTTTGTGTCGAGGATGTCAGCGCGGAGAGCTTCCAGGGACGCGGCCGCACTGCTCGAGGCACTGGAGAACTCGTCTCCGAGGCCTTCCACAACCGTCCGGAGCGCGTCGATCTGTTCGTCGAATCCCTCAGCTAATCCGACTGTGTCGATCTTGTCCTGCATGTCGTCCAGGACCGTCTGCCAGTCCGAGGAGATCGCGCCGTCCACTTCGATGATATGAGCCTCGAGCCGGTCGTATTCGAGTTGCATATCGTCGACGGCGGTCTTCGTCATGGCGACGAGCCGGTCCTGGAGCTGCTTCGCGAGTGCCTCTTGTTTGCTGGTATCGGGTGAGCCAAAATCGAATCCCGTCGTGGGGGCCGCACCGCTGCCGGTAGCGGTGGGGGCCGCACCGCTGCCGGTAGCGGATTGCAACTCGTTGAACGCGGCGGCCAGTCGCCGCAGTTCGGTAGTCGCCTCCTCAGCATCCTCCCTGAGGAGGCGCACGCGCTCAAAAGCGATCACCCGTTGCCCCACGTCACCGGTCATGGCCTCCAGCAGCGCCCGCTCCGCTGTAGCTAATAATCTTAGAGCTTTCTCCTCCCGCCCGATCGCTTCGGCGGTGGCCATGATGACCTGGGCCTCGGTGGCCTGGGAGGTCGCCGACGCGAATTCCTTCTGGCTTTGGGTCGCGTCGTCGATTCGCCCTTTCAGTACCAGGAACATGGCAGCGACCGCGGCCAATCCCACCATGATCGGAGCGCCCGCCGCCAGCATGGAGCTGAGGCCACCGAGCGCGGCCGCTCCCGTGAGCACACCGATCGCGATCGTAATCCGCCCGATCGCAACCAACGCGGGGCCCAGCGCGGCCGTGAGTGCCACGAACGCGAACGCGGTTGCTTGGACGCCCTTCGGCAACTCGCCGAATCCCTTGATCATGTCCCGCAGGAACCCGAGCACCGGCTTCGCGGCGTCCACCATCGCGAGTAGAGCGGGTGTGAGGTTATCGCCGAGCTCGGCGGCCATATTGCGTACTTGGTTCCATGCGATCTTGAGCTGGTTGCCGGTCGTCGCGTAGGCTTTCTCGGCCTCGATCGTGAGCGCGGTATTCTCCTGCCAGGCCGTGCTGCCGAGATCTAAGCTCTTGCGCATCAGGTCGCCTGCGCCGGCCGCACTCAGCAACGCGCGGCGCACCCGGTCGTTGCCGAATTCGACGGACTCGAGGACCTGGAAGACGTTGACCCCTTCGTCTGACAAACGTCCGAGCCCTTCGACGAACGTGACCAGCGCGTCGGCCGCGTCCGTCTCGAATGACTCGGCGAACTCCGCGCCGCTCATGCCCGCGATCCGGGCGAACTGCTCTAACTTGTCGCCGCCGTCGCCGACGGCGATCGCCATCTCGGCCATCACCTTGCTCAGAGCGGTACCGCCGGACTCCGCCTCGATGCCTACCGAGGACAGGCTTGCTGCCAGCGCGAGGATTTGATCTTCGGTGAGCCCGACCTGGGTGCCCGCGCCGGCCAGTCGCAGACCCATCGCCACGATTTCTCGTTCTGTCGTGGCGAGATTGTTGCCCAACGCGACGACGGTAGAGCCCAGCCGATCGAACGCGTCCTGTGGCATACCCGTGATATTGGCCAGGCGCGCGAGATCCGTGGCCGCTTCTTCGCTTGTGAGGTTGGTGGCCACGCCGAGATCGGCGATGACGCGTGTGAAGCCGAGGATATTGCTCGTCTCGATCCCGAGCTGACCTGCCGCCTCGCCGATGTTCGCGAGCTCCGTCGCGGCGACCGGAATCTGCTCGGACAGAGCTTTGAACTCATCGCCGAGGGCGGTGATCGTCTCGGCGCTCGCATCGACCGTCTTCGCCACGCCGGCCATCGCGTCCTCGAACCGGATGGAGCTCGCTACGGACGCTCCCCCGAAAGCCAGGATCGGGGCTGTGACGTTGAGCGACAGGCTGCGCCCCAAGCGATCTAGGCGCTGACCGACCTTCTCAATCCTACGGGAGGACTCGGTGACCTTCTTGTCGAGTTCGGTGGTGTCGGCACCGATCCGGATCAGCAGCTTCTTCAGTCCACCGAGCGGCATACTATCCGAGCCTCTTGAGGATTTCGCTGTTCGCTTTCATCACCCTGAGCATCTCCTCCGGCGTCATCTCTCGTTTCCTGCTCTCGGGGAGGTTCGGGAAGAAGTCACTGGGCTCGTATCCCTTTGAGCCCGTCGGCCGCTTCGCGAAGAGGTTGGCGATCAGAGCGAGCACCTTGCCGAAGCGCAGATCGTCCAGCGTGCGCTCGAACTCGGTGAGTGCCCGCTTGCGCTCGAGGAGGCGCAAGGTATTGCGCGGCGAGGACCTCCAGAATTCCTCCAGGCCGAGATCCAACTCGGCTCGCGCAATGACCCACAGCCCCTCCTCGTCGATGGGCTCTAGGTCGTCTCCGCCAAAGGGTCATCACCATCCTGCGCCCCCTCCTCAGGGTCCTCGCCTGCGGTCGTCGGCTGCTTGGGGTGGGAGGCGACGATCAAGGCGAAGAGATCCTCCATGATGCCCGGCATATTCGCCGGGTGGATCATTCTCGCGACCGCGTCGATCGTGAGCGCCTCGTCTTCGTGAACCAAGAACGCCCACACCAACGGAGCGATGGTGTCCTCGTTTACGTTGTCCCCGAGCTCCCCCCGTAGAAGGCTGACGCCCGTTTCTTTCTTGAACAGACGCCACGCGTACATGTCGCAGCGAAGCGTTCTCTCCCGGTCAAGTGTGATCTTCGCCTCGGGAGCAGGCAGTAGAATTGCTTCGGTCAATCTCCTGAACTCCTAACCCTGGAAGCGTCAGCTCCAGGTGACGTCGCCGGAAATTTTCAGCGTGCCAGAAATGGGAAGTGCGCCGTCGATCGGCGCATCGCCGACCTTCACGTTCACCAACGAGGCCGCAAATGACGCGGTCGTCGTGCCCGCGTCGGGCCAGATGATCTTGAAGTTGTGCGGGCCACCCGTGCCTTCGCCCTTCGAACGCAGACCGGTCGCATCATCGTGCGTCGCGTTGGCCTCGTCCCACAGACCTTCGAACGCGATATCGCCGTAGGCCTTGACGCCCGTCTCGATGTGCTCGCGGAAGCCGCCGGTCGAGTCGTGAACCGTCGTGTCCTCCGTCTCGCTCATAAGTTCGATGCCGCCGATCTTCGACAACTGCGCGATCGTGGTGAATACCTCGGTCGTTGCGCCGTCGCCGAGCTGTAGCTGGGTGCCTAGATTCTTGCTCTTCGCCATGAGTCCCTATCTCCTATGGGTGAATAGCCCGATGCCTGATGACCTTGGATTCGTCCAAGTGTTTGAACGGGCAATCGAGGCATTCGTAGTTCGGATGCCCGGCCCAGCTCGTGATGCGGTAACCGCGCGCCCGATCCTCATCGTCATGGTCATCGGACTCGCTCGCCTCCGCAGGTGTGCTCAACTCGGGAGCGACCTCCTCTGAGCCCTGCGCTTCCCTGAGCGCATCGATCCGTCGCTCGTAGACGGCTGCAGCCCCTATCCGCGTATCCGCGCGTTGCAGAGCGTGGACGATCTCCTCGTCTTCCACGTCCTCGAGCCGTTGTGCGAGGTCGTCGATTTTCACCGACCCCGGCTCAAAAGGCAGATTGTTCGTCATTGCTCAGTGTCCTCTCTCTTTATGCCGCCGTTTCCTGGTCGTCCCAGTCGGTGGCGTACACGATCTTGAAGTCCTGAGCAGCACCTCCGTACAGGCTGTCCGCCTCGAAGGCCGCCCAGTTGATTTCCACTTCCTCGATGCTGGTGATCAGGGCATCTAGAGCCGAGTCGGTCATGAGCGCCTTCGTGCCCCACGAGATCAGCGGATCAAGCGTCTTATCAGGTGGATCCGTTGAGGCGACCAACGTCTTGACTCGGTGCTCGAGCCGAATCATCAGCGTGCGCTCGACAGTCCCGCCGGCCTCGTGTGTCTCCAGCTCCACGGTCTCGCCTAGGTGGTAGGCGACCACCGCCGGCATGTCGTCCTTGTCGAGCCCACGATTCCTGAAACGGTGGACGTTGAGCCCGGTCGGCTTCCCGGCCCCATCGAGCCCCGCCTCCACGGCTGCCATGATGGTTTCACGGATCGTGTCGGCCATCAGGCGTTATCCCCCAGCCAGAGCCGCGTCTCCAGGCCGTCGTTCTCGGTCCGGTGATCCGTGATCACATACGTGGTGCCGTCCACGACGATCGTCTCACTTCGATCGATGCTGGAGAGGATCCCCGTCGCGATGAGCACCGTGCGGACCCGGGCGATCGTCGCGACCTGGCCCTCTTCGAGGATCTCTTCGTCGCCGTAGTCGACGTGGCCGTAGGTCGTGACGCCGCCGAACACGACGGTGTCACCGCCCGTGGCCTTGATCATGGCCTCGACTTGTGCAGTGGTCTGGAGGGCCACGCTTCGTCAGCCCAGCGCCTCGAGGATCTTGGCAGCCGTGCCCTTCCCGATGCCGGGAATCGCGACCAGGTCGTCCGGGTGTCTCGGAACACCCTCGATCGTGGTCACCTCCGCGGCCTCAAGTGCATCCCGACCAGGGAACTCCTCGGGTATCGGAGTCACCGTTACTTCCTCAGACCCATCTGGGTCGGGGTATTTCGCACTCCCGGCCGCGATCGCGTTCTGGGCCGCAACCTGCGAATAGGGACGTACTTGGCCCTCGTAGGGTCCATGCACGTCCTCGAGGTAAACGTTTTCGCGCGTCATCTTCGTCTCTCCGGTTCGGCGGAAGGGAAGTGACGGGGGCCTCTGCCCCCGCCACTCCACCATTCACAGTTCGAAGGTCAGGAGTCCCCTCAGACGATCGCCGTCGGGCTCTGCTCCTCCGGATACCTCGCTCCGGTCAGGATCGCCAACGCGGACGCGATCACCGAGTTCGTGGTGTTCGTGAGCGAGAGCTGCACGAAATGCGAGCCGGCGGTGAGCTGCGACGCGTCCAACTCGATGATGTACATGATGGTGTCGGCCGCGTTGGGCGTGAGCCCCGCAGCCAGTACCGCAGTCCGAGCGCCGAGCGTGTCGCCAGCCGCCGTCTCTTCCTTGTAGACAGAGAACGGAATCGCGGTGGCGCCGGCACCCGCGAAGTCTGTGCACTCGTTGAGCAGGATCTTCGTGAACGCCGCAGCGCTCACCCCGGTCTGGATGACAATCGTGGCGTGGGCGTATTTCGCCATCGAGAAGACGTCGCCCGTCTTCCCGCCGGTGATGTCGATCGGCGGGAGGATGTTTACGAAGTGGCCTATCTCGGCCAACGTGATGCCCTTCATGATGCGCTCCTCGGCCCGCTCTCGGGTCCGTTAGTGTCTTCCATTCTGGTGTCCCGCCTGGGGAGGGCCCCCAGCTTCAGGCGCCCTCCCCAGCGTCCGGGTTTCCCTACGCCCGCGCGGCGAGCGTGATGAACGGTGAGAGGCTGTCGAAGCCCTGGAACTCCGCGACCTTGTCCTCCCAGTCCGGCTGCCCGTTGAACCGATAGGTCAGCTTGAACGTGTTCTCGTCGTAGAGGAACCGGACATGGATCGACTCCTGCCAGGTGGCACCACGCTTGTCGATCGTGGTGTACTGCTGGAGATCGGCGAGGATGATGTCCCCGACCGTGCCGGCGGTCGCACAGTACTCGACCGGCATGACGGGCATCCCGAACAGAGTCCCGAACGGCGCAGCCACGAGGTTCCCGCCAGGCAAGAAGACCGGCTGATTGGCTATCGTCATCAGCACGAGCTGCGGGATCACGCTCGAGTGGATGAACCACGCGGCCGTCGGGAACGAACCGGCGGGTAACCGAGACATCATCTTCGCCACGTTGGTGGCGTTGACCGTGAGGGCCACTTGTGCCGACTCCTTGGCGACTTCCAGGACTGCGTTCGAGTTCAAGAACCCAAGACACTGCCCGGCGCCCGTCCCCCGGAAGATTTCGTTCTCGGCCACGAACGTGAGCTCCTTACGGAACCCCGTCTCTGCTTCGGCTGTCAGAGCGACGGCGTCCTGCATGATCTCCTCGGTCGCGTAGAACACTGCCATGAGCCCCTCCAACACGATCCGCTGCTGCGCCAGCTTCTGCTTGCTGGCCGTGACCGTGTCTGCCTCGTCTCGCCGGTAGACCCGAACGCCACCGTACCGGCTGCCGTCCTTGCGGCTGGCTTCCTTGATCATGTTCCGGACGAGCTGGTTGGAGTTCTCGCCGATGGGGACGCGGTTGGTGCGTGAGAGCACCCGTCCTTCCTCCCACATCTTCGAGGTGATGCCTTCCGCGAACGTGGGCTGGATGACGAACCCTCCATCGGACGGCACGGCGGCCGAAGCACCAGTGGCAGCCGCAGCACGGGCGTACGCGTCGTTCAACCCGAAGAGCTTCTTGTCGGTGAGTTCGGGGTTTTTCGCAGCCACCGCGATCGCTTGGAGCTGCTCCCCAAAGCTGCCGTATGGCTCCAGCGACTCACGATCGTCTCCGACCCGAATCGCCGGGACCCGTCCATCGGCGTCACGGAACCCTTCAAGCACCTGCGCCTTCGCGGCATCGACGGACACGCTGTCCTTCAGCCACCCATCGAGGGTGGTTTCGTCGACACTGAAGTCACGGGCCACGCCGGTGAGCTCACGGGTCCGCACCTCTTCAGCCGCCCTCGCTTCGGCTCGCGCCTCAGAGACTGCGTCCTCTATGGCCCCCGCCTCTGCGGAGTGGGCCGCCGTGTCCTTATCGGACATGGGGTCCTCCTTGGCCACGTGGGCCGGTTTTGTCGGGGCGCTCTCGATTTCCTCGGCCGCGTGCCCCGTTGCGGCGTCGGTGTCTTCTTTGCTCACATCGATACGGACGCCCTTGGCCATTTTCCGTAGGGTGTCCGTCAGTTCTCTTGCTGTCTCCCCTATGGTGCCGACGGAGGTGGCTCCGAATTCGGCCAGGGAAGGGTGGCTCTCCGAGGCGACCGCCAACGCAGGCCGGATCTCTTCGCCCACGCGCTTCTTCTGGGTCTGGGATCCCTGTGTCAGATCGGCGAGCACATCGTCGAGCGTGGCGATGCGATCAACCATGTTGCGCTCAAGCGCCAACTCCGCGGTGAACGTGAGGCCCTGTCCGAAATCCTCCTCGACTGTGGCGACACTCACGCCCCGTCCCCGCGCGACCGCATTCAGGAACTTCCGGTAGTATTGGTCGATCAGGAGTTGCATGTGGGCTGCGGCGTCTTCGCCCAACGCCTCATACGGATTGCCCTCAGCCTTCCGATCCCCCGCCTTGATGATCGAAACATTGATGCCGTCGTCCTCGAGGTGCTCGCTCAAGTCGAAATGGATCGAGTACACGCCGATCGAACCGACTTCACCGGAGGGCGTGACGACGAGTTCCGTCGCGGCCGAGCCGATGTAGTAGGCTGCGCTCGCCATCAAAGAGTCGGCTATTGCGATGATGCGCTTCTTCGAGCGGGCCTCGAAAATCTGACTTGCGAGTTCATCGATCCCGTAGACCGACCCCCCGGGGGAGTCGACCACGATGACGATATCTGAGATCGAATCGTCAGAGACGAGTTCCGCGAAGTTCTGCGAGAACGTTTCGACGGAAGTGCCGCCGCTCATCGCTTCGAGCATCCCCATCCGCCGCGCGAGCGTCCCGTAAAGCGGGAGCACTGCGATGCCCCCGCCGCCGGACACGACCTTGCCGTGTTGGCGAGCTTCCACTGCCTGAATCTCTTCGGCGTTCGGGAACGCGCCGGCCTCCGCGCGAGCACTCAACACTTCCCCGATTACCACGAGCTTCTCGGGCATGATGGCCCAACGTGTGGACTCCACTGCCCGCAGGATCCGGTCAATCTTCGCCATTGCGACTCGCATCCGTCATAAGTGCGCGAACGCGGGAGACGAGGCGGCCGTTTCGGCTTCCGTTCCCGGTGTCATTGTCTTCCGATTGGTTTTCGTGGCGTTCCGACTTGAGGCCGCTCACGTCCACGTCACGTTCGTCGGCGTATTCCTGCTCGTCCGCCAACTCGTCGACGACGGCCTCGAAGTCGTGGCCCTGTTGTGCAGCACCGTTCGAGCGGCTATCGACGCCAAGTGAGACCGCAAGCTCGAGGGCCAGGAGATCCTTGAGCGGATCGACCCATTTCCAGCCCCGTGGACGCCACTTGTGCGCCAGGTAGTCCGAGGGGACGGAGGTCGGCAGTGCCACCGCCTTGCTGAGGATCGACATCCCGAGCCACCCGGCGTATATGCGTCGGTGGACCCTTCCAGCGAGGACGGTTTGCAGGATGCGCCAGTGGTCCCGTTCGGGTATGAGCCCGGCCCGCATCGACGAGTAGTTGGCCTCTGCCACGTCGCCCGTCAGCGTCAGATAGGACATGCCGAATCCACGGGCCACGCCCCGGAGCATGACCTTGAGGAACGCCTCGAACGCGGTATTGGGGTGCGTGGGATCGAAATCCTCGAACCCCTGCCCGGGCATCAGCTCCTCGATAACCCCAGGTGCTACCTCCATGTCGCGGGGCTCAAGCTCGCCCTCGAGGTCGTCGTTCTGGATGCTCAGGCGTTCCGCATAAGCGGCGATGGCTTCCGGGCTGTCGTTCGTGATAAAGCCCATCTTCGCCGCGGCCATCCGGCTGGCCACGAGCTCCGCCTCCGTCAGGCCGTCGACCATCTTGAGCGTCGTGAGCACCGAAGCGAAGAGCGAGTATCCTCGCGTCTGTCCCGGCCGGTACCGGGTGAAGAAGTGGATGATCTCCTTGGCCGGGATGCGTTTACGCTCGGGAATACCGCCAATGTCGGACGGGTGGCGATCATGGAAGTGATAGGCGAGCGGCCGCCCTGACCGATTCACCTCGACGCCCATGCGGATCTCGACACCATCTTGGTCTGGAGGCCGATTGAACCCCTCGTCCAGGAGATCCGCGTCGAGCAACTCGAGCGCGTAGCCGTACGGGTTGTCGAAGCCCTTCCGCTCGCGGATGAAGACCTCGCCGTCCGTCACGTAGGTTTTCACGAGCAGGCGCTGGAGCTCCAACCACGACTCCATACCGTCTGCACTCGCGCACTCGCACACGCCCCAGCCCAACCAAGCCCGCGCGATCTCGAGGTTCACTGGGCGGG
Source organism: Longimicrobiales bacterium (assembly GCA_965249775.1). Lineage (GTDB taxonomy): Bacteria > Gemmatimonadota > Gemmatimonadetes > Longimicrobiales > Gaopeijiaceae > UBA822. The sequence continues at coordinate 339,500 of OZ252253.1, forward strand.
CGAGTTTACCCGTGACACGATCTCTCACGTTGGGCTTGATGCGAATGCCTTCCCAACCCACGACGTTGTCCGCGAACGCCTCGACGATGCCCGTGGCGAAGGGGTTATTGCGGACGAGGTCCCTAGCTCGGGAGCGCAACGGCCTGAGCGCGTACTGGATCTCGCGGTCCGGGCTGATCGCTCGCACCGCCCAGTCGTAGAAGAGCCGGGACGTGCTCGCGCCGGCGAACGACGCGTGCCACCCCGTCTGCATCCGGGCAGCTCTGGCGAAGGGGTTGGCCATCAGCGCCTACCCGTTTTGCGAGTCAGCACATAGAGCCCTTCACCGAAGAGCGTCGTCATGTGCTTCCACCCGACGACGGAAAGGACGAAGACCCCACCCGAGATCGGCCAGACCTGCCACACGAGAAGAGACGCCACACCCCAAGTGATCGAGGCCCAGCCGGCAAGAATGCCGAGCGCTTGGAGCGCCTCGGGCCACATCCGGAGCATGTCACGCCCCGACAAACCGGGCCCCATGCTGCAGGCGCGCGTGAGGGTTGCGCCGGATCTCGACCATCAGCTTGTAGTGGGCCCGCCACTTCTCAAGCTCGGTGTGGTCCCACCACTCGACTTCGCGGCCGTTGATCCGCACCCGCTTCTGTTCCGGAGTGAGCGCCTTGCCGGCGATCGCGGTTTCGATGGCGTCGAGTTGGACCTGGTAGAAGCTCGGGGAGTTGATCGCGCTCGCCGGGTTCGCGAGCACGTTGATCCGGAGCTCCACCGGGGTGTGGGTGTCGGTGCCGTCCGTTACGACAGCGTAGAGGCGGTAGGGGCCGGGGATCAGGTCGGTGTTGGCGATAAGGATGCGAATCTCGAAGCCGTCGCCGTTGGCGGTGACTTCGCTCGCCCAGTCGGCGTCGTAGTCCTGCTCGCCGCGGAAGTAGTACGAGAGCTGCCAGCCATCCGACGCCGGGAAGTCGCCGAACGACTTGTCCCACTTCCATGCGTCGCCAGCGATGAACGTCAGCGGCTCTGTCGTCGGGATCGCCTTAGCCAAACACGAGGACTCCCCCTAGTGGTATCGGTACCTGCTATCCACTAGGGAGTGTATATGACTGTCGGAAATTTCGTAATCCGCGAAAGCGTAAGGGTTACGCTTTCGTAGGGGTGGCGAGCGGAGGGGGTTAAATGAGGCGCTTCCGGCTCATTCGCAGCGGTTTCCTTCGCCTGATCCCACGTCTCTTGGCTCATTTTAACTGGAGAACACGGACGGTTGCCGACTAGAATCCCGTCCATTTCATGCACGATCTCAACCGGACGTGAGAACCCTTCCGGTAGCCCACGGACAGCGAAGGTAAGAATTGCGTAGTCGCTCACGCCGGTCCTCCCCCGAAGATGACGTGGTGGTTGTACTGGATATTCCACACTGCCTCTTCTGCCGTAACGCCAACCTCGGCCATCGCCCCAACGATCACCCTACTACGGCGGTGGGATCGCATCGCCGACCAAACCCCTGTCGCGATTATACGCTTTTGGACTTTTAGGGTGCTTCATACGGGTAGCCTGATCTGTTCACCCTTTGCCTTGGTTCCGATCTTCGTGGGCGTCTGAAATCGCCTTTTCTCCTCCACAATTTCTTTGATCGTTAGGATCTGGATTCGCGGATAGTCCACACCCAGGTATTCCCACATCCCGGCTTCCGCCGCAGCTTCCCTCATCTTCTTCGACGGCTCCCGCATTGTGATGAAGCCCCCGAGTGCCGCGTCTGGATCGTCAGCCAGCACACCCCGAAGATCGCGAATATCCGTTGGCCGAACGGTGCCCCCCTTCACAGACAAAACCATGACGCCCAGCTCGTCATCTAGCTCGAAATAGATCCTGCCATCTATGCCCTTGTCTCCGGTCTTCTTGGTCGGAAAACCATCCACATATTCGGCGGCCCAATGCTCGAACTGAAACGGGTCGTCGTCCCATAGGGCCTTGGCGGATTCCACACTATTCGGGATACCGTGCTCTTCGTAGTGCTCGTCCTTGATGAGCCCGTAGCGGTCCTCCAGTTGGTCCTCTACGAGCCGGACCGCGAGAATAGCAACGTCGCACCCGATCCACTGGCGATTGGCCTCGTGGGCCGCGTAGATCGTGGTACCGCATCCACAAAAGGGGTCAAAAACAACATCCCCTTCGTTGCTAGACGCACGGATGACGCGATCTAGCAGTGCCATGGGCTTTTGGGTCGGGAAGCCGAGACGCTTCTTCGATTGTGAGCCCACAGGCCGAATATCATAGATGATGTCCTGTACGGGATTCCCCTCAGCGACCATTAGGTATCGTATGTGCTGCGGCACAGATCCACGCTTTGGCCAGTAGATCATGCCCTGCTCATCTAGCACGTCTAGGCGCTCTTGAACCGTCATGTCGGGGTACCCCTCGGGGTGTTCAAACCAGTCCGGTAACGCCCGGTCCGGGGGCACCTCCCAATGCCGCCCCTTTACGGTAGGGTCTACGCCCCGCCACGGCTCACCCGAACTCCCGGTGCGGACCCCAGGACCGTCCAGGGTGACGAGACGATACCGTCCATGGTCGTCCTCGAAGCGATAGAACTTCTCTAAATACTCCGGGTCGTAATCTTCGTAGACCCGGTTCCATGTGTATTTGTCAGAGACCGTGTAAAAGAGTAGTGTGTCGTGAATCGGACCCCACTTCTTCGCCCGTCCGTGTGCCCCCGTCCGTCGCCATACGATCTCGTTGCGAAAGTTTCGATGCCCAAAAATCCCGTCCATCATCACCTTGATATAGTGACTGGCGGCAGGGTCACAGTGGAGGTAGATCGAGCCCGTGGGCTTAAGGATGATCTTCATGTGTAGCATCCTCCCGACCATGTAGATCATGTACGCTACAAGGTGGGGCTGCGTATGCCGAAGGGCCTTGATCCATAAGCGCCAAAACTCTACGTAGTAGTCCTCCACTCCGTACTCGCGCATGAGCATCGGCATGGTCTTCGCGAGCTTCTCCTTCTCCGCGTCCATGTCCCATGTATCGCAGAAGGCTTCGGCCTGCTCTGGGACCGGCCTGCCCGTGAGGGTCTTGTAGAGAAGGTTGTAGTTTTGGTCCGACTTGAACGGCGGATCGAGATAGATGAGATCCACGCTATATTTGGCCATGTTGGCCATGATGTGGAGGTTGTCGCCGTAGTAGAGTTTGTTCATTCGTCCTCCGGTGGGACGTACTCCCCCAAGCCCCAGGCGATATCCCGGTTCAACTGTCGCAGTTCCTCCATTTCACTCGGTGGACGCTGGATTTCAATGCTGTCCGGTGGAACGCGAATCGTCAGCGTCACCGAGCCGTCGTATTCCCATTCGTTGGGTTCGAGTGCCACCTTTTCGCGGCTTCCCGCCTCCATGTGGACCTCGACTTTGGGTATATCCAAAAGCTCGGCCACCTTCTTTAGCACCTCTGCCTTCTCTTCCTCAGTCAGTCCTTTGACCTTGATGCTCACGCTACCCCCTCTCGTTCTCCATCAACCCCTAACCACTCCGCATCCGGCGCCCCCAGCAGCTCCGCCGTCCATCCACTCATCGACCTCACGCGGCCGTCGAACTCCTTGCTGCGTCCACTGTGGTGGCACCGAGAAAATCTACCCCATCGCTGCAAAATAAGGCGAAGAAGATTCGGGGCGGCCTGTACGAGTGTGGCGACTGCCACGAGAAATTCACGGTGAAGGTGGGAACGATTTTCGAGCGGTCGAAGGTCCCACTCAACAAGTGGCTCATCGCCTGGTATCTGCTCTGCTCATCCAAAAAGGGTTTCAGCGCCAAGCAGTTGGAGCGAACCATAGGAGTCACGTACCGCACTGCTTGGTTCATGCTACATCGTGTCCGCTTCGCCCTTGCCGATCCGGCCTTTGGCAGGAAGCTTGGCGATGGTAACGGGAACGGCTCTGGCGTCGTAGAGGCCGACGAGACTTATATCGGCGGCAAGACGAAGGGGAAGGGTCGCGCCTACAAAGGGAACAAAACGGCGGTAGTGACGGTGATCGAGCGAGGTGGAAACGCTCGGTCTAAGCCAATGGCAAAAGTGACCGGGAGAAACCTTGGAGCGCCTTACGTACCGCTTTCCATTGTGCGTGTTGACGATCTCGTAAACCCCAGACAACTGTGGAACCAGCGCGAGCTCACTCGGTAGGACGTCCCCCGGGACCTGGCCCATGCCCGACCTCCACAGATCACGAGAACACCTCGCTCTCGCTGCGTGCCGCAACGTGGCGACTCTCTTGGCGACCATTTCGGGCGGCTGTGGTCTTCCTTGGGGCCAGGGCATCAGCGCTCGACCCACATGGCGTTGTAGATACTGCCGGAGCGGAGAACACAGGCCACGGTCATGCTGCCTCCAACTCGTCTCGGTGCTCGTAATAGAAAGCCGTCAGCGCCCGGACCGGGCTCAGGCCACTGCCGATGATGTCCCGGATCCTATGCGCGTATTGACGCACGGTGCGGTGCGATATTTTCGGGGGAGTACGGCCTGCCCGCGTCTTGGTGATCTTGTTTTCCATGCGGGCCGCCGCGGCCTTGTAGGAGAGACCCTCACCGCCGATGAGAAGCACCACCTCGATCTGCCTCGGTGTCAGCATCTCGACCAGAGTCACGGTATTCACTTGTACCCGTAGGCCCAGCCGCTCTTCTTGCGGCGTGGTTTCGGTGTGGGTGCCGGCTCTTCCTCTTGATCCTCCGGCTTCTCCTCCACGGGCTCCCGAAGTTTGTCCGCCAACTTGCCGAGGCGCTTCACCAACGGATCACCGAGCGAATAGAGTGCCGCGAGCGCGTAGACCTCGAGGTCGATCGCCTCGTTTCGGACACGGTTCTGAACGAAGGCGTAGACGAAGCGACGGCCCTGGCGGACCTTCTTGCGGGTCTCCGCACCGAACTGAGCGAAGTATTCCGCGTCCGCGCCCGTCTTCGTCGGGCCACAGAAATGCATATATCCGGGCCCGCCGGGCTCCTCGTGGTTGGCCGTCATTTTCACCCGGCGGAAGATGATCGTCTTGAAGCTGTGCGTGTTGATCGTCCACGGCTTCACACGGGACCGGTTCGGGCGCTTCAGTCGCTGGAGCGCCTCCCGGACCCGAGCGCCGGCGCCTTTCGAGGCGTAGATGCCGCGGCCTTCCTTGCCGCGGACGAACCGGAACACGCGGTCCTGCAGGTAGCCCGAGTCGATCATTGTGGCTCGGATCCGGGTATCGCGGCCGGACTCGTGGCGGTACGTCTTCGTGAGCATGTGCTCAAGCTCCTGCCACACCTCGTCCTCCTCTGGATCACCATGCAGCCGCTCGTGCGTGATCAGCCACGACTCTTCCGCATCGCCCCAGCCCTTGACTGCGACCTCGAGGCGGTCGTCCTGGACGTCGACGGACGCCGTGAGCACGCCGACACCGTTCGGGATCTCCGCCGGGAACTTCTGGGCGGCAGTGGCCAGGTCGCCCGTCTCGAACGTCTGGTCGCGATCCTCCCACGGCTCGCCGAGTTGGAGGTTGATGAATGTCTTGAGCTCCTCCGGCGTTCGCTTCTTCTCAAGCCACAGCGCTGCGAGCTCCGCCCACGCGACCCACGGGGAGTAGAGCGCTGAGATGTGGAAGCCGGGGAAGCGCCCGTCCGGGTTCGTCGCACACCACTCACCGAGCTCGAGCATTCGGCGCTTGTCCACTTCCTCGATGATGGCGCCACAGTTCGCACAGACGTAGACCGCCGTCTCAGGTCTGTGGACGTGAGCGCCGTCGATCGCGTCGCTCTCCCACTTCACGTTCTTCCAGATGAGCACCTGGCGCTTAGAGCAGTGCGGACAGGGCACGAAGTAGCGGCGCCGATCCGATGCGAGCCATTCCGGCCAGATGCGGCTCGTATCGAGGTCGCCCGGCGAGGAAACGTACAGGATTTTTCGATTCCAGAAATTTCTGGTACGCTGCTCGCCGAGACTCAACGGGTCGCCCTCGGTCCCAACTGACGACGGGTACCGATCGACCTCGTCGAAGAGCACGTCGCGGATCGGGCGAGACGCGAGGCCGGATGGAGAATTCGCTCCGACGATCGAGAGGTGGCCCGCAGGGAAAACCTTGTGGAGAACGGTATTCCCAGAATGGCGCGCCTTGGCATCGGCGACCTTACCGCGAAGGCAAGGCGTGTCCCGGATCATGGGAACCAACCGATCTTTCGACCAGGTCTTGGCTATCTCCAGCGACGGCTGCACGACCAGAATCGGGCCGGGGTTCTGATCGACAGAATGCCCGACGTAGTTATTTAGTAGCTCCGTTTTGGCCGACTGTGAGCAGGCGACCCAAACAACTTTTCGCACGAGCGGATCACCGAGAGTGTTCATGATTTCGCGGAGGTAGGGCACACGGCTCGTGCGCCACGGCCCCGGCTCAGGAGATGATTCAGGCGAGAGCATCCGGTATCGGTCCGCCCACTGCGACACCGTCATGCGGACCGGCGGCTGGAGACGGGCACGCAGCTCTTCCGCGCCGACCGCATGGGCCCGGGCGCGGGAGTCCGCGACCACGCTCACGCGGTAGGCTCCATCTCGTCCACGATGCGCTTGGCCAGCTTCGGCCCGATGCCCTTGATCCGGGTCACTTCCCCAAGCGCGCGGAGCTGGGCGAAGGTCTCCACCCCCGCAGCGACAAGCGCCCGATACCCTGGAAAGTCCTCCGGGAGGGGATCGGCCGCAGCTTCGCCTTCCAGTTCGAGCGAATCAGCGACGCTCGCCATATCCCTGAGCAACCCCTCGCTGCACACCCGCATCGCTTCCGTCCCTTCCGCCGGCGTCGGGATGCCCACGATCTGCGGGCCCCACGATCCGGGCACAGACAACAGTGCCGCACGGAACGCGTCAGCTACCTTGCCCACGACGGTGCGATGGTCAGCGATGGTGATGAGTTCGCCCTCCGCCTTCGCCACCTCGATTCGACGACGCCGCACTTCGAGCTCCGCCTGCTCGAGCTTGGCACGGTCGAGGCCTGACTCATTCGTACGACTCTGCCTGCGGACCTCGCGGATGTACCAAGGCACGACTTCGACCAGGTCGTAGACCCGCCCTCGGCCATCCCCTGCTGGCCGCGAGGGGATCCCGCGTCATCGCGCAGTTCTCACCGCTCGATCGAAGCTCGCCTCGAAGTTGCTCGCGAAGCTCCGCTCGAAGACGGTCCGGGCCGTGAGCTCGAAGCGGAGCGACGGCTCGACTTCGGCTTGCGGCGTGAACGAGAACAGCATCCTGAGCTTTCCGACGCGACGCTGACCCCGTGGCTTACGCCTTCCCCCACGCCGTCCAAGCCGCTGCAATATCGCCCCGGTGCCGTCGGACTTGCGGATCATGAACGTGCGCTTCTTGCCCCTGTCGACCTCCGCCTTCGGGCCGCTGCCCCATCTCTCGAACTCGAGACGCCGGGGTCGCATGACCCGCGACACCACACCGGTCTTGCCCCGTCGCACTTCATCGGGCACGGCCAGGCGTGTGCCACGAGGCCGCACTGTCCCTCCCTCCTCGAACTTGAACAGGAACTCGCGCGTCGGATCGATCTCGACGATCGCCTCCAGGTCCCGCTTCGTGCTGAACTTGCTGACCTTCACGCCCTGCAGCACGTACGCCCGGCGGATCGTGAAGCGCTGGCGCATGCCCGCACGCTGCTCCGTCTGGAGGCCCCTCGTGGTCTGATTGATCGCGAACGACGTGGCGAACGGGATCTGGTCCCGGAACAGGAAGCGAAGCGATCGCGCTACCTCGGCGGCGTTGGTGTCGACGTCGATTCTCACGCTACCGCCCTCCGGTCGTGGCCTTCGACCGTGACGTGCCGGAAGTTCTGAGGTCCAAGCCTCGAAGCCAGCCGCTTCCAACCCTCTGCGTTGGCATCCTTGAACCGCTCGATGAGACCCTGTGGCGTGTGGTTGCTCGTGATCACGGTGGGATGGCCCTCCCGGGCGTTGACGAGGTCGACCAAGATCCGGAGCGTGTCCGGTGTCGCCTTCTCGCGGCCGAGATCGTCGATGACGAGCAGGTGGGCTCGCTCCCTACGCTCGAGGATCGCCGACGTCCCTCCGGTGCCGTATGTGTCCTGGATCATCGTGATCAGCCGGTCGGCGCGGTCGAAGATCACGCGCCCGGCGTCGATCCGATCGTAGAGTAGCACCGCGCGTACGATCGCAGCCGCCAGGTGCGTCTTGCCGGATCCGAGCGGACCCATCATCAACAACCCGAGCACCGCACCCCATCGCCCAGCTTGCAGCGTCTCGTCGAGGAACTGGCCTGCGGCCTCGAGCGGTTCCGCTCCGCACTCGGTCGAATCGAACTGAACGCCACGTTCCTTGCCCTCAGCGAGCAAGCACAGGCCGTGCTTTCTGACGTTGACGCCAGCTCGGTCCATGAGCAGCAGAATCTGATCCTTGCGGGATGGGCCGTTGGGAGGTTCGGGTTGCTCGACACTCTCTTTTTCGACGCACTCCTCACAGCTCTTCGACGCGAACGGCGCGGGCCTTCCGCCGATCACCACCCGCTTGCGGGTGAACGGTTTCTCGCAATCGACACAGACCGCTTCCTCGTCGAGGAGTTCGACCTGGGTCTCAGAGGTAGGATCCATCGATCGCTCCTTTTTTCCAGCGGTCGGGGTCGTGGCTGGCTGGATTATTCCCGCGGTTTTTTCCCTGGCCGCCGCCTTTCTTGAATAACTCCACACTGTCCCGCAGGATCGCCCGGAAGACGTTCTGCTGATACTTCCGTTCCTCTCCGATATGGGCCTCGAGGGTAGCAGCGAAGGCGGCACGCTGGTCTCCCTCGGACAAGCCCGCCAATAACTTCTCACCCTGCATGCTCGTCGGCCTGAAGGCACTCCACATGCTCTTGACCACCGTCGGCTCTGCTCGAGTCGCCTCGATGTAACGCTCCAGCACTTCGGCCTGATCACCCAACCAGTCGAAGAATTCAGCCTCACTCGGATCTCGCGCACGCGTAGAGAGAGAGGTCTTCTCTACTGAAGTAGAAGAAGAAGAAGAAGATGAAGATGAAGATGAAGATGAAGATGAAGAGCTATCCGACCCCATTGGGGTTGCTATGGCGGTGCCATTTTTCCTCAATGGTGCTGCGGGTTCTGAGGTGTCGCCCCAGCGCGCTTTTGCGCCTTTTTTTCCTGCATTTCTCTGCACATTCCTGCGCGCGTCCTGTTTCTTTCGCTCTTTGTCGAGTCGTGGGTGCACGAGAGAGCCGTTTTTCTTTGCCTTGAAACACACCCGTACAGCTGGCCACACCTTCTCGAACTCCCTAAGCGAGTTGGCCTGGGCCATCTTCCAAAGCGCCCTCGGATCGTCTGGGATCGAGCCCTCTTTCCAGCACACACACATGAGCCGGATGTATGCGCCGGCTTCAGCGAGACTCATGGCCATCTGGTTGCCGTCGCTGAGGAAGTCGCCGGGATAGAACTGGAAGGCAGGAGGGCGGGTCATCGGCCTCCTTTCGGCTTGAAATTCCAGAGAGGTTGGAGTCTTCGAATCAAGCGCGCCTCGTGCATGAGCCAATCACCGTGCTTCTCCGGGGCCTCCACCAGATTTGGGCAACCGGGCGAGTGGTGCATCACGCCCGTAGGTCGGTCGAGATGACAACCTTGGATGCACTGCGCTGGGGCCTCCACAAGTCGATCGATTTCTGCGGCGATGAGAGCCCCGGCAATGACCAGACACCGTACCGGGTCCGGCTTACTGCCTTCGCGTCCGAACTTTGCCAGGCTGCCGCACATATCCAACGGGTCGTGGTCCCAATAATCGAGCCCGTCAACGATCAGCTCCGCCGCCGCATCGGCCAATTCACCATCGCCGTGCGCGGCGTCATCATGGTTGGCAGTCCAGCCCTCGTACTCGACCTGCCTACGCCTCTCGGCGGCGATCATCTCAACTCCGTTCATCGCGCTCCCTCGTCCACGGCTTGATCCCGTGACTCATCGTGCTCGGTCCATTGGGGCCCACAGTCGTTGTCCGAGACGAGTGCCTTCCAAGCGAGGGCCTCTTCGGCCTCTTCGTCGGATTTACTGACCGGGTTTTCAGCGAACATCTCGATTGCCGATGCGTAGCCCGACCTGTGGGCGTTTCGCGCTCCCTCGCCATCCTCTTCTGTGACCTCCAGCGTCGCCTCGTAAGCAAGCGACCGCACCCCGAGGCAAAGCGCGCGTACCGCTCCGCCGGCACCGCCATCGAGGATGTGCCGGGCGAGCTCCCTGAGCATTTCGGCGTCGCTCGGGGCCTCTGGAGTGTCCCCGGATTCGTCCCTTACTGACGCCGTTTGTTGGGTTTCGTGTCCGTCTGGATGTCCCACCCCCGGCGCGTAGTCCTCCGACGACCCCGGAAGCGGTGAATGGACAGGCTCCCGTGTGGGCACGTCATCCCGCACCCGGGCGTCGACGTACTCCCAGCGTGAGGGCTTCTCAAGTGGGCAGTACGGGCAACGCTCTACGGTGAACCGCGTGCGGCAGTTGAGGCAGATGCGCTCCCTAGACTCACTCACGGAGGGCCTCACACACTTCGTCGAGCGACACACAGACCGTGGCCATCTTGTTCATGAGTTCCGGTTCGATCGCTTCCGGAATGAACACGATCCCTAGCTTACCCGCTCCGATCCCCCATCCGAGCTCAAGGTGGGCGCTTCGACCGCACGGATGAACGAGCACCACCGCGTCCGCATTATTGAGCGCCCACATATCGGTAGCGAACCCCCGCTCCGCCAACGGGTTATGTAAAGCCTCACAGTATTCCGCAGGCCCCCAGGATTCCCAGCGCGGATCGATCTCGGACCAGTGGAAGCCGTTGTCCCCCGGTGCTGGGTTGCGGAAATCGTAGACCTTGAATCCCTGGCACTTCAGGTGCTCCACCACCCCGGGTTGATGCTCATTGCGCCACGATGACGCGACGTAAACGTTCACGAGAGAGCCACCCACCAAAGAAGAGCCAGGACCAGGAGGGTTGGCAGCCCGATCAAGACGAAGGCGGTGATCGCCCGCTCGTTCTGGTAGTGCTCCCACATGCGCAGTCCACCGGGATTCTCGCGTCGGTCTTCACACGCTTCGCACAGAACCCAACGAACGTGGGTGCCCGCGACGATGTTGTTCATCGTGTAGCCGCAATCGGCGCACACCTCTTGGACTCGCTCGGGCTCAGTCATGCGCTCCTTCGCCTTCCATCAGCCACGAACCCGAGCTTCGCGTCTTCCTCCCGAAGAGACGCAGTTCGTGCCCGTCGCTCGCCAGTTCGCCCACTTCAACACGATCAGCTCGTCGTCGACGAACTTCGTGATCGGTGTGGACGCGCCGACCGGTTGGTGAGGGGCTGGTCGTAGTCACGCCGGGGTCGCTTGCTTCACAGCGCGGGCGATGGCCCTGCCCATAGGTAGCGGCACACCATTTCCGATGACTTGGCGTTTCCCACTGTCGGTGAGGGGGCACTCGTCCAGATAGTCTCGGGGTAGGCCCTGGAGCTCTAGCATATCTGCTACGCGGGTGCGCTTGCCCTGTCCCGGGCCGTGTCGCTCCCCCCCCTCGGTGTAGGTGCGCTTCACGCGACCGGAGCCGCCGATCTTCACTGGCACCGAGCGGGCGCCGCTTGTTACGGCCTGTGAGTAACCGGACGGGCGTGGAGAGTTGACGATCTCGTGGGCCAGAAAGCGGTCCAGCATGAGCCCCTGTTGTGTGCCCAAGGAGAACCGCCGGGTACGGTCCTGCGTCTCGCCGAGCTGCCTGTTGTTGAGCACCACCCAGCGGACCATAAAACCATCCACACACGGCTCTGGCGCGTCGAGTACATTCTCCATCAGAAACCAAGCCGGGCCGGCGGCCGCCACCACCCGTGAAAACTCCGGTATGAGGTGTGCCGTCAGATCGCAGCACCCGGCGTACTTCGCGGAACACGCGCACCAGAGCATCGATGTGTTCCTGCAACGTCGGCTCCAGCCCGATAGCGCCCGCGACCCCGTAGTCCCGCAGCCCCCAGTACGGCGGGCTCGTCACCACACAGTGCACCGACTCGTCGGGGAGCTCCCGCAGCTTCTCGCGCACGTCGCCCACGAGGATCCCGACCTTCACGGCATGCACCCCCGGATCGCGACCGTCCACCACACGGCGAGCCCGAGGAGGGCCGCTCGCTTCAGGTGGGGTGGGGAAGGGGTCGGGGCCGCCACCGTCCACACGAAGGTCTCCACATCGAGCACCGTGAGTTCAGGCAGTGCCAGTAGCTCCTCATGGGCAACGATCTCGTCCGAGTAAGCTGTGCGGAATATCCCCTCGATGGCGTTCGACTGCCGGACGAATTCTTCCAGGCCGTTCACAACCCTGCCTCCCCAAACTGTGCAGGTTCGTGTGCAGGTTGGGCCCCCAAAACCGGGGTTAGTGGCCCTGCGGTAGGTGCGGGAAGTGGCTTACCTACGGGCGCAAGCGGATGAGGCGACGGGTTCGACTCCCGCCGCCTCCATTGATGACTTCCTTGCCGTCGGGTACGGAGGGCACCTCTTCTAGCTTGTAGGTGGAAGAGGGGTTCACCGTCCCGCTCCGGCCGACGCTTCGCTCTACGGCTTCGCCGCAGACCGTCCTACGCGGGACGGTGAACCCCTCTTCACGTCAGCGTGTCGGTGGGGCGCCGACGGACCGCGGCAAGGGGCGCTGAAGGCCTTTGCGAGTAGGTCATTCCCGCCTCGCGCCAACGTCCGGTCAGCTTGGCTTAAGTATCCAGTACCTGGTCTATGTCATCGGCCAGCTCGGGTGGCCGGGTCAGCAAGGACACGGCGATGAACAGCACCATGGACGTAACGAAGGCTACCAGGCCACCACTAATGCCATAGGGCAAGGTGATGCCGGCGATCTGTACGGTGAGATTAATGAGCAACGCCGACACGATCGCTGCAATAGCGCCGCTGACTGTTGCGCCTTTCCAGTTCAGCCCGATTGCGACCACCGGAAAGATGGAAGCCGCGAACGTCGCCCAGCCGAAGGCGCCCAATATTGCTACCAGGGTGGCATCCTGGAAGTGCGAATAGAGTGCAAAACTCGCCGCGACCGCTGCCAGCATAACGGTGACTATGCGCGCCCATAGCAGTTCATTGCGAATCCTGTGACCCCTTATTGCTTTAGGGATGTCGTGAATAATCGCTGCCGTGCCGATGTTCAGAAATGCATCGGAGGTGGACATAATGGCGGCGAACAGGCCGGCAAACACGACTCCGGCCAGCAACGGGTTGGCAAACAGAGTGAGGAATGTGGGAGCCGCGTCATCGGCCAGGCTTAACGGGGGCACCACGCCGTCAATCACCGCGGCCCGCATGATCACGCCGATGGAGACCCACAGCAAAGCGGCCATGATGTACCCGAACATGGACATGGGCAGGATGTGACGGTTGTCATCGATGTTCTTGTTCATCATCATCTTGGTTATCAGGTGGGGTTGCCCGGCGAGGCCCAGACCAAACACGAAGAACCAGCCAATGGACGTAATCATGCCGGCAGCGCCATAGGGCATGATGGTTTCCGGATCGTCGGCAAGAATAATCGCAGTGGCCTCCTGCATGCCCCATTCGAATACATTAATCGCCGTAACCAGTATCAGCGCCCCGGAGACCATCATGATGGCGCCCTGTACTACATCGGTATATACCGAGGCGATGATGCCGCCGGTAACGCAGTAAAAGATCAGCACCGCCGATGAGATCACCACGCATGTCACCAGTCCGACATCGGCAAACATGGCTGTTTCCGAAAGGATGGCCTGCATAACCACTGCCATGGCCAGAATCTGGGTCGCCAGATACCCCATCACTCCAAGTACGATTGTTATGGCAATGAGGAATCGAACCGGTTCACTATTGTAACGAGCCGCGACGATGTCCGGCAGCGAGATACAATCCCTCAACTCTGCAATCATGCGAATGCGCTTGGCTACGAGACAAAACCCAATCAGGTAGCCAGTGGAAGTGGTCACCACCATCCAGAAAGAGGAAGCACCAATGGAGTAGACCAGGCCAGGGCCGCCGACGAAGCCGAAACCGCTGAGGGTGCTGGAGAATAGTGCCAACGAGACCACGATGGGGCCCAGCCCGCGCCCGGCAATAAAGAAGTCGCTGCTGCTGTGGGTGCGCCGCATGGCCCACAAGCCCGTAAGCACACAAAACACCATGTAAGACAAGACGGCGCCGATAATGATTTCCTGGCGATACGCTTCCATGGACGGGACTACCCTTCCTTCTGCTTCTTATTGTCCAGCAGTTGCTGATACTTCGCCTTGTCTTCAGGAGTGAAGATGAAGCGATAAAATCCAAAGCTGTAAAGCAGGATCAGGGGAATGCCGCCCAGCCAGGTGCCGTAAACGGCCCAGGCCGTGGCGGTGGGGAAACCCAGGAAATAGCCGGTTTCGCCGCTTTCCAGGAATTGTGCGTGACCGCTGTACATGCGCCAGGCGATTAGCCAGGTAAACAATAGGCTGAGCCACAGGAATCCAATGAATTTCGGGCTCCGTCGCGGCCTGCTAATACCCAGCAAGCACAATGCTGCAATCAGGGCCAGCAGTAACAAGTGAAAAGCAAAGCCGTAACTTCCGATGATTTCCATGCGCGCGGCGCCGTCGCCACCGGCCTGCATACCAGTCAGGGAAGGGTGAGCTACGCCGCCACCGTTGGCTACCGGCTCGGCCAGCCCGATGGCGAGTAGCAACAATCCAATCAGTGTCACAAGGGCGAGTAGCAAGTAGATCAGGCGGTCCTTCATTGGCAGCGCAATTCCTTTGAACAGTGGGTCGAGAGCGTATACGAGCCGCGGTCCCGAGGTCTAGCCGAGGCGGCATCGTCCTGGCGTATGGCGCGGGTGTGACGGATAGGGCATCCAAGAGGCTCTCGAGGCAAGGGGGGGCTGGTGACGGCAGGAATGAGTCCGAGCTCACGGAGCTGGAGGGCCTTGTCGGCAACCCGCTGGTAGGCGGGAGGCGAACCCGCGCGCGAGGGCCCGCGGGTCAGTTCCCCGGCTCGATGCGGAGTAGGAGGCCGGGCTCATCGTCATTGAGGGCGTAGATGAGTCCGTCGGGTCCCTGGCGGACGTCGCGGATGCGCAGCTGTAGCTCGGTGAGGATCGCCTCGCGGCCGACCTCCTCGCCGTCGTTGTTCAGCATGACACGCTCGATGTGGCCCGTGCGTAGGATCCGGCCCACCCGCAGCGAGCCCACGAACAGGTCGCCCGTCCAGCCCGGAAAGCGGTCGCCCGTGTAGAAGGTCATCCCCGACGGTGCGACCGAAGGAAGCCACACCACGGTGGGTACATCGAAGCCCTCTTGGTGCCAGCGCTCGGAGACGCGAGGGCCCGGGTAGGCGCGGCCGTAGGAGACGATGGGCCAGCCGTAGTTGTGCCCCGGCAGGATCACGTTCACCTCGTCCCCACCTTGTGGCGCGTGCTCAGCAGCCCACAGCTCGCCGGTTTTCGGATGGAAGGCGAGGCCCATCGGGTTGCGGTGCCCCATCGAGTAGATTTCTGCGAGGTAGTCCCCATCACCGGCGAACGGGTTGTCCGGTGGAGCCGAGCCGTCGTCCCTGAGCCGGAGGATCTTACCGGCGTGGTCACCCGGGTCCTGAGCCCTGCCCCCGCTGCCGCCTATGGCGAAGGCGCCTCCGATCGTCATGAAGAGCGTGCCATCGGGGGCGAACAGCAGGCGCGAGGCCGAGACGCCGACGGGCGTCTCTGTCACGAAGATCTCCTCGAAGTCCCTGAGCTCACGGCCGTCGAAGCGGGCACGCGCCAGTGCGACGCCGCGCGGCTCGGCGGCCCTCGAGTAGGTGAGGTAGATCAGGCGGTTGCGCTCGAAGTCCGGATGGAGCGCGACCTCCGTCAGCCCCGAAAAGTTCCCGTGGTTCACATCGGGTATAACGGCCACCGGTGTCGGGTCCAGCGCACCGTCCCGGATCACACGCAAGCGGCCCTCCTTCTCCGTCACGAGAATCCCGCCGTCAGGGAGAAAGGCGAGACTGGACGCGTCCGACAGCCCCCGCGCGATCACCCGCACGAGGATGTTGGGCTCGTGCGCCGTGCGCAGGAGCGTCAGGTCGGGGACCTGCACCTCGGGGACGCCGGCGAACTGGCCGCGCCCGCGCTGGGCGGTGAGCGGGCCGGCAAGAGCTGTCAGCAGGCTGCAGAGAAGCCCGGTCGTGGTGACCACGGTGTGCGCGGATCGAGCAGACATTGAACCCTCCTTGAGCAAGACGGGAGGAAAGATGCCAGCCAACGGCCGGTGCGGCCAGCGCGCGAGACGCGGAGGCGCTCCCTCACCGCCTCAGGACGAGGGGCGACCACCCGATGCCGTCCGGCGCCGGCCCCGAATCGATGCGCCGGACCACCCGCCGGGTCGCGAGGTCGATCACTGCGATCTCCCCCGAACGACTGAGTGAAAGGAAGACCGTACCCTGATCCGGCGTGAGGGCAACCCCCTGTGGGCCCTCCCCGGGGAGGGAAAGCGTCTCGATGTCGGTGCGATCGCTGTAGTCGACGAACCGCACCACGTGCCTGCCCATGTCGGGTATGACGACCAGGTCGCGATCCTCGATGATGAGGATGCGGTAGGGCCACTCGAACCCGGAGAGCGGCGAGCTGACGTCACCGCTTTCGGTTTCAACGACCGAGACGAGCCCCTCGTCATTCGAGCCGACCCAGACCTCGGTACCGTCCCTGCTGACCGTGATCGCCTCGGGCGTGCCCGGAACGGCGAACGCCCTGGTCCTCTGCGCGGTAGCGACGTCCAGCTCGGAGACGGTGGCCGCCTGCATGTTGCCCGTGTAGAGAGTCGCGCCGTCGCCGGTTACGGCGACCATGTGTGAGCCGCCCGCGCCGGTGGCGATAGCGCTCACGATCTCACCGCGAAACGGGTTTACGAGCGCGACGTTCTGAGACGCCTCCGACGTGATCGCCAAGACGGAGTCCCCGGGAAGGAAGAAGGCGCCGTGCGGGCGAGGATACGATCCGAGGTTGATGGTGCGCTCGACACTGAGGTTCTGGACGTCGAAGACGGTGAGGCTGTTTCCACCGCTGTAGTCGGTCGAGACGGCCCAACGTCCGTCGCTCGTGATCGCGAGCTCGTGCGGCCCTCGCCCCGTCGGCAGCGTGGCGACGGTCTCACCCGACGCCACATCGATGAACGTGGCGGTCGCGACGCTCTTGTTGAGCACGACGAGCGTGCCGGTTCGTCCGTTCGGGCTCTGTCCCGTGAGCGGAGACCCGCCCGCAGCGAGTACCGAGCAGAGGATCAGGAGGTTGAGTCGCATGGTCGTATCGTACCTAGCCCCGCTTCGCTCCACCAGGCAAAGCGGGGCGCTGTTCAGAGAAGATGTTCCGCTGCGCCTGTTTCACAGAGCTTGCAGCCTCCTTCCCCCCGGGCCGCGACCTCCCCATCTTCGGCAGATCATCTCTTCAGGAGGATCGTATGCGCGCGCACCGGCACCCCTACTCGCTCCATCGTCTCCCGCTGATGTCGGGCGTGGCCCTGGCGCTCGTCGCATCAGCGGCGTGTGACGCGCCTCCCACGACCTTTGCCGAGCTCGCCGAGGACCGTCTTCCGCAGATCGATGGCACGATCACCGTGCCGGGCCTCTTGGCCGAGGTCGAGGTCATCCGTGACCCGTGGGGGGTACCCCACATTTACGCTGGCAACCTCGACGATCTGTTCTTCACCCAGGGCTTCGTGCAAGCGCAGGATCGGCTATGGCAGATGGATATGTATCGGCGTGCCGGCGAGGGCAGGCTCGCAGAGATCCTGGGGCCCGAAGCGCTCCCTCACGATCGAGCGGCGCGGTTGCTCAAGTACCGGGGGCCGTGGACGGACGAGGAGTTCAACAGCTACCACCCCGAGGGACGGCGCATCCTGGAGGCGTTCTCGGCGGGCGTGAACGCCTACATCGACCGCGCCGAGTCTGCCGGTGAGCTCCCCGTGGAGT
The DNA here is from genome assembly GCA_965249775.1 of Longimicrobiales bacterium. GTDB lineage: Bacteria > Gemmatimonadota > Gemmatimonadetes > Longimicrobiales > Gaopeijiaceae > UBA822. The sequence continues at coordinate 357,452 of OZ252253.1, forward strand.
ACGAGCTGACCGGATTGAGTCCGGAGCGATGGTCGGTGGAGACGCCGCTGCTTCGCATCGCCACGGCCATGCCTACGGGTGATGCATTCCGCGAGTTGTCGCTTGCACAGAACGTGGCCCGCCTGGGCGCCGCGGAGGCGAACCGGCAGGCGCGCCCCACGCCCTACAGGGATCTGACGGTGCCCATGGACGTGGACTACTCGATCATCGACGGCGAGGTCGACGACGTGCTCAGAGACTTCAGGGGAACGATCGTCAGGCCGCCTCTCGTCGCGCCCTACGAAACATGGACGGGTGCGCTCGCGTCGGCGAACCTCGGCGTACGGGAGACCTCGCCCGGTAGCAACAACTGGGCGATCAGCGGCAGCCTCACCGCGAGTGGTCAGGTCATCGTCGCGAACGATCCGCACCGCGGAGTGACGAACCCGTCTCTCCGCTACATGGTCCACCTCGACGCTCCCGGCTGGACCGCGATCGGCTCCACCGAGCCGGTCCTCCCGGGCGTGGCGATCGGCCACAACGGACGCATTGCCTGGGGCTTGACCATCGTCGGCACCGATCAGTCCGACGTATACGTGGAGGAGGTCAACCCGGAAAACCCGAACGAGGTTCGCTGGAACGGCGCGTGGGAGCCGCTCCGCATCGAGCAAGAGACAATCCGTGTGAAGGGAGGCGAGCCCGAGGTCGTGGAGCTCAGGTTCTCTCGACACGGTCCCATCTTCTATTCAGACCTCGAGAACCACCGAGCCTATTCCGTGCGCTCGACGATGCACGAGCCGGGCTCGACCGGGTACCTCGCGGGACTGAGGCTCAACGTTGCCTCCGACTGCGTCGAATTCCTCGAGGAGCTGGACTACTGGTTCGCCCCCACCGAGAACATGATCTGCGGCGATGCGGACGGGAACATCGCTTGGCAGGCATCGGCCCTCTCTCCGCGACGCGAGGGGTGGCTCGGACGGCTCCCAGTACCGGGCACCGGTGAGTACGAGTGGAGCGGCTTCCGTGACGACCTGCCCCGGGAGCTGAATCCGGAGCGCGGTTGGGTCGCCACTGCGAACCACGACATCCATCCCGAGGGCTATAATCCGCCACTCTTCTTCAAGCGGCAGGGATCGTTCGCGCGCTACGCTCGCGTCGCCGACGTGCTGTCACAGGGTACCGCCTTCACCGTCGAGGACTCCCGGCTCCTACAGCAGGACGCCTACTCGAGCCCGGCCGCCTCAGTGATCGAGGAGTTCCGAGGCTGGACCTCGGCCGATCCCGAGCTCGAGCGCTTTCGCCAGGAGCTGGTGGCGTGGGACGCCTCCTTGGACCGTGACAGTAGGGCGGCGGCAATCTACGGAGAGCTGCGCCCTCTCCTGCCGGAAGTGCCCGCACCGAGGGCTCTCGAGGAGGCCCTCGCGACGGCGCTAGAGCGCATCCGCGATGAACAAGGCGACGACCCGACCGAGTGGCGTTGGGGCCGGATTCAACGGAGCGAGTTCCCGCACTCGCTCGTGTCCGAGTACGACCTGCCGGCGGTGGAGCGGCGGGGCGGGGCGGGGACGGTAGCCGCCACCGGTGCGACGTTTCGCGAGATCGTCGACTTCGCGGACATCGACGGGTCCCTGGCGACGAATGCGCCCGGCCAGTCGGGTCGGCCGGGCAGCCCGTACTACGGGAACTTGGGGGAGAGCTGGGGCAATCAGGAGTACTTCCCGCTCTCGTTCAGCCGGGAGGCTGTAGAAGCGAACGCTCGGGATCGCCTGAGGCTGGTCCCGGGAGGCTAGTGCTCCAGCAGCGTCTCGAGGTGTGCCGCGGCAGCGAGGGCGCTCCCCTCGACGTTGTAGCCCCCCTCGAGTAGGGAGACTAGCCGCCCGCCCGTGTAGTCCTCGGCCAGATCCATGGCCGTTCGGGTCATGCGCCGGAAGACGTCGTCCGTGAGGTCGAAGCACCCCAGAAGGTCGTCCCGGCGGCTGTCAAAGCCGGCCGACACGATGATGAAGTCGGGCCGGAACCGACTCACGGCCGGCAGGAGCTTCGAGTCCCAATGCCGCAGCATGTCCACGTCGCGGGATCCACAGTCCAGGTGCGCGTTGATATTGAGGTCGGAGCCGTCTCCCTCACCCGTCAGCGAGGGGTCGCCGGTACCCGGATAGGCCTGCCAGTCGTGGGTGGAAAAAAAGAGGACGCTCGGGTCGTCGTAGAACGCGTTCTGGGTGCCGTTCCCATGGTGGTAGTCCCAGTCGATGATCAACACCCGCTCGAAGCCGTGGACTCGCTGAGCGTAACGGGCCGCGATGGCTGCGTTGCTGTAGAAGCAAAAGCCCTCTTCCCGACCGGTATTGTTGGCATGATGGCCGGGAGGCCGAGCGGCGCAAAAGGCGTTCTTCACCTCACCACTTGCCACGGCGTCCACGGCCCCCAGGGCACCCGCGACGACCAGCTCGGCCACGGGGCCCGTCACGTCGATGCGGCGGACCGACTCTACGTGCTCGGCAGTGTGAAGGCCTCGGATGTGCGCCATGGGGTCACGCAGGAGCGGTAGGGGGACCACCTCCTGATCGAGCCCGCGCTCGTCGAAGACCTCCATCATGCGGATCAGACGGAGCGGGCGTTCCGGGTGTGGCTCGCCCCGCCGTTGGGGGAGGGCGTGGTCCAGGTAGCGGGAGTCGTAGACCAGGCCGGTGCCGGTGGCGGCCTGCGGCCCCAGAGTCGGGACCGGAGCGAGACTCTGGATCGCACCAATTCCCAGGAGTCCCTTCGAAGTGCCGGCGATGAAATCCCGGCGCGTGGACACGAGTGACCTCCATCGCTGTTGTTCGACCGTCAGGTGATGCTTGTTCAAGGGGGGGGCCGCTTCGAGCGGCCCCCCCAAGTCATCGGAGTCTGCTAGTTGTCGTAATACAGGTAGAACTCGTGCGGATGCGGGCGCAGACGGAGCTCATCTACCTCATTCTCCGTCTTGTAGGAGATCCACTGCTCAATTAGGTCGTCGGTGAAGACGCCGCCGTTGGTCAGGAACGCATGGTCCTCACCGAGCGCTGCAAGAGCCTCCTCGAGTGAGCCCGGCGTGTGCTGCCACTCGGCGAGCTCGGCGGCCGACATGTCGTAGATGTCCCGGTCGAGTGGATCACCCGGATCCAGCTTGTTCTCGATGCCGTCGAGCGCCGCCATGAGCAGGGCCGAGAACATCAAGTAGCCGTTGGCTGTCGGATCGGGGCACCGGAACTCGAAGCGCTTCGCCTTCGGGCTCGAAGAGTACATCGGGATACGCACGGCCGCCGAGCGGTTTCGCTGCGAGTACGCCAGGTTGACCGGCGCCTCGAAGCCCGGCACCAGACGCCGATACGAGTTGCTCGTCGGTGCCGCGAATGCCAAAACGGCTCCGGCGTGCTTCAGGACCCCCGCGATCGCGTGCATGGCGAGCTCGCTCATGCCCGCATAGCCATCTCCAGCGAAGAGCGGGTTACCGTCCTTCCACAGCGACAGATGCGTATGCATCCCGCTCCCGTTGTCGTTGAACACCGGCTTCGGCATAAACGTCACCGTCTTGCCGGCGTTCTTCGCCACATTGCGGATGATGTACTTGTACCATGCGAATTGATCCGACATCTGCAGGAGCGGCGCGAACTCCATGTCGATCTCGGCCTGACCCGCGGTGCCCACCTCGTGGTGGTGCGCTTCCACGACGATCCCGATGTCGTTCAGTGCGTACACCATTTCGCCTCTGAGATCGTGATACGTGTCCGTTGGGCTCACCGGGAAGTAGCCACCTTTGTAGCTCGGCTTGTAGCCCAGGTTCGGCTCCTCGAAGCGCGCCGTGTTCCACGCGCCCTCCACCGAGTCGATCTCGTAGAAGCCGTGATGCTCGTTCTGCTCGTAGCGTACGGTGTCGAAGATGAAGAACTCCGGCTCCGGCCCGATGTAGCACGTGTCGGCTATGCCAGTCGAATTCAGGTATGCTTCGGCCTTGCGCGCGACATGCCTGGGGTCACGTGAGTAGTCCTCCTTCGTGATGGGGTCCACGATGTTGGCGATCACGCTCACCGTCGGCCGCTGGTAGAACGGATCGAGCACAGTCGTCGACGCATCCGGCACGGCCAGCATGTCTGACTGGTGGATGTCCTGCCAGCCCCGGATCGACGACCCGTCGAAGCCAACCCCGTCCTCGAACGTCCCTTCGTCCCAGGTGTCGATCGGGAACGAGCAGTGCTGCCACGAGCCCAGTAGGTCGGTGAACTTCAAATCCACCATCTTCGCGTCGTTCTTCTTGGCAAACTCAAAAAACTCTTTCGGTGTCATGGTAGTGTTTGGCTGTAGGTGATCGTGCTTGGTTTCTTGTCGGTGCGGAGGGACGCTCCGGGTGTGGAGCGAGTACCCTGTCGCCGGCGGCAGAGTACAGCGGGATCGTACGTGGGGGCAAGAGGGCGGCAGGCGACGAATGGAGTGTTGCAATAGAAACATCCGGTTTGGTCGGAATAGAAATGTCCTCTGTGTACCCCCCCTCGGATTACGAGCGCGGCTACCCGACCGCCGTGCCGCAGATGTGCGAGTATTGCAAAGTACTACAAATGAATCATTTACAACGTTGTATCTCATCATGGTTCTAGGATCTGCGCGGACCGAGGATGGTGCATCCCTTTCAGCCTTGAGACGAAGCTTGCACTCGGCGGCATAGGATTGCACCCTGTGGCATGGACTTGGACGATCTCGAATCGCTCGATACGTCTGACGGCGACCTGGATGCCGACCTCGACGACGTGGCCTCGGTCTCTTGCCCATACTGCGGGGAGGGGAGCGAGATGTCCGTCGATCCGGGCGGTGGCGCGCTCCAGGAGTATGTCGAAGACTGCGAGGTATGCTGCCAGCCCTGGCTCGTGCGCGTCAGGTTCGACGATGAAGGCCAGGCCTCCGTCTCGGTGGCGACGCTCGACGACGAGTAGCTAGGACCACCAGGCAGCAGCCGGCCCGGGGTCGTGTTAGATTCCCTCTCTGGAGTCCGTTACGCACCCAAGAGCTCGCCGAGCCTGTGAAAGAAAAGTCTGCCGTTTTCGCCACCATCATCCCATTGGTGCTCCTCCTCGACCTCATCACCAAGCGTTGGGCTTTGACCGCCCTCGATGGAGGGAATCGGCTGGAGATTCTGGGCGGGTTCGTTCCGCTCTCCCTCGCCTATAACCGCGGCGCGGCCTTCGGGATCTCAGTCGGGGACGATTCACGTTGGTTCTTCATTCCGATCACGATTCTGGCGCTCACGCTGTTGCTCGTGCTTCTGAAACAGGCGGGGCCGCGGGATTGGCTCCGTTTGGCTTCCATTTCGATGGTTGTGGCCGGGGCTCTGGGGAATCTCTACGATCGGGTTCGTTGGGACCGAGGCGTCGTGGACTTCATCGGTCCGATCAACCTGGGTTTCATGGACTGGCCGATCTTCAACGTGGCCGACATGTCCATCACCTGCGGCGCGGTGCTCCTGGCGATTTCGTTTTGGGCGGAGGAGCGGCGGGAGCGTGCCGCAAGGGTGGTTCTGGAGGAAGGCGAACCCACCGCTACCGGCTGATCGGCCAGGCGCCCTCCCCGGCACCCGCTTTCGTTTTACCCTCGAGCCCGAAGGCAGCTCGGGGACCAGAACCGCCGCAGCTGACCCCAATGAAGCGGCCGGTCGGACGGTTGCCCCGAGGCACGATCGTGTACAATTTCACGGCCGCGTCCGAGGCGCCCTGCCTTCTGGAGCGATAGAACTGCCGGAGTATTCATGACGGATTTCCTGAACAGCCAGTTCCTGGACAACACGGCGCAGGATTGGATCATCGCCGCAGTCCTGGCCCTGATCGTGTTCGTATTTGTCCGGGCCGTGATCAGCATCATCGTGAAGCGGTTGAACGCCATCGCGTCCAAGACCGAGACCGACGTCGACGATCTGATCACCGAGCTCCTGGACAAGACCAAGTTCCTCTTCGTGGCTCTGCTGGCGCTCTATGCGGGTTCCTTCGTCCTCACGTTGCCCCCGGGGGTCGACAACCTCTTGTCGACTGTTCTGGTGCTCGGCCTCCTGGCCCAGGGGGCGTTTTGGGCCAACGGGCTCGTCAACTACATGCTCGGAAGTTGGGCTCGACAGAAGTTCGAGGGCGACCCCACGATTTCTACGGCGCTCGGCTCAGTCGGCTTCCTCATTCGGTTCGCCGTCGGGGCCACGTTCGCCATGCTGGCCCTGGCCAACCTGGATATCGACATCGGGCCTCTGATCGCTTCCTTGGGGATCGGCGGTGTGGCTATGGCACTGGCGCTCCAAGGTGTCCTGGGCGACCTCTTCGCGTCCCTCTCGATCATCTTCGACAAGCCGTTCGCGGTCGGCGACTCGATCCAGGTGGGGGATTTGTCGGGCACGGTTGAGCACGTCGGCCTCAAGAGTACGCGAGTTCGGGCCGTGACCGGAGAGCAGCTCGTGTTCTCCAACGGTGACCTTCTCGGCAGTCGGATTCGGAATTACCAGCGTCGGGAGGAGCGCCGGTGCGCCTTCACACTCGGCGTGACCTACGACACATCTTCCGAGAAACTCGAGCGGATCCCTAGTTTGATTCAAGAGATCATCCAGTCGCAGGAGAATGCTCGCTTCGACCGATCATTCTTTATGACCTTCGGGGACTCGGCGCTCAACTTCGAGTCGGTGTACTACATCCTGGTTCCGGACTTCAAGACCTATGGCGAGACCCACCACGCGATCAACCTCGAGATCTTCAGACGGTTCGGCGAGGAGGGAATCGAATTCGCTTATCCGACTCAGACGGTCTACTTCGAAGGGGTAGGTCCGGCGGCCTAGGGTGATACGGCCTCGTCCGCCAAGGGCGGATCGCGAACCAGAATGACGTACTCGACACGTCTGCCTCTCATCTGGGAAATGCGGAGGCGTGCGTTTTCGATCTCCACGATGTCGCCGACCCGCCCGATCCGGTTCAGCTCTCCGAAGACGTAGCCACCAAGGGTGTCGTGGGGCTCCTCTGAAACGGATAGGTCCAATCGGTCGTTCACCTCTCGTACGGCGACCCCCCCCCAGATACGCACCGTCCCATCGTCCAGATCCTCGAAGCTCAGCGGCTCATCCTCTTCGTGTTCGTCCTGGATCTCTCCGACGATTTCTTCGATGAGGTCCTCGAGGGTAACGAGCCCAGCCGTCCCCCCGAACTCGTCGATGACGATCGCCATCTTTGCCCTCTGGACTCGCATTTCCGGGATCAGATCCTCCACCAGCTTGGTCGTCGGCAGGAACTGAACGGGCCGCAAGATTTGGGAGATCTCCGTGGCGCCGTCCCGGTGCGCTCTCCAAAGGTCCCGGGCGAGCAGCAGCCCTTCGATCTTGTCGATCGACTCCGAGTACACCGGGAGGCGGAGATGCCCTTCGTCCAGCATGATCTCGATGGCTTCCACAACCGAGGACTCCAAGGGGATCGCTACCATGTCGGTCCGGGGCGTCATCACCTCGCCCACGGTGACTTCGCCGAGCCGGATCACGTTGGTCACGACCTGCCACTCGTCCTCGTCGATGGTACCCTCGCTGTACCCGATCTGGGCGAGCACCTCGAGCTCGGCTCGGCTGACCGTAGAGCCCTTCTTACCGCGTAGGAGTCGGCTGAACAGGTTGAGTGGGATCAGGATCGGCTTCATGAGGATCACCATCCACCGCAACAGGTGGGCGGCCGGCTTGCCCAGCCGCTGCCAGAACGTGGCGCCGACCGTCTTCGGGATGATCTCCGAAAACACCAGGATGACCAATGTGAGCACGCCGGTGAATACGCCGATCAACGCTTCGCCGAACACGATGGCGGCTTGCCATCCTCCGAGCGTGGCGCCCACCGTGTGGGCGATCGTGTTGAGCGTGAGGATCGCGGCGATCGGCTCGTCGATCTTCTGCTTCATGACATGTAGATAGTCGCCGGCCTTCAATCCCTCGTCCTTCAACAACTCGACATACGAGTGCGTGACGGACAGCAGGACGGCCTCCAAAATGGAGCAGAGGAAGGAGATGGAAAGAGATATTCCGAGGATCCAGAGCAGTAATGCCATATACTGTGAGTATCGGAGTGTTTGCACCTCGAAGACAAGGGGTGCGCCTGGTCGGCGTGTTGATCTTCTTTCGCGCGACGCTGAGCGTGGGCTCCGACGCCGTCAAATGTTTGATTATTGGGAGCGCCAAACGCATGACCAAAACATGAGTTGAGCCTCCCCGAAGGATGTGATGAACCACGAATGACCCAAGATATGAGTGTAGAGCCCACGGAAGACGGAGAGCTGATTCCTAGCAATGAAGAGGAGTCGGCCGATTTGGATTCAGCCCGCCTAGAGGCCGAGGAAGTCAACGGGTCGAAGATCGAGTTTCTCGACCGTATGAGCCACGAGCTGCGTACACCTCTCAATTCTGTTCTAGGCTTCACCAACGTTCTGCTCAAGAACAGAGACCTCGACTCGAGCCCCAAAGAGCTCGACTACCTTCAGCGCATCCGACTCAACGGGATGCATCTGCTGGACCTGATCAACTCCCTCCTTGATCTGAACCGGATCGAGAAAGGCGAGATGACGGTCAACCCTCAGGATATAGACCTGGGGTCCTTGATCGAGGGGACGGTGGACCACCTAGAGAGCTGGGGCCTGAAGGACGAGGTAAAGGCCCACATCGTGGTTCCTTCAGACCTCGACCCCATTCGTGCGGACGAGTCGCGGCTTCGTCAGGTCCTGCTCAATCTGCTGGGGAACGCCGTCAAGTTCACGGACGAGGGCTCGATCACCGTTCGTGTCGACGCGGACGGGCGCACGGTCCGACGGATTCAGGTGGAGGATACGGGGGCCGGCATCCCGCCAGACCGAATGAAGAGAATCTTCATGGCCTTCGAGCAGGGGGACGGGGCGAAGACACGTGCCCAGCAGGGCTCGGGCTTGGGATTGGCCATTTCCCGTGCACTGTGTGAGATGATGGGGATGGAGCTGTCGGTGGAGAGCGCAGTGGGGAAGGGCTCGACGTTCACAATCACCCTGGGAGAGTGATCAGCCTCTTCACACCACCTCGCTGACCACTCCCGCCCCGAGAAACACCAACTTCCCGTCAACAGCGTCCTCGGCGAGCCCGTATTGCTTGCGGATCAAACTGCGGTACGCTGAAATCTGCGGTTTGTAATGCTCCGTTCGGGCGCTGAGCGTTGCCTCGTCTCCGGCTTCGATGGTATCCGTCTTGAAGTCTAGAATCTCAGCTTGAACGACGCGGCCGTCACGCTGGATCAGGACCAAACGGTCGATGAACCCCTCCTGAATCTCGTCCGCCGCTCTGCGGACGAAGGGGAGCTCGTTTTCCACGCGCACCATCGTGTCCGCCTCTGACGGAAGGGCCTCTCGGCTCAACGCGCTCCGGATGGGCTCGGCCCGCAGCCAACCGCGGAACTCCCCGATCAACGCTGCTACTTCGTCACTGGGCATCCCGGGCGCTTTCTTGCGAGCGATCGCAGTGAGCTCGTCGTCGTCGCCTATCCCATCCTCGATCCACTCGATTTCCTCGCACCAGGCGTGCACCACCTCTCCCCGCCGGAGGGCGGAGGCCGCATCGAGGCGAAGGGCAAACGACAGGTCCACCCGGGTCCCGCCCGCGAGGCTCGCCGGGCTGCGCCGGGCCAGGTTGCGACCGGGTCCGGAGGGGGACGGGCGGAAGAGCGGCGCGCTTGGGTCGGCTTCCTTCGGGGGTCTCTCGTCATCCATCGGTTCGGCCGCCCGCTCCGCCGCCCTCTCCGACTCCTCCCACCCCTCCGACCCCTCCGACTCCTCCGACCCCTCTTTCGCCCCCTCCGACCGATCGAACCACAGGGGATCTCCCCGCTCCAACAATACTCCTGTATCGGCGGCTTTCGCGTCATCCAACTTCAGCGCTTCACGCACCAACCCAGCCCCGTTCTTCTTGGTGCCGCCCTCCGGGGGAAGGACCAGGTGAAGCGCATGCTTGGCTCGAGTAAGAGCCACGTAGAGAACGCTGAGCCCGTCTCGCAGGTCGGCGGACCGCAGCTCCCGATCCGCGGCTTCGGCTGCGGGAAATAGCGCCAGTTTCTCCTTGGACATGCCTGGGTACACCCTCACCACCCGGCCTGTGTCCGGGTCACGCTCCGGGATGAGAGCCTCTCCTCTATCGGGTGCCAGGGAGACGTACAGCTCCGGTAGGACGACCGCGTCGAACTCCAGCCCCTTCGATTGATGGACGGTCATTACCTGCACTCGGGCGGAGGACGGATCCTCTACGGACTCGCGCGCCACGTATCGGGTGAAGTCGGTAGGCCGAAGTGTCGCATGCTCGTCCCATCGGTGGCCCAGCTCCACGAGCTGAAGTAGTCGCTGCACCTGCCTGGCGTCGCACCGGGGAGCCAGGTCATGAACCCACTTGCCAAGGGTCGGGCCATAGCCTTCCGCGAGGAGTTGGATCCGGATGTGGGACGCGAGGGCACGCGCTGCTCCCGCATCCTCCCTGTCCCGGAGCCCGACCACCTCGCCTATGGGCGTTAGCGCCACGTGGTAGAGGGCCGAGCGATCGCTCGGATGATCGGCCAGTCGAAGGAGAGAAAGTATTGCGTTAGCCGGCGCCGTATCGGTCAGGTACGACTCGCCCTCTCCGCTGGCCCGAACGCCAACGGCCCGAAGCTCGTCCATGAGGTAGCCCACCACCCTGTTTCGGCAGGCCAGAACACCGATACTTCTATCGGGGATCTGCTCATGCAGTCGCTTCACGACCTCTGCGGCCCGGCGGAGGAGGTTGGGCCGGATCGCGGCCCTGCCGCTGTCGCGGGGAGCTAGATGCACACACACGTGGCCTGGGAGATCGCGGGCGGCCGTAAGCTCCGTGAAATCCTCCATCCAGGCCGACGCGACGCGTGGGCCCACATCGATGCCTGAGAGGGCAGGGTTGGTGGGAAGACCGCCGAAGATGTCGCCCACAAGGTCGAGTATCACTGGGCTCGACCGCCACGACGTGTCCATGGCGGCCCCGGTCAGCCCATAGGCCTCGCCGACCTGGTGCACGAGCTCGGGGCGCGCGCCTCGCCAGCCATAGATGGACTGCTTGGGGTCCGCCACGATGACCCCAGCGCGCTCGTCGAGGTGCCCGGATAGCAATTCGTGGGCAAGCGGCTCCAGGGCCCGCCACTGCTCCAAGGAAGTGTCCTGGAACTCGTCGAGCAGGAGGTGCCGAACCCGCTGGTCGAGGCGGTAGCTCAAGTCGTCCCGGCTCCCAGTCGGGTCGGGTGAGCTCAACAGGTAGGTGACGTCGTCGAATCTGTACGCCCCGACACGGCGCTGGGCACTCTCGAACGCGGTTTCCAGGAGCTCGGCGAGGCGACCCAGTGCCCGAGCCTCGCGGCGTAGCTTGAGAGCGAGATCGATTCGCGCTAGCCTGATCGCCTCGTGAAGGACCTCGACGAACTCCGGAGGGATGGGCCTGCTGGCAAACGAGTCTTCCTCGGCCAGGACCTTGGCGCCGATCCCTGTTGCGAAGGCGGTATCCCAGTCCAGCTTCGAGATGGCGCGAGAGGCGGTGTCCCTGGCCGAGGCCCATAGCTTCATGGGATCTCCGCGCTGGGTCGAGGGGACCTCGAGCCCGCGCAGACGCGTGGCCAGTGCCTGCGCGCTCTCTCGGAGGGACTCTGGAGAAAGCTGCTCGGTCACGCCGAATTCTGCGCTCCAGGGATCAGCTGCCCTCGGGTCCAACTGCCGACGGATGGCCAGGAGCGAATCAACCTTCTCTAGAAGAGCCGTGTGGACCTGCCGATCGGCATCGTCTCGGTTGAGCATGCGGAGCAGCTCCACCAACTGCGCCCTGTCGGCCTGGGCCAAGGCGACCCGAACCGCCTCCGTACGAATACGGTCTTGGGTCGCTTCGTCGGCGATGGTCCATCTTGGTGTAAGCCCCAGTTCCTGGAAGAAAGCCCGAGCCACTCGGACGAAGAACGCGTCCAGAGTGCCGACGTTCATCTGGTGCAGGTCGGTGAGCAATCGGGCGAGTAGTCTCCGGCACTCCTCCGGTCGCGTGAGACTCGGGTGGGCGTCTCTGCCCAGTTCCCGGGCCTTCTCCGGATCCGACGCGCCTTCCGCGAGGCGCACGAGTAACCGTTCCAGGATCTCACCCGCCGCCTTCCGGGTGAAGGTAGTGGCCAGCACTTCGCCCGCCGGCGCCCCCATCGCCAAGAGGCCCAGGATGCGGCTGGAGAGGTGATATGTCTTACCCGATCCGGCCGAGGCCAGCACCAACTCCCGGGGAGGAGCCTGGAAGCTGGGAGACGTGCTCATTGCTCCTCAGCCCCTTTCGCGTTTCCATCCGCCGTATCCTCACCCTCGTCCACGGCCTGCCATCCCACGGCGAGAAGGGGCTCGAGGGGGTCCCGCCCAGCCTGGGTCACCCGAGTCACGGCTGAATCGAAGTCGAAGCTGGCCTTCCGGAGGCGCCGCACCGCCTCCCTAGCGGCGGCTTCCGCGGATAGGAAGTCCTCCTCGGTCCACTCGGCGATCATGAACTCCGTCTCGGCAACGTTCTGGGGGAGCGAGACGAACCCGAAGCGAATTCGGTCCCGCTCGGCACCATCGACGTCGATGTCGACCACGCGCCGACCTTCCCCGTCGAAGATCCCGGATAGGAGACGTCGGTACAGGGGTAGTTGGAGATCAATCCACTTGTGGTCTCCACCATGGCCAGTGTGCTCTCGACCATGGCTCTTCCGATGGGCTTTTTCGGGCGGATCCACGAATGCTCCGGTCTTGTAATCGAGCACGGCCCACTCACCGGTGGAGGTGTTGTGGTCGATGCGGTCGATGCGACCTCGAAGAAGGAAAGGCATGTCATCGACGTCGAAGTGAACACCGTCTCCCTCTCCCACGCACTCCACAGCCACGATGCTCCATCCCAGCGCCGCCCACTGCGCTTGCTTCTCGGCGAAGGCCCGAAATCGGATCTTGAGTTGCTCCGCTTGGATGTGGACCGCGGGCATGGCATCCTCCCCGAAGTGGGTCGCGAGGTGCTCATCCAGGAGGTCCATCAGGGCTTTCGCCACTTCTGACTCGTTGGACACGTCGACTCTCGGTGGCGACTCCAACGCCAGCAGACCGAACCGGTGTAGTATTTCGTGTGCTAGGATGCCGAAGCCCAGGGGGTCCAGCTCACGCGCGGCGTCGTCCAGGCGACTGAGGCGATACACCTTCTCCAAGACGAATCGGTACGGATCCTTCAAAAGGCCCCTGAACGCGGTGACCGCCAGGCCGGTCGGTACCTCGTCCTCTCCCAACTCGATGAGCTCTTCGGGTGGAACGGTGAACTGGCTCTGGGAGCCCGGATCCAGGCCGAGGGAGGCCAGACTGGTTATGCGATCGCTCCTTCCGTCCCTGTCCAAAAAATGCAGCACCCGGGCGGGCATCTGCTCTTCAGGGATCCGGAACATGAGACGGCTGGGCCGAAGCGGGTCCCCCTGTGAGGTTCGGCGTCCCGCAATGACACGGACGGATTCCTTCGAGTGCAGTACCGTCGTGAGACGGTACGCATCTCTTGCCAGCCTGCTCCGATTGTCAGGAAGGCCGAGGCGAGTCCGAAGCGCGTCGGGCAGGAAAGCATGCCCACTTACGGATTCGGGCAAGAGGCCCTCGTTGAACCCCGTGAGCACGACGATCGGTGCATCATCCAGTGGGAGCTCGAGCCAGTCCAGCAGCTCCACCGCATCCCGGCCGGGCTCGGGCGGGAGCGCCTCCTCCCGAAGCTCCACCAGCAGCATCCGCATGGCCTCGCTACCGGAGCACGCCTCGTCCAACTCCGGCGGCATCGACGCGAGTGAAGCTGCCACCGCCTGGATGTGTCCGAGCGCGTCCAGTTGGCGCCGATGGGCAGGCTTGCTCCGATCCAGCTCCAACTCGCCGTAGGTTTTCAGGAGGACGTCCATCACCGCGGGCATCCACTGCGACAATGGTTTCCGGCCGCCGAACGCGCGGAGTGGCCCCTCCCGCTCGATGGCTCGAGCCACCGGAGGAAACAGGGCTGCCTTTCCTTCTCCCCTGGGAATCTCCCCCCGAACGCCGAAGGGGAGATGGTGGGTAAAGTACTCGTCGGCCACGTCGATCGCCTCGAGCCCGGCCGCAATGGCCGCGGTGGACCCGGTCAACGGGCCCGCATCGGGATGCCGGAGTAGGGCCGCCAGAGCCTGGAAGGTGGGCTCGCCCAGGTAGTCGGCGACAGCCTGGAGGAGGCGAACGGGGCCCGAGCGTGACAGAGGCGTGCCCGCTGCGTAGCGGGCCGGTACGTCGCGGGCCTCCAGACGCTGCTCCAGATATGGCACGACCTCCGATTCGCGGTGAACCGCCAGCACGACCTCTTCTGCCGAATTCCGCCCCCCGAGGCTGGCCAAGCCGTCCAGGACGGCCTCCGCCTGATCGACCGGCCGGTCCACCACGGTCAAGATCTGATCGGTTACCGGGACCCTCGCGGTCTCCCAGTAGTCCGCTGCCGGCAGGCCGAAGGCGTCGAACACCTTGGCGGTGTCGGTGCCGTCGGGGAACTCTGCCGGAGCATGTAGGAGCGCGCGGACGACGGCGCCGCTCGCCTCCAGAAGCCGCCGAGTCACGTCAGGCAGCTCCACGACGGAGACGAGCCAGATATCGCCGGTGAATCGAGGAATCTCGGACCCGAGCGCCAGACGGCGAGTCTCGAAGCGGTCGGCCAGCCCGGCGCGCTCCAAGAGCTCGAGGTACGCTCGCTGCACACGGGCCAGCCCCTCCCAGCGTGCGCCGTCGTCGAAGAGGAGGCCCGATCGGCCGATCTTCACGACATCCCCGAACGGGGTACCCTCACGCGCCAGTGTCTCGTGAAGCCCGGCCAGCAGCCCGGCAAGTTCGTCCCATTCGGTAGGAATGTCGCTCTCGGGGAGATGGGGGAAGACCCTCTCGACGGCCCCGCGCTCGACGCTCCGAAGGGCTTGAGACCAGGCCCTGCGAGACGTGGCCTCATCCGCAAAAGGCTTCGGGCCGGTGTGGAGTAGCTCGGGGAGGCCTCCCACGGTGGTGGCTTCAGGTGGGATCAGCGTTGCGCCCCGGGCCTCCGCCTCGTCCAGGAGGAGCTCGATGATGCGTCGGCGGGCCCGCCGCCCCGGAAGCACGATGGTGGCGGGCCGGAGGTCGGCCACCGCCCCCTCGACGTAGTGCTCGATGAGGTGAGCCGCGGCCGTAGGCAGCGCCGGTTGGTCCCAGCCGAGGAACACACGTTGGACGGTGTGTCCTAAGGCTAGCTTCAGCTGTTGAGTCAGGGTGCTGCTTCTTCTGGAGTCAGGGTGCTGCTTCTGTTCGAGTCAGGTTGCGGCTTCCGACGTGAGGCAACATAGGCGATGAGCGTGAGCGTGGTAGAAGGTGGCGTCGCCAGCCCGGAATAGTTGACGGGAGGCGCGCCCTGGATGAAGATGCAATAGCTCGGCTCTCCGGCCGCATATCAGCGTCGTGCGGTGTCTTCAGAGCCTGCCACGAACGCCTGATGCGAGCAATGACGCCGGACACGACTCCGCCTTCCAAGGATGGATTCCATGCGCTTTCGATTGATCGGTGCTCTGACAATCGGCTTCTTGGTGGTTACCGCCACGGGGGTCGTGGCCCTCGTCCAGCAGCCGGTGACGACCCCCGAGCAGCAGTTCGGGCACGAAATCGGTGCCGATTATGTGCTCGTCAACTACACGGAGCTATACGAATACTTCCAGAAGCTCGGTGAAGAGTCGGACCGGATGACGGTGCGGGATATCGGACTCACGGAAGAAGGGCGGCCCCAAGTCATGGCTGTGATCACGTCGCCGGCCAACCACGCCAACCTCGATCGCTATCGGGAGATTTCCAGCCGCTTGGCAAGAGCCGAGACAGTGTCGGAGGCAGAGGCCCGCGAGTTGGCACAGGAAGGCAAGGCAGTGGTTTGGATCGACGGAGGATTACACGCCACCGAAGTCCTGGGCGCCCAGCAACTCATCGAGCTCGTATACCGCATGGTCAGCCAATCGGACCCGGAGACCCTGCGCATCCTCGACGAGGTGATCCTCTTGGCGGTTCAAGTGAATCCGGACGGCATGGAGTTGGTTTCGAATTGGTACATGCGTGAGGCCGACCCGCTGCAGCGGAGCACGCGGGGGGTGCCCGTCCTGTACCAGAAGTATGCCGGGCACGATAACAATCGCGATTTCTACATGTCCGCCCTTGCCGAGACGACCAACATCAACCGGGTGTTGTTCCACGAGTGGTTTCCCCAGATCGTCTACAACCACCACCAGTCCGGTCCGTCCGGTACCGTGCTGTTCGCGCCTCCCTTCCGGGGTCCGCCCAACCACAACCTCGATCCGCTCATCCTCACGGGCCTGGACGCGATCGGAGCCGCTATGCATGGGCGCTTCGTCGCAGAAGGGAAGGGTGGTGCGACCATGCGCTCCGGAGCGTCGTATTCCACTTGGTGGAACGGGGGCCTACGCACCACGCCCTACTTCAAGAACATGCTCGGGTTATTGACCGAGACCATCGGTAGTCCGACTCCGACGCAGATTCCGTTCCGTCCCGAGCGGCAGCTGCCGCAGGGAAATCTCCCCTTGCCGGTGGAGCCAGGCGAGTGGCACTTCGCGCAGTCCATCGAATATTCCCAAACCGCGAACTGGGCGGTCCTGGATTACGCTGCGCGAAACCGGGATCATCTGCTGTTCAATATCTGGCGGATGGGGACGAACTCGATCGAGCGGGGGAGTGAGGACACGTGGACCGTCCTGCCGTTCGAGACCGAAGACGCTGCAGCGGCCTTGGCAGGCGGGTCCGGGACCCTGGCCGACTATCGAAGACTCCTTCAGGCTCCCGAGAACCGGGACCCGCGCGGGTTCATCATCCCCGCAGATCAGGCCGACTTTTCCACGGCCACCAAGTTCGTCAACGCGCTCTTGAAAAACGGCGTCGATGTTAAGAGGACGACGAGGGAGTTCGCAGTAGGCGACGTGACCTATCCAACCGGATCGTACGTCGTAAAGACGGATCAGGCGTTTCGTCCCCACGTCATGGACATGTTCGAGCCGCAGCAGCACCCGAACGATTTCCAGTATGCCGGAGGCCCGCCGATCGCCCCGTACGACAATGCGGGCTGGACACTGGCTTTCCAGATGGGCGTGGAGTTCGACAGGATTCTGGACGGCTTCGAGGGCCCGTTCGAGTCGATCGAGGGGTTGGCGGAACCCCTGCCTGGAATGGTGAGAGGGACTGCAGCAGCCGGGTACGCGTTCGATCACCGGAACAACTCAGCGTTCCTCGCCGTGAACCGGCTCCTGGCCGACGGGCACCAGGTGGCCTGGCTGCTGGACCCGCCGGTCGGGGTGGACCTGCCCGAGGGAGCGTTCTACGTCGCGGCCAACCAGGTGGACACAGCCGTGTTGACGGCGCTTGCCGCCGAAACCGGCGTGGACTTCCTCGCGGTTGCGGCGCCGTCGGGAGAAGCGCTTCGTCTTCGCCGTCCAAGGGTGGCGCTCTGGGACCGGTATGGAGGGTCGATGCCGTCCGGATGGACTCGGAAGATCCTGGAGGACTTCGGATTCGACTTCGAGGTGGTCTACGCCGAGGAAATCGCCGAAGGCAACCTTCGGGGTCGCTTCGACGTGCTGATCCTCGAGGATGGAGCGGTGCCTGCGCCTGACCAACGTGGGAGCTCCGGCTCGACTCCCGACGTGTCTCGCGTGCCCGCGGAATACCGCGATCGCATCGGCTCCATAACGGCGGAGCGCGGCGTGCCGGAGATCCTCGACTTCGCTCGAGCCGGAGGGACGGTGATCGCTGTTGGGAGTTCGGCCAGGTTGGGATTTTATGCTGGACTGCCCCTGAGCGACCATCTGGTGGAGAACGGGCGTTCGCCCAGCCGATCCGAGTACTACACGCCCGGGTCGGTTCACTCGCTCAAGATCGAGCACGACAGTCCTCTGACCCACGGATTGGAGGATCGCCTCGACGTTCTGATCAATAACAGCCCACTCTTTGAACTGGAGCCCGGAGCCGAGGCCGCCGGTGTAAGGCGGCTCGGCTGGTTTGATACCGACCGTCCTCTCCGAAGCGGATGGGCGTGGGGTCAGGAACGCATGCAAGGAGGGACCGCCTTGATCGAGGCGGAGTTGGGCGACGGAGAGCTCCTACTCTTTACGCCCAGGATCACGTTCCGGTCACAATCCCACGCCGCGTTCCCACTTCTCTTCAACGGGATTCTCCACAGTTCGGCCGACAATGAGCCGATCTTCTGACCGCGGGATCTTAGGAGGGGACCCGTTGCTGGACGGAACCTGTCGGAGGCCCGGCGCCTATCAAGAGAACGGGGCCGCATAGCCCCTGGCACTTGGTGAGGAGTTCGGTCGGAGGGGAGTTCCGTTGGATAAGACGTTTCTCACAGGAGTAGCTGGTCCACGAGTAATCGCGCTTGCGGTTGTAGCTCAGTGTGCGGCCCAGTGCTTCATCGCAGGATCCGCCGCGGCCCAAATAGACGGTGTGGTTACGAGAGCCGGTGGCTTGCCCGTCGAGGGTGTCTCCGTTGAGGCGTGGAGCGCGGACCGACGGGTCGGCGCCACGGAGACCGACGCCCTGGGGACGTTCTCCTTTTCCCAGGTGATCGCTTCCACCACGGTCCTACTCCGTTTCGGTGCACTCGGTTTCGAGGTGGAGGAAGTGCCGATTCGGGACGGCGTAACCACGTACGAGATCGAGCTCACCGAGGAGCCTCTGGCGGTCGAGGGGTTGGTCGTCACCATGGAGGAGGCCACCTGCGAGCAGGGCAGGGAGGACGAACAAGCGAAGCGGCTCTGGCAGCTTGCCCGAATGCGATACGACGGACTGATGGATACGCTCGGGGTCGCGACCTATCTGGCGGAGGCGGACACCATCGTGCCGCTTTCGCGACTCGGCGCGCTGCAGCTTCCCGCCCTCAATCTGAGCCAGAGGGGATCGTCCTCATTGCTACGCTTTACTTGGACACGGCGCATCGACAGAGATGGATACGCCTTCGCGATCCGGCGAGTGGACGGGGTGAGGCCGTACGACTCGTGGGTGTATCCTCCCCTCGAGGCCGACTTCGCTCCCCACTTCGCGGATGAGGTTTTCGGTGAACGCCATCGTTTCGTCGTCGAGAACGAGGGCCCGGACGGTTGGCTCTTGGCGTACTGCCCGAAGAACACGGGTAAGCCTTCTATCAAGGGCACCATCACACTCGCGCGAGATACGACCTTCACGGCCGTGGACTGGCTCTTCGACACCCCGGAGCCCATGGAGCACGCTGGAGGGCGCGCCTTCTTCAAGCCCCTCCTCTCCAACGTTGTGTTGGGTCATCTCCTGCCCAGCGAGGCGATGATTTGGCGCGCCGTTCCCGCAGGCGACTATCTGCAGAGCTACCAGCGTTACGAGGACTGGAGGGTCGCTCCCGGCGATTCCGTGCCCCTTCTGCCGCTCCGGAGAGAGGCCCCCGGAACGGGCGTCAGTCGCTGAGTGTCCGCCTGAGGTAGCTTCTCGGCCCGAGTCTTGCAAAAGAGACGATGATGCGCCGAAACTCCTTGATTTTCGACGAAGAAAGGTCGAAGCTTTGGCGCCCCGATTTTCGCAGATATCGCCTCATTTTTGACGATTGGAACACGTGAGCCGCCAATCCTCATCGGTCCTGGGTGCGTCCGGGTTCGCGAGCCGGTTTATCGCCGCCTTCGGGCGCGCGGGCACCTTGGTTGCCGAGCACGCCGGCCAGCTTGGCCTATTGGTGTGGCACATGGGTGTCGCCTGCGTACGATTCCGGGTGCTCAGCCGTGACATCCTGCGGCAGCTCTACATCATCGGCATTCAGAGCATTCCGATCGTCTTGATCGCGGCCGCACTCATCGGCATCGTGACGAGCCAGCAGGGCGGCTACCAGATGCAGAGTCAGATTCCGCTCTACGTCATGGGATCCGTCGTGGTCGAGAGCGTCATTCTCGAGATGGGGCCGGTCCTCACGGCCGTCGTGATGATCGGCCGGGTCGGTGCGCGGATCACGGCTGAACTAGGCACCATGAAGGTTTCCGAGCAGATCGACGCTCTGCAGTCTGTGGGTCGAGACCCGGTCGAGATTCTTGCGGCCCCACGGGTGCTGGCGATGATCATCTCGATGCCGCTGCTGGTATCCCTCGCCAACCTCGTCGGCATCACCACGGGGAGGATCTCGGCCCAGTTTACGCTCGAGCTGGGTAGTGAGACCTTCTGGTACGGCGCGCGCTTGTTTTGGAACAGCTACGATATGTTCTACTCCCTGATGAAAGCCCTCGTCTTCGGCGCAGCAATTCCCCTTATTGCGGTTCATATGGGCCTCCGAACGACAGGCGGCGCCGAGGGGGTCGGGAGAACGACCACCCACTCCGTGGTATTCATGACGATGACGGTTCTCGTCCTCGACGCCATGTTCCCACCCCTTTTCCTCAACTAGGCCGCATATGTCTGTTGCCGGAAACGGGTCGGGGGCGGTTATCGAGTACCGGAACGTATTCAAGGCGTTCGACCTTCCGGTTCTTCAGGGTGTGACCCTCTCCGTGGAGGAGGGTGAGATGTTCGCTCTTTTTGGTCCATCTGGAACGGGTAAGAGCGTGCTTCTGAAGACCACGATTGCCCTCATCACACCCGATCGGGGGGACGTGACCGTGGGCGGGGAGTCGGTCTACTTCGGGGGCAGGGATGTGCTCGAGCGAGTCCGGCGCAAAGTCGGATACGTCTTCCAGTACGCCGCGCTGTTCGACTCCCTGACGGTCTACGAAAACGTCGAGATTGGAATTCCCGAAGAGGACTTGAAGCGGATGGGCAAGAAGGAGGTCGCCCACCGCGCCTGGGAGTCGTTGGAGCTCGTCAACCTGGAACCGAAGCAGGTGCTGGGAATGCTCCCGTCAGAATTGTCGGGTGGGATGAAGAAGCGGGTCGGCATCGCGCGGGCTGTCGCTGGACGTCCGGAAATCTTGCTGTGGGACGAGCCGACAACCGGGCTCGATCCGGTGAACACGGCAGCCATCGAACGACTCATCACACAGCTGTCCGATGACTTGCACGTGACGTCTCTATTGGTCACACACGATATCGAGGGCGGCCTCGAGATGTGTGATCGGGTCGCCATGCTCGAAGGCGGGCACCTCCGCTTTTGTGGCTCGCCGGAGGAATTTCGAGCGAGTGGCGACCCGGTGGTGCGCGCTTTCATGGATCGGGAGGCGGCGCACGCCGCCCTGGATACACTGGAAATCGATTGAGCGACTATTTGGTCAAAAGGAGCATCCGTTGACGATAGACAAGATCCAAGACTCCACCTGGGCGGAGATGGAGGAGGCCGTTCCCGAGCAGGTCGGGAAGCGCCAAGTCCGTATCGGATTGTTCGTGCTGGGAGGTCTGATTGCGACCACAGTCTTGCTCTTCTGGCTCACCAACCCCTCGTTTTGGCGGGGCCGGTATCGGATCACGACGACCGTCGACAATGCTATGGGACTCCGCACGGGCGATCCCGTCCAGATGCGAGGCGTGACCATCGGAGATGTCGATGCCTTCGAACTTAGGGGGCAGGAGGATTCCGTGGTGATCACGCTCGAGATCGAGGGCCGATGGCCAATCCCGGAAGGCTCGACTACTCAGCTCATACAACCAGGACTCATGGCTCCCAGAACCGTGGAGGTTCTGCCGGGCCCCGGGCCGGGCACGGTCGGCCGAGGGGACAACATACCCGGCATAGCGAGGAGGGGACTTCTGGACGATACGGAAGGACTGGGGGAGAAGGGACAAATCGCCCTCGACAAGATTGACGAGCTGCTGTCGGAGAAGAATCTGGACGCCATCAGTGGGAGTGCCCAGGGTCTGAACGACCTCGTAGCTGAGCTCTCGGATCTCGTAAAGTCCGAGCGGGAGAACCTCGCGGAGGTGATCGAGTCGTTCCGCCGGGCTGCAGACGGTCTAGCGGAAGCGACCGGGCCGGAGGTGAGAGAGGACTTGGCGAGCCTGATGGCTAGAGGGGACTCCGCCATGGGGCGCTTCAATACCACGGCGGAGAGCATCGACGGGCTTGCGGAATCCCTCGAAGCGATCTTGGCACCCATCGAAGCGGGCGAGGGTACGCTGGGCCGACTCATAGCCAGCGATTCGCTCTATACGAACATGGTGGAAACGATCGAGAGCGCACGCCTTCTGCTGGAGGACATCCGGGAGAACCCGAGCCGCTACATCAACATCAAAGCGTCTGTCTTCTAGCCGACCAGCGTGTAGGTCTTCTAGTCTACCACCCCGGGGCCAGCACGAAGCCCCAGTGCGCCCCCTTATCCGGGCGCTGGAACGGATATGCCCGATAGACCTCCAGGATCAGGAAACCGAAGAGGTTGAAGCGCGCACCGCCGCCCACGGAGAACACGGGCACCCGCTTGCCGCCCGAGCGTTCAAAAGTGAAATCCACGTCGTTAAAATCGTTGTAGGCGACTCCGGCGTCGGCAAACCCGTACAGTTCCGTAGGTAGGTACGGGAAGTTGATGAGCCCGAACCGCTCATTCCCCAGGAACGGCACGCGAACCTCCAAGTTCACCACCCCGATTCGGTGACCGAAGAGGCGATCGAACCCGGGGCAAGAGCCAGCAACCGCACCCGGTTCCAACGCCGTGTTAGTACATTCCAACGGGTCGAAGGTCGAGTATGAGTACCCACGAATGAACGTCTCGTACCCCAAGAAGTAGGGCTGAATGATCGCCGAAGACAGGCCCGTACTCGGGTCTATAGTCCGGTTCGGATTCAGATCGTTTCCGTAGCGCCCGAAGTGAAGAGCTCGGGCCGCAAAAGTGAAGTGGCTGCTGGGGCTGAAGTAACGCCGGACGTCTGCGACGATCGACGTAAAAGTAGGACTCCCCGCGCCCAGGCCGACGGACTGCCCCACCTCCAGCCGATAGCGGCCGCCCGACACGGGTGAGGTGTAGGCGGTATTCGAGTTGTCGCCGACCAGAGCGACGGAAGCCGTGGCGAGATTGAGTGCGTCCGGCGAGGGGAGGGATTCACTAAAGCCCCCCAGGAAACCGAACTGATCGAAAGTGGATACCCGCTGCTCGATGTCGTAGGAGTAGCGCTGGAGCCCGACGTTGCCTTCCACACGACGCGTCGTGGAAAACGGCCAGGCGCTCATCAGACTGGCCTGGGTCACGTAGAAGCGCTGAATCACCTCGGTGATGCTCTGGGTGCCGTCGGGGTTCAATGTTTGAAACGCAAATCCCTGAAAATAGGGGATCCGCCCGCCCGATACGCCCCAATTGAGTCGTTTTGCCTGATTTACGTAAAAGGCCTGCCCGCCGATGTCTTTGAAGGACCCCTGGGCCAGAACCATCACGCCAAGCGTCCGATTACCGAGCATGTCACTGAAGTATGCCGAAGCGCCGCCGGCGGCATAGCTCCCGAATCGGTCAACGCCCACGCCGATGGTGGGTTGCCCCAGATAATCGAGAGAGAGCGAGGAGTCGTATTCGACCGCGTTCTCGACGAGGTAGGTACCGGTCGGTACCAGGCCCAGGATCGGATCGCCGAGGTAACTGGCGACCCGGCTCGACCGCACCGGCTCCGCCGGTGGGAGGAGACGGCCCGGCTGCGGCGAGGATGATACCGAGATCGTTTCGCCGCCCGCGTCGGCCTCGCCGGCCTGTAGGCTGTATACGTGGAACTCGAACTCGTCGAACACAGTGAAGAGAATCGTTCCGGCCTCCCGGGCCACGGACATCGCGGGTGATATCCCGGTGATCCCGCTTACGCCGGTCTGCAGCTGGGTGATTCGGCGGACATCCTGAGACTCGAACTCGTACTGGTAGATGTCGCTGAAGCCGTCCTGGTCCGAGACGAAGTAGAGGCTACGTCCGTCCGGCGCATATTGTGGGTTGATGTGCTTGACTTCGCCGAAGACGTCGAGCGTTGATACCCGGCCGGAAGCCACATCCAAGAAGGCGATCTGCGGCTTGCTGTATACGAGGGTCTCGAAGTCCGTAACCGCTCCCCGATCCGAGACGAAGGCGATCGTCGATCCGTCCGGCGACCAGGTCGGCTGAAGGTCGGCGTGTTTGTCTTCCGTGAGCTGTCGCAAGGCGCCCGTGACGACGTCCCACACATAGATGTCGCTCACGCCCCCCTTGAGCCCTGAAAAGGCGATGAACTGGCCATCCGGGGACCAGGCCGGACTCGTAATCGCCCCAATGTCATCGAGGGCGATTTTCCGCTCGATGTCGGTGCTCTCTACATCCACGATCGCCAACTCATTGTTTCCGTCGGCGAACACGGTGAACACGAATTGGCTGCCGTCCGGCGACCAATCTCCTGCCGAGTCGATGAACCGCAACGCATCGAAATGACCATCGGAGTCGGCGCTGACCAGCTTCTTCCGGATCTCACCGGTCCGCGCGTCGGCCAGGAAGAGGTCGATCCCAAAGAGATCCTTCTCGGAGAGGAAGGCGACGAAGCTTCCGTCCGGACTCACCGAGGGAGAAACGTTCTGCGAGCCCGCCCCGGTGGATGGGGCCAGAAGCAGCGCTCCGGACTCACCCGGAGCCTGTCTTCCGGCCATGAGGGGAAGGTACTCGGCCTCGACGGCCTCTCTCCATGCGACCGAGAGCTCCTCTGAGCTCATGCCGAGCACCTGAGCGAGGGCGGGCTCCCAACCGATGCTGAGCGATCTTCGGAATATGTCGGCGATCCGGTCATCACCGTAGGTGCCTCCGATATAGGCCCACAACGCGTGCCCAAACCGGTATGGGAAGAAGCGCCCGCTGGACAGGTCCCGAATCGTGGGCAGTCCCTCCTCCCTTCGAATGGCGTCGCGAAGCCACATCGACGTGAGCGGCTCTTCTTGCCCGACGGATAGGTATTCCGCCATCCCCTCGATCAACCAGAGAGGAAGGAGCGACAGACCGCGCATCCCGGAACCGGACCGACTCTGCGCCAAGTTGTATTGGAATGCGTGAACGAGCTCATGCCCCAGGACGTGGTCGTTGTCCGCGTACGACCCGGTCAGAGGCATGATCACCCGATTCTTGAGCGACTCGGTGACGCCCCCCAGGCCCTCGCCCAGCCGCCCGGAGAGCGTATTCGTCTGCTGAAAATCGGGGTGGTCCGCATAGAGAATGATCGGCTTGGGCTGCTCAAAATCATGCTGAAACAGCCGCGCGAAACGCTCGTACCACCGCTCACCCATGCGCGCCATGTCTTCGACTGCTGCACCCTCTTCCGGATAGAAGTGGATGTCGTAGTGAGGGGTCTTGAGGATCTTGAAGTCGAACGTTTCATACTGGACCTTGTTCCGCCCGAAGTACTGAGCGGACACCGAGGCCGGAATGGCAGTGACTGACACGGCCAAGAGCAGGGCAGCGAGGAGGATGCGAGGGAATCCCAAGCCCGACCGATGCGAACGTGTGTGAAAAATCATGGGGCTCCTCTGTTGGCCGTTGCTTTCGCGTCCGTGCAAGTTACTGCCTTACCGCGGAGTGAACCAATTCACCCCGCCTCAGGGGCTCTCCATTTGGGAGAACCAGTCATCATTTTGAGGTCATCCGAAGTCGATTGCCCAACCTTGGAACCCCCGAGGAGGGGCCACGGGTTCCTCCCGTGCCCTTTACGCCGCTCACTCGCTGGTGCAAGATTCCTGCCGGTGACCGGTGGCGCGCCATTTGTCTTCTTTAGCCTTGATGCCAGGAACGGATGATTTCCTTACGGATAGCGATATTGGCCACATGTCTGAGCGCGACGGCCTGCCTCGATACAGGTCCGCGCCCGATCACTCTGGGCGAGCTCGAGCCACTGAGCCCGCCCCTGGGAGAGGGCAGTTTGTGGCCTGGACTGTCCACCCACGGGGACAAGGTCGTCTTGAGCTGGCAAGAAAGTGATGGCGAAGATGCCTGGTCCGTTAAAACGGCCATACTCGATGAAGATGGGTGGGCTCGAGCGAATACGGTTGCCCGCTCGACGGAGGAGAGTGGATTCTTCGTCAATTGGGCAGACTTTGCTTCCGTCGAGATCTTTGAATCGGACCTGATGATCGCTCACTGGCTCGTTCGTGGTCCCGACGGGGGATACGACTATGGGGTTCGGGTCGCCCGGTCGACGGATGAAGGTCGGACGTGGAGCGAGCCTTGGACGCCGCACACGGATGAGACCCGCACGGAGCACGGGTTCGTCTCGAAGTTTCCCCTGAACGACGGAGGGGTCGGCCTGGTTTGGCTGGATGCACGGAACTCGGTCGACATGGACGGAGTGAAGGGCACCCCAGGGGCGATGGCGTTGCGATACCGATCGCTCGACCGGGAAGGAGTCCCGGGTCCGGACCTACTCATCGACGAACGTGTCTGTGACTGCTGTCAAACGGACGCCGCGATCTCGGGCTCCGGCCCGATCGTGGTCTACCGGGACCGGTCCGCGGGGGAAGTGCGAGACATCTATGTAACGCGCCTCGTCGATGGACGGTGGACGGAGGGCACACCGGTGTACGAAGACGGTTGGGTGATTCCGGCTTGCCCGGTGAATGGTCCCGCCGTGGCGGCTCGAGGGGACGAAACAGCGGTCGCATGGTTTACCGGTGCCGGAAATGAACGTAAGGCCCTGGTGGCTTTCTCCGCGGATGGCGGTGTACACTTCGGAGAGCCGATCCGCGTCGATAGTGGGACGGCTCTTGGGAGGGTCGATGTGCTGTGGCTCGAAAATGGCTCCGCTCTGGTCATGTGGGTAGAGCGGCGGCCCCGCGTGGCCGAGATATTGGTGCGCCAGGTGTGGCCTGATGGGCGAACCGGAGAGGAGATGGTTGTGACGACTACGTCTGCAGCGCGGGACAGCGGGTTTCCGCAAATGATTCAAGACGGGATGGGCCGAGTGATTTTCGCGTGGACCGAAGCGGGGAATGGAAGGCGCGTGAGAGTGGCGAGGACGATCGAGGCTCTACGATGACCCGGGCGGTGTGGGTTACAGTCGCCCTGTTGCTCTTGGTCTCGGCGTGCGCCCCGGACGGTCTACCTCAACCGCCGCGGGTCGGAGATCCGGCACCGGAGTTCCAGGCGGTGTCGCTCGACGGAGTGCGTACCGTTTCTCTCTCCGACTACGCGGGGCAGACGATCCTCGTAAACCTATGGGCCACCTGGTGCGCCCCGTGCCGGTTCGAAACGCCCTATCTCCAGGCCGTTTTCGAGGAGAATCGGGACCGGGGGCTGATGATCGTCGGAGTCTCCGTCGACTCTCCCTCAGCCCTCGATCAGGTCAACGGTTTTCTCGGGGAGATGGGCGTTACCTACGATATCCTGCTCGATCCGGAGACGGTGAGTACGGAGGTCTTCATGCCCTTCGGATATCCAGCGTCCTACCTCATCGACGGAGACGGGGTGGTCCGCTTTGTCCGGGAGGGTCCGATCGCGGAAGGAGACCCGGAATTTCTCCAAGCCTTGGAAGAGACCCTCAATTAGCGTGGGCCGGCCGTATCAAGGGCATTCTGGAGCGATCTGAGCAGGCGCGTGTGCTCGTCGTCGGGGATCTCATGCTCGATCGATACGTCTCGGGCCCCGTGACGAGGATTTCGCCGGAGTCCCCGGTACCCGTCGTTCAAGTGGAAAAGGAATGGGCTGCTGCGGGAGGCGCCGCCAACGTAGCGGCCAACCTCGTTGCCTTGGGTGCACGGTGCGACGTCGTCGGCTGCATAGGCAGCGATGACGCAGGCAGTGAGCTCCGAGACCGCCTCAGGGGACTCGGCGTGGGCATCGAAGGTTTGGTGGAGACCACAGGGCGGCCGACGACGGTAAAGACACGGGTCTTGGCGGGGCACCAACAGGTGGTGCGCATCGACCGGGAGGACTCGGACGACGTGAGTCTCGAGGCCGTTCGTCTGCTTCGAAATGAGGCCCGCAGAGGACTCGCCGCCTGTACCTCGGTGGTGCTCGAAGACTACGATAAGGGCGTGCTGGTTCCGGAGATCATCCAAGAAGTCCTCGACGGCGCGAAGGCGGAGGGAGTCCCCGCGATCGTGGATCCGAAGCGTCGGCGATTCTTCGGATACGGATCGGCCACGGTGTTCAAGCCCAATGCGAAGGAATTGGAGGATGCGCTGGGAGAGCCGGTTCGTCCCGAGGACGCCGCTTGGACGGAGGGGGTGCGCTCGCGGCTGGACTGCGAGCATCTCCTCCTGACCCTGGGTGGGCGAGGAATGGCGTTATGTTCGGCCAGAAAGGGCACCACGCTCTTCCCCGCGTCAGACCGGGCCGTCTTCGATGTCTCAGGTGCCGGAGACACGGTGACCGCAGTCGTTTCGCTCGCGCTGGCCCTCGGTGCATCGATGTCCGAGGCGGTCGTTCTGGCAAACGACGCGGCCGCGGTTCAGGTGTCCAAGGCCGGGGTGGGGACAGTGACGAGGGAGGAGCTCTACGAACACGCCTCTATCCGTATGACCGCCCGAGAGGTAGGAGGGACCGAGACTTGAAGATGATTCATACACCTGAGGCGCCGGCAGCCCTCGGCCCGTACTCTCAGGCCGTGGTGGCGGGGGAATGGGTCTTCGCCTCCGGCCAGATCCCGATCGATCCCGGCACAGGAGAGCTCATCGACGGTGGAATCACCGAGCAAACCGATCGCGTCTTGAAGAACCTTGCTGCCGTCCTTCACGAGGCGGGGGCTTCTCTGGATCGGGTCGTGAAAACGACGGTGTATCTTGCCGACATGGGGACATTTGGAGCGATGAACGAAGTCTACGGTAAGCATTTCGGCGATCATCGCCCTGCTCGGGCGACGGTGGAGGTGGCCGCATTACCCAAGAACGTGGGCGTGGAAATCGATGTCATCGCATTGCTGGAGGAGATCGAGACATGATTGAGCTCCTCGAGAATCTGTGGATTCAACGCGTCGGCTTCATAGTCGGCGGCCTCGTGTTGGGCGTCGTGGTGGAGCTCGTGGTCGTCCGGCGGGCACACAAGCTGGCCGAGCGGACCCGCTTCAAGTGGGACGACCTGATCATCGGGTCCCTCCGTGGACTGGGTCCCGCATTGTTGGGCGCGGGTGGCGTCTACCTCGCGCTCAACGTCGGACCCGCGGATCCACGGGTGGTGAGCATCGTGCAAGGGGCGCTCATGGCCGTCGTGCTCGGGTCCATCGTGATCGTCGCGATGCGCGCCGTGGGCGGCGCGGCCGAGATGCTTTCCGGCCGTGCGGGCGGGGCGATCAAGTCGCCCACGCTGGTCGTCAGCCTCGCTCGCGTCGCCGTCGGCACCTTGGGGCTCTTCCTCATCCTCCAGAACCTTGGCATCGACATCACGGCGTTGATCACGGCCCTGGGCATCGGGGGAATCGCGGTCGCACTAGCACTCCAGCCCACGCTGGGGGACCTCTTCGCTGGCGTGCAGATCATCCTGTCAGGGCACGTGCGTCAACGGGATTACATCCAACTGTCATCGGGAGAAGAGGGGTGGGTGACCGACGTGAAGTTCCAGAACACTACGATCCAAACCTTTCCTGACGGCAACCTCGTCACCGTGCCCAACGCGGTGCTCGCGTCTTCGATCGTAAAGAACTTTTCGCTGCCCAGGAAGGCGCTCTGGGTGACCGTCGGAGTTGGCGTGAGCTACGACAGCGACCTGGACAAGGTCGAGGCCGTTGCCCTGGAAGTGGCCAAGCAGGTGCTCGCCGAAGTGGATGGGGGTGTGCCGGGGGAAGAGCCCGTCGTCCGCTATCACACCTTCGGGGACTCGAGCATCGACTTCAACATTCGCATGATGGTGCGTGACTTCAAAAGCCAGCGTCCGATGCAACACGAGCTCATCAAGCGTTTGCATCGGCGTTTTGGAGAGGAGGGCATCGAGATCCCCTTCCCGATCCGGACCATCGTGATGAAGGGCGGTGCGAACGCGGAATAACTAAGCGGTCGGAATAGCCAAAGGCCGGAATAGCTAAAGGAAAGACCATGCAGGACCTACTGTCGAATATCATCGAGACCCCATGGCTGCGGGCCACCGGCGGGGTGTTGTCCCTGACGCTCCTGGCGTGGGCCACCAACGTCGTGGCCCGCCGCATATTCCTGAAGCTGGTCCAGCGTGTGGCGAGCAGGACTCAGTCCACGTGGGACGATCGCCTCATTGAGCAGCGGGTCTTCCACAAGCTGGCCAACGTCGCCCCGGCGCTGGTGACTTACGTTGGAATCGGATGGGCGCTTGGCGTCGGTCCCGAAACACTGGCTGACTCCCCGGCCGTCGACCTTCAGGCGACGAGCAGCGAGGGACTCGCGCTCGCCGCTGCGATTCTCGTGCGCCGTGTATCCCTGGCGTGGGTGGTGATCGCCCTCACTACGACCGCCGCGGCCCTACTCAACGCCCTGAACGACATCTACAACGAGATTTACGCCGAGGCCCGGAACCGCCCCATCAAGGGCTACCTCCAGGTCGTCAGCCTCTTCCTCTACGTGGCGGCGGGCGTCGTGGTGGTGTCCGTGCTGGCGGAGCTCAACCCTGTGGTCTTCCTGTCTGGCCTAACAGCGCTCGGGGCGATCGTGATGCTGGTCTTCAAGGACACGATCCTCTCGTTGGTGGCCAGCGTCCAGATCATGTCCAACAACATGATCAGCCTCGGGGATTGGGTCGAGATGCCGCAGGCCAACGCCGATGGCGACGTCATCGACATCGCGCTGCACACGGTGAAGATCCAGAACTGGGACAAGACCATCTCCACCATCCCCACGCACAAGTTCATCTCCGAGTCGTTCCAGAACTGGCGGGGGATGAGCGAGTCGGGCGGTCGGCGCATCAAACGGGCGATCCACCTGGACATGAGCTCGATCCATTTCCTGTCTGACGAGGAAGTGGCTCGGCTCTCCCGCTTCGAATTCCTGCACGACTATCTGCAGTTCAAGAAGAAGGATCTGGAGGTTGCCAACGCCCGGGAAGTCGAGAGCGACGACGTCATTCCGGACCAGCGACGCCTCACGAACGTGGGCACGTTTCGGGCGTACGTACTCCATTATTTGCGCAACCACCCCATGATCCACCAAGACATGACCCTCCTGGTGCGGCAGCTCCAGCCTGGGCCCCAGGGCTTGCCCCTGGAGATCTACTGCTTCTCCAACGACACGGACTGGGGCAACTACGAGGACCTACAGGCGGACATCTTCGACCACCTGATCGCGAGTTGCCCGGAGTTCGGGCTCGAGGCCTTCCAGGAGCCGTCGGGTGGCGACTTGAAGGCGTTGAGCGCTTCGGGTTAGGATCCCGATGCCCAAGCTAACCGATGGAGCGACATCTAGATGGGGGCGGAGGGGGTCTGGTGGCCCCACTGGTCTTCAAAACCAGCTCGCCCGGCTAAACCCCGGGTTGGTGGGTTCGATTCCCACACGCTCCCGCCATCGGTGAAGTTTGGCTTGCACGGAGGCTCCTCTAGATCCCGCACGCCTTGGACGGCATGAGCACACCTCGACGTTACCCTCTCACACTCGCCCTTGCGGTCATGAGCGCTGCTCATGCCTCCGTACTCCAAGGTCAGGAACCGTTGGGTGGCGCGTCCCCGGATAGCCTCCAGGCAGTGGAGGCTCAGGAGGGCCGCCCCTCCGCCGGTTGGGCCTTCGCAAGATCGATGGTGATTCCGGGCTGGGGTCAGGCGGGCGTTGGATCGCCGGGGCGCGGCGCCTTCTACTTCACGGTTCAGTCGCTGAGCGCGTGGATGATCCTCAAGACCAACAAGTTGATCGGGCCCGCCGAAGACATCCTGGCCATGCGGCGTCTCGAAGCGGAAGAGATGTTGGCGATGGACCCGTTGATCGACCCCGCCGATATCTCTTCGCTGATCGAAGAGGATTTAGCGGTGTTGAGCGCGGTCGATCTGGTGGAAATCCGGCGGCAGCAGAGAGAAGATTGGGTTGCCTTCGCGGTGTTCTTCCTGCTACTGGGTGGCGCCGACGCGTTCGTGGCGGCGCATTTGGCGGATTTCCCGGAACCGCTGGAAACCGTCATCCGTCCGCTTCCCAACATGGGCGTCGAGCTTGGATTCAGGCTGGCCTTCTAGAAAAGCTCTTACGCTTCCCATCGCTCGAGAGAGGGGCGCTCTCCCTCGCGTAGCACGAGGTAGCTACGGTGGCTGATCCAATCCCCCAGGTTCACGTAGAAGCGGTTTGGCCCCGCCTCATGCAGAAGCGGGATGTGCGCGTGACCCAAGACGATCAGATCGAGATCACCCTCGGCCGCCAACTTTTCGACGGCCCATTTGTACAGCACGTCCGAACGAGCCTGCTCCGCCCCGGAGGGACTCGCAACCAGATCTGCCGTCCGGGAGATGCGGGAGGCCAGAGCCGCGCCCATGTCCGGATGGAGCCATCGGAAGAGCCACCGTGCGCCTCGGCTCTGCAGCCCGGCCTTCAGGATCCGGTAAGGGAGGTCGCCCCGGCCCAAGCCGTCCCCATGAGCGATGAAGGTCCGCAGTCCCGCCAGGTTGCGCACCACCGGACCCTTCTGAAAGGTGAGGCCGATATCGTCCGTGAGGAATTTGCCGCCCCACCAGTCGTGGTTCCCCCCCATGAGCGTCACGGGTAGACCTCCATCGACGAGATCGGCCAGCGCTCCCAGCGTGCGCGTGTGTCCGCCTGGGATTACCGAGCCGTACTCGAACCAAAAGTCGAAGAGATCGCCGTTCAGGATCAATTCGGACGCACAATCGGCGGTATGCAGCAGCCAGCGCACGAACGCTCGCTCGGTTTCGGTGGGTACCGCCCCGAGGTGGACGTCGCTCGCGAAATGGATGGGCTTTTCGGACATTGGGATCGGAAACTAAACTGGGGGTATAACCCGGGGAAGTCGGCATCTCGTTCAAGTCATCGGAGGCGTGATCAGCTCCATGAGATTCACCTTGGGTCTCGGGGCCCTTGGGCTCATTTTCGCGAACGCTGCGTGCGCTGGTGGATCGCTGGGCACTCCGGCTCCGATTCCGGATCCGGATCGGGCCGTTCAGCAAGCACGCCAAAATAACCCGTCACCGACTACCTCACAGGTCGTCTTCGATTGGAGGGTCAACGAACCGGGCCGCCTCCGACTCGAGGGAAGAGGCGTCGCGCGCCTCCAGGATCCGGATCGCGCCCGTCTCGACCTGTTCATGGACAACAATGAGGCGGTCTTGGCCGCCAGCTTAGTGGGAGACGAACTGAGGGCTCGAGAGGGAACGCGACTGGAGGTCGTGCCTTCGCCACCTCTACTGTGGGCGTCCATGGGGCATTTCCGGCCGGGCGAGGGCGCGACCCTACTTGCGGGCGAAGCCTTCGACGATCCTGATGCTTTGCGTCTGCGGTACCTCCTTGCCGATGGGGACGAGCTCCAATACGAGTTTCGTTCAAGCCGCATGACCCGGGTGGAGTTACGACACGATGGAGACCTTGTTCACAGGGTCATCCTGAAGATCGATGGTGATGAGGGGTTGCCCACAGTGGCCACCTACCGCAACTATGCCACAACCAGCGAACTCACGGTGACGGTCGAGACCGTCGAGAGGGTGGAGTCCCATCCGTCAGACATCTGGTACTCGGTTCGCTAACGTGGCGTTTCGCCGCGTCGTGGCCGTTCTCGGGTTCGTCGCGCTCCTCGCCGCGACTGGCTGCAACTACGGTTTCCGCTCGGGAAGCTTTCCGGACCACATCCGAACCGTTGCCATCCTCCCGTTCGAGAACGACACCAACCGTTTCGAGCTCACGCAAGAGGTGCACGAGGAGCTGCTGCAGACCCTGCCAAGCGCTCTGGGGGTCACCAACGCGGGGGAAGACGTAGCTGACGCCGTGGTCCGCGGACGTATCGTGCGCTACGACCTGACGACTCCTCTCTTTCGGGCAGGCCAGCAGGACGACCAGGTGGATGTGCTCCAGCGCCAGGTGAGCATCCGGGTCGAGGTGGAGCTGATCGACCTCGTCGAGAACGTGATCCTGTGGGATGACCGAGGCCTGAGCACTCAGGGCCAATACCTCGAAGGCCAGCCCGAAGAAGTCGGCCGCATAGAGGCCATCGATCTTCTGGTGCAGCGCATCGTGGACGGGGCGCAGTCAAACTGGTAGGTTCGCCTCCGAAAAATCGCCTGGGCGTTTCAATCCAGGGTGCACAGCCTCACAGGAAAGGACGATTGGGTTGGCGCGGATCGTAGGCCTCTGGGTAGTGCTCTTCGCCGTTTGGCTGTTGCTCTCCGGACATTACACGGCACTCCTGATCGGTTTCGGCATGGGATCCTGCACCCTCACGGTCTACATCGCCATACGCATGGACGTCGCCGACCGCGAGGGCGTCCCGATCGACTGGGTTTTCCGCTTCCTCGTCTACCTCCCTTGGCTGTTGAAAGAGATTCTGGTCGCCAACCTCAACGTCGCGAGGGTCATTCTCTCGCCGAGCCTCCCAATCAGCCCGATCATGGTCGTCTTTCGGTCCACCCAGAAGACCGACCTCGGGCGTGCGTTGTATGCGAACTCCATCACGCTGACGCCTGGTACGATCACGACCGGTGTCGAGGACGACCAGTTGGAGATTCACGCGCTTACGTGGCGGGATGTCGACGGCCGGGAGGAAGACGAGATGGACCGGCGCGTAACGGTAGTGGAGGGCGCGTCCTGATGTTCGTCGCGGCCGCGGTAGGGATCGGGATCGCCATGACGCTGGCCATGATTCGCGCGCTCCTCGGCCCCACCCTGTACGACCGGGTCCTCGCTCTAAACACGTTCGGAACCAAGACCGTGCTGCTGATCGCCGTCCTCGGGTTCCTGGGTGGCCGGCCGGAATTCCTCGATCTGGCTCTGGTCTATGCCCTGATCAATTTCATCGGGACGATCGCGGTGCTGAAATATTTCGAGTTCGGCGATCTCGGGAAGGCGAGCGAGACCGCCCCGCGAGGTGCGGCCTGATGGCGTGGCAGGACGTAGTGAGTTGGATCTCCATCGGTGTTGGTCTCTTTTTCATCGTGGTCGGGAGCATTGGCGTCCTCCGGTTCCCAGACATCTACACGCGTCTTCACGCGGCCGGCATGACCGATACGATGGGCGCCGGTTTGGTTCTGGTCGGATTGGCGTTTCAGGCCGGGTCTTTTGAGGACGGGCTGCCGCTTATTGCAGTGCGGCTCCTGATGATCTGGGCCTTCCTCCTCTTCACGAGTCCCATCGGGACTCACGCGTTGGCCCGGGCCGCACTCCATGGGAAGGTGGAGCCGATTCGCGTCGATTTGGAAGGGGGTGACTCATAGCGGATCTGGTCGATTTCTTCCTTCTCACCATGCTTGCGGTTACGGCGCTGGCACTTCTGAGGCTACGGAACCTCTTTGCGGTCGCGATGTTGGCTGGGATCTACAGCCTTCTTTCCGCTGGTCTCTTCACGGTCTTGGACGCCGTGGACGTCGCGTTCACGGAAGCCGCCGTCGGAGCCGGCATCTCCACGATCCTGGTGCTCGGTACTTTGGCCCTGGTCGGGCACGAGCAAAAGAAGCCCACCCGCTCGTCGGTGATCCCACTTCTGGTGGTCTTGGTGACGGGCTCCATCCTGGTGTACGGCACCCTGGACATGCCTCCCTTCGGTGACCCAGGCAATCCGGCGCACCATCACGTAGCGCCACATTACTTGGAGGAATCGGAACACGAGATCGGGATTCCGAACGTGGTCACCTCCGTGCTCGCGAGCTACCGCGGCTACGACACGATGGGCGAAACCGCCGTGATCTTCACGGCGATGGTGGGCGTGCTGCTATTGATGGGGGGAGTCCGCAGGCGCGAAGCGTCCGGCGGGCGTGAAGCGTCCGGCGCACCCGCCGAAACCATGGACGGCGGGCACGGAGCGGGCCACGCGGGACCGGGCGGGGAAGGGGACGCGCATGGAGGATAGGGTCATCCTCAGGGTCGGTGCCAAGATCCTCATTCCGTTCATTCTGTTGTTCGCCCTCTACGTCCAGTTTCACGGAGACTATGGACCGGGCGGTGGATTCCAGGCCGGCGTGATCTTCGCGGCCGGCTTCATTCTGTACGGGCTCATCTACGGGCTCGAAACGGTGAAGCGTGTGCTCCCCCTCGGCTTCGCGTGGTTCTGCGGTGCATTAGGTGTGCTCATCTACGCCGGCGTGGGTGTGGTGACGCTCTTCCTAGGCGGTGAGTTCCTGAACTACAATGTCCTCGCGAGCGACCCCGAGCGCGGACAGGAATTGGGAATCCTGTTGGTCGAGCTGGGCGTGCTGACGACGGTGTTCGGGGTCATGGTTGCGGTTTTCTACTTGTTCGCTGGACGTCGGCAGGTGCGTTCATGAACGCCCTCGGATTGGTGAACTACTGGGTCTTCATCTTCCTGATGATGGTCGGGTTCTACATCCTGATCTCACAGGGGAACCTGATCAAGAAGATCGTTGGGCTGAGCATCTTCCAGACGTCGGTCTTCATCCTCTACATCAGCATAGGCAAAATCCGGGGCGGGACCCCCCCGATCCTCACGGAGGGAGATCCGGTCTATTCCAACCCGCTTCCTCACGTGCTCATTCTCACCGCGATCGTGGTCGGTGTAGCGACCACGGCGCTCGGTTTGAGCCTCGTGGTCCGGATCCATGAGGCCTACGGCACGGTGGAAGAGGATGAAATCCATAGCCTCGACCTCGCCGAAGCTGCAGGCGACGTCCGGAGCTCGGACGTGAGGGCATGACGGACCATCTCCCGGTCCTTCAGGTCGTCATCCCTCTCATCGCGGCGGCCCTGTGCGCGTTGGCGCCACGTGGCCGGATCGCCTGGGGCATCGCGCTCGCGACGAGCTGGATCACGCTCTGGATCGCCATTCAGCTTCTCGCCCGAGTCCAGGCCGAGGGACCGATCAGTTACGCCCTCGGCGGATGGCTCGCCCCCGAAGGAATCGAGTACCGCATCGATCTCGTCAGCGCATTCGTTGTGGTCATCGTGACGGCCATCGGTGCCGTCGTGACTCCTTACGCGCTGAAGAGCATCGAGCGCGAGATCGACGCCGCGAAGATTCCGCTCTTCTACGCAGCGTTCCTTCTTTGCCTCACCGGGCTCTTGGGAATCGCCGTCACGGGTGACGTCTTCAACGTCTTCGTATTCCTCGAGATCTCGTCGCTCTCTGCCTACGCCTTGATCGCATTGGGCCAGGACAGGCGCGCCCTCACGGCCGCCTATCAATACCTGATCATGGGCAGCATCGGCGCGACGTTCATCGTGATCGGTATCGCCATGATGTACGTGATGACCGGGACGCTGAACATGGCCGACCTCTCGGTGCTCCTGTCGGAGCTGGGGCCAAACCGCACGATTGCGGTCGCATTCGGCTTCCTCACCGTCGGGATCAGCCTCAAGTTGGCGCTCTTCCCGCTGCATCTCTGGTTGCCGAACGCGTACACCTACGCTCCGTCCGCCGTCACTGCGTTCATCGCCTCGACGGCGACGAAAGTGGCCGTGTATATGCTGCTGAGGTTTTTCTTCACCATCTTCGGCGGCGTCTTTTCGTTCGACGTCATGCAGCTCGACAGGGTACTCCTACCACTCGCGCTGATCGCCATCTTCACGATGTCGCTGGTGGCGATCTTCCAGACCAATGTGAAGCGAATGCTCGCCTACTCGAGCGTGGCGCAAATCGGGTACATGATCCTCGGGATCAGTCTCGCGTCGGT
Organism: Longimicrobiales bacterium; assembly: GCA_965249775.1. GTDB lineage: Bacteria > Gemmatimonadota > Gemmatimonadetes > Longimicrobiales > Gaopeijiaceae > UBA822. The sequence goes on from OZ252253.1 coordinate 395,075, forward strand.
GACGGGCCTCACGGCCGGAATCCTTCATCTCTTCAACCACGCCCTGATCAAGGGCTCGCTCTTCATGGCGATGGGCTGCGTCATGTACCGCGTCGGTTCGGTCGAGATTGACGCCATGCGGGGGCTCGCAAAGAAGATGCCCTGGACCATGGCCGCCTTCGTGGCAGGCGGGATCAGCTTGATCGGCGTGCCGCTCACCGTGGGATTCATCAGCAAGTGGTATCTGATCCTGGGCGCCCTGGAGCGGGGCTCGTGGTGGTGGACGATGGCGGCTCTCGTCCTTACGACGTCACTCATGGCGGTGATTTATGTCTGGCGAGTGGTGGAGGCCGCGTACTTCCAGGAGGCGCCTGGTGAAGGAGCGGCACCTGCGGGCTCTGTGGCTGCAGAGTCTGCGGGTGTGGAATCTGGCGGGGGGCGTGGCACCCCGATCGTCGAGGCTCCCTTGGCGCTCTTGATTCCGACTTGGGCGCTCATCATCGCGAACTTCTACTTCGGGATCGACGCCACGTTCACGAGAGAAGTCGCCGGCAGTGCCGCCCGGGCGTTGATGGGGATCGCGCCGTGACCCCCGAGTTGATCGTAGGCGTCGCCGTCGGCCTGCCGCTCGCGGGCGCCCTGGCCATCCTTGCTCTTGGCAAGTGGCCCAACGCCCGGGATGGTGCCGGCATCGTCACGGCGGGAATCCTCTTCACGTTGGTCCTTCGCCTGGTGGAGCCGATCCGGGACGGTCTGCGTCCGGAGCACACGATCCTGGAGGTCCTGCCCGGCTTGTCGCTGGCCCTCAAGGTCGAGCCGCTGGGCCTGCTGTTCGCACTGGTCGCGTCGTCCCTTTGGATTGTCACCGCGCTGTACGCCGTCGGCTACATGCGGGGCCACCACGAGAAGAATCAGACGCGCTTCTTCACGTTCTTCGCGATCGCGATCGCGGCGGCTATGGGTGTGGCGTTTTCGGCCAACCTCTTCACGCTGTTCGCGTTTTACGAAGCGATCACGCTGTGCACCTTTCCGTTGGTGACACACCACGGAACGCCGGAGGCGAAGAAGGCCGGACGCATCTACCTCGGCATCCTGCTCACGACCTCCATCGGCTTTCAACTCCTGGCCATCATCTGGACGTGGCAACTCGCCGGGACCCTGGATTTCCGGGAGGGCGGTATCCTGGCGGCGACCGCTTCGAACGGGGTGCTGAGCCTCCTTCTGGTCCTGTTCGTGTTCGGGACGGGGAAGGCCGCCGTGATGCCGTTCCACCGGTGGCTGCCCGCGGCGATGGTGGCGCCCACGCCGGTCTCGGCGCTGCTGCACGCGGTGGCCGTGGTCAAGGTGGGCGTCTTCACGATTCTGAAGGTGGCCGTCTACGTCTTCGGGGTGGACCTACTTGGCACATTAGCCAGCACGACATGGTTGGCATGGGTCGCGGCGGCCACGATCATCCTCGGCTCGCTCGTGGCCTTCACCAAGGACGACCTCAAGGCCCGCCTGGCGTATTCGACGATCAGCCAGCTGTCGTACATCGTCCTCGGGGCGCTCCTCGCGAACGAGTGGGGCATCATCGGGGGCGGCATGCACATCGCCATGCACGCCTTCGGGAAGATCACGCTCTTCTTCGCGGCCGGTGCCGTGCTGGTGGCTGCGCACGAGAGGAACATCAGCCGGATGCACGGTCTCGGACGCACGATGCCGATCACCTTCGGCGTTTTCTTCGTGGGCTCCCTCAGCATCATCGGGGTGCCACCCGCTGGGGGCGCGTGGAGCAAGTGGTTCCTCGGGCTGGGCACGCTCGAAGCCGGCCAGATAGGACTTCTCGCCGTCCTCATGGTGAGCTCACTCCTGAGCCTCGTGTATCTGTTGGAGGTGCCGGTACGGGCCTTCTTCAGCGCGCCGCCCGAGGACGCTCAGCGCGGAGAAGGAATCCACGAAGCGCCGTGGACTTCGGTGGTTGCAATGATCATCACGGCCGGTGCGACGATGGCGCTATTCCTGAATCCCGGTCCGTTGTACGACCTGATGACGTTGGTGACGAACTGATGACGACGGCGACCGAGTCGTGAACGATCACCCCGAGCAGGCCGAGCACGGCCAAGGAGGTTCGCCGGGCGAGCGCCAACACGTCTGGGACAACCCCCGAAACGTGAAGCTCCTGTTCAATGGGTTCTACGTTCTGTGCGCGATCGTCGTGGTCCTGGATCTGGTGATTCCCCGTGAGGAGCACCACGCCTGGGAGAGCCTGCTCGCCTTCTATCCGCTTTACGGATTCGTCGGCATCGTCGTTCTCGTCCTCATCGCCAAGCAGATGCGGCGGGTCCTGATGCGGCCGGAGGACTACTACGATGGGTAGCCTGCCTCCGGTCCTGATCTTCTTTGTGGGGGCCCTTTTTGTGGCCGGCACGAGGGGCCACATAAGGCGCGGCGTCCTGCTCGCGATCCCGGTGATCGGCGCGCTCAACCTGTTGGGGCTCCAGGAAGGCACCACCATCGAGCTCGAGATGCTCGGCTACACGCTGGTGCCCTTCAAGGTGGACCGGCTGGCCATGATGTTCGGCTATCTGTTCCACCTGGCTGCGTTCCTGGGCAACCTGTTCGCGCTCCATCTCGAGAAGAAGGACGGTGCCGGTGTGCAGCACACCGCTGCCGTGCTGTACGCGGGGAGCGCGATCGGCGCGGTCTACACCGGAGATCTGATCTCGCTCTTCGTCTTCTGGGAGCTGCTCGCGCTGACGAGTGTGTTCCTCATCTGGGCGAGGAACACCGAGGGCTCGTTTCACTCCGGCTTCCGCTATCTGGTCATCCACGTCCTCTCGGGGGTCCTGCTGCTCTCAGGGGCCCTCATGTTGGCGTATGACACCGGATCGATCGAATTCGGGCCGATCAGCCTCGACGGCTCGATGGCGGGGTGGGTCATCCTGATCGCCTTCGGGATCAAATCAGCCTTCCCGCTACTCCACACCTGGATCACGGACGCCTATCCCGAGGGCACGCCGACCGGCACGGTGTTCTTGAGCGCCTTTACGACCAAGGTGGCGGTCTTCGCTTTGGTCCGGATGTTCGCGGGTGAAGACGTACTCATCTATGTGGGCGTCACCATGACCTGCTTCCCGATTTTCTACGCGGTCATAGAGAACGACCTGCGCCGGGTGCTCAGCTATAGCATGATCAATCAGATCGGCTTCATGGTGACCGGAGTGGGGCTGGGCACAGCGCTCGCGCTCAATGGCGCGGTAGCGCACGCCTTCGCTGATGTGATCTTCAAGGGCCTCCTCTTCATGACGATGGGGTCCGTACTCCAGATGACGGGCCGTATCAACGGGTCGGATCTCGGCGGGCTGTATAAGACGATGCCTATTACCGCCACCTTGTGCGTGATCGGCGCGATGACCATTTCCGCGTTCCCGCTCCTCAGCGCCTTCATCACGAAGTCCATGGTGATGGCCGCCGCCCTGGAAGCAGGACATGTCTGGGTGTGGCCCTTCCTTCTTTTCGCGTCGGCAGGTGTGCTCGAGCACGCGGGCATCAAGATCCCGTACTTTGCCTTCTTTGGGCACGACTCGGGGATCCGCGCCAAAGAGCCTCCCTGGAACATGCTGGCGGCGATGATGATCGGGGCCGTGCTGTGTGTCGTGATTGGGTCGGTTCCGGTGTTCTATCCAGGTTTGCTCTACAGTCTGCTGCCGTTCGAGGCTGAGTATGATCCCTATAGCGCGACTCACGTCCTGACCCAGATGCAGCTGCTTCTCTTTGGAGCCCTGGCCGTCGTCTGGTTGATGAAGACCAAGATCTACCCACCGGAAATCCCGGCCTTGAACATCGACGCCGAATGGACCTATCGATGGCTCGGCCCCCGTTTGATTCGCGGGTTCGGTGGGGCGGTGGCGCGCGTGGATGCGGCCGTGCGTGGATGGGCCCTCGGGGTCGTTCGGGGGACGTTGCGGGGCGCCCATCGGAGCCACGGACCTCAGGGCATCTTGGCACGTACTTCGCCGACGGGAAACATGATCCTTTGGGTGGCGGTACTCCTCGCCGCCTTTCTGGTGTTCTACTTCTGATGACCACTCTGAGATTGGGAACTCGGGGCTCGCTCCTCGCTCTGGCACAGAGCAATTGGACTGCATCAGCACTCGAAGCGAACGGTGCAGACGAGGTTTCGCTCGAAGTCATCCGGACCGTAGGAGACGAGCACCTCCATAAGCCCCTTCACGAGATCAGCGGCAAGGGCCTCTTTACCCGTGAGCTCGACGAGGCGCTTCTGAACGAGCGTGTCGAGCTGGCCGTCCACTCACTGAAGGACCTTCCCACCGTGTTGCCCGAGGGCTTGTGCATTGCCGCCACCCCGACCCGGGTCGACCCCCGGGACGTTCTCGTGGGGCCGGAGGGTACCTCGACCACACTGGATTCGCTGAAGAAGGGTGCGGTCGTAGGGACCAGCTCACTTCGACGCGTGGCCTTGTTGAGCGCGTTCCGGCGGGACGTGACGCCACGGGGGATTCGAGGCAACGTCGATACGAGACTTCGGAAGCTCGACGACGGGCAATTCGACGCCATCATCTTGGCCGGCGCCGGGCTCACCCGGCTCGGGCTCGCCAGGCGGGCGAACGAATGGCTGGAGCGGACGTCCTGGTTGCCGGCGCCCGGGCAGGGCGCCCTGGGCATCATGGCCAGAACCGAGGACGCCGAAACCAGACAGCTCGTCGGAGCGTTGAACGATCCGGATTCCTTCGCGGCCGTTACGGCGGAGCGTACTTTTCTCGAAGCCTTGGGCGGAGGGTGCCAGGTCCCGATCGGGGCGCTGGGCGTTCCGTACGACGAGAAGCTGCGCTTGTGGGGGCTCGTGGCCAGTCCTGACGGGAGGCGTGTCGTCCGGGGCGACCTCACCGGAAGCATGGCCGATCCCCATGAGCTGGGCCGCAGGCTGGGTGACCTGCTCCGGGAACGCGGAGCCGGAGAGATCTTGGCGGAGTTGGACGAATGAGCGTTCTATCGAGAGAGAGCCTGTTGACCTGTCTCGGGCCACCTCGCGATCGGAGACTGGTGTTCACCAACGGCTGCTTCGACCTTCTCCATGCCGGGCACGTCGAGCACCTCGCGCAGGCGAGGGGCTTGGGGGATGTGCTCGTGGTCGGGTTGAATTCGGATGCCTCGGTGCGACGTCTGAAGGGGGCGGGACGACCGTTGCTCGCAGAGGCCGATCGGGCTGCCGCTCTCGCCGCGTTGGGGAGCGTTGACGTCGTCACGGTGTTCGAAGAAGACACCCCCCTCGAGCTGATCAGCGCTTTGCTCCCTGATGTGCTCGTCAAGGGAGGCGATTACGATCTGGACGATATCGTCGGCCGGAGTACGGTCGAGGAGGCCGGCGGCGAGGTTCGCGCGCTCCCCTACGTGGAGGGTTACTCGACCACGAGTATCCTCGAGCGTGCGAGGGATGCGGAATGAGGTGGACGAAATGAGCCGAAATGACGGACGTGCGGCAGGGGAACTCCGAGACTTGAGCCTCGCGCTCGAGACAGCGCCCTATGCGGAGGGATCCTGCCTCATCAGCGCGGGGCAGACGCGCGTCCTGTGCACGGTATCGGTGGAGGAGGGTGTTCCCGGATGGCGGGAGAAGAGCGGCGCCGGCTGGGTGACCGCTGAGTACGGAATGCTTCCCCGGGCCACACACACGCGGTCGGGCCGGGAGCGGGGCAGGGTGGGCGGCCGCACACAGGAGATCCAACGGCTGATCGGTCGTTCGCTCCGCTCGGTGATCGATCTCGCTGCCCTGGGCCCCCAGACGGTCATCGTGGACTGCGACGTTCTCCAGGCCGACGGAGGCACGCGAACCGCGTCGATCACGGGTGCTTCGGCCGCCCTTTGGAGCGCGTTCGATGGGCTGGTGAAGGAAGGCATGATCGAGCGAAACCCGATGCGTGAGATGGTGGCCGCCGTGAGCGTCGGGATCGTATCAGGCGAGCCCGTGCTCGACCTCGACTACCCGGAGGACTCCACGGCACAGGTGGATATGAACGTCGTGGCCACGGAGGCCGGGCACTTCATCGAGGTGCAGGGCACGGCGGAAGGGCATCCCTTCCGGCGCGACGAGCTGGACGAGCTCCTGGGGCTCGCCCTCGTGGGGATCGGCGAATTGGTCGGAGCCCAGAAGGCGGCGTTGGGGATTTAGAAAGTTGTCGAAGGGGACCGTGATGGATCTCGTGTTAGCGACCCGTAGCACGCACAAGTTGAAGGAGATCCGGCAGATCCTGTCGGTGGTTCCCGACCTTCGGGTGCTGGACCTCGACGAGGTGGGCGCTCCATACGACCCCGCCGAGGAGGATCTAGAGCCCTACGAAACGTTCGAGGAGAACGCGGCCTCCAAGGCCTCCTATTTTCAGCAGATGACCGGGTTACCGACGGTGGCGGACGATTCCGGAATCGAGATCGACCTGCTCGATGGTGCTCCGGGTGTCCGATCCAAGCGATTCTCGCCAGACCAGAGCCTTTCGGGTCTTCCCCTCGATCAGGCCAACAACGAGCATCTCCTCGCGTCGCTCGGAGACACGCCCCTCGCGGAGCGCACTGGCCGTTACGTTTGCGTCGCGGTGCTCGACCGCGGGGATCCGGATGATGTGACTTATGTGCGCGGGGAAGCTCCCGGCCTGATCCTTGACGCACCTCGGGGCTCAGGCGGTTTTGGCTACGATCCCCTCTTCTTCGATGAGGAGCTGAGGCAGACCTTCGCCGAGATTGCACCGGACGAGAAAAACGCCCGCAGTCACCGGGGGAAAGCATTCCGGGCGCTGGCAGAGCGGCTGGTCTCGACTCCGCCCTCATAAAACGAGACATCTGATGCAGACTCCAGCGACGACCCCGCGTGACATCAACCCGACCGAGGATGGCACGGCGCTCCGAATCGTATGGGAGGACGGACACGAATCGATCTATCTGCCGTTCGATCTCCGGATGGCCTGTCCGTGCGCGGGCTGCGTGGATGAGAGTTCCGGGCGACGCATGCTCACCGAGGCCATGGTGCCACCTAATGTGTACCCCGCGGCCATCGAATACGTGGGGCGGTATGCGCTCAAGTTCGTGTGGAGTGGAGGTCACGACACGGGGCTTTACTCGTTCGACCTCTTGCGGGGACTTTGTGGATGTGAAGAGTGCGAAATGCCCGCCCCACCACGGCGGTCCTCAAAATGATCGTAGTTATCGCAAAATGATCGTCGTTACCAGAGAATGATCGTCGTTACCGGTGGTACCGGGTTCATCGGATCGAACTTGGTCGCGGGTCTGGAGGACCGGGGCGAGAAGGGCTTGGTTATCTGCGACCGCCCACCTCAGGCGGACAAGTGTCGAAACATCAGGAAGCGTGAGTTGGCGGCACTCGTGCCCCCCGAGCAGCTCCCCGATTTCCTGGAGCGGAACTCGGCCGAAATCCGGGCGATCTTCCACATGGGTGCGATCTCTTCGACGACCGAGACCGACGCGGACCTGATCGTCGAGACCAATGTTCACCTGTCCGCGGACCTTTGGCGGTGGTGTGCCCACAATGGCGTTCCGTTCATCTACGCCTCTTCCGCCGCAACGTACGGCGACGGCTCGGTGGGCTTCGACGACGACGGGTCGGTCGAGGGGCTTTCACGCCTCCGCCCCATGAATCCGTACGGGTGGAGCAAACAACTCTTCGACCGGATGGTCGCACGCTGGGTGGAGGAAGGGGCGGCGACCCCACCCCAGTGGGTCGGCCTCAAGTTCTTCAACGTCTACGGCCCTAACGAGTACCACAAAGGCCACATGCAGAGCCTGGTGTCGAAGACGTTTCGGGTAGCGGCCGCCGGCGACCCCGTCACGCTCTTTCGCTCGCACGACCCGGAGTATTGCGATGGCGGGCAAATGCGGGACTTCGTCTACGTCCAGGACTGCGTAGATGTGATGCTCTGGTTTCTCGACCACCCGGACACGTCAGGGGTCTTCAATCTCGGCACGGGTCGGGCACGCACATTTTTGGATCTGATCGGGAGCATGTTCGCCGCTCTGGGGATGGAGCCCTCCTTCGACTGGATCGATACGCCTGATGAGATCCGGGATCGTTACCAATACTTCACGCGAGCCGAGATGGGGCGCCTGAGGGCGGCCGGATACGACTCGCCGTTCCTCGGCGTCGAGGAGGGCGTCGGGGATTATGTGACCCGCTACCTCGCCACGGACGACCGCTACCGGTAACGTCCCGCGGCGCCGAAGATGCGTACCCTATCGGCTCTTTCTTCGCCGCTTACATTCAGCGCCGATCTTGCGTCACCTCGATTGAATCGTTCGCTACACTCTGGTCCGCCACACCATGTCCGCCACACCCTGGAGGCCGCTCATGACCAACGCTTCTCGCCGTGACTTCTTGCGGACCCTCTGTGTCGCCACCGCGGCGGCGGCGCGGCCCCGGCTGGCGTTCGCACAGGAAGTACGGGTGCGAACGATCGCAGGCACGGGTGTGGCCGGATACGAGCCCGAGGGTTCGACCGGGCTGGTAGCCACGCAGACGCCGGTGAACAATCCATACGGCATCGTGGTCGGTCCCGATGGAGCCCTCTATTTCTGTGAGGTCGACACCGGCCGGACTCGTAGAATGGATCTGGCGACGAGACGGCTCACCACGGTTGCCGGGAACGGCGAAGCCGCTTATGCAGGCGATGGCGGATCAGCGCTCGCGGCGTCGTTTTCCGCCCCGCATGAGATCCGTTTCGACCGCGACAGCCACCTCTTCGTCGTGGAGCGCGATGCACATGTCGTACGTCGGGTGGACGCACAAACCCGACTCGTGTCTACGGTGGTGGGGACGGGCGAGGCCGGATTCTCGGGGGATGACGGACCGGCCGTTCAGGCTCAGCTTCGCCAGCCGCACAGCATCGCTTTCGTGGCGAACGGCGATCTTCTCATCTGCGACATCGGCAACGGACGGGTCCGTCGGGTGAACATGCGGAGCGGCACGATCTCGACGCTTTCCGGCACGGGAGAGCGACGCGCGCCGACCCCGGATGCGGGCCCGCTCGCAGGCACACCGCTCAGAGGACCACGCTCGCTCGATACCGACCCCGAGGGCAACGCTTACCTCGTGCTACGCGAGGGCAACGCCGTGTTTCGGCTCGACACCGGGGCCGGAAGGCTTCAGCGTATCGCCGGCACCGGTGAGCGCGGCCTGACGGGAGACGGAGGTCCCGGCTCGACGGCGACCTTCAACGGACCCAAGGGGATCGCATACTCGGCGGCCGATCACAGTCTCTACATCGTGGACACCGAGAACCACGTGATCCGCCGTTTGAGTCTCGCCACCGGAACGATCGAGACGGTGTTGGGCACCGGCGAGCGGGGCGACGGCCCCGACGGTGACCCATTGCGGTGCCGACTGGCTCGCCCCCACGGGGTGTTCGCGCACGAGGGTGTTGTCTATGTGACGGATAGCGAGAACCATCGCGTCCGGGCCCTGGAGGGAGTTCTCTGAGGCACGGCGACGCGTCCCACTTGCGCCTGACCGGAGCCGAGCGATAGGATAGCTCCCGCAGATCGTAGGTAAGCAGCGGCCGCTCCCCCCCCCAGCGGCAAGCGCCTGCAAGCTGCCCTAAGGACAGCCGTGTATCCCAAAGCGCTGGACCGAGGCCGAGGTCGCCCGCAGTCCGAGGGCCCTTATGCATACGTCCGGCAGCGAGTCCGATCCCTTACCGACCATCACGCCCCCGCCGCCCGACTATATCACGCCCCCCCGACAGATCGTCATACGCCCCTCCGCCCGACGATGACACGCCATCCCGACCGCCCATAACACGCCCCCCCCATAACAATAACCGGAGAAAACCAATGAAACTCGGATTCATTCGGCTTGTCACACTGGGGGTCGCCCTGCTCGTGGCAGGGTGCTCGGACAGCACCTCACCCACGGGTCTATCGCCGGGCCTGGCGATCCTGGATGCCGAGCACGGGGACGAGGGCTCTCACTTCTACTTCCTCCCACCGATGGTGCCGAATCCAGGGGCCACGGGAGTCTTCGACACTACTCAGCCCGCTGTCGTCGAGATCTGCGAGTGGACAGTTTTGGACTGTGCTCCCACGATCACCGAGTTCAGCGTGGACGCAGGGACGATCAACGTCAGCGTCGAGGACGAGCACTATAAGGCACTCTGGCACGCGGGCGATTTCAATCTCGACCTCACCAAATTGTATCGGATCAGGGTCTTCGTTGGTGCACACGAGCTCGGGTACGCCGACGTGCAGCCCGTGGACAACGGTAAGGCGCTGAAAAACCTCGATACTGAGGAGGTCATCGGGCTAGTCGATGATCGAACCCTCCCAATCAAGTTCCGCATCGAGGAGGGCGCGCTCGGGACTATCATCGACGCGACGGCAATGACGGCCCCAACGTTTTCTGTTGGAGGAGTTGGCAGCTTCGCCACGGATACGCCTGTGGTCGAGATTCTGACCCCTGGCATATACTCAGTTCAGGAGGCTTCCGGCGGCGTGCATTTGTTCGAAATCACCGCGACCGGTCAGGTCAGCTACGAGGCGGCAAAAGAGCCGTTCTTCGACGGTTTGGGCACGTCGAAGCTGACGCTGGTCGGCTATTCTGTCGACATCGATGCCACTGCAATGTCGGCGGGGGGGTTCTCAATCGGCGGTATAGGCGGATTCTCCAGCACAACAGTTCAAAGCTTCACCTCCTTGCCAGGCACCAAGAGTATTGAGGAGGGTTCCGAAGGGGTGCATTTCTTCGAAGTCACCGAGGCGGATACGATCGGCTATGAGGCTGCCAAGGAGCCGTTCTTCGACGGCTCGGGCACGTCGCAGCTGACGCTGGTCGGCTTCAGCATCGACATCGATGCTACCGCACTTGGTCCCGAGGAATTCTCTCTCGGCGGAGTAGGACTATTCTCGACAGACTCTGTCCAAACCGTGATCATGCTTCCGGGCGGCCCGCTGACGGGCGACAAGAGCTTCAGTCACCCGGATGTCGGCTTGTTTTTCTACGAAGTCGACGATGACGGATTGCTGGAATACGAAGTGTCTTTGGATGCGATCCTGTCTGGGCGGGGCACCAATACTCTTGCTGTTACTCCTGCTGTTGCTCCCTGAGGGAACAGCTCGAGAGCCTTGCTATCCGGTGCCGCCGGTCGCCTGTTGCGGCCGGCGGCAGCTCCTTCGTGTAGACACCCGGAGCCGATCTCCGCCCAGGGGTGTGCCCGCTCTCGTCACTCCCCGTCGAACGTGTTCGACAGCGTCCCGATCCCATCGATGTGGATGTCGACCGTGCTGCCCGGCTTCATGGGGAGGGCTCCCAATGACGTTCCGCAGGTGATGATGTCGCCAGGGAGGAGCGTCATGCCGCGCGAGATCCGCTGCACGAGCTCGAGCGGGGAGAAGAACATGTCGCTCACGGGATAGTCCTGCTGGATCTTGCCGTTGAGTTTGGCAATGACCTGAAGCGACTGTGGATCGAGGTCCGTCGCGATCACGGGCCCGAACGGGGTGAACGTGTCGAAGCTCTTCGCCCGGCTCCACTGGGCGAACGAGGGATCTTCGGAGATGATATCGAGGGCGGTTGCGTCGTTGACGCAGGTGTAGCCATACACGTAGTCCTCGACCTCCTCGATCGAGACGTCCTTACAGCGCTTGCCGATCACGACACCGAGCTCGCCCTCGAAGATCACGCGGCCGTCGTAGGATTCCGGCCGTACGATCATGCCACCCGGGGCAAGGGTACCCGACGGCGGCTTGTAGAAATAGAGGGGCTCCGGCGGCTGCTCCAACTCATTCTTGGCTGCTGCCGCGCCAAAGTTGTTCCACAGCCCGATTATCTTCGAGGGTAGGCAAGGGGGCAGGACTTCGACGGAATCCAGCGGGATGGATTCGTCCGTGGGCGTCGGTTCGTCGTACCGGTCACCCGTATAAACGGAAACCTGCTCGCCCTTCAGAGCGCCGAATTTTATATTCTCGTCGTGTTTGACCCGAATCCACTGAGTCATGACGCTGGACCTGCGGCGTCTCGTGCTAAGCTCCTCATGGCCCCTCACTCGGTATAGGGCTGACGCCCCGTCTTGGTTGACCTATGGCAAGCCAGGGTAAGCCCGGAAAATGGTCCGGCGCAACAAGCGCTGGCGGGTGTCTTAGGAACCCTACTAAGATGGACTGTTCTCCAGCGGCCTCGTCTCTACGCTGTTGCCCGGTCGCGCGCGCGCTGTACATTGCGCGGCCATCGCCGCTGTTTCTGCTCACTCCGCGAGGGAGTGGCGAGTCACGGGCGATCGAATCAGGCGCAAAGGAACGGGTGAGGACAACGATGGGAAAAGCTCTCGAGGGTGTTCGGATCCTTGACATGACCCACGTGCAGTCGGGACCGACCTGCACGCAGATCCTGGCGTGGTTCGGCGCCGACGTCATCAAGGTTGAACGGCCCGGCTCGGGCGACATTACGCGCGGCCAGCTGCGCGACATTCCCGATGTGGACAGCCTCTACTTCACCATGCTGAACGCCAACAAGCGCAGCCTGACATTGAATCCCAAGACTGAGGCCGGCAACGAGATCTTCACCAGGCTGATCGAGGAATGCGACGTGATGGTGGAGAACTTTGCGCCCGGTGCGATCGATCGCATGGGCTTTCCTTGGGAGAAGATCCAGGAGCTCAACCCGCGCATGATCTACGCCTCGGTCAAGGGATTCGGCCCCGGTCCCTACGAGGATTGCAAGGTGTACGAGAACGTTGCCCAATGCGCCGGCGGGGCGGCCTCGACCACGGGTGAGATCGGACGATTCCCGATGGTTACCGGCGCCCAGATCGGCGATTCCGGGACCGGCATACATCTCGTGGCGGGCATCCTGGCCGCTCTGCTTCACCGTGAGAAGAGCGGCAAGGGCCAGCGCGTGACGTGCGCGATGCAGGATTCAGTGATCAACCTCTGTCGCGTGAAACTGCGGGACCAGCAGCGGCTGGCCCATGGTCCACTTACGGAGTATCCGCAATATCCCAACGGCGAGTTCGGCGACGCGGTGCCGCGGGCCGGCAACGCATCCGGTGGGGGTCAGCCCGGCTGGATCGTCAAGTGCAAGGGGTGGGAGACCGATCCGGACGCCTACATCTACGTGATCACTCAGACGAGAGCGTTCTCCGGCCTCGCCAAGGCCATTGGGCACGAGGATTGGCTCGAGGATGCTGAATGGAGCACGCCCGAGGCACGCCTCCCGAAGCTCGATCGGGTGTTCGCGGAAATCGAGAAGTGGACGATGACGAAGGACAAGATGGAGGTCATGGGGATCCTCAACCCGTTGAACGTGCCCTGCGGACCGATCCTGTCCATGAAGGAGCTGGCCGGAGAGGACGCCCTGCGTCAGACGGGGACCGTTGTCGAGGTCGACCACCCCGAACGCGGCAAGTACCTGACGGTGGGCAACCCGATCAAGCTGTCGGACTCTCCCCCGGACGTCGCGCGGTCCCCTCTCCTGGGGGAACACACCGAAGAGATCCTCAAATCCGTCGTCGGTCTGGATGACGCCGGCATTGCGGAGGCGCGTCGGCAGGGCGCGATCTGATGAATTCCAAGTATGACGTTCTCATTCTCGGGGCGTCCTACGGCTCCCTGTTCGGCACCAAGCTCCTGTTGGCTGGCCACTCGGTGACCCTGGTTTGCACCCAGCCGACCGCGGAGCTGATCAACCGGGACGGAACCGTCGTGCGCTTTCCGGTTCGAGGTCGGGAGACACTGGTCGAGATCTCCTCCGAGGGGCTGGAGGGTTCGCTCTTCGCCAGCGCGCCGGATGGGGTCGACCCCGGTGAGTTCGACCTGGTCGTGCTCGGCATGCAGGAGTCGCAGTACAGCTCGGAGGGTGTTCGTGAGCTGATCGCACGGGTCGCAGCCGCGCGCACACCGTGTCTTGCGATCATGAACATGCCGCCGCTGCCCTACCTCGAGCGCATTCCCGGGCTGTCGATCGAGCCGTTGAAGCAGTGCTATGTGGATCCAGCCGTTTGGGAGGGGTTCGAGCCCGGCCTGGTCACGCTCGCGAGTCCGGATCCTCAGGCATATCGCCCACCGGACGAGGCGAAGAACGTTCTCCAGGTGGGTTTGCCGACGAATTTCAAGGCGGCACGCTTTGAGGACGAGGAGCACACGACAATGCTTCGCAACCTCCAGGCTGACATCGAAGGCATCCGGTACGACCCCGGGGACGGCGGCATCGAGATTCCGGTGAAGCTCAAGGTGCACGACTCCGTCTTCGTGCCGCTGGCCAAGTGGCCGATGCTGCTGGCCGGTAACTACCGGTGTATCCGGCCCGACGAGATGATCCCGATCAAGGAGGCCGTGCACGGCGACGTGGACGCCTCCCGGGACGTCTACCGGTGGGCCTCGGACCTGTGCACCGGACTCGGGGCCGCCGACGCCGACCTCGTGCCCTTCGAGAAGTATGCGAAGGCGGCCGAGGGCCTGACCAAACCGTCTTCGGCGGCGCGTACGCTCTTCGGGGGGGCAGAGTATATCGAGCGAGTGGACTGCCTGGTTCGGCAGATCGCCCAGCAGCAGGGGCACCAGTCCGAGACGCTGGACGAGATCGTCACGCTCGTCGACGAGCGTCTGGAGAAGAACCGCGCGGCGCTCTAATGTGAGGTAGCTCTCTTGCTCAGTATTTTGCTGTTCGGCCCCGTTGGCTGAGTTGGCACACTGTTGCGGGCGCCTACGAGTATTGATTTACTCGACGAAATACCGAACCCAGATCCTCCAGTAGATCAGTACAAGTGTCATCCCCGTAAACACCACGAGGCTGATCCAGCCAAACCAGCGTGCGAACATCGAAGGATAAAACGCCCGGTCCTGCTTAGGTATGATGACCAGGCAGTAGTAGAAGTTCAGGAAGAAGATCACGGGCGCCACGAACGCTGCCAGCGCGGAGGCCACAAGCACCAGAAAAACGGGGCGTTCCAGCACCGCCACGAAGGCCACGGACGCCACGAGGGAGTAAAACATCGTGATGCGGTAAATGTTGTACTCCGAGTACCACGTCCCTCGGTGGACTTCGGTGAGACCTTCGGGGTCGATCCCACTGAGCTCGGCGGTGCCGCGGAACAGATTGCGGGAGCAGGCGCCCACGATCCGGGGCCAGCCGTCGAAGTAGTTGAAGGCCGTCGAGAACGTGGCAGCAAACGCGCCCAGCATGAACACCCACATCCATCCTTGGCCGAGGCTCTCCGTGAAGATACCCGCGATCTCACCCATGACGTCGTTGCCCTCGACGGGGCTCGGATACAGCCACATGGCCGCCAGGAGAAGGAAAATACACGCGAGCACGAAGGAGATCACGTGACCCGCGCGAAAGTCCCAGGTGCCGATTTGAAACCACTTTTGGCAGTACTCCTGGGCATTCGCCGGGAGCTTGGACGTATCGACCGAGAGATCGTCCCGGTTCGGATTGAAGGGATCGAACCGGTTGGCGAGCCCCATGTCCTCCATGCGATCGCGAATCTTGCTCATGCCCTTCTTCTTGGCCTTGCCCCACTCCGACGCCTGAAGCGACACGTCCATCCCCGTGGGTAACAGGCCGAGGAACGCCGCGATGATCAGCCAGGATCCGTCTGGAATCTGGACTATGAAGAAGTTGCCCATCTCGGAGATCGGGGCGGGCGTCCTGAAGTACACGGCCAGCACCGAAAACACGAGAATCGCAGCGAGGATCTTCGTAGCGATCTCCACCACCTTGTAGCGGCCGCGCAGGATGATTGCCACCGAAACCACAGCCAGGAACAGGCCGTACATCCATAGCTGGATCGGCAGCCCCATCACTTCGTAGCCCACGTAGTACATAACGGCCGCGGCGGCGATGAGGCGACCCGCTTGCCCCACCGCGCACTGGATCAGCGTCGTGATCAGCACGTACCAGAGCGGCCACTTCTTCCACGCCGTGCTGTACGCTTCGATCATGCTCTTCCCGGTCGCGTTGGTGAACCGGAAGGCCATCTCGAAGCCGTAATACTTGAAGATGTATGCGACCGGGATGCACCACAGCAGGGTATAAGCGAAGCGCCCCCCCGCCGCGGGTGCAGTGACCAGGTGACTGGTACCGATCCCGGTCATCATCAGGATGAGGCCGGGACCGAAGTGGCCCATCAGACCCTTAGGGGTCATGTCGGGCATCTCCAGGTCGGAGAACGTTTCGTCTGCGTCAGGAAGGGTCGGGGGAGCGCCGCTGGGGTCGGAGTCCATGGTCTGTGGGCTGAGGTTTTGCGCGAGGATCCTGCTCAGGTAACGCGAGAGGCTTCATATTGCGCCGTTGGTGAATAACAGGCAATCTCTGCGGAACTCCAAGACCGCTCCTGCCGGCACCTTTGAACGTTACCTGAGGCATGACATGCGTTTTCGTACATGGGCGACTCTCACGCTCTGGGTTCTGGTCGCGGTCTTCAGCAGCTGTCGCGACCCGGAAGAAGCCGCCACGGCGGCACGGTACGAAGTGGCCATCGAGTGGATAAACTCGATCAAGGATGGCGAGGTCGAGAAGGCTGCAGAGCAGCTCATCCGACGCCGAGGGCTGAACGCAGTAACGCTCGCGCAGTCCTGGACCAGGGGCCCCGCGGGGTATGGCACCATGCGCTCCCTCGAGCCCAAGCGCCAGGAAACGGTAGACGGCCTCCACCGGGTCGTGCTCGATGGCGTGTTCACCAATGGTACGTACGACTTCGAGGTCCACATGACGGACGACCATAGGGTGGCGGGATACGTATTCCGCACGCGAGATCCGATCTGACGCCACACCCACGAAGGGCGTGGCCGAGCGTTCCGCCGCTGAGGTGAACTGGCTCATCGTGGCCGGCATCGACAGCGAGAACTGATGAGGTGACGATCGTACATGCTCCAGCTTCCTGAGCGGCGCAGCAGAAAGTTCGCCCTCCTTGCGCTCGGACTCTCTTTCGTGGGGGCGGGCGTCAACCATTTCCTGAACCCGGACTTCTACGTGGGGATCATGCCGCCCTACCTACCGGCGCACCTCGAGCTCGTGTATTTGAGCGGGGTCTTCGAGATTCTCGGGGGTGTCTTGGTCCTGGTCCCTCGCGTCCGTGCTCTGGCGGGCTGGGGCCTCGTCGTCTTACTCCTGGCGATCTCTCCGGCGAACATCCACATGGCGCTTTCTCCCGAACAGTTCCCTGAGCTACCCGTGGTCGCACTCTATGTGAGGCTGCCCCTTCAAGCTGTTTTTATGGTCTGGGCAGTCTGGGCGACCCGACCCGAGGTCGGCGAGTCAGTGGGGCCCGAGACGGAGGCCTGAAGCGGAGGTCCCGGTCCAGACGGTTCTGTGCGGAGCTTCCGATTCAGGATACTGGATTGAACCCATGGCATTGACCGTTCCAGAAGGGCTTGCAGCTAGCTGTCGAACGACGCCCGAACGTGCCGCATGGCTCGAGCGGCTACCCGACACCATCCGTGACCTGGAGCACCGATGGGCGCTCACGGTGGAGGCGCCGTTCGACGGGGAGGCAGTAACCGCGTCGTGGGTAGCTCCGGCCGCTTTAGCAGACGGAACCTCCGCAGTGCTGAAGCTGGGCTTGCCGCACATGGAGGCCGAGCACGAAATCCCTGGCCTGCGCTTCTGGGATGGAGACCCGACGGTGCGGCTCATCGAAGCCGACGACGACCTGGGCGCCATGCTTCTGGAGCGAGCCGAGCCGGGGACGCTCCTTCGCGAATCGCCGGAGCCCGAACAGGACACCGTGATTGCAGGGCTTCTGCATCGGCTCTGGCGGCGGCCACCGGAGCCACACCCTTTCCGCACCCTATCGGATCTGATGGCGCATTGGAGCCAGGAGACACAGGCCAACGCCGAGCGATGGCCCGATGCGGGGATTGTCCGCGAGGGCCTGCGTCTCTTCACCGAGTTGCCGCGCAGTGCGCCGGCGGAGGTGCTGCTGGCGACCGACCTACATGCGGGCAACGTCGTGCGGGCGCAACGGGAGCCCTGGCTCGTCATCGACCCGAAGCCATTCGTCGGGGATCCCGCCTACGACGCCACCCAGCACCTACTCAACTGTGAGGTGAGATTATTCTCGAACCCGGACGATACGATACGTCACTTCGCCGACTTGCTCGGCGTGGACCACGAGCGCGTTCGACTGTGGACGTTCGCCCGGGCTGCCGCTGCCCCGCGGGCCGGCTGGCAGGACGACAGCTCGATGAAGTTCGCGCGAGCAATAGCGCCGTAGGGAGTGCCCGCTAGTTGGCACGAGAGGGCGGGTCGTATTCCCCCGAAGTTCCAGGCGTGTAGATTTCCATATGGCCCTCGACACAACTCCCGAAGCTGCTGAGTTCAGGCGAACTGCTCTGGCGGCGCTCAGCGGATCCGAGCGGCTACGGCAAGCGCTAGAACTCAGCCAATTCGTTGCCGAACTCAGTTCTGCAGGGACCCAAATGCGGGCTTCCGGTTCAGGGCGGGAAGAATCGGGCCCCCCGAACGAATACACTCGCCCCGCTTGGCCAGGGATGCGTTGAGCCTCGAGGAACTTCTCGGATTCGTCGTCCAATCCCTCGACGAGACCGGCATCCCCTACATGCTTACAGGATCGCTTGCTGGTTCCTACCATGGGGCCCCGAGGGCCACACAGGACGTGGATCTAGTCATCGAAGCTGATGTCTCGGCTCTTGGCCGGCTGTCGGAGCGGCTTCGTGAGGCCGGTCTGTACGTTAGTGATGCAGCAATCCGAGAGGCGGTGGCGTCTCGGGGGCTTTTCAACGCGATCGATTCGGCGACGGGGTGGAAGGTCGACTTCATCCTGCGGAAGGATAGACCTTTCAGCCGCGAGGAATTCCAGGCTCGGCAGACCATCACCTTCCTCGGTCTAGACCTCAGCATTGCGCGAGCGGAGGACATGGTCGTAGCCAAGCTGGAGTGGGCCAAGCTGAGCGACTCGGAGCGCCAACTCAGGGACGTTGCGGAGATCCTGAACGTGCAGGCGCACCAACTCGACATCGAGCATATCGAACGATGGGTGGACGAGTTGGGGCTTGATGCGCAGTGGGGCATGGCCCGCGACCTGGCGGGATCCGACACGGAGTCTCAGGATCAACCTTGAACTCGGTCCGAGGGGAACGTCGAGCCGGAGTCGTGGGGGGAGTTCTCTGAGCACCTGGGCCCGTCTTAGGAAACCATGACCTCCCCGACGACCGACCGAGAACTTACGCTCGAGGAGCCGAAGGCTGGTCTTCGCGACGCGTATCGCGGACTTGTTCGGGAGTTCGTCGAGGGCGGCGAGCCGCTCGTGCCGTTCACGCTGTCATTCCCTCACGACGACTTTGCGAGATTCCTCGAGCGCTTGTCCGCCTGCGCCCGAGGAGAGGGTCTCCCACCCGGTTTCGTTGCTCACTCCACCTACTGGCTCGTCCTGGGTGGCACGGAAGTGGTCGGCGTTTCCAGCTTGCGGCATCAACTGACCGAGTCGCTGCGTCGAGAGGGCGGCCACATTGGCTACAGTATACGACCCAGTGCACGCCGGAATGGCTACTCAACGGAACTACTCGGTAAGACGCTCCTTCACGCAGCAGCATTGGGATTGTCTGAGGTGCTGATCACGTGTGACAAGACCAATGAACCTTCGGTGCGCACGATCCTGCGGAACGGAGGCGTTTTGGAATCGGAGGAATACCTTCCGGAGCGCGAGGCAGTTGTGCTGCGCTACAGGATCCAGACCGGGCCTCGCGCTTAATCCCCCTGAGGCAGCTTCGGGAGCCAATGAGGCTGTCGCCCAACCTCGTCATCACCCCTAGCTTGAGTGGTCCGATGTGCTTACAACGCGTCGTTAGATAAAGGGACAATCGCTATGAAACCCAAGCTTTCCGTCTACATCGGGAGCAGCCTCGACGGATTCATCGCCCGCAAGGACGGCAGCTTCGACTGGCTGGAGTTCGACTCACCCAACGAGGGCGGTACCGACGATTCAGGGGCAGGGGATTCTGACCCGGAGGACTACGGCTTCGCCGAATTCATGTCGACAGTCGATTTGCTCCTGATGGGGCGGCACACGTTCGAGGTGTTGCTGACGTTCGGCGAAGACCAATGGATCTACGGAGATACACCACTGACCGTGCTGAGCAGTACGCTGGGCCCCGAGGCCATACCCGCGCACCTGGAAGGGAAGGTCAGTATTACCTCCGGCAAGCCCGCGGAGATCGTCGAAGAGCTCGCCGAGCAGGGTGTTCAGCACGTCTATGTCGATGGCGGCATCACCTTGCAGGCGTTTATGGCCGCCGGTCTGATCGATGAGATCAACATTGGCCTCATTCCTGTTCTCATCGGCGACGGCATCCCACTCTTCGGCCCGCTCGACAGCGACGTGCGCCTCGAGCACGTTCGAACCCGCACCTATCCGTCCGGGCTCGTTCAATTGAAGTACCGGACCCTCGAGTGATGGGCTAAGAAGGCACTTGGTGATGGAACAAGAAGGTATTTTTCGATGGGCCGTCCTGGCCTTGGCTGCGATCACGCTTACGATTGTCGGCTATCACCGTATTCAGGCCCGGGTCGCGGGCGGATCTGTATCCAGGCGCCAGGAAGGATTCACGCTGCTGGCGATGCGGGTCGTCCTCGGCTTGAGTTTCTGGGTCGCTTTCATCGCCTACTTGGTCAACCCTGGCTCCATGGCATGGTCTGCGCTGCCGGTTGCCGATTGGCTCCGATGGGGTGGTGTGGGGCTCGGTCTGCTCGAATGTGGGTTTTTGTATTGGACGCTTCATCATCTCGGCTCGAATTTCACCGACACCGTGGTCACGAGAGCGGAGGCCACACTCGTCACCAGCGGCCCTTACGGCTGGGTACGCCACCCGCTTTACGTAACCATCTTGCTATTGCTCCTGTCGGCTTCGCTCATCACGGCCAATTGGTTCATCGGCCTGCTGGGCGTTTTCTTTTTCGCGTTCTTCGCCCTCCGCGCCCCCCTCGAAGAGCAGAAGTTGCTTGAGCGGTTTGGTGACGAGTATCGCGCTTATGTAGAGCGGACCGGCAAGTTCTTGCCCCGAAGGGCGCGCGGATACCAAGACACGAGCGGACGCCAACACAATGGAGGTGCTGAATGAAACCCGCAGCGCTTGTGGCAGCGCTATTCCTGTGCGCCATCGCCGTGCTCCACGTCTTGCGCCTCACTTTTCAAGTCCAGGTCACAGCGGGCAATGTCGTCGTCCCGATGTGGGTTAGCGTGCCTGCCGTGCTGTTGCCAAGCACGCTCGCGCTTTGGCTCTGGCGAGAACAGCGGCAATAACCGTCACGCTACCCTGCTTTGGTTGACGGGCTATGTCCCCACCATCTCCCCGGCTGGCTCAATCTTCTGGATCCCCTTGAAGTCTTTCGACTTCTGGAAGTGCCAGAGGTCCCACGCACTCTGCATGTTGGTCCACAGACCTGGGCTCGTCCCGAAGTAACGCGCCAACCTGAACGCGGTGTCGAGCGTGACCGGACGCCTGCACTTCACGATCTCATTGATGCGGGGGTAGGACATCCCGGTGTCCTTGGACAGCCGGTACTGGCTGATGCCCGCCGGCTTGAGGAATTCCTCGAGCAAGATCTCCCCGGGGTGAATCGGGGCCCTGTTCTTGGGGATACGCATCGGTGGATCTCCTTTATTGCCGCCTCTATGGCGATGCGTTTAGTGCTCTGTTCGGTTTGGGGTCGTTGTTCTTGAAAGAGACGAGCATATAACACGCTCCATGTATCACATGCGTTGTATAGTATATCATGGAGCGTGTTATATATCAACGGAAAGCGTCTCATATGGCTCGCGAAATCCCCAGGACCGAGCGAGTATTACGCGACACTCATGCACGGAGGGGGTGACGGTGATCGGTAGATTGGTTGGTCTTGCGCTCGTGTTAGCCATACTTGCCCCCCTGAAAGCCGGCGCGCAGGACAGCGCGCAGAGGACCTTCCGCCCGTTGACCCAAGCCATGCTGAACGACCCCGACCCGGCCGACTGGCTCATGTGGCGCGGCGGGTACGCCAACTGGGGCTACAGCCCACTCGATCAGATCGACCGGGACAACGTAAGCGAGATCCGGCTGGCCTGGTCTTGGGCCTTCGCGCCGGCCGGTCCTGGATCTACGGGAATGCAAGTCGAGCCGACCGTCTACGACGGGGTCATGTACATCCGTCACGCGAACGAGCGGTACTCGGCGCATGATGCGACTACCGGGGACATCATCTGGGAGTATTCCCGCGAGCTGCCCGAGGAGGTCACGGCAGGGGACGGCATCACATTACATCGGGGCAGGGGAGTCTTCCTTTACGAGGACAGGCTCATCAGTCACTCGACGGACGGGATGCTCTTCGCCCTGGACCCGCGGACGGGCGCGCTCGTGTGGGAAACGGAGATGGTGGACTACCGTCGCGGCCAGCAGCCCAGCGGTGCGCCCGTGGCGTTCAACGGAGCCATCGCGGTGCCCTACAACTGCACGGCCTGGTCCGCGCCGGATCCGTGTCACATGTCGGCCTACGATGTCGAGTCGGGCGAGATGCTGTGGCGCTGGTATACGAGTCCCACGCCGGAGGACCCGATGCACGAGACCTGGGGCGATGACCCCCAGGTGTACCCGCTCGCGTCGAGGCGGAACATGTCCCCGTGGCAGACGCCCGCCGTCGATACCGAACGCGGGCTGTTCATCTTCGGGATCGGCTCCAGCGCGCCGCAGCAACCCGCGTTGGCCGGAACCGACGGCCAGTGGCCCGACCGCCTCTACCACGGATCGACCGTGGCGCTCGAGGCCCGAACCGGTGAGCTCGTGTGGTGGGCCCAGCACCATACGGACATGTGGAACGATGATGCCACCTACGACCATATTCTGGTCGATGCCCCGGTGACGCCCGATCCCCCAGACGCTCTCGGCGTGAATCCGGACATCACATCAGGCGAGACACGAGAGCTAGTGATTGGCTCGTTCTCGAAGGACGCAATCTTCTACGCCTACGACCGGAGCGACGGCACTTTCCTGTACGCGAGGCCCACTGCATACCAGAACCTCATCCAGGGATACGACGGCCGAACGGGCGCATACATCACCAATCCCGATGTGGTCATGAGCGCCGACGAGGATCGCGAAGCCACGATCTGCAGAGAGAACAGACAGATTCCTCAGGGGGCCTACAGCCCGCTCACCAACGCCTATTACGTTCCGGCGTTCAACGGTCGCTGCTCGGTCATTCGGGTCAGGTCGCTCTCGCCCACCTTGGAGACGGGCTACAACACAACGACGGTGCGTTCCGCCCCCAGCCCCGTACCCCATCTGGGACAGCCAGAGGCGATCGACGTCTCCACCGGTAGGACGCTCTGGCGCCTGGACCGCGAGGCACCCCTGTACGGCATGCTCACCACGGGCGGTGGTCTCCTCTTCGCCGGCGACACGAACAGGCGCTTCTATGCGATCGACCAGTGGACCGGTGAGATCGTGTGGGAGACCATCCTCAATGGGGTTAGCGACATGGCGCCCATCACCTACTCGGTAGACGGCCGGCAGTACATCGCGGTGATCTCGCCCGGCGGTACGATCGGGTCGGGAGCCCACGTGGGCCAGCTGGGCATCCGGGCACCGATCGGTCAGAGAAACGTGGGCCACACGCTGTTCGTGTTTGCCCTGCCCGAGTAGTCATGCGCCCAGGCGCTTGCTGGCTATCGCTGGCCTTTGCTACCGCTGCGGATCGGGATTTTCGGTGATGAGAATCTGGTCGAGACCGTCGTCCCCAAGTTCTTGCTCACCAGTGGGATAGCTGTTGGATAGCAGAATGAACGCCAGGATGTCTCGGTAGGTTTGGGCGGGCAGGGAGTTGGGACGGTCCGTCGGCATTTGCCGTTGGATTCGCCCGAACAACTCGCCCAGCGTGGACCCGCCCCAAAGAAACGTAAAGCTCACGCCGACCAGGCTCGGCGAGGTATTGTCGCCGCGCAGGTCAGGGGCGTGGCAGGCCGCGCACGACTCTGCGTAATGGACCCGTCCACGCTCGGCTTGCCCTTCGCTATAGATGCTGTCCCAAACGGTGCGTTGCACGTCGGACGCCGTTGCTTGTAGGGGACCGGGCGTGGCGGTCGCGGGGAGCGTACACGAGATGGCGACTACGACCACGAAGACGAACGCGGGTCGAGCCCAGTGTGTCATGGTCTGGCCCATCATGGTCTAGCGGGTCACGATCCGCATGTCATCGGCTACGTTCAGGCAACGTGAAGACGTGGATCGAGTTGCCGTGGTCCGGCCGGCGAATCTCCGGGATCAACTCCCTCGGAATCAGCGTGGCCCAACTCCCGCCGCCTAGTCCGGCCGGCACGGCCACGTATTGTTTTCCGTTTGCCAGGTACGTCACTGGAAATCCCTGCGCCGAGGTCACTAGGCGCGTTTGCCACAGGATCTCTCCGTCGCTTGCATCATAAGCGTACACGTAACGATCGAAGTCGCCCGCGAATACGACCCCGCCGGCCGTCGCGAGTGCGGCCGTGTTGATGGGCGTGCGCGTCCGATGACGCCACAAGGGTTCCCCGGTTTCGAGATCCAGCGCCTGGAGCTGACCGAGGTTGCCCCCGGAATCGGGATGGTGGTAGTCGGCGCGCCGCACCGGACCGGTCCCGCCACCGCCGATGACCCGCTCGGTCGGGCCGAAGGTGGCAATCTCGCAGTTGAGCGTCATGGGGATGTATAGGGCGTTGGTCTCCGGGCTGTAAGACATCGCGCGCCAACTCTTGAACCCTGACGTGCTCGGGCACATCGTCATCTCGACGCCGATCTCGGGGATCCTCAGGTAAGTGACTTCGCCGGTCTCCGGATCTACGTCCACGATGTTCTGAAGGCCGAGATCCGTAGCACGGATGAACGCTCCCGTCTCTCGATTGAGCTGCCAGAGAATCGCCAGCTTGCCCATCTTGAACAGCGAGGGCTGCCCTCCGACGTCGATCAGGAGGTTCTCGAAGCCGTCGTCCATGTCGTTCGTCTCACCGGGAAGGTGCTGGTAATACCAGACCAATTCCCCGGTATCGGGATTGAACGCGAGCGTCGAATTGGTATAGAGCGCGTCGCCATCGGTACCGCGCACCGACCGGGCCCACGGCTTCGCCTGAGACGTGCCCCAGTAGACCAAATTGGCTTCGGGGTCGTAGCTCCCGGTCATCCACATGTCGCTGCCGGCTCTGAACTCGAGAGGCAAGTCACCCCACGTGTCGCCACCGGGCCCGCCGGGAGTGGCAATGGTCGAGGTTCGCCACTTCTCCTGGCCCGTCTCCGCATCGAGGCCTGCGATGAAGCAGACGTCCTCCTTGTAGCGCTCACATCCGGTGATTCCGGCGATCACCGTGCCACGAGCCACGATTGGGCCGGCTGAGTACTTGTACCCCAGGCTCGCGTCGGCCATCTCCGTGTCCCACGCGACCTCGCCTGTCCTCGCGTCCAGAGCGACGATGTGCGCCCTCTGCGTAGCAGCGAAGATCTTGTCGCCGTAAATGGCGATGTTCTTCTGGGCGCCGAGTCCCCTACGGGCTCCTTCAGGGACCTCCGGACGGTATTCCCAGATCAGATCTCCCGTCGCCGCATCGAGGGCCTGGATGACGTCGCTGGGGTTCGGCAGGTACATGATCCCGTCGTAGACGAGAGGCGTCGTCTCCTGCGCACCGGTCTCGTCCATGGCCCAGGACCACGCGAGCTGAAGCTGGCCGACGTTGTCCGGGGTGATCTCGTCGAGCGGGCTGTACCCCCATGCGTCGTCGGTGCGCCGAAAGTTGAGCCAGTCCCCTGGAGCAGGATTGCGCAGCGTTTCCTCGGTAACCGGACGGAAATCGGTCACCTGAGCCGTGAGGGAGGGGCTCGCCAGCAATACCGCGAGGGACAATACCCCGAGGGATACGGAGACGAGGGATCGGGTTATCATCGGCTGCTCCTCCCATTCCACGGTCCAGCGGACCATGATCAACCGGAACTAGACACGGTTTCCGGGGCCATGGACCACAGGGTCTGATTCCCAAGAAAGCTCCGTAGAGGTTACGGAACGGGAGGGTCGCGGGCAATGAACTAGCCAGACACCTCTGCAACACCACGCTAATTCTAGGGCGTCAGCAACACCACGTTAGTTCTAGGGCGTCAGCATCTCGAAGTACGCCGCTACCGAAAATCCGACCGGGTCGACTTGATAATACTGGCCTTTGGCGAAGTGGCCCGTGGTAGGGAAATACGGTGGCGGCTCCTGTTCCGCACAGCCGTCGAAGCTGTAGCGCTTCACGTATCCGGTCCCGGCGCCCGTACCCACGGCACCACGCGTCTTCTGGATGATTCCGCCCGTGATGTAGAGGCAGCCCCGGCCCCACGTCTGGGCCTCGCAGCGCTCATCGTTCCGGCTGCCCGAGTTGTAGTTTTGCACGGTAAAGATGTCGAGGGCCAGGATCACGCCGTGGAAGAACTCGTCCTTGGTGTCGTCGTATGTCCGGTGGTTCCAGTTGGTCCGGGGCCTCACCGGGGCGTTCAAGAGGTTGTCGGCAACGACGATGCGATCGCCCGAGAACAGGCCGAACATGTCTTGGCACAGGCCGGCGCCCGGATCGGTAGCATAGACGATGTCGTCGGCGAGGATGATGTCGTCGGTAGCTGCCAGGGTCACCTTGCCCCGCAGCACACCGCTCACCGCGACTTTGCCCTCGACTGCGATCACGCCTCTGAAGCTGGGGTTGTACTGACGGGCCAGCGGAAAGAGGTATCCTGCGTCGGGACGACTCGCGAGAGCGGGAGCCGGGGTCCCGGTGTAGGGAAGCCAACTCCCCTTTCCGTCATTGACGACGAAACCGTTGGTGATGGAATCGGCTCCGCCCAGGTAACAGCGACGGGTCGAAGACGTCAGGGCCTGCAGGGCCGTCCGGTCGGGAGTGTCGGGATCGTCGTCGTGATCGTATGGGTGGTCCGCTGCTGCAACGAAAGTGCCGGTGTACACAGCACCGCAGTTCTCGTTGTTCCTGAGGTCACTGTCCCACGAACCAACCACCCAGGCCTCATTCGTGGACCGGTAGACCTTGAAGAAGCCTTCGTCGTCATCGGTGACGTCACCGTCGTCGTTCAGGTCGATCGCGACGAACTCGACCCGGGTGCTCGCCTGGCCGTAGCCGCCGTTGCTGTCGCCGTCGAAGGCGGTGCCGCCCACCGCGGCCTGGGCGGTGACGTCGGCGAGATCCGCCGTCTGTGGCATCTCGATCCTGGGCACGTACTCCTCGTAGCCCATCATGAACGTGCCGTATTGTGGAGAGGGTACCCTTTGTGCCGTGCGCACCTCTTGGTGGAAGGTGGCTCCCGACGAGTAGATCTTCAGGTCCGAGTTCGAGTGCACGGGGCCGAAGATCTGGTCCCCACCGCCGAACGAGATGTTGGAGGGCTCGATGTCGGTGAAGTAGGCGAATTTGGCGAAGCTCTCCTGGTAGATCTGAGAGCGACGGACGACCTCACCGCCGCCGTCGTCCCGTACGATGACGACGACGCTTCCGAAGATGCCGTACTGACCCGAGGTCACGCCGGTGGGACCCACATGAAGCCACCGCTTGACACCGGGAATCGTGTTCCCAGCGCCGTCCGTGACCGGCGCGCCGCCCTCGAGCGTAGCGTAGCCGCTGTCCGGATAAAGGGTCGGATCGCCGTTGACGAGGGCGCGGGCGTACTCGAGGCCGCTGTTGGCCACGTTCTGGAGCTGATTGGCCCGTTCGTAATAGCGGTTCGCCAGGACGTGGTTCCCGCCCACCATGGCCGCTCCAGTGGCCAGCGCGCCCACGACCAGCACGACGAGCATCGTGAGGATCAGGGCGAATCCGTCCTTCGGGGAGGCGTTGGTGACTCGTGTGAGCGCTCTCATGGTGGATCCCTTTCTGTCGGCCGGCGGCCTAGCTTACGGTGACCGTGATCTGCTGAGCTTGCGACATCGGGGACAGGGCCGGTGTGCAATCCTGCGCCGCATGCGCATACTGGTACGTGTCGCCTTCCTGCACCGTGGCATCCTCGTACGTATACTGTGCGGCGCCTGCGGGGATGCTGAGGAATGGGTCTCCCCAGTCACCGCTATTCGGAACGGCACGCCGGTAGAGCACGTAACGGATCACGTCCTTCTCACCGATGGACTCGTCCGTGGCCGGGAGCCAGTCGAGCTGAACGATGGGCGTGTCATCAACGGTGATGACCTGTGCGGCCAAAGGGCTCCCGAGAATCGGCTCGTCACCGCACGTCCCCACGATGCTTGAGCCAGCGACAGGCAGGTCGATTACGCGGCTCAGGTCGGCAAACCACTCGGCGGACCCTGACCGTCCGTTGGTGGACCGGAAGCTCACACGCACCGCCCGAATACTGTCTCCTCTGGCGCTGTTTGCCGTGTCGCCCGTCGATCCGTGAATCTTGACCGAATGGAAAAGCGGGAGAGCACCGTCGGCAATGCTGTCGAGCTCCGAGCTCTGACTGGTGTAGGTCCGCTTCCTGAAATATCTGAAGAACGGGGTGGAGCCTTGCTTCAAGAGATTCCTGGCGAGTACCTCGGGTGCCGCGTCGTTCACCTGCCGCTTGAGGACGTAATCGTCGGCACGGGTGGTCGTGAGGTCGGACTCGAAGAAGTAGATGATCAACTCGGCCATGCTGGGTGTGCCTCCAGCGGCCAGATAGGTGGTATCCGGCCAGGCGAAGGGGGAGTTGGGAAGCTCGATCATCGAACGAGGCGCCTGAACCAGCCCGTTTGGAGCATCGGGGTCGATGTACACTGCAGACACGTCGTTCACGAGGTTCGACGTGTAGTCTCCGGTAAAGGCGATGACGTCATCGTCCGCGAGCACCATCCCCGGCTGCCCTGCCGGTACGTTGCTGCCCAGGGTCGTAAGATCGATCTCGAGGGTCTGATAGGCATACCGCAGGTTCTGAAGCGTCATCAAGCGATCGGCACCCTTCATGAAGGCACTGTGCTGGATCGTCATGAAGCCCAACGCGCCGGTGAGGATGATCGTGAACACGACCGTGACGATGAGGAGCTCGGCCAGAGTGAACCCCGCCTCCCTCGCAAACCCTTCGTGCCGACTCATGGTGATCCTACGATGATGGTGCGGGACATACCCTCGTCGAGACCCGGACCCGAAACGGAAACCATCACTACCTTGTAGTCGGTGACGCGACCCGGCTGATCCTCGGTCTCGGTCTCCACGTGGGTGATCTCGGTCACGCGATCGAAACCTTCGAGGCCGGGCAAGTCAGTCTCTGTTCTCTCGTAAAGAGATTCCAGGTCCCCATATCGCGGATCCATTACGATCTGGGAGATCCGCCCCTCCACCGACTGGAGGGCTTCCGACTTCACGCCGGCGGTGGACGCAGCCTGGATCATGAATGTTGCGGACGCGCCGACGCCCAGAATGGCTGTGGTGAGGATGAAGACCACCACCGTCAACTCGATGATCGTGAATCCACGGGTGTCCATGATCAGCAGCCTTCCTTCCAAGCCAAGGTCCGGTAGGTAAAGCAGCGGACACGCCCGGTAGCGCGCTCGATCAGGAGAGCTCGGGTGTGCTGGGAGTTGCTGTCCCCCCCGGCTGCGAGAACGGACGTGAGATAGATGACGCCCTCTTCGCTGGCGGCTCCATTGCGGTGGAACGTGACCGCAGGGAGTTGCTCCACCCTCTTCGTGAACGAGATGGCCTCGGTCAGGCCCAGGATGGGCGTGGCTCCCCCGCGGTCGAACGTCACACGCTCGGAGAGCTGCACCGTTCTGCTCTCCTCTCCAGCGTCGGTTTTCCCGTTGTTGTTCACGTCGAAGAGCAGGACGAACCGGTCTTCGGAGAACTTGAGCACATAGTCGTGCTGCCGTAGGATTGCCCGCCCCCTGGCAGCTGCCACCGCGGATCCGACCTCTCGCATGGCTGCGTCTAACTGGAAGCGCTCGACGTCGATCCTGGGGACCACGATGAGCATGAGGATGCCGGCCACCGTCAGAACGGTGAGAACCTCGATTAGGGTGAACCCGGCTCGGCGGGGACGCACACGATCCCCTTTGCGTACTCCAGGTGGGGTACCGCTCCAGAACAGAAGGAGGTTTACGTATGCCATGAATCGGACTACCGGACCACTGTGAATGCAAGGGATGTGCCCAGAGGGCGAAGAGAAACCGAAGAACCGGGATACCTCTGTGCCTTTACGGGCTATCGACGATTTGTGAGCGGGGTGGCAGCCCACCGGTAAAGGGGAAACGTTTCCCAATACTGGACAAAATATTCGTAACATTCTGTGTCCAAATACCCGTACCATTCTGTGTCCAAGCACTCGTAACACTTTGTGTCCAGCTTGTGCCGAGCTTGTGAGCTGGGGTTTGCCACTGAAACTCCTACCGCGTTGCTCTCAACGTCCACGCGTCCTAATCTGTCTGGAAGTTGGGAACCGAGGCTCCGTCGGATCGTATACGGGCGTGGCTTCCCGCCCTTCGCCCACAAGGGGCGTTCACCGGTAGGCGGTCTTTCAGTCAGCGAGGAACACGAACATGGTTAGGAACACTCTACGCACCTTCCGGGAGTTGCCCTTTGCGGCATGTCTGGCCTTTGGCGCCGGGCTCATGCTCGTCGCACCTTCCACGGGATCAGCACAGTTGTCCGGGACGGAGAACGGGCAGTGGCAGTATCTGGGTGGGGACGCCGGGCACACCCGGTATTCCACCACGCCACAGATCAACGCCGCGAACTTCAGGAACCTGGAAGTAGCGTGGGAGTGGGACGCTTCGAGCTTCGGCTCCAGCACGTCGCGGGCGACCCCGACCTATTTCAACGGGAAGCTCATCACCGTGACCGGATACCGGCGCCACGTCGTGGCCCTGAACCCGGGGAACGGTGAGTTGCTGTGGAGCCACACCGAGCCGAACACCTGGCGATGGGAGTACTCGATGCGGCAGGGCTACGGCAAAGGCATAGCGTTCGCCGAGATCGACGGTCGAGACGTCGTCTACATCACGACGCCGGGCTTCTTCCTCCATGCGATCGACGCCGAAACCGGCACACCACTGGAAGACTGGGGTCGCCCCGTCGACCTCCCCGGATTTCCGGAAACCGGTGTCGTGGATCTCGTCGAGGACCTCATCGATGGATGGGGCCCGTGGGAAGATCTGAACCAGCCCTATGACCCGAACATCGGGATGCCGCTGACGATCGGCTACATCACCGCCTCTTCGCCGCCTATCGTCGTGAACGACGTAGTGGTGGTGGGCAACTCTGCGGAGCAGGGATACAACCAGTCGCGGATCGAAAACGTGCCGGGCGACATCATGGGCTACGATGCCCGCACGGGTGAGCTCCTCTGGAAGTTCCACGTGATCCCGCGGCCCGGAGAATTCGGTCACGAGACGTGGGAGAATGATGCGTGGCGGTGGACGGGCGACGTGTCGTCCTGGGCGCCCATGGCGGCCGACCCCGAGCTCGGCATCGTCTACATCCCGACGAACGGCGCCACGCAAGACTTCTACGGCGGGTTCCGTCCGGGGGACAACCTCTTCAGCACCAGCCTCATCGCCCTGGACGTGAAAACCGGTGAGCGTGTCTGGCACTACCAGCTCGTGCACCACGACATCTGGAACTACGACACGCCGACGGCTCCGATCCTGATGGACGTCGAGGTCGACGGCGAGATGATCCCTGGCGTCTTCCAGGCCACGAAGCAGGCATTCGTCTACTCGTTCAATCGGGAAACGGGTGAGCCCATCTGGCCGATCGAGGAACGCCCGGTTCCCGAGTCCAATGTGCCCGGCGAGAAGCTCGCCGCGACACAACCGCACCCGACGAAGCCCGCCCCGTACGACCTGCAGGGGCGGACGGAGGACCACCTCATCGATTACACGCCCGAGATCTATGCGGAGGCGCTCCGGATCGCGACGGAAGGGAACTACTTCGCCCCCTTCTTCAACCCACCCACGCATGTGGGGAGTGAGCAAGGGGATAGCCGTCCGCGGATCTGCCCGGGGGACACTGGGGGCGTGAACATTACAGGGCCGGCAGTCGCTGATCCGGTGCTGGGCATCATGTTCATCACCTCGCACAGCGGATGCGGCGGGACGATCCTCGAGCCGGGCATCGACTCTCCGATGGACCACGATCAACAGACCGGAACCACCGTATCGCAGTGGATCAATCGGCGCGGGTTCGGCGGCGGTGGCGCCGCATTGGCCGGTCGTGGTGGCGGTCGCGGGGGTGGCCCACGGGTCGACCCGCAGAGCATAGACGGCCTCTCGATCTGGAAGGGACCAACCGGTCGGATCAGCGCCATCGACATGAACACCGGGGAGTATCTCTGGGTGATCCCCAACGGCGATGCGTCGGATGCGGAGCAAGAGAGGCTCCGGAACCACCCGCTACTTCAGGGGCTCGACCCGGCGCTTACCAATCCGGGCCGCAGAGGCCACTCCGCGATGGTCGTGACACCCACGCTGCTCCTCGCGAGCGGCCAGACCAGCGATGGAGCGCAGAACCTCTTCGCGATCGACAAGCTCACCGGTGAGCGCGTCGGCACGGTGCCCCTACCCGGGGGAACGCGCTACGGCATGTCGAGCTGGGCGCATGAAGGAAGGCAGTACGTCATGATCCAGCTCAACAGTGGACTGGCTGCCATGGCCCTGCCGGAATAGCGAAACAGGGACCCGAATAAGGGACCGGAACACACAGAGCCCCGAGGGACAGGACGTCCCCCGGGGCTTTGCCCTTTTGGGGTGCGACTACCGCCCCGGCGTTGGCTTTCCAGCGGTTGTCCACATTCGGGGCCGCTCGGTTTGGACAAGATTTGGACAAGAAATTGGCCGCGACGCGCGCGAGCCCCACCCCGTGAGGAGTACGCTTTTGAGGGGCACGGGGATCTACCGATGGAGTCGCCCAGGGGGGCGTGACAGTATCTGTGTCCGAGAGAAGTACACCTCGGAGCCGCTCGGCTGAGACTGATGGTTAGCCTCCGGGCGGCAGCGCGCTGTAAAACGGCTTGCATCTCAAGTCCCCCAGCGGCATCATGCCGGATGGGCATCGGTGAACTCGGCATGAACGAGATGGTCATCGTGGCCGCTGTGATCGTCTTCATTTGGCGGTTAGGGCGACGACCACGGCCACCGGACAACTCCATCTGGTGGGGATGAAGGCTCCACATCCCGCTGAGATTCCCGGGGATCATCTCGCTCGGACGGGGAGTATTCAGATAATCCGCAACTCGGATTGAAGGACGCGACCATGAGGCTTTCTCGCACAGACCTGCTCCCGGTGTTGACCATCGTGGCCGGTGGGGTAATCGGCGCTTCGCTTTCGTTCAGTTTGCTCGAACGGTCGCGCTCCGCCGATGTGCCTGCCCCCTTCGGCACGGTCACCGGCCAAGTCACCGACGCGCAGACCGGGGTATCACTTGCGGCGGTCCAGGTCTACATCGACGACCTGGGGCTGGGCGGCTTGTCGAAGCGTGACGGCCGATATCTGCTCCTGAATGTGCCCGCGGGCACGCACACGGTGACGGTAGTTCGGATGGGCTACCGAACGGTTGAGGAGCAGATCACGATCGGTGGTGGTCAAACCGTAGAGCAGAACTTTTCGATCGCCGAGGAGGCCATACAGCTCAACGGGATCGTCGTCACAGGGACGCCAGGATGTACACAGGCGTCGGGGTCGTCGATCAACATCCGGGGCTTCTCCAGCATCCAGATCGGCAACCAGCCGCTCATCTACGTGGATGGCATCCGGGTGGACAATTTCTGCAGCTTGGCCGAAAACTTTCCCGGGATTCTTAATGGCCGTGATGCGTCGGGGTCGGGAGCCTCTGCTCTGGACGACATCAATCCCGAGGATATCGAGAGTATCGAGATCATCAAAGGTCCGGCCGCGGCGACCCTCTACGGAATCGAGGCATCGGCCGGGGTGATCCAGATCACACTCAAGGAGGATCGTCCCCAACGTTGAGCGTCAGCCGTCCCGCCACCTGACGGACGGCCACCCCCATCGTTCGGAGGTGGCCGTCTTCTCGTTCAGGCTGGTGCGACAACGTCGCACCGTGGTGGAAACAGTTTCCACCTACGCCACGGGTCAGTCCAACAACCTCAATGGCCGGGGCGCCCGAATTCGCCGAGGCGGAAGAGGCGAAAGAAGGTCCCGATATTTCATTAGGTCGGGGTACTTCGTCATCGACAGGTACCGGGTTACGAGTATGCCCCAATCGGGCCTCACGATAATGACGTCATCCTTAGTCGCGATCCCTGGGATACCCTCCTTAACAACCCACCGCTCACGAATCATTGGCCCGCCTCCACAGCGGCTTCTGCCGCCTCCAAGGGCCTGCTCGATATCAGCGCTGGACCAAGCTTCCGTCTGTGTTGTCGATACTCCGCAGTACGAACAGTAGTCGCATCTCGAGGTCGTCCACATCACGTTCTGCCCGCTTCTCCAGCTCGTTGATGCACCAAGCTATTCTGTTCTCGGGGATAGTCATCGGGCCACCTCCTTTGCTCGGGGCACCATCGCCGCGTACAACATGTCCCAATGCAGACACGCCTGACAGTCAGACGCAAAAGCTCAGAACGAACAGGACGTCCCCCGGGGCTGGCACGCTCTTCGCGCGCTTAATGCTCCGGTATCATGAGGTGAGCCCCATCAGTGCCGGCGTCCATGATCCAAACACCACCTGACCTGGGGTCCTCCGAAAAGCCGGATGTCGCCTCTGTGGCATTCGGCACGGCGATGGTCATATGGATACGCGCACTCGCCTGATCCCGACCGTCCGCGGCGATCCACACCGACCCATACACGACCTTGGCTCGTGTGCCGTTTTCCTCTTCGGCGGCCACCAGGTAGTTCCTCTCGGCCTGGCCTAAACCCAGTATATTGATCCGCCTATTCTGCGCGGCCCTTTCCAGGTTCCCGAGAACCGTGCACTGAGCGCCGTATGCCATGCGGCCGGGAACATCGGACCGGTCGTAGCAGACCATTTGGTTCGTACCCTCCCTGAGGGTCTCGTACGTGTAGTCGGCGTTCCACTTGATGACCGTGACAGCATCACGGGTCCGGGTGGGCGCAGGCACAAGCGCTCGTTCGATCATCTCTGCCGTGCTCTGCGCGTCCGCGCTGACCGAGACCGACAGCACGCCGACGACAGCGAGAATGACGCGCTTCATTCCGGGGCGTCCCCCCTACATCATCCGCCCGATGAGCTTCTCGCCTTGCTCACTGCTGAGTCCCAACGGACGGCGTGCGAGCGGGCCCCCTTCGTCGAGGATCATCTCGAGCGAGTCCAGGGAAGGCCGGTCGTTCTGGTGGAACAGACCGATGTAGATTTCGTCTCCCCACGCCATCGCCTTCTCGCAGGCCTCCTTCCAGTCGCTCGGGTCGTGCCCCTCGTCTTCGAGCTTCCTGATCCGCGGCTTGAAGAACGCGAAATCGTTGTCGTGGTTGAACGTGACACAAGGGCTGAAGACGTCGATGAGGGCGAATCCCTTGTGCTCGATCCCTCCCTTGAGGAGCTCCGTGAGGTGCTTGACGTCGGCGCTGTAACCTCGAGCGACGTAGGTCGCGCCGTTCATGATCGCGGAGGTGATGGGGTTGATTGGATACTCGAGGTTCCCGAAGGGCGTGCTCTTGGTCTTCATGTCGGGGCGGCTGGTCGGGGAGATCTGTCCCGTGGTCAACCCGTAGATCTGGTTGTTCATCACCAGGTAGGTGATGTCGATATTACGGCGCGCGGTATGCATCAAGTGGTTGCCGCCGATGCCGTAGCCGTCGCCATCGCCGCCGGTCACGACGACGTTGAGCTCGTGGTTCCCCAGCTTGGCTCCCGTCGCTACCGGGAGCGAGCGCCCGTGCAGGGTGTGCATCCCGTAGGCGTTGAGGTAGCCGGGCAGGTTGGATGAGCAGCCGATGCCACTCACGCACAGGATCTCATGCGGCTTGAGCCCGAGCTCGAAGAGCGCACGCTGGAGCGAGTTCAGAACTCCGAAATCTCCACAGCCGGGGCACCAGTCGGGCGCGACCTTACCTTTGAATTCCTTTGGCGATTCCGGTGACTCGACAAGATCTAGGCCGTTCATCTCGAGAAGGGCCGGGGCGGTGCTCGTGGCGCTGCTCATACGATCATCTCCTGGTACGGGACGTGGATATCTGCCCCGCTCTGCAAAAGTTCGAGGACCCCGCCAACGACGTGGTGTGGCATGAACGGCTCCCCGTCGTACTTACGGATGTGTCCGTCCGCGGTGAATCCGGTCTCACTGCGCATGTAGCGGGCAAACTGACCCGAGTGGTTGTTCTCCACGATGAGGACCCGTTTTGCGCTCGACAGGATCTCGTTCACGGCCTCGCCGTGGAACGGAACGATCCACTTGATGGCGAGCTGATTGGCCACCACTCCCTGATCAGCGAGCATTTCGATAGCCTCTCGGATCACTCCCCATGTGGACCCCCAGCCGACCAGTGTTACTTC
Source organism: Longimicrobiales bacterium (assembly GCA_965249775.1). GTDB lineage: Bacteria > Gemmatimonadota > Gemmatimonadetes > Longimicrobiales > Gaopeijiaceae > UBA822. The sequence continues at coordinate 431,480 of OZ252253.1, forward strand.
GGCGTCCTGGGGACCCTCCAGGGTCGGGACCGGCACATCCGCGGCGACGCCCCGGAACTTCCGAGCACGCTTCTCTACACTCCGACGCCGTTTGTGCGGATGCGTGAACTCGTCACTGATGATGACTCCGTCCTCATCGTGCTCGTCGGTTGCGACGACATGGACGAATCCCTCATGGCCCGGCGTCACCCGCGGTGAGATGCCGCTCTCCGTCTCGGCGTAGCGTAAGTAGTTTCCGTTCGGCGAGGGATCGACGAGAAGGTCGCCTCGATCGATCTCGGGCTGGAATTCGACGAGGTCCGGGTCGACGTTGAACGTGCCCTCCGAGATGAGAAGATCGGAGATGACGATTCCGGGGCATTGGGCGCGGTCCACGAAGTTGAAGAGCTCGGGGACCGTGTTGTAGGCATCGAGGCAGTCCTTGGGGGCGACGACGAAGCGCTCGAAGTCGCCCTGGCTGGCACCGAGGACCTGCCAGAGGTCGCCCTGCTCCGTTTTCGTTGGGACGCCCGTCGAGGGTCCGGCACGCATCACGTTGATGAATACGGCGGGGATCTCCATCATCGCCGCCGCTCCGATCGCTTCCGTCATCAGCGCGAAACCACCCCCTGATGTGGCACACATGGCACGGCAGCCCGAGTGGGCTGCGCCGATGACCATGTTGGCCACGCCGATCTCGTCCTCGACCTGACGCACCATGATGCCGAGCTCGTGGGCGTGCTGCGCCATCCAGTGGAGGACACCCGTCGAGGGACTCATGGGATACGCGGCGTAGAACTTGACGCCGGCAGCCGCTCCGCCCATGGCCAGAGCAGAGTTCCCGGTCCACATCGCGAGTGGCTTATCCCCTTCCGGCAACGGCGAGGGGAAGGGCTCGAAATTGCCGACTCCGTGGTCATAGCCGGCCCGGGCCATGGTGACGTTCTCTTCGACCATGGCGGCTCCCTTCCGCTTGAACGCCAGATCCAGGGCCTCTTCCAGCACCGAGAAGTCGAGCCCCAGCAGGGACATCATGACACCGAGTGAGATCGTGTTCTGGATGAGCTTGTTCTTGCTGTCCCCGGCCAGCTCGGCCACGGGCATCGGGCAGAGGACGACGCCGTCCGGAACCTCACCGGGCTCGACCTTGTCGCTGTTGTAGAGCACCCGGGATCCCGGCCCGAGAATCCCCAGGTGTCGGTCCATGGTGTCCTGGTTGAGACAGAGCAGCATGTCTATGCCGTCACCGTGGCTGAGCACCTCTTGGTCGCGAATGCGTATCGACAACAGGATGTGTCCACCGCGGATGATCGACTGATAGGCGTTATACGCGTAGAGGTGCAGACCACGCCGGCCGAACATGCGAGCCAGGATGTTGCCCGGCGTCGCGATTCCCTGACCGGCGGCCCCCCCGATGGCGATGGTGAAGTCGAGACCGTTCGCGCTCATGAATTCTCCTTGAGTGATTCGCGCCGTGGTAAGGCGCTGACGATCAAGCTCGGGAAACGAGTTCCAGGCCCGACCGGGCGGTGTTGGCTCGAGGGAGGGGTGCCTCGACCCGCCCAAGGATAGTCAAAACGAAAGCCCGTTCACAGGCTGGGATAACGTGACGAGCAGGAGCGAACCAGTCAACATGAACACACGTTTCGGTCCATCCGACGATCCGTGTCCGACGATCCGCGTCTGACGATCCGTGTCCGACGATCCGTATTAGATTCGATGCCACGTCTCTGTCGAGGACGCCCGATGTTCCAGACCTGCATGTTTTGTAACCGCCCGCTCGGCGCCAATGAGGTGATCGAGCACTTCCCGGTTGGGCGGCGTCTGGCCTTCGATGAAGAGCGGGGCCGCCTTTGGGTCGTGTGTCGGAAGTGCGAGCGCTGGAACCTCTCGCCGATCGAGGAGCGGTGGGAGGCCGTCGAGATGTGCGAGCGGCTCTTCCGGGAGACTCGTATTCGGGTGTCCACGGAGAATGTAGGCCTTGCAAAGCACCCGGAGGGTCTCGAGCTCGTGCGAATCGGCCAACCCATGAGGCCCGAGTTCGCAGCCTGGCGCTACGGCGACCAGTTCGGGCGGCGCCGGAAGCGGGCGATCATGTATGGGGTGGTGGGGGCGGCGGCGTTCGCCGGGCTCAACCTTGGGGGGGCTGCGCTGACCGGTGGGGGGATGGGCGGATACTGGGCATGGCAAGTCTGGCAGTCCTGGTACATTTCACGCACACAGGCCAAGCTGAGCACCGACGACGGGCGGGTTATCAAGGTCACGAGTCCCGATCTGCCCAACACGCGACTGCGCCCGAGCGACGACGGGCACGGCTTCCGGCTCTCGATTCTGAAGGGCAAGAAGCAAGAGTGGTTCGAGGGCGTCGAGGCCGAGCGCTTTGCCGGCCAGATCATCCCGAAGATGAACCGGATGGGTGGCAAGAAGCACACGGTGCAGGACGCGGTGAGCGAGATCGAGCACCATGGCCATCCCGACGACTTCCTCGCGGACGTTGTTACCGGCGATCGCTTCAAGGGCAAGAAGGGCATCCCTGGCTTCATCGAAAAGATGCCGGCACCGACCAAGCTCGCGCTGGAGATGGCACTGCACGAAGAGCAGGAGCGACGCGCGCTCGAGGGGGAGCTCTGGCGTTTGGAGAGGGCCTGGGAAGAGGCGGAGGAGATCGCAGCAATTTCAGACAGCCTGCTACTTCCAACCGAAGTCGGGGATTTCATCGAGAAGCATCGGGTAGGCCGCGTGTCCGAGGAGGACCCCGAGGCGTAGAATACGGTCCTGATGAGCTCGCCCTGTATGCCGCATCTGGACTCGGAGGAAACTACAATGCGCCCGACTCACGTCCTCACCCTGGTGACCGTTCTCGTCTGCGCCGGAGGGGCATACGCTCAGGAGCCTTTCGACCAGACCTTCAGACCCGACGTGCCGACGCCCGAGGGCTTCAGGGCGAATCGGACTTCGTACTCCGCGATCATGGATGTACTGGCACCGAGCCGGCCCGAGGTGACGCAGGAGCAGCTCGATCGGCTCCGATCGGTCCCGCTCGAGGCCATCTTCGGGGCGATCGGGGAGTACCGCACCAATTATGCTCGAGGATTCGCCAACACGCGTCCCGGGGAGCGTCTGGTGGGACGGGCTCTGACGATGCGGTTCCTTCCCCCGAGACCCGACTTGACCCGAGCTTCCAACGTCCTGGCCGAGGAGGGAAACTGGGATCGCAGATACTACGCGCGGGGGGCCGAGGAAGCGCAGCCCGGCGATGTCGTGGTTGCGGAGCTCGGGGGCACCGACGGCCACAATCTCTTCGGCGACATGGGAGCCACGGGAATCCGAATGCGTGGGGCCGCGGGGGTCGTCATCGACGGTGGCATGCGCGACTTCGTCGGGCTGCAAGACGACCGATTCGAGGGCTTCCCGGTGCTGCACCGGTTCTCCGACCCGCATACCACGTCCTGGCTCGGGGTAGAGTACGACGTGCCAGTCCGGATCGGCGGCGTCACGGTGCTGCCCGGCGACATCGTTGTTGGGGACGATGGCGGGGTCTTCTTTTTCCCGCCCGAGCTTCTCGACGACGTGCTGGAGTATGCGGCGCGAAGCGCCGCCCGGGAGGAGTTCCAGCTCCAGTTGTTGTTGGATCGGCGCTACCGATTCAGGGACATCTACCCGCTGTCGCCAGAGTTGGCCGAAGAGTTCGAGAGGACGCGGGGACGATAGGGAAGGGGAGGTAGATTAGCGGCGTGAATGATCCCAAGGCGAACAACACGGGTGGCCACCGGCGCGCCACCCCTGTCCGCAACCCGGAGACCCCGTCCTCGTGGGGCGAGCGCTTTCAGGCCCTGAAGACGATCCCACCGCTGGCGCGGATGGTCTATCAGGCCCATCCGCGTTTTGCGGTGGCCACACTCTCCTTTCGCCTTCTCCGCGCGCTGGCCCCGATCACGCTGCTGTGGATCGGGAAGCTCATCATCGAGGTCGTGGAGCTCTACTACCGGGGCGGTCAGCCGGTGGACTGGCCGTACCTGTGGACCTTGGTCGCGATCGAGTTGGTGGTAGCGATTCTAACGGAGGTCTTGTCGCGGGGATCCGGTCTGGTGGAGGCTCTGCTTGGTGAGCATTTCCGCAACGAAGTGTCGGTGCGTGTCATGGAGCACGCCGCGACCCTCGACGTAGCCCAGTTCGAGGACGCCGACATCTACGACCAGTTGGAGCGTGCCCGTCAACAGACCCACAAGGGGATCGGCTTCCTGGTTCAGACTCTCGGCCTCATGCAGTCGCTGATCACGGTCCTTTCCATGGCCGCTGGCCTGGTCATTTTCGTGCCCTGGTTGATCGTGCTCCTCGTCATCGCCGTGCTGCCCGCCTTCTTCGGCGAGACTCACTTCGCGGCCCTCGGCTACGACCTGCGGCATCGTTGGACACAGAACCGACGTATGCTCGATTACCTGCGCCACATCGCCGCGAACGACACGGCGGCGAAGGAAGTGCGGCTCTTTGGGCTGTCGCCATACCTGATCGGCCGCTATCGAGAGCACGCCGACGGTTTCCTCCTCGAGGGCCAGAAGCTGGCCATCAGACGTAACCTCGTCGCCGCGCTGCTGGCGACCATGGGATCGCTGGGGCTCTACGGAGGATACGCCGTGGTCATCTACTACACGATCACCGGATACGTGGCGCCGTCTGGCGAGGTCTTCACAATCGGCACGCTCACGTTCCTGATGGGATCGTTGCGACAGAGTCGTATGCTACTCCAGGGCATGTTACTCGGGCTCTCGGGCATCTATGAGCAGAGCCTCTACATCCGCGATCTCTTCCTCTTTCTGGATGTCACGCCTCAGATCAGGTCCAAGCCGGACGCCTTGCCCGTGCCGAAGCACATCGTCGAAGGATTTCGGCTCGAGGGCGTCGGCTACAAGTACCCGGGATCGGACACCTATGCGGTCCGCAACGCGGACCTGGTGCTTCGGCCGGGTGAATCGATCGCTCTCGTCGGCGAGAACGGAGCCGGCAAGACCACGCTCGTGAAGCTCCTGAGCCGGCTTTACGATCCCGACGAGGGCAGGATCCTACTCGACGGTGTAGACCTCCGCGAGTACGACGTGGACGATCTGCATCGCAACATCGGCGTCATCTTTCAGGACTTTCTGCGCTACTCCTTCCTCTTCAAGGAGAACATCGGCGTGGGACTGATCGAGCGCATGGAGGAGGAGGACCGCATCCGGGCAGCCGCGGCGAGTAGCCTTGCCGACGACGTCGCGCGCGAGTTGGCCGACGGCTTCGATCAGCAGCTGGGCCGCCGCTTCGACGGGGGTGTGGATTTGTCGGGAGGGGAGTGGCAGAAGCTGGCGCTGGGGCGGGCCTACATGCGCGACGCCCAAGTGCTCATTCTGGACGAGCCCACGTCATCCCTCGATGCTCGGGCCGAGTATGAGGTCTTTCAGAGATTCACCGAGCTGACGCGCGGCCGAATGGCACTGCTGATCTCGCACCGCTTTTCCACCGTGCGCATGGCGAACAGGATTCTGGTGCTCGAGAACGGGGAGGTCACCGAGAACGGGACGCACCAAGAGCTGGTTTCCCAACGCGGGCTCTACTCGGAGCTGTTCAACCTGCAGGCCGAGGGATACCGGTGACCTACCCCCGCATCACCCGTTCGTGGAGGGCCTCGACCGACCGCCAGGCCGACTGAATGCCGCCCTCGATCCACGCGGGGCGTGAGCTGGCGCCCGCCGACCCCATGTAAATCCGGCCGTCGGCCTGGCTGAGCTGCTCCAAGCGTTCCGGCGGCGGGGTCCGGCCATACGCGCCGAGGCTGTAAGGGACCTTGTCCCACCAGACGGAATAGGCAGTCTCGAATTCCTCCCTCATCTGGGGGTGGACCTTGCTGGCCTGCGTGAGCACGTGCTCGATCCGCCCCTGGATTGGCATGTCACCCAGCCCGGCCGTTTGCCCGCCGCCGTAGTAGCCCAACAGCACTCCCTTTTCCGTGAAGTAGTCGTTCGAGGGGTAGGAAAACTCTCCGAGCTGAAGACTCCGGGCGTAAAGGTGGCCCCCGAAGATTCCGTCGTCCTCTTCCCAGAAGCGGCGCTTCATCTGGAGCCCCATTTTCGCTGCGTTGCTGTGGCCGCTCTCGTTCACCGCAGTGGCCATGTCGGACGACAAGTTGACATCGACTCTCTGCAGCACGGACATCGGCAGGCAACAGACACAGTAGTCCCCGACCTCCTCCCGTTCCTGTCCGGTTCCAGTGTCTCGGTAGACCACGCGGATCTCATCCTCGGTCTGGCGGATGGACCGCACTTCGGCCTGCAGGGTGATCTTGTCACCAATGGCTTGCTGGAAAGCGAGCGGGATCTGCTGCATGCCACCGATCGGCTGAAAAACGGGATGCGGCCCGCCGGTACCCGCGTTGAGCGACCGGACCTGAGAGCTGAACCCGGAGCGGAGCAGCGCACTCAAGTCGTAGGGGGACTCGTTGCCTGAACCGCGCAACCGCGGTGGCCGGTACACCAGGTCCGGATTCAGGTAGCCGGCTGTGACCAGAAACCGGACCAAGAGCTGCTGATCTTCTTCGGTGAGCGGGGCGTCGATCTGGCCCTGATCCATCGCCTTGGCGAGCAACTCCGTGGTGGATCCCCAGAGGTCGGCCTTGACCTCGCGTACCCGCACGCGCCTCCCGGCTAGAGGTCCACGCTCCGGGTCTTCCTGCCACATGTAGTTCGCGTCGGTCCAATTCACGAACAGCTCCAACGGAACACCCAGCTCCTTGCAATAGCCGAGCACACCCTGGTCGGCGTTCGGAATCCGCCACGCGCCGGCGTTCAGGTACTGACCCTCGTCGAACTGGCACACCTGGTGCTCTCCCTCGACCTCGGTGTGCTCCGCCCCGCGGCGAACCGTCCAACAGAGGCCACCCACCCAATCGCGGGCTTCCAGGATGCGATAGTCGTAGTCGAGCTTCCCGAGCTCGTATCCCACCGTGAGCCCCGAGATTCCCGCCCCTAACACGATGACACGCGTGCCGGGCGGCCTGCCCTGCAACACGGGTCGAGCTCGTGACTCCCCCATCAGGCCCCAGGTGTCCATGGTTCCCATCATCAGGGATGCACCGCCGATCGCCCCGAACCTCTGCAGGACATCGCGTCTGGTCATCAAAGAAGGATGCACTCGTTATTCCGTCCGGTTGCGGTTCGTCGACGTCTCCATCCCCCAAGCGGTGGGGCCCGGGAACGTGGTCTCGACCGTCGGCAACCAAGGTACGGCGCGGCCGCCTGACCGGCTACATGAAGGCTGACCGGCTATATGAAGGCTGACTGGCTACATGACGGCAAGCTACATCGCCGATCTCTACCAGCAGGCAGAATCCGCGGCTATGTTGAAGGCCGTCTTCTGAGAGGAGAAGACGAGACGGTCTTCTGCGAGGAGTAGGTCACTGGACCCGTTCATTTTCGTCATCGCGATAGTCGCCATCGTTTCCGGCGGCAGACTCGGGCGCGCGGTTTCTGTGGAAATGATCCGTCGTCGTCCTCAGCCAGAAGGGGATTCGCTCCAGGGCGGTGAGCAGCTTGATGAAATTCGCGACGTAGTTGGCGGTGTGATTGGTCGCCTCGAGCGCCTGGAGGAAGAACGAGACTTCTACAAGGACCTGCTCGAATCGCCCGAGACCCGTCGTGAGATTCGCCCGCCCAGCGTAGAAGAGGGCTGAATGCCCAAGCTGCTCCTGGCTTTACTGCTCCTATCGACAGCCTGTTCGCCTCCGGGTACGTCGCGCGAGCCCGCCCAGACGAACGTGCGACTGTTCACCGGGGCCCGTGTGGTCGTGGGAAACGGGGCGGTCATCGAGAATGGCGCCTTTGTCGTGCGGGACGACATCATCACCGCCATGGGCGAAGCGCCTGAGGTCCAGTCGCCTGACGGCGCGACCGTGGTGGACCTGACAGGCCGGACGGTGATACCGGCTCTCGTCAACACGCATGCGCATCTCGGCTGGGAGAAGTACGACAGTTGGGGATCCGAGAACTTCACGCGCGACAACCTCATCGAACACCTGAACCGTCACGCGTACTACGGTGTGGGCACGATCATTTCCACCGGAAGCGACAAGGAAGAGATCGCGTTGCAGGTGCGTCATGAACAGCGAATCGGAGAGGTCGGTGGCGCGCGGTACCTAGTGTCTCCCGGGATCGGCACACCCGGCGGTGGCCCGAATCCCCGGTTCACCGACGACAAGGGATTCTGGGGCATCCATCACGTGACTGGTCCGTCCGAAGCTCGAGATATCGTGCGGTCCGAGGCGGCCAAGGGGATCCGGATCGTCAAGATCTGGGTCGACGCACGCGACGAGCGGCGTGGCGCGCAGGTCAAGTTACGGCCAGAGATCTACGCAGCCGTCCTCGACGAGGCTCAGGTAAGAGACGTTCTCGTCATTGCACACGCATTGACGCTCGAGGACCAGAAGCAGTTGTTACGCGCCGGCAACAGGCGGTTCATCCACATGCCCTACGACCGGGATGCGGACGAGGAGTATCTCGCTCTGGTCCGGGAGAGGAACGCCTTCATCGTGCCCACGCTCGGCATGGTCACGAAACGCGAGCCGTACTACGTGCCGGCGTTTCAAGATCCATTTTTCCAGGAGCAGGTGTCTTCGGAGGTCCTTGGGCTACTGACCGATGCGTACGGCGACGGACCGTCAGTGCCGTCGGTCCGGACGCCGGCGGCCGTCGAGCGCGCACGCGTGATCGCCGACAACTTCGAGGCGATCAAGGATCATATCATTCTCGGCACGGATGCCGGGGCAGTGGGTGATTTTTTTGGGTACGCCGATCACGTCGAGCTCGCGCTCTTCGTTCGGATGGGCATGACCCCGGCCGAGGCGATCGTCGCGGCAACCGGGCGGGCAGCACAGGCATTCGGTTTGATTGACGTCGGCACCCTCGAGGCGGGTATGAGCGCCGATTTCGTCGTCCTCGACGCCAACCCCCTCGACGACATCGAGAACACTCGGCAGATCTCCCAGGTTTACCTCCGGGGCGATCCGGTCGATAGGAGGGCTTTTCGAGAGCGTTGGACGCAGTAACACTGCGGATCCTGCTCGCGTGGGCCCCGTTGATGAGTTATAAGTCGAAATGGTGGTTCTGCCTTCACGACGAAGCGCAGCCACGGCGAGCGCAGCTACGGTGAATAGCCACGGCGAATGAGGAGGAGTGCCATGCTTCGGAAGCGTCTTCACGCGGTGCACGTAGCCTCGGCCCTGGTCACGACTGGCCTATTGATTGGCCTGTTGGGTGCTCCCCAGGCCCTGACTGCCCAGGACCAGAGGGATGAGGTTACCTACTCGCGTGACATCGCCCCGATCCTTCAGGAGAGCTGTCAGAATTGCCACCGGCCGAACTCGGTCGCACCCATGTCGCTCCTCACCTACGAAGAGGCCCGTCCCTACGCGCGACGTATGAAGGAGCGAACCGCTCTTCGCGACCGTATGGGCGTTATGCCGCCCTGGTTCATCGAACGGGATGTGGGTATTCAACGTTTCGCGAACGACGAGGCGCTCACCGAACAGGAGATCGAGCTGATCGCGGCCTGGGCCGACGCCGGCGCACCGGAGGGCGATCCAGCTGACCTGCCCGAGCCGTCGGTGTTTTCGGCCGAGGGCGCTTGGGACATCGGAGAGCCCGACCTCATTGTCGACCTGCCTCCCCACACGATGGAGGCGCATGCGCCGGACTGGTGGGGGCTGATCCCCAATGCCGCCACGGGTCTGACCGAGGATCGTTACGTATCCGCGATGCAGGTACTCGAGATCAGCGATGTCGAGGGCGGAGTGGGCGGGAACTTCATCTACCATCATGCCATCATCGCGTCCACTGATGCGAACGGCCGGATGAACGGACAGTGGCCGGTCCATGAGGTCGGTCGGAATGCCGAGTATTTCGATCCTCAGGCGTCCCCGATCCTGCAGGCGGGGTCGCAGTTCTTCATTCCTGGCGTCCACATGCACGCGAATGACGTCACCACGACGGCGCACCTCCGGTTGGGGCTGAAGTTCCACCCGAGGGATTACGCGCCGACCCGACGGCCGTCGAACCTGACGTTCGGCAACGGCGAGATAGACTTGCGGCCGATGACGCCCGACCAAGAGGTCCACTTGTACCAGGAGCTCGAGCAGAACATGAAGCTCCCGACCTTCGAGCCGCATATGCACGCCTCGGGCGTCCGCATGTGCATGGAGGCGATCTGGGGAGGCAAGGCCGAGACGCTGACGTGTGCCGGCTACGACCACAACTGGGTGAAGGTCTACAACTACGACGAGGATTACGCGCCACTACTGCCCAAGGGGACGCTGCTCCACATCACCGCGTACTTCGACACGACGCCCGACAACAAGAACGTCGTCGACCCCAGGAACTGGCAGGGACTCGGGCACCGCTCCATCGACAACATGGCGATCGCGATCATGCCGGTCGTTCCCCTGACTGACGAGGAGTTCGCCGAAGAGATGGCGACCCGACGCGAGCGACTGGGGCTCGAGGTGGGCGAGGCGATGCTCGGTTGTCCGTTGTGTGGCTTCGCGGAGCTGCCGGGGGCCGGTCGGTGATGGTGCGAGCGATGGGCCTCGCGACAGCGCTTGGATTGATGGGAGCCCTACTCGCTGCGGCTCCCGTCAGCGCTCAAGGTGAGACGTCCGACGACAACGTTGCGCTCGCCTACGAGGGCTTCACGACGAACGACGACGGGTCGTATGACTTGTGGTTCGGCTATTACAACCGCAGTTGGGATCATGAGTACGACGTGCCCATCGGACCGGACAACAACATCGAGCCGGGCGGTGCGGACGTCGGGCAGCCGACGCACTTCTTTCCACAGCGCAACCAGTTCGTCTTCAGCGTGCGCGTCCCAGCCGACTTCGGAGAGGGCGAGGTGGTCTGGACGCTGAAGACAGACGGCGTGATCGAGCGGGCCTATGGCACCCTGAAGCCTTTGTATGCCGTGGACGAAGTCGTGATGAGCGCGAACTTCGGAGCCGGCGGTCAGACTGGATTCAATCCCAGGCTGGCAGGCAACATCGCGCCTGAGGTCACGGTAGAGGGGGAAAAGCGGCTCACGGCGACTGTAGGTGAGTCGGTGACGCTGAGCGCCATCGCGACCGACGACGGCAAGCCCGGTCGGCGCGGAATGTCATCACAGCTCGGCCAGAGCCACTTCGTGCCCAACTCCGCCACGGGGCTGCGCTTCTCGTGGTACTGGTATCGAGGCCCGGCCGCTGTCGAGCTCAATCCGACACAGACCAAGGTTTGGGAGGATCGGAGAGACGGTGGGAACTCCCCATGGTCCGCCGGATGGCGAACCCCGGAGGTTCCGCCTGACAACCGCTGGGTCGTGCGCGCCACGTTCAGCGAGCCGGGAACCTACGTGCTGCGAGCGCTGGCCTCAGATGGCGGGCTGATCGATTACGAGGACGTGACCATCGTCGTAAGTCGGCGGTAGGCGTAAGGAGAGCCGGTCCGGCCTATCTTCCGGATCTCGTCCACCGCAGGAACGATGGCCCCTCGATTCCACGCGCCTCACCCCCGTGCTCGGGGTAGACCGACGCGACATAGATGTCCCCGTTGGCGTCCATCGCCATTTGATGGACGTAGACCGAGACGTCCTCGAGCCGCTGGACGATCCTCTTCGTTTCGGCGTCGACGATCGAGATGTGCTGCCGGCCAGGCCTCGAGCCCGTGTGCCCAAAGTAGATCCGGTCGCCGTATACGGCGACGCTCAATGCTAGCCCTGGCCGCTCCATGTCGCCCCCGAAGTTCCCGATATACTCGCCTTCCTGCGACCACAGGTCATAGCGCTGCACGCATCCGGGGAGCCCCGAGAGCCGCTCCTCCTTGATCTGGCCCGGTGCGGTCACGTACGGATGCGCGCTCAGACCGCAGAAGTTGCCTACGATGAGCGTGCCGTCCGGAGCCAGCGCAATGGAGTGCGGGGAGGCCATCTTTCCCGGCTCGGTGCCCAACCCGCCGACTTCCTTGAGGTAGGTGCCATCGGACGCGAACCAGATCAGCCGTGAGTTCCAGTACCCGTCTGAGACGACGAAGCGTCCGTCCGGAAGGAACGCCACACCGGTGGGCCCGTTGAAGTGCCCCGGGTCGTCGCCCCACACGCCATACTCGCCCACGGCCATCACCTTGTCGCCTTCGGGCGTCAGCTTCACGACCTGGTGGCCCTCCCGGTCGACCACCCACACGAACCCCTGGTCGTCGATATACATCGAGTGCGGACCGATAAACTCGTGCTCTTCAGCGAAATACCCGAGGAATTCCCCCTCGCGCGTCCACCGCGCGATCGAGCCGCGCCCCTTATAGCGCGACATCGCTAGCGGGTCCCCAGCCCAGTGGTCCACATCCCGCGCGATCGTGTAGACGACCCCGTCAGCGCCGACGGCGACGCCCGTCCCCATCTCGAACTTCATGTCGCTCGGGTAGTGCGGCCAATCGTCGACCAGCTGGTAGCTTGCTGTCTCCTGCAGCGCCGCCGCGGTACGCGGCGAGGCCGTACACGCTAGACCAGCCACAAGGGCCAGCAGCGCTGGGGTCGCTAGGGTCCGCCAAGACCGATTCTTCATCGCAACGACCTCCTTGCTGTGGACGCTCGGGCCGGTACCCTCACCCGAGTGCAGATTGGGAATTGAAGCCCCGACCCCCCTCTGGCGCCAGCCCCTTAGGTTGAATCTAGAGGGCAGATTACTTACTCTTACCAGTAAGAGTAAGAATACTGGAGGATCGATGAAAATCACCACTAAGGGCCAAGTCACGATACCTCAGGGTATTCGCAAGCGGCTCGGTTTGCTTCCGCACACCGAAGTCGATTTTGAGGTACGTGATGACGTGGTCGTGCTGAAGAAGGCGGAGGTCGGCCGTCGTGGCCGAAGGATCGTCGAGCACCTCCGGGGCCGGGGCGACGTACGGATGAGTACCGATGAGATCATGGCGCTCACTCGAGACGTGGAGCAGTGAGGGACACCCTGGTAGACAGCAACGTTCTTCTCGACCTCCTGACGGTAGATCCGACGTGGTACGAGTGGTCATCCGAGGCCATCGAGTCCCGAGCGGAGCGCTCAGTGCTCGTGATCGATCCGATCATATACGCGGAGGTTTCTATCCGATTCGAGCGGATCGAGGAACTCGAAGAGGCACTGGCGCCTGATATGTTCCGGAGGGACACTTTGCCCTGGGAGGCGGCGTTCCTTGCCGGGAAGTGCTTCGTTCGGTACCGCAGACGCGGCGGTGCGAAGCACTCGCCGTTGCCGGACTTCTACATCGGCGCGCACGCAGCGGTGGCCGGGATGACGCTACTCACGAGAGACGAAGGCCGCTACCGCACCTACTTTCCCCAACTCGACATCTTCGCGCCGCTCCGAAGCTCGTAGTCGCTTGCCGCCCACGCTTGCCGCCCCACACACCTCGCCCGCATCTTGTCCGCTATGTCGGACGACCCAACCACCCGTCTCAACGCAGCCCTCGAAGGCCGCTACGCTATCGAGAGTAAGCTCGGCGAAGGCGGCATGGCCACGGTCTATCTGGCCAAGGATCTGAAGCACAATCGCAAAGTCGCGATCAGGGTGCTGAAACCCGAGCTGGCCGCGGCTATTGGGGCGGAGCGCTTTCTCGCCGAGATCAAGACCACGGCCAATCTGCAGCACCCCCATATCGTGCCGCTTTTCGACTCGGGTGAGGGAGACGGCGTCCTTTTCTACGTCATGCCCCTCGTCGAAGGCGAGTCGTTGAGAGAGAAGCTGGTTCGTGAAAAACAGCTTTCGATCGATGATGCCCTCCAGATCGCCACGGCGGTAGCGAGCGCGCTCGACTATGCCCACCGTCGCGATGTCGTGCATCGCGACATCAAACCAGAGAACATCCTGTTTCACGACGGTCAACCGATGGTGACTGACTTCGGGATCGCACTCGCGGTAAGCGCGGCGGGTGGTAGCCGATTGACCCAGACAGGCATGTCTCTCGGGACACCGCAGTACATGAGTCCCGAGCAGGCCATCGGCGAGGGTGATGTGGATGCGAGGTCCGACGTGTATTCTCTGGGCAGCGTAACCTACGAGATGCTCGTGGGCGAGCCTCCACATATAGGCCGGACCGCCCAGGCCATCGTGGCCAAGGTGATCACCCAGCAGGCCAGCCGGCTCAGCGCCCTTCGTGACACGGTCCCTTCGCATGTGGATTCCACCGTGCACAAGGCGTTGCAGAAGCTGCCGGCAGATCGATTCGCCAGTGTGGCTGACTTCGCCGAAGCCTTGGTCAAGCCGGGCCTGGTCGTCCAAACACGTGCGCCGGCAGGGAAGAGACATAGGCTCGCGGCCCTCCTCGGCGCCGGTGGTCTGGCCGTCGTGGCCGTCGTCGCGTCGTTGCTCGTGCGAACGGGCGGTGGTGGAGTGCCCCTCGACTCCGTGGCCGTGTTACCGTTCGAGAACACGAGCGGCGATCCCGACGGTGCGTATCTGAGCGAAGGAATTACCGAGAACCTGATCGACCGGCTTTCCGAGCTGGCCGACCTGCGTGTCGTGCCCAGGGGGATCTCGGCTCGTTACAAGGGAGAGGACCTCGACCTCGACGCGGTGGGTGCGGAGCTGAACGTCCGGGCGCTGGTGACGGGGCGCGTTGGCGAGATAGGTGACCGGTTGGTGGTCCGCGTCGAGCTGATCGATGTAGCGGAGCTCGCACAGGTGTGGGGTGCCCAGTATGACGAGGGGATCGCGGATATTCTCGACGTGCAGGCGGAGCTTGTGACCCAGATCTCCCGCGAGCTTCAGATTCGCTTGTCTCCCGAGGACGAACGGAGCTTAACTCGTCACGACCCCGAGAACTCGGAGGCCTATCAGCTCTTCCTGAAGAGCCGTTACCACACATTGAAGATCAGCGCGGAGGGCATCGCTCGAGGTCTGGAATACGCGCAGCAGGCCGTCGAGCTCGACCCGACGTACAGTCTCGGGCATGCCGCCTTGGCCGATGCCTTCTTAGCCTCCGGTTTCCAGGGGCTGCTGCCCGTCGAGGAGGCTTACCCCAAGGCCCGGGCCGCGGCGTTGACGGCGATCGAGCTCGATGAGACGGTTTCCCAGGCCCGGCTCGAGATGGCACTCGTTCGTTGGTTCGTCGATTGGGATTGGACCGGAGCCCTCGGCGACGCGGAACGGGCAGTCGAGTTGGACCCGACGAACGCGGACGCGGTGAGCATGACTGGGATGTTTCTGTGTAACCTGAATCGCATGGACGAAGGCATCGCCCTGACGCGCCGCGCGGTTGAACTGGATCCTTTCACGCCGGACGTGGTCCAGAATCTTGGGCTCTGTTACGGTTACGCAGGGCGGTACGAGGAGGCTCTGGCCAGCGCCGATGAGGTGCTCGAGCTGGAGCCGAACAACCTCCGAGCGCGGTTTGACAGGCCGGGCCTCCTCCAGTTGCTCGGTGAGCATGAGGCCGCCATCGCAGCGATGTACCAGGAGCTCGAGTCGGTGGGGCTGGATCCCGCCGCCAGTCCGCGCCTGGCGGGGCTGTACGCAAGGGTGGGACGCCTTCAGGATGCCAGGGACATCATCGAACGTGTTGACCTGGGAACCGCCGATCCGGTGACCCTGGCTGAGGTCTTCACCGACCTGGGTGAGCCGGACTTGGCTTTTGACGCGCTCGAGCGCGCGCTCCGGGAACGCTCGGGTATGCTTCCGTTCGTGGTGAGGAGGCGCCTTGCTCCTCTTCGCGACGATTCGCGTTTCGATGACCTTCTCGATCGGGTCGGGCGATAGGCCGGCTTCGGCCTCTCCCCTTAGTACGAAGCCCTACTCAGTCGAAAAGGTGGAGTGACGGCTAGAGCGACCCGTACACCGCATCGATCATCGACGGCCAACGTGGGTCCGCGTCCAACCCGGGCGACATCCGGTTCATCGCATAGCCGAACCCGAAATCCGCCACACTATGCAACAGACGCAGGCTCGCGCGCCACGCTTGAAGTCCACTCGCGTTTGATAGACCCGTGGCGCGGCAGTGCTCGACGAGTAATTTCAGGACCTTCGCGTCCGTGGAGCAACGTCGATTGAGGAGAGGACATGAGTGAACAGGAGAAGAAGTCGCTCACGAAAATTCAGCTTGGTGCGATTGTCGGGGCCGTAGTTGCGAGTCTGTTGGTCACGGCGGGCCTGGGGTGGTCCGTCACCTGCCCCTGCGACTTCACGCCCGGCGGGTTGTTGTTCGGAGACAGGGCTGGCGAAGAGGTTGTGGACTGGTCCTTCGCCAATGATGTATCTCTGTGTCAGATCCAAGTCGGCGGCCTGTTGCCGTATTCGATCAACCTCAACTGCATGGCAACGAGCTCGGGAGATCTCTACCTGAGCTGTAGCGTGTGTGACACGAAGCGCTGGGCCGGCATCGTTGTCGGCGGCAACGACAGGGCCAAAATGCGACTGGACGGGACCGTGTATCCGGCAACGGTTACCCGGGTGATGGACCCGGATGAACTGGATCGAGCCTGGGCCGCTAGGGTCGACAAGCTTCAGCTTCATAGTTCGGAGACAAACCCGGCGCCACCCATGGGCACGCCCCGTCCGGACCATTGGTGGTCGTTCCGTGTGGTTTCTCGGTAGGATCGAGCCGCCGGACTGTGCCAACATGCTCTTACTTCCTCGATGTAGCACCGCGCCCATTAGCAGTTGTTGATCGTCAGCGCCAACGACGACGCGCGAGCCAACCGAGTCGCCGATCAGGCATTGGCCGACGTCACCACGGGGGGGTCTTGTGGCGGAGGCCCGCAATAGGCGATCCTCAGTACGACACCGACAACAGGGCAGGGGGTAGCGGGGCGTGGCGCAGAATCGCAGAGATGTTCTATGAAAGAGAGTGTCAAGACCGGGCTCCGCCCCGGCCGGATGCGAAGCGGTGGAGCGCTTGGCACTCAGCCCCTTGGTTGGATTAGCCCGGTCGTCAGAGAGCGGTATGCTGGATGAGTCAGTCTTCGTGTCGACCATGATGATCCTCGCTTGGGTGATCGATCCGTCCGGACTTGATTGAGTGGACCTGGGTCGTACGACGCGAACCATGGTTCTATCTGAGACTCAGCCTGGGGCCGGCCTGACACTTCTTCGGGTTCTGCGGAAGGGCCTGGAGTTAGACTCGTGCCTCGGCGTGACTGGGAGCCTGGCGTACGTCTCTGCTTGAGACTGCCTCCCGCACCGTCGTCCGGGGGATTCGACGTTCCAAGGGATCGAGGGTCAAGCGCTGCACCCACGCTCCAGGACGACGAACCCCCTCTACATTTGGGGTCGACTCAGCTGGGTCGGATCAAAGACTTCTCCGGTTTTGAGTAGACGAAGGGTGAGCGCGGCGAGCTTGCGAGCCAGCGTCACACGGGCGAGCTCCTCGCGCATCCCGCGCTCGATCATACGGTGATAGAAGTCTTGGAATGGGCCCCGACGTCCGATGGCTACGTTGGCGGCGCCCTTAAAGACATTCTTGAGTACGCGATTGTGGTTGCGGTTCAACCCTCGCGTGAGCGGAGGCCGACGGCGCCGCCGAGGACGCCCGTCGAACAACTCGTAGTCGGCGCTCGAGCGCGTGACGACGGCGAGTCCGGCATAGGCCCACAGGTTGCGCTTCGTGCGGAAGCGCCATGGCGTACCGATGGTTGCCAACAACAGCGCGATACGCACGGGCCCGAAGTAGGGGATCGTCTTGAGCACGCCAAAGGCCGGATCGCGCTTCGCTTCGGCCACCATGGCCGCCTTGGTCTTCTTGCGCTGAGTCCGAAGCACATCAAGCTGAGCGTACAGGGTCTCGGCACGTAGCCGAGCACCGTGCTCGGGTAGCTGTGCGACCCAGGCGGCGCGCCCCTTCGGCTGGTAGACACCGCCGCCCGTGGTTCGGATGGCCCGCGCACGGAACAGTGCCTTGAGCCGCAGCATCACGCGCGTGCCGTCCTCGACGAGGTTACGATAGGCTCGAGTCAGCTCCTTGAGGTCGGCTCGGCCGTGTGCGCCATGGTAGACCGCTCGCAGCCTGCCGCACCGCAACTGCTCCGACAGATCGTCGGCATCGACCTGGTCCCCCTTGTTACCCGAGCGCTTCTCGCCTCTGCGGTCACACACGATCACCCGATCCACCCGAGGACTCAGTAGGTCATACAGCCACTGCGCCTGCGTTCCCTCCTCGAACACCACGTGCACCGAGCCAGCCATCGCGCTGAAGAACTCCCGGATCGATTTGTCGCTCGTCTCGACCACGCTACGCGCGATCACACGCCCCCCTGCGTTTCGAACCGTTGCCACTGTCATTGCCTGATGCACGTCGAGCCCCACATACTTCGTCGTTCGTTTCATGAGAGCCGCCCTCTGCTGTGGTCCATGGTCGTTTCGCAACTCCACGGTACCCGCAGGGGGCGTGCTTTCAAGTTGTGTTAGACCGTCGGGAGGATGGCCAATGGCCGAAACGAAAAAAGTCACGAAGCCGCGGGGCTACCGCTGGCGGCGGTCGCCGCTGCTTCTCTGTTGGCCACTCTGCTCGTTTTTGATCACCGGATGCCGTGCATCGGAGGCAGAGCAAACGGTCAGTGATGGCCCAAATTACCTAGATGGAACGAGCCTTGTGCGTCCAATGGACTATCTCGAGTGGCCTTTCGTTGGTTCGGCTCTCGGTTTGGCGTATGAAGCTGAAACAGCTTCGTCAGGTGCGCCGCCCAATTTCACGAACGTTTTCGTAAACCCCTCTTCGTACCGCGCCTTCATGGAGTCTGGGGTGTGGCCGAACGGCACGGTGTTCGTTCTAGAACTCAGGCGCTCTCAGACTGACGCAGCCCCGAATAGGGGCGGGCAATTTCAAGGCGATTTGTTGTCCCTGGAGGCCGAAGTAAAGGATTCCCGATTTTCGGACGGATGGGCGTTCTTCAACTTCGGAAGGGGCACAGCACTAGCAGAGGTCGCGGGCCCGCTGTCAGGTGCTGCTGCTGCCCCGTGTGTAGAGTGTCACACGAATGAAACGGCCGTGGAACGCACGTTTGTACAGTTCTATCCCACGCTGCTACAGGTGGCTCGCCAAAAAGGCACGCTGAAACCGGGGTTCTGAGTCGAGGGCCCAGCGCGACGAGCGCCGCGGGGCCCCCGGGCGGCCTCCCTTCCAGTGATGCTCTCGCCAACCTAGGCACACCGATCCGCACGCGCTACACGGTGTGCCAGCAGTCTTATCCTCCCACGCCGGGTCACGCCGAAACCGCGTGCGCCTACCGTCTGGCCCCGCTATCATGGCGAGGCACACGGGGCGATTCGAACGATCTCTGGATATCAGAGGAGCACAAAATGGGCATCGTAAACGGCATGGGCGATGTTATCGGAAGAGGCATGCTGTGCACACTGGCCTTGGCGTGCGCAGGGCTGATGGGTATCGAGACTCGTCCCGTAGCGGCTCAGTCGGTGGAGTCATCCGGGCTCGAGTTTCCCTCGGACGGGTCTCACCTGCGACTACAGGCCCCGGGAAACGAGGCCTATCAGGCCCTGGATGGATACCGAATGAAGCAGCTCGTCGCCGAGCAGACCGCGATCGCGCGGCGCTATCGAGACGCCGGTCACCAGTACTGGGGCCGGATCATCGGCACTGAAGCTGATCACGAAACGGCGTCGTGGATGGCCGAGCGACTCCGTCAGGCGGGAGCGGACGTGCGGCTGGAGCGCGTTGACCTTCCACCGCAGTGGGTGCCACGATCCTGGGAGGTGTCTGCATCACGCCCCGGTGAGGTGGCTACGCTGGCATCAGCTTGGCCGACCTATGCGTCTCCTGGCACCCCGTCGGGCGGAATCGAAGTCGAGCTGATCGACGTTGGTTTGGGGATGGAAACGGACTTTCGAGGCAGGGACGTGCGTGACAAGGCCGTGATCATCCACGCCATTCCCAGACCTGGTGTCATTTCCCTTATAAGCTCCCCAGCGGTGAGGGGCGCCATCGGGCGGGCAGACGAACATGGCGCGGCGGCCATACTCCTCGTCATCGAGTTACCGGGCAATCTTCAGACGTCGCTCTATAACGTGAACAGCTCGGTACCAACGCTGGCTTTCGGGTCGAACGATGGTGCCACCCTGCAGCGGATGCTTTCCGACGCCGACCCGAATCAGCCTCCACGCCTGAGGCTCCGCCTCGATGTGGAGGAGGTGAGTGGGCTGACGACCACGGTCGTATTTGGCGAGGTGCCGGCGGCTACGGAGGACGCGGAAAGGATCGTCATCGTTGCTCACCGGGACGCCTTCTTCGAGGGCGCCAGCGACAACGCGTCGGGTGTCGCCGCCGCCATCGAGCTCGCTACGTATTTCTCCCAGGTGCCCACGAGCCAACGCCGTCGAACGGTGGAGATCATCGGCACCCCGGGCCATCACAACCGTGCGAGGACTGGGCAGGTCTGGCTTGAGGAGAATCGAGAATCTCTGTTGCGGAGAGCCGTGCTGCTGATGAACGCCGAGCACAGCGCTCACGCCCTCGTGGATCACTGGGGAGCTGCGCTCCACGCCACCAACTCCCTCGGGCCCTTCACGTGGAGGGTGAACGGCTCGGCCGAGTTGTTGGAGATCGCGAATCGTGCCTTCGACCTATTCGGAATTCCCAGATGGGCGCAGACGGGAGGGCCAAGGGGAGAGTTCTCCCCGTTGAGCACCCTCGCACCTTCGGTCGTCTTGATGCACGCTGGGGTCCTTCTTCACACGAACGCGGAGACGGATGAGGCGATTCCTGCGGCTGGACTCGCCGCCACGGCCCGCGCCTATGCGAAGATCATCGACGAGGTCAACCAGTTGGACCTCTCCGCGTTGGCTCCACCTCTATAAATAAGAAATCCTACAATCAGAATGGGGGTCCCATGAGTCCTCGCCTCTCCTTGTCGATCCTGATTACGCTGGTATTGCTGTGTTCCCCCTTTATTAACGTTCACGCACAAACCACCCTATCACCCACGGATCATTGCCGGGATTTCTCGGCGGATGCGATCGTCACCTTCGCCGATCCAGACCTGGCCGAAGTTGTTAATAACGCGCTGGGATTGGATGTGCAGGCTCCACTCAGTTGCCGGCAAGCAGCCGAGCTAGAGCGGCTTACTGTTGGCGCTACTAGTGAACGCGTCGTTTATGGCGGCACCTTAAGGCCAGCAAGACCACCATCCGCACAACCTTTCGAGAGCCTCGATGGCATTCAGAATCTCACCGGCTTGACCACACTCCTGCTGATGGACCGGCTAATTACCGATATTCGTCCGATTCGCTACCTGACGAATCTCGTCAATCTGAACCTACACACGAACTGGATCAGTGACATTGAACCCTTAAGCGGGCTGATCAATCTCGAACAGCTCCTGATCAGTGAAAATCCAATCTTTGATATTAGTCCATTGGCAGGACTCACAAGACTTCGTCAATTGCATGTGCACGGTCTGTATCCGAATCAACTTCAGTATTGGCTCGATATGGATGACGGGCGCGACCCCGACGTAGTGTTCAATGGCATTACCGACATCGGCCCGCTTGCCGGGCTCACGGAACTGCGCTTGCTACGGATTCATCTCAATGCCATTTCCGATATCAGCGCCCTTTCCAATCTCACTAACCTCACCCATTTGCGTATTTATGATAATCAGATTGAAGACATCAGCGCGCTCGCTGATCTGAACCAACTGGTTTTGTTGTGGGCCCACGGCAACCAGATAAAAGACATCAGTGCACTGAGTGGCATGAACGAAATGCGGCAACTCAGCCTGAATGACAATGCCATTTCCGACATTGGCGCCCTTGGGGATATGATCGAAATGGAGCATCTGTTTCTCAGCAACAACAACATTGAAGTCATCGCCCCACTGCGACGATTACACGCATTGGAGGTTCTGGGCCTTGAGAACAACATCATCACTGACGTGAGCGCTCTCGCCGGGCTCAATCAACTTGAAGAACTAAGCCTGGCGCGGAACTGGTCGCTCTATGACGTGCAACCTTTACTGCTTAACGCGAGCATCGGAGAGGGCGACGAGTTAGACCTGCGCTTCACCTCTGTGCGCTGTTCCGACATCGACGCACTCGCTAATCTGGGAGTTACTCTGCTCAGAGTTACTACGGTAAATGGGTCTGGCTGCCCGGGCAGAAGGCTGGTAGATCCGTAAATCTGAGGTCGCGATGACCGATGGTACGATGGTGTTTCGCTCAGGTCTGAGCCTCGTCGTCTACCTGGCATTCGCCGGTGGCGCGGTGGTGGCGCAGGACGCACCCCGGACCGAGCTCGGGGCGCGTCTGGCCGAGAATCACGGCGACGGCGCCTTCCTCCGCCTGGAGGAAGTGAAGCTGCGGCCAGCCGTCGCCTACCCGGACGGGACAGCGTTCGGTGGTGTTAGGACTCCCACAGCCGCCTACCAGGCGTATCTCACGGGCCTGCGTGCGCTCGAGGAAGAGGCCGGCGTGACGACCCTGCTCGTGAACAACGTCCTGCGCCGGACGATACCCGGTCGCCCAGAGGACTGGCCCGTCAAACCCTACTGCGACTGGGACATCGTGGTGTTGAAGCAATACCAGAGCTGGCGGGCGTGGGAAACGGTGGAGGGGAGCGCAGCGCAGCAGGCGGCCCTCGTGCATCGCGAGGCCGCGGTGGAGGCCGACCACGTGGTGGTGGCCGTGGCGCGGCAGCCACCCGCAGCGCCGCGGCAGGCCGCCTCCGACGACCCGGCCGACACCCCAATGTATGTGGTGAACCTCATCAGGCTTCGCGAGGAGGCCTACTACCCCGACGGCGAGTATCCCGGCTCGTCCGGCCTCGATGCCCGGAGACGCTACCGCGGCGGCGGGGAGCTGGCGACCCTGGACCGTGAGCTCCTGGTCGGCGCCGACGTCCCCGACGCCCTCAACCCTCCCGACGTCCGCTGGTGGAGCCTGAACATCGTGCGCTACCCCAGCTTGCGCGACTTCATGGAGATCGAACTGACCCCCGAGTTCCGCGACATCTATCGCCACAAAGTGGCGGCCTTTAGTCGGATCTGCAGCCCGGCCACCGTGCCGACCCTGCCCGAGTCATCGCTGGGTGGCGAGTAGCAGGAGAGGTAGCTCTAGGAGTTAGATGGCCAGTCCTGAGACGGTGTGGGTGGCGCACAACCGGATCAGAGAGACTATGTTGCTCGTATGAGTGACCTCATCATCCGCCCGAACGCAGCCCTCGAAGGCCGCACAGCGGTTGAGCGCCCGAGGAATCGTTGGGTCGTCGGATGGCACTTCGGTGACACGACTTACGGGGGGGGTTCCCGACCGGTAGCCTCCCAGATTCGCCACGCGCATTAATGAGCCTTCAACAAGAGACCACCGCCATGAGAACCGACACAGCCATCGTCACCATGCTCGTAGCGAGCCTCGCCGCGTGCTCGCCAAACACAGAAGAAGCCGCTCCCGCTGAAACTGCGGAAGCCGCGGCGGCAGCCGTCGCCGCATTCAGTGCAGGCGAAAACGTGTCGCCCTTCACGATCGGCTCGCTTCAAGCCGCGTCACTGAGAGACGCCGCCTTCGCACCACCCAATGACAACTCGACGCTCGCCATCAACGTGACGAAGGCCGAAGTGGACGCCCTGCTGACGGCGGAGGGCCTCGCCACCGATGCCCTCGAGCTCAGCGTGCAGCCACTGATCGTCCGCACACCCGACCGCGTGCTACTCTTCGACACCGGGAACGGCCCGTCCGCAATGTTGTCCGCATCGATGGCAACCGCCGGCGTCGAGCCAGGCGAAGTGACGGGCATCTTCATCAGCCACAGCCACGGCGACCACGTCAACGGGCTCGTGGACGCGGACGGCGGGCTGGCATTCCCCAACGCTGATATCCACATCTCGGTCAATGAGTGGGCAGCAATGCAGGCGAACGCACAGCTCGCTTCACTGGTGACAGCGATCAGTCCCAAGGTTGTGGCGTTTGAGCCCGGCTCGGATCGTGTACCGGGCACTGTTACGGCGGTGGACATCCAGGGGCATACGCCTGGCCACTCTGGCTACCTCATCACCTCGGGCGAGGCCTCGCTACTCTATATCGGCGACACGATGCACCATTCGGTGATTTCGGTGCAGCGACCTGACTGGACCATCGCCTTCGATGGCGACGCTCCGTTGGCGCAGGAAAGCCGGAAAGCGGTGCTCGCCTCCGCCGCCAGCTCCGGTCAGCGCGTCTACTCGGTGCACTTCCCCTTCCCGGGTCTTGGCACGTTCGAGAACCGTGGTGGCACGTTCGTGTGGGTTGCTGAGTGACCGCGTCGCCCCTGGGTCGCGCCATCTAACGAGCGATTGCTGCAGTCGCGGTAAATGGGTTACTTAAAGGAAACGTCGTAACAGATTGTAAATAAACATCTTACGGGGCGTGGCGCAGCTCGGTAGCGCGCCTGCTTTGGGAGACGATTTCCGGCGTCGGTGGGCGTCGGCCAGCGTCGGAAATGCTGGATTTCAGCGTCAGTCGCGTCGGCCAGCGTCGGTGGGCGTCGGCGCAGTCTTTGGCACAGTTTGGTCCCAGGGCTACCGAGCTGAGCATGCCGGGGTTCGGAACGCGGCTTACCGAGGCGATGGTCTTGGAGCACCGGCTCCAGCCACGGTAAGAGCTCGATCAGGGTCTCTGGCGCGTCGAGGCGGACCGGACTGCCGAGCGGTCTACAGGACGAGCGCGGTCACCCGCTCGATGAACCAGAACGCCGCAGGAACACCGATCAAATATGAGCACACTGTCGGCAGAGCCGTCCGAAAACGTCCCAGCCCCGGGAAGTGATGCGCGACGCGGCCTCGACCGGCGAGCCAAGCCACTGACAGAATCGGCAGAATGACCAGAATCTGACCCACCTCGACGCCCACGTTGAATGAGAAGAGCGACGTCAGCAGCTCGCCCGACTGGAGACCGATCTCGGAAAGCGCCGCGGCAAAACCGAGCCCGTGAAGGAGACCGAACGACGAGGACACGAGAAACGGATACCGGTTGGCCAGACTCTGTGGACGTCCGACCGCGATCTCTCGGGCCAGGAACAGGATCGACAACGCGATGGCCGCCTCCACCGGAACTACGGGCACGGCGAGCACACCGAGGGCGGAGAGTGACAGGGTGATCGAGTGGGCCAGCGTAAAGCCGGTTACGACCCAGAAGATGCGACGGGCAGACCCGGCGAGCATCAGAAGGCCTACAACAAACAGGAGGTGATCCCACCCACCGAGGATATGCTCGATGCCCAGACCGGTGTAATCCATCGCCACCCGCGCCCGAGACGGCCTGCTCGGTACGGTCCATTCCGATACGGCCGGGGTCAGGACGGCCATGCGAACGGCGCCGTCCAAAGGTGAAAAGCGCACCACGGTGGACAGGGACGGGTTGAACTGAGGATAGTGGAAGGAGATTGTCTGGCCCTCCAGCGACCCGGCGCACATCATGACGCCGCCGAAGCTCGAGAAGCCAATGGGGACCCCCGTCCTGTCCTCGCCTGGGACGCAGCCTGCAGGCCATTCGATGGTCGGCCGGTTGGAGAACTCGACGGTCGGCGGAATGCGTATCCGGACGCGGTACACATACCCGGTCTCTTCCACGATTTCGACCGAGAGCGGCCGGGCGTCGTGAGCTTCGGCCGGTGAGTACGCGGCGAGCACGAGGAGCGCGACGAAGAGCGCTCTCATCGCCGCACTTCCTCCGCCAGGGCCTCCAGATCCGGGCCGACCAGCGTCACTTCATACCCGTCGACAATCCGGTCGATCGTGGTCCGGCGCGCGGCGGCGACCCGAATCCTCTCCCGGTCCTCTCTTACCCGGTCTTCGATCTCATCCAAGTCGGGAAGCCGAGCCGGCCGCCGCTCGGTAAGGAGGACCAGATGCCACCCGTAGGGGGAGCGCATGGGGCCGTACCACGTCGACGACGACGGTTCGACGCGGTCCAGCGTGGAGGTCAGATCCGGGCCGAGATTGCTCTCCACGAAGTCCCGGGTGCGCTCGATGTAGTTCTGGAAGTAGAGGGGGCGGTCGCCAAGCCCCGGGGCCCCGCTGAAGGGAACCCCTCGTTCGTTTAGCTCTGTGAGCATTTGTATCGCCCCCTCACGAGCCTCCTCGTCGCCCCGACGCTCCGCGTTGAAGAAGACATGGGCGAACGTGTAGACGGGCGGCTCCCAATAGTCGGCGTTGAACTCGGTGTAGAACTCCGCCAGCTCGGCTCGCCCGACGTCCCCCGTCTCGATGCCGCTCTCCAACAGGAAGTCGAGTCTCTGAATCAGGCGCTGCCGAATGATGTAGTCCCCTTGGTCCAGCCCCATGGCTAGGGCCTCGCGGTAGAGCGCCTCCTCGCGAACATATTCGTCCACGAGGACCCCTCGCTCAGCCAAAGTCAGCTCGTCCAGGCCTTGGTCGAAGAGATCGAACTGGAACGCATTGGCCCGATACTGCACGAAGGTGAGGAGGGCGTCCCTGCTGACCACGATGCGCTTGGACTCGTTCCCGTCGGGCGCCGAACCCAGCACCCCGTACGCGCCGAACAGGGCTCCTCCAATCAAGAGGAACTGGACCAGGGGATCCCGTACCCAGGAGGGCACACACGAAGGTACCCATGCGGGCATGCGGCCCGGCTCGGTCACGGCGTGTACCAGATCGGTGACGAGAGGGCTCGCTCCTGGATCACCGAGGGTCGCGCGGTAGCTTCGGCCGGGTCCTGACCGAGCGCCACCGCGTCGTAGGTTGAGTGTCGTAGAGTTGGGATCTCGAGCACTCGAACGTAGTAGAAGGCGCGCTCGTCCGGATCAAAGTCAGGGTCCACCCACACGGTTGAGAGCTCCGCGCTCCCGATTCTGTTGTCGTCGGTCAACCTCTCCACGTCGACTGTGCTTCCGATGGCGGGCACCCTACCATTCGGGTCACGTCTGCGGTCTCCGGCCCACTCCACGTCGTAAACCCGTTCATTCGTGTCGCCGTTCTCGTCGAGCCATCCCTTGATCACTTGCACCCGATCCAGATTGGCCCCCACAGGGTCCTTTACAGCGTGAATCAACAGGGACACGGGACTGTCGTTCGGGGCCTGGGCGAGGTCCCCTCCCATCGGAACGCCACGTCCATACCCGACGGCCGCAATGTCTCGAGCATTGGCATCCTCTGTATCGAACTCGAACCCTCCGAACATCCGCAGCTGAATTCGCGGACCGCTCGTCGCGTAGACCTCCTTCCGCTTGAACGCCGCGGTCAGAGCGTCACGGGTGTTCTCAGTCGCCCACGCTCCGGTAAGCCCTTGCGCGGCATAGTCCCAGCCGACCACGTCCCAGTTGCCGCCGAACGGACTGGGAGTCTGGGTCGCGCCCCCTTCGGGGGAGGAGTCGAGGACGGTCTTGCCCCAGAAGTTGTCCTCGTCCGATGTGCTGAGGCTCGTGTGCGAATCGGTCCCCGCTTGAAGCCCGAACTTGTACGGGTTCACCCCAACCCGGTCCTCGATGTCGAGACCGCGAAGCAAGCCTGTGCGCGCGTAACTGCCGGCCGCGGGATCGGGGTCCGCGACTCCGCTGCGGAGGAGGACCTCGTAGAGCTCAAAATTTGCGAACTCGTCAATCGGTGAGAGCAGAGGGTGGGTCTCAGAGGTCCCCTTGATCTGCAGCACCTCAACCAGCGGCTCCCAGCGCATGCGTGTCCTCGCGTATTCGGCGCTGATCGGGCGTCCTTCGCTGTCGACCATGTCGAACATGAGGCCCAAAGACAGGTTCGAGTTGTGAGGGATGGCCACGAAATCGATCCCCAGGCGGTCGCTCGTCATCTCCAGCCAGTTCCAGAGATCCTCCGGTCGGGCGCCGGTGCTTTGGGGCGATGCAGGAAGAAACCTCTTGGCCGTCTCTCCGTCGGCCGGAGTGAACACGACGCGGTGAAGGTTTTCGGGCGTCATCGCAGTCCACTCCCACCCTATGAGCGCCGTGAAGGTACCCGGGTCGTTGTTGCGTTCGGCCGCGTCCACGTAGAGCGACCACACCGCCTGCTGAAATTCCGGCGTATTCCTCCGCCCTTCGACAGGGGCACCTCGTCCGAACAAGCCTCCGGAGTGATCCGCGACGACAAGAAAATCCAGCGGACGGTCCAGACGCACTCGATTGAGGAGCGTCGGATGAGTCACCGGGAGTCCCTTGGCAAAGCGGTACGCGGTCTCCGGACCCGCGCTCGCGTTCCCCCAGTTGTATGCGTCGACCGAATACGATGTATGGAGGTGCGTATCACCCCAATAGACGTTCCTCTCCTGTGCCGTTACGGATCGGGCGGAAGCACTTACGGCAAGTGTGAGCGAGACCAGCAACCATCTCTTCCTGATCATCTTCATCGCGGTTTCCCTCTCGTCACGGGGTGTACCAGATCGGTGACGAGAACGCCCGTTCCTGGATCCCCGTGGGCCGGTCCGTAGCTTGTTCGGGGTCGAGCCCGAGCGCCACCGCGTCATACGTCGACCATCGCGGCGTAGGAATTTCCAGAACCCGAACGTAGTAGAACGCACGCTCGTCCGGATCGAAGTCGGGGTCCACCCACACGGTGGAGAGCTCCGCGGTCCCGATCGAGTTCTCGTACGTCGCGCGGGCCACATCAACCGTGCTGCCGATCGCCGGCACCTTCCCGTTCGCGGCAGTGCGCTGGCCCGCCCACGCCGCGTCGTACACGCGCTCGTGGCTCTCGCCGTCGGCGTCGAGCCATCCCTTGATCACCTGTACACGATCCAGATTCGCACCCGCCGGGTCCTTTACGGCGTGAATCAACAACGATACGGGAGTGTCGTTCGGAGCCTGGGCGAGGTCCCCTCCCATCGGAACGCCACCTCCGTACCCCACGGCCGCAATGTCTCGAGCGTTGGCATCCTCCGCTTCGAACTCGAAGCCTCCGAACATCCGCAGCTGAATTCGTGGACCGCTCGTCGCGTAGACCTCCTTCCGCTTGAACGCCCCGGTCAGAGCCGCACGCGTGTTCGCCGTGCTCCACGCTCCCGTGATCCCCTGGGCCGCAGAGTCCCAACCCACCGCAGCACCGAAGCCCGGCAACCTCGCGGGGCCACTCGCTGGACCCGATCGGGCCCCGAGCCAGCCCGCGAATAACTCTTCATCGGTATCACTCAGGGTCGTATGGGTGTCGGTCCCACCCTGGATTCCGAGTTTGTACGGGTTCACACCCACCTCTTCCTCGAACCGGAGCCCCCGGAGCAGAGCGGTACGTACGTAGTCGGCGGCGGCGGGGACCGGGATGACTCCACGGAAGAGGAAGGGAAACAGCTCGAAGTCTGCGAACTCGTCCTCCGGCGACAGGAACGGATGGGTCTCGGATGAGCCCTTGATCTGCAGCACCTCTACGAGCGGCTCCCACCTCATGCGGGTCCTGGCATACTCGGCGCTGATGGGACGACCCTCGCTGTCCACCATGTCGAACATCAGTCCGTTGGAGAGGTTCGAGTTGTGGGGAATGGCGACGAAGTCGATCCCGAGGCGATCGCTGGTCTGCTCGAGCCAGCTCCACAAGTCCTCCGGCCCCGACGCGCCTGCGGAGGAGAGCGGCAGGAACCCCTTCGCCGTCTCGGCGTCGGCCGGAGTGAACACCACGCGATGCAGCATTTGCCCGTTCGGCATGAACGTCCACTCCCACCCGATGAGCGCGGTGAACGTGCCCGGGTCGTTGTTTCGCTCGGCCGCGTCCACATAGAGCGACCACGCGGCCGTCTGGAACTCAAGGGTGTTCCGATCCCCTTCGACGGGAGCCCCTCGTCCGACGGGGGAGTGGTCCGCCACCACGAGGAAGTCGAGCGGCCGATCGAGACGCACCCGGCTCCCGAGACCCGGGTGGACCACGGGAAGCCCCCTCGCAAAGCGGTAGGCCGTCTCGGGATCCGCATTGACGTTCCCCTGGCCATAAGCATCCGACGAATACGACGTATGAACGTGCGTGTCACCCCAAAAGAGGTTCCTCTCCTGCGCCGTTACGGATCGGGCTGAAGCACACATCACAAGTGTGAGCGAGACCAGCAACCATCTCTTCCTGATCAGCTTCATCGTGGTCTCCCTCTCGGTCACGGCGTGTACCAGATTGGTGACGAGAAAGCCCGCTCCTGGATCGCCGTGGGCCGGTCCGTAGCCTGTTCGGGGTCGAGCCCGAGCGCCACCGCGTCATACGTCGAATATCGCGGCGTAGGAATCTCCAGAACCCGGACGTAGTAGAATGCGCGCTCGTCCGCATCGAAGTCAGGGTCCACCCATACGGTTGAGAGCTCCGCGCTCCCGATCGAGTTGTCATGCGTCGCCCGGGCCACGTCAACGGTGCTGCCGATCGCGGGCACCTTCCCGTTCGTGGCGGTACGCCGGCCCGCCCACGCCACGTCGTACACACGTTCGTGGGTCTCGCCACCGTCGTCGAGCCATCCCTTGATCACCTGCACCCGATCCAGATTCGCGCCTGTGGGGTCCTTTACAGCGTGAATCAGCAAGGACACGGGCGTGTCGTTCGGCGCCTGGGCGAGGTCCCCTCCCATCGGAACGCCACCCCCGTACCCTACGGCCGCGATGTCTCGAGATTCGGCGTCTTGGGGATCGAACTCGAAACCTCCGAACACCCGCAGCTGAATTCGTGGGCCGCTCGTGGCGTAAACCTCCTTCCGCTTGAAGGCCGCGGTCAGAGCCTCACGGGTGTTGGCCGTGCTCCAGGCTCCGGTGATTCCCTGGGCCGCAGAGTCCCACCCCACCCCTCGTGGGTCGCCGCCGCCGATGCCCGGCGCCACTTCGAGGCCCCCGGCTGGACCGGAGTGGGTAACCATCCTGCCCGCGAACATGCCCTCATTCCCATCGCTCAGGCCATTGTGGGTGTCGGTCGCGCCCTGGAGCCCTAATTTGTATGGATTCACGCCCACGCCTTCCTCGATCCGGAGCCCCCGGAGAAGAGCCGTACGTACGTAGTCGGCGGGGTTGGGGACGGCGATGCCTCCACGGACGAGGAACTGATGGAGCTCGAAGTTCGCGAACTCGTCCTCCGGTGAGAGGAACGGATGGGTCTCGGAGTTGCCCTTCATCTGGAGCGCCTCGACGACCGGCTCCCACCTCATGCGGGTTCTCGCGTACTCGGCACTGATGGGACGGCCCTCGCTGTCCACCATGTCGAACATCAACCCATTGGAGAGGTTCGAGTTGTGGGGAATGGCGACGAAGTCGATCCCGAGGCGATCACTGGTCTCCTCGAGCCAGCTCCACAGATCCTCCGGCCCCGAGGCGCCCCGGGAGGAGAGTGGGAGGAACCTCTTCGCCGTCTCAGCATCGGTTGGAGTGAACACCACGCGATGCAGCATTTGTCCGCCTGGCATGAATGTCCACTCCCACCCAATGATCGCTGTGAAGGTGCCCGGGTCGTTGTTTCGTTCGGCCGCGTCCACGTACAGCGACCACGCGGCCTCCCGGAACTCGGGTGTGTTCCTAGCCCCTTCGATGGGAGCCCCGCGTCCGACTGGCGAGTGGTCGGCCACCACGAGAAAGTCGAGCGGCCGATCGAGACGCACCCGATTCCCGAGGCCCGGGTGGACCACGGGAAGCCCCTTGGCAAAACGATACGCCGTCTCGGGATCCACAGTAACGTTCCCGAAGCCATAAGCATCATTGGAGTAGGACGTATGAACGTGGGTATCACCCCAGTAGACGTTCCTCTCCTGTCCCGTTACGGGTCGGGCGGAAGCACTCACGGCAAGTGTGAGCGAGACCCGCAACCATCTCTTCCTGATCAGCTTCATCGTGGTCTTCACCATGGGCGTTCGCTCCCTCCCACCGCCCTCAGAACGGGAAGGGCTTCGCCCGCAATCGAATCGGTCCCGGTGTTCTGGACAAGTGGGTGGCCCGGGCTCAGGTCGAACAGGAACTGGCAAAGATCCGGCACACTTGTCGAGCTGAAGTCTCGCAGTTCCTTTTGGCTGAACATTCACCAAGCAATTCATCAGCTCCGTCCTCCGCAACCACGAACATGACCGCCCGCTGTGTCCGGACCGCTCCTTCGAACCAGGCCGCTCTATTATCTTGTCGTCATGACATCTTTACCCCCAAATCACAAACGCAACAGTTAGTGGCACAGTTTGGATTTGGGTTACTTCAATGAAACGTCATAACATATTGTAAACAAACACCTTACGGGGCGTGGCGCAGCTCGGTAGCGCGCCTGCTTTGGGAGCAGGAGGTCCCCGGTTCGAATCCGGGCGCCCCGACTGAGTGAAGGTTATGCCCTGCAGCGGTTTCCGCCGCTGCGGGGCATTTCGTTGTTGGGAGCAGATCGGCTCCAAGTTACTTCCAGGTTACACAAACTTCCGGCTCACGGGCTGAATCGCGGCCACCGGACCCGGTTGGTGCCGGGGCTAGGCTGCCACCCGCAACCCGTCACTGCGATGCAATCAATACGCCCACAGCGCAGCCCAAACCCAAAGGCAGAGATGCGACAAGCGGGGGCCGTACTGGGTCTGTCGGTCCCTTGCGGTCTCTCCTACGTTGCCATCCACGCAGCGAATCTGATTCAGAAGAACAAGAGGATTCGCAGTACAGTTGAAAGTTGAACTAAACCGCTACGCGGTGGGTGGTGTTGGCTACCGGGCGGGTCGTGGTTCCCGCGTGTGAGTAGGGCCAAGGTCCCGAGGACCGGGCGAGTAGGTTGCGAGTCCCAACGCAACCCCGTCCAGGAGGGACCCGATGAGCGAGCTACGCCGGAAGATGCTGACGGATCTGCGGATCCGGAACTATGCGGAGCGGACGCAGGAGATCTACATCACGCGTGTTGCCGAGATGGGGCGCCACTTTGGGCGTTCTCCGGCAGATCTGAGCGCAGAGGAGGTACGCGAGTACCTGCGCTACCTGACCGAGGAGCGGAAGGTCTCACGCTCGGAGTTTGCTCAGACGGTGGGAGGGCTCCGATTCTTGTACCGGTTCACGCTGCAACGGCCGGAGATGGTGCCGCAGATCCCGTACCCTCGCCTGAAGAGACGCCACCCGGTGGTTCTGAGTCCCGGGGAGGTGGCTCGTCTTCTGAAGGCGATCCGGAACCGGAAGCATCGAACGGTGGCGCTCGTGCTGTACGGGGCGGGGCTGCGGATCAGCGAGGCGCTGGCGCTCGAGCTGCGCGACATCGACTCACAGCGAATGGTGATCACGGTTCGGCACGGCAAGGGCGACGCCGACCGGCAGGTCGCGTTGTCAGAGGTCCTACTCGAAGCGCTCCGTACGTACTGGCTGGCCTATCGGCCCGCGCGTTGCCTGTTTCCTGGAGGAGATCCAGAGAAGCCGATGGTGAGCTCGACGATCCAGCGTGCCCTGAAGGCGGCACGCGTTAGGGCGGGGATCGCGAAGCCGGCAGGCCCACACGTTCTGCGCCACAGCTACGCGACGCACCTAATGGAGGCGGGCACGGACCTGCGCGTGATCCAGACGCTGCTCGGTCATCGCTCGCTCAGGACCACGCAGATCTATACCCATGTGGCGACGGAGCGACTGCGAAGCACCAGGAGTCCCTTGGACGCGTTGAGCGGAGTGCTTACGAGCACCGAGTAGGTGCCCGAGCGACCTCGGCACGAGGTCGCGGAGATCTTCAAACGCCACCTGGGAAGTGAAGCCCAGCGTAGCCGTCCGCCATGGAGCTGGGAGCAGCGAGCGGTCGTCGAGCGGATCACCGCGTGCCGGACGGCGCGGTTGGGTGGCCACATCGACGCGTGCGACGCCTGCGGACACCAAAGGATCTCCTACAACTCGTGCAGGAACCGCCACTGTCCGAAGTGTCAGGGCAGCGCCCAGGTAGCCTGGCTCGAAGCACGCCAGGCCGACGTGTTGCCCGTGCCCTACGCTCACGTGGTCTTCACGATACCACGGGTTCTCGCACCGCTCGCGCTTCAGAACCCGAAGGTCGTCTACGATCTTCTGCTCCGCACCTCGGCCCGGACGCTTCAGGAGATCGCCAACAACCCGAAGCATCTCGGCGCCAGGCTCGGGTTCTTCGCCATCCTACATACCTGGGGCCAGACGCTCATCCATCACCCGCACGTACACTGTGTGGTGCCGGCGGGTGGACTGGCCGAAGATAGACGCACGTGGCGTGCGTGTCGGCCCGGCTTCTTCCTGCCCGTCCGCGTGTTGAGCCGGCTCTTCCGCGGCAAGTTCCTGGCCGGGCTCCATGAAGCGTTCCGTGAGGACCGCATCGAGCTGCACGGCCGCCTCGCTCGCTACCGAAGTTCGTCTGCGTTCGGCCGCTATCTCCATGAGGCATGCCGCACCGAATGGGTGGTCTATGCCAAGCCACCCTTCGAGCGCCCCGAACGCGTGCTCGAGTATCTGGCCCGCTACACCCACCGCATCGCGATCTCGAACCACCGGCTGCTCCACGTCGATGACGAGGTCGTGAGCCTCCGCTACAAGGACTACCGCAGTCGCCGGTCCCGCTCCCTCACGCTCCCGCTCGGTGAGTTCACCCGCCGCTTCCTGCTGCACGTCCTCCCCAAGGGCTTCGTCCGTATCCGCCACTACGGGTTCCTCGCCAACAGTGGCCGCGCACGACTGCTCGCGTGCTGCCGTGGCGCCCTCGGCCAGCCCGAAGATAGGCAGTTCGAGCAAGTGTCCGGGCGAAGCGAGGACAACGGACCCTTCCTCGAGCTTCTGCCCCAGAGCTTGCGCCTCTGCCCCCACTGTGGACGCGGTCCGATGCGGTGCATCGAGGTACTCGGACGCCCACCGCCCAGCCATCACCAGTCCCGTCGTGCCACAGCCTAATCGAATGGCCTCGCCCGAGCGGGGTCCTGCACCCGTCTGTGCCTGTGTCGACCTTGGCCACCCGCCATCCTTCTCGCCGTTCCCCGACACGGACTCTGCCTTCTGTTCCCCGCACTCGTGCAGTGCGAGCTCCGCGGGCCGCTCCCGCCGCCTCAACCCCCGGGCTCCTCAATCTCCATAGCCCCACCCACCGCGTAGCGGCTCAGCTCAACTGATCGTTGCCACACTCCCTTGACTCTCGCATCGTCAACCCACCGCGCTTAGAGTGTGGAAACAATCCTTAATCGTTAGGCGGCGGGATCAGACTGGGTGCATCAACTCGCCAGGCACATGGGTCGGCTTTGGAAGTACCGAGTGTGGCAGCTCCTGACAGCCGCCGTTCTCATTCCGGTCTGTGGGTTCGACTCGTCCCGCCGGCCCACAGAATGACCACCTGACGCCAATACCACACGGTAGTCGTCATGAAGACCAAGGACATGCACAACGATGATGGGGTCCTCACCGGCTTCAGCGTCAGCAATACCTTTCTTGGGCGCCATGGCGTCCCGAAAGTGGTCGCGTCAATCCCTGGCGCTCAGATCGTTCGAAAACAACGGCGCTTCGCCGTTCGGGCACGGGAAGATTTCTGCGAGTTCGTGGTCGATGGAAAGACGTTCTTGGCCATAGAGCCGTTCGGGGATAACACGGAGTTCTGGATTGTGGCCGAGCCTCCGGAGGAGGGGTGCGCACCTCTTGATAGAGTTCGGACGGCATTTGCCGAACATCGTGTCCTATTTGGAATCTATGATGGATAACCGCCGAGCCTGCGTCGTCCTATTTTTCTCGGGCCGCCGCCTAACAAGCGATTGCTACTGTCGCGGTAGGCACCAGGCTCGCGCGCTTCGCTTGCGGTCACCACATTAGCCGCGCAGCAGAATCGCAATCCGTTAGGTCGCAGCTCTGAGGGTCCTGGGAAAGCTTGTGGATGATGGCGAAGAGGACAGAATCGTGACTACGCCGACGCGCTCTCAGACTCAGGACGCAGAAAAGGCAGCTTTGCAGGCGGCGGACGAAAAGCTGTTTCGCATCTCCATGCGGTTGACGGTGGTCGGCATCGTCCTCCTTGGAGTTGGAGTCGTCCTCGGATTGCGATGGGTCAGTCTTCCTGGTCTGGCTATCGGTTTTGTGGGAGCCCTGGTCAACCTTATCCGATTTCTCCCGGTGCGCCCGTTGCGGAAGTGAGCGACGACGTGCTGGTCCTTTTGAATTCTCAGACTGAGGGACACAACGACGAGCAAGAACTCAACGGGCGATTCATCCAGCCATTGGGACATCGGGTGTGCGCCGACTGCGACCTAACAAGCGATCCCACTAGTCTATTGTCATCGCGATCGCCGTCTAACAAGCGATTGCTGCAGTCGCGGCAACCTTCGACCTCGCGCGCTACGCCCGGGGCACCACATTAGCCGCGCAGCAGAATCGCAGAGACGTTCTATGAAAGAGAGTGTCAAGACCGGGCTCCGCCCCGGCCGGATGCGAAGCGGTGGAGCGCTTGGCACTCAGCCCCTTGGTTGGATTAGCCCGGTCGTCAGAGAGCGGTATGCTGGATGAGTCAGTCTTCGTGTCGACCATGATGATCCTCGCTTGGGTGATCGATCCGTCCGGACTTGATTGAGTGGACCTGGGTCGTACGACGCGAACCATGGTTCTATCTGAGACTCAGCCTGGGGCCGGCCTGACACTTCTTCGGGTTCTGCGGAAGGGCCTGGAGTTAGACTCGTGCCTCGGCGTGACTGGGAGCCTGGCGTACGTCTCTGCTTGAGACTGCCTCCCGCACCGTCGTCCGGGGGATTCGACGTTCCAAGGGATCGAGGGTCAAGCGCTGCACCCACGCTCCAGGACGACGAACCCCCTCTACATTTGGGGTCGACTCAGCTGGGTCGGATCAAAGACTTCTCCGGTTTTGAGTAGACGAAGGGTGAGCGCGGCGAGCTTGCGAGCCAGCGTCACACGGGCGAGCTCCTCGCGCATCCCGCGCTCGATCATACGGTGATAGAAGTCTTGGAATGGGCCCCGACGTCCGATGGCTACGTTGGCGGCGCCCTTAAAGACATTCTTGAGTACGCGATTGTGGTTGCGGTTCAACCCTCGCGTGAGCGGAGGCCGACGGCGCCGCCGAGGACGCCCGTCGAACAACTCGTAGTCGGCGCTCGAGCGCGTGACGACGGCGAGTCCGGCATAGGCCCACAGGTTGCGCTTCGTGCGGAAGCGCCATGGCGTACCGATGGTTGCCAACAACAGCGCGATACGCACGGGCCCGAAGTAGGGGATCGTCTTGAGCACGCCAAAGGCCGGATCGCGCTTCGCTTCGGCCACCATGGCCGCCTTGGTCTTCTTGCGCTGAGTCCGAAGCACATCAAGCTGAGCGTACAGGGTCTCGGCACGTAGCCGAGCACCGTGCTCGGGTAGCTGTGCGACCCAGGCGGCGCGCCCCTTCGGCTGGTAGACACCGCCGCCCGTGGTTCGGATGGCCCGCGCACGGAACAGTGCCTTGAGCCGCAGCATCACGCGCGTGCCGTCCTCGACGAGGTTACGATAGGCTCGAGTCAGCTCCTTGAGGTCGGCTCGGCCGTGTGCGCCATGGTAGACCGCTCGCAGCCTGCCGCACCGCAACTGCTCCGACAGATCGTCGGCATCGACCTGGTCCCCCTTGTTACCCGAGCGCTTCTCGCCTCTGCGGTCACACACGATCACCCGATCCACCCGAGGACTCAGTAGGTCATACAGCCACTGCGCCTGCGTTCCCTCCTCGAACACCACGTGCACCGAGCCAGCCATCGCGCTGAAGAACTCCCGGATCGATTTGTCGCTCGTCTCGACCACGCTACGCGCGATCACACGCCCCCCTGCGTTTCGAACCGTTGCCACTGTCATTGCCTGATGCACGTCGAGCCCCACATACTTCGTCGTTCGTTTCATGAGAGCCGCCCTCTGCTGTGGTCCATGGTCGTTTCGCAACTCCACGGTACCCGCAGGGGGCGTGCTTTCAAGTTGTGTTAGGCCGCGCAGATCCTCGTACGAATCGGAGATCCCCCCTTGGAGGTGTTTGAGTACCTCGGCGTTCTGGTCTCGGTGGTAATCGGGCTGGCTATCACTCATCTGGTCTCGGGGACCAACGGCGTCGTGCAGGAGCGCGACACGATCCGAGTCTTTTGGGTTCACCAGATTTGGGTCCTCAACATCTTCCTTTACCTCGCCTTCTTCTGGTGGTTCTTCTTCGGCTGGGCCCCACTGGAAGGCTGGTCCATGGGAGTCTTCTGGCTTCTTCTGGGCTACGCTTTGGTACTCTCCTTGCTAGCCGGTATTCTATACCCCACTCGAAGAGCAGTGAATGACTTCAAAGAGCACTTCTTTCGACATCGCCAGTGGTTCTTCGGGCTGCAGGTCGTGGCGGTCGCGTTTGACATCACCGAAGTCCTCCTGAAGGCAGAGTTCGGCCTGCGTGCCGTCCCCATGGCCTACTTCCCGTTCATCGGCGTGGTCTTGATCGGCATGCGGAGCCCTAGGCATCATGGGGATATTGGCGTTCGGACCTATCGGGTAGAGAGATCCCCTGCCCCCCGCGCTGAGCGATAAAGGACCTGGGTAACAGTTAAGTCAAGAGACCTGGGTAACAGTTCGCCGTCCTTTGTAGGTACCACCAGTTCTTCTTTTCCCTCTACCGAGGGAGTCAAAGATTCGGTGTTTGGGTTCAACGAATCGACCGAGCCAGATGGGACCGAAGTAGACGTCGAAGAGGCCGTGGTCAACTTGCTCGAGGCCGACGTCATGACCTGCGAGGAGCCTGCTGACAGGGATGCGCCTGGCGTACCAACGGATGCCGCCGTTGGAGCTGACGAGGCGGGTCTCGAAGTGGCCCGGGTAGGTGATGGGCTTGAGGGTCTTTGGGAAGCGCCTGGGTGAGGGAGAGTAGAAGTCAGCGGGCACGGCGCCGTCGAGAGCTTCATGAGGTCGGATGTGATTGAACTCGGCTTGGAAGTCACGGAAGGCTCGTTGTTGGGTTCGCATGTTGGATCGGGGCGGCCGGGTGGTACGGCGCTTGAGGACGAGGTGCATGTTCTCGTGTTTTCCGTTCTGCTGAGGGCTGGCAGGCTCAATGAGATCGGGCATGATGCCGAGCTGGACGAACCAGACGGAGAGCCTGGACAGACGGCCGAGGGCATTGGAAGCGAAGGGCGTCCCGTTGTCCGTGCGGATCCTCTCGGGCAGCCCGAACCGACGGAAGAGGCGCGTGAACACTGGGATAACGCCGTCGATGCTGACGTCGATGCGCCCGCGACAGTCGAGCAGGAAACGCGAGTGCATGTCCTGGACGGTGAGTGGATAGCAGTACCGTCCGTCTCGGGTGCGGAACTCGCCCTTGAAGTCGGCGCTCCAGCTCCGGTTGGGCACATCGGCTGCAGCATCGGGTCGGCCCGGGTGCCAACGTCGGGCCCTCCGTCGTCGCTTGGGCACGAGATCGTGACGACGCAGAATGTTGTGGATCGTGGTGCGCGAGGGCAGGACGAGCTCGGGTGTGTGCTTGTCGAGGTACCAACGGATCTTCTTCGCGCCGTAGTCGGTGTAGGTACGTCGGACCCCGAGGATGGCCTCGACGACTTCGGGGGGCGTCGCCCAGGGGCAATGCTTGGGTCGACTCGACCGGTTTCGAAGTCCTTCGGGGCCGTGCGTTCTCCAGCGGTCCAGCCACTCGTAGCCGGTCTTGCGGCTGATCCCGTAGTGGGCGCAGAGCCACGTGAAGCTGTGCAGACTCCGGTGAGCGTCTTCGATGAAACGGCTTCGTTCGTCCACGATATCAGTCTCCGTGAACGGCATCGGTCACCTCCTGTAGGGGTGCCGACTGTTACCCATGTCTCTTTACTTACTTGTATACCATGTCTGTTTACCGGACCCGCGCGCGGCCTAACAAGCGATTGCTGCAGTCGCGGCCACCGTCGACCTCGCGCGCTACGCTTGCGGTCACCACATTAGCCGCGCAGCAGAATCGCAGAGACGTTCTATGAAAGAGAGTGTCAAGACCGGGCTCCGCCCCGGCCGGATGCGAAGCGGTGGAGCGCTTGGCACTCAGCCCCTTGGTTGGATTAGCCCGGTCGTCAGAGAGCGGTATGCTGGATGAGTCAGTCTTCGTGTCGACCATGATGATCCTCGCTTGGGTGATCGATCCGTCCGGACTTGATTGAGTGGACCTGGGTCGTACGACGCGAACCATGGTTCTATCTGAGACTCAGCCTGGGGCCGGCCTGACACTTCTTCGGGTTCTGCGGAAGGGCCTGGAGTTAGACTCGTGCCTCGGCGTGACTGGGAGCCTGGCGTACGTCTCTGCTTGAGACTGCCTCCCGCACCGTCGTCCGGGGGATTCGACGTTCCAAGGGATCGAGGGTCAAGCGCTGCACCCACGCTCCAGGACGACGAACCCCCTCTACATTTGGGGTCGACTCAGCTGGGTCGGATCAAAGACTTCTCCGGTTTTGAGTAGACGAAGGGTGAGCGCGGCGAGCTTGCGAGCCAGCGTCACACGGGCGAGCTCCTCGCGCATCCCGCGCTCGATCATACGGTGATAGAAGTCTTGGAATGGGCCCCGACGTCCGATGGCTACGTTGGCGGCGCCCTTAAAGACATTCTTGAGTACGCGATTGTGGTTGCGGTTCAACCCTCGCGTGAGCGGAGGCCGACGGCGCCGCCGAGGACGCCCGTCGAACAACTCGTAGTCGGCGCTCGAGCGCGTGACGACGGCGAGTCCGGCATAGGCCCACAGGTTGCGCTTCGTGCGGAAGCGCCATGGCGTACCGATGGTTGCCAACAACAGCGCGATACGCACGGGCCCGAAGTAGGGGATCGTCTTGAGCACGCCAAAGGCCGGATCGCGCTTCGCTTCGGCCACCATGGCCGCCTTGGTCTTCTTGCGCTGAGTCCGAAGCACATCAAGCTGAGCGTACAGGGTCTCGGCACGTAGCCGAGCACCGTGCTCGGGTAGCTGTGCGACCCAGGCGGCGCGCCCCTTCGGCTGGTAGACACCGCCGCCCGTGGTTCGGATGGCCCGCGCACGGAACAGTGCCTTGAGCCGCAGCATCACGCGCGTGCCGTCCTCGACGAGGTTACGATAGGCTCGAGTCAGCTCCTTGAGGTCGGCTCGGCCGTGTGCGCCATGGTAGACCGCTCGCAGCCTGCCGCACCGCAACTGCTCCGACAGATCGTCGGCATCGACCTGGTCCCCCTTGTTACCCGAGCGCTTCTCGCCTCTGCGGTCACACACGATCACCCGATCCACCCGAGGACTCAGTAGGTCATACAGCCACTGCGCCTGCGTTCCCTCCTCGAACACCACGTGCACCGAGCCAGCCATCGCGCTGAAGAACTCCCGGATCGATTTGTCGCTCGTCTCGACCACGCTACGCGCGATCACACGCCCCCCTGCGTTTCGAACCGTTGCCACTGTCATTGCCTGATGCACGTCGAGCCCCACATACTTCGTCGTTCGTTTCATGAGAGCCGCCCTCTGCTGTGGTCCATGGTCGTTTCGCAACTCCACGGTACCCGCAGGGGGCGTGCTTTCAAGTTGTGTTAGACAGCCTTGTGGTGTCTTGACGTTTCGACGCTATAGCGTCATCTTAGGGACATGAGTGAAGATACGCGCCGTACCACAGTCTACTTCGATGGCCCGCTCCATCGAGCCCTCCGCCTCAAGGCTGCAGAGACGGATCAAAGCCTTTCGGAACTCGTCAATTCTGCGGTTCGCGAGAGTCTTTCGGAAGACGCGACGGACTTGGAGGCGTTCGATTCCAGAACGTCTGAACCCAGCCTCTCGTTCGAGAGCGTGGTCAAGGACTTGAGGCGCAGTGGCAAGCTATGAGCTTTTCATCAAGCCGTCCGCGGCGAAAGAACTCGAAGCCATAGGCCAGAAGTCGGACCGCACCCGGGTCGTCGACAAGATCTACACGCTGAAGGATGATCCCCGTCCCCCGGGGTGCGAAAAGCTCACGGGCCAGGATCGTTATCGGCTCCGCCAGGGTCAGTTTCGGATCCTCTACGTGGTCGACGACGATGGGCGGATTGTCACGGTGGTAAAGATCGGTCACCGACGGGAGGTTTACCGTTAGCATCGGCTACCAAACAAGCGATTGCTGCAGTCGCGGAAGCCATCAGGCTCGCGCGCTTCGCTTGCGGTCACCACATTAGCCGCGCAGCAGAATCGCAGAGACGTTCTATGAAAGAGAGTGTCAAGACCGGGCTCCGCCCCGGCCGGATGCGAAGCGGTGGAGCGCTTGGCACTCAGCCCCTTGGTTGGATTAGCCCGGTCGTCAGAGAGCGGTATGCTGGATGAGTCAGTCTTCGTGTCGACCATGATGATCCTCGCTTGGGTGATCGATCCGTCCGGACTTGATTGAGTGGACCTGGGTCGTACGACGCGAACCATGGTTCTATCTGAGACTCAGCCTGGGGCCGGCCTGACACTTCTTCGGGTTCTGCGGAAGGGCCTGGAGTTAGACTCGTGCCTCGGCGTGACTGGGAGCCTGGCGTACGTCTCTGCTTGAGACTGCCTCCCGCACCGTCGTCCGGGGGATTCGACGTTCCAAGGGATCGAGGGTCAAGCGCTGCACCCACGCTCCAGGACGACGAACCCCCTCTACATTTGGGGTCGACTCAGCTGGGTCGGATCAAAGACTTCTCCGGTTTTGAGTAGACGAAGGGTGAGCGCGGCGAGCTTGCGAGCCAGCGTCACACGGGCGAGCTCCTCGCGCATCCCGCGCTCGATCATACGGTGATAGAAGTCTTGGAATGGGCCCCGACGTCCGATGGCTAC
Source organism: Longimicrobiales bacterium (assembly GCA_965249775.1). Taxonomy (GTDB): domain Bacteria; phylum Gemmatimonadota; class Gemmatimonadetes; order Longimicrobiales; family Gaopeijiaceae; genus UBA822. Next base: position 474,047 of record OZ252253.1, read on the forward strand.
GTTGGCGGCGCCCTTAAAGACATTCTTGAGTACGCGATTGTGGTTGCGGTTCAACCCTCGCGTGAGCGGAGGCCGACGGCGCCGCCGAGGACGCCCGTCGAACAACTCGTAGTCGGCGCTCGAGCGCGTGACGACGGCGAGTCCGGCATAGGCCCACAGGTTGCGCTTCGTGCGGAAGCGCCATGGCGTACCGATGGTTGCCAACAACAGCGCGATACGCACGGGCCCGAAGTAGGGGATCGTCTTGAGCACGCCAAAGGCCGGATCGCGCTTCGCTTCGGCCACCATGGCCGCCTTGGTCTTCTTGCGCTGAGTCCGAAGCACATCAAGCTGAGCGTACAGGGTCTCGGCACGTAGCCGAGCACCGTGCTCGGGTAGCTGTGCGACCCAGGCGGCGCGCCCCTTCGGCTGGTAGACACCGCCGCCCGTGGTTCGGATGGCCCGCGCACGGAACAGTGCCTTGAGCCGCAGCATCACGCGCGTGCCGTCCTCGACGAGGTTACGATAGGCTCGAGTCAGCTCCTTGAGGTCGGCTCGGCCGTGTGCGCCATGGTAGACCGCTCGCAGCCTGCCGCACCGCAACTGCTCCGACAGATCGTCGGCATCGACCTGGTCCCCCTTGTTACCCGAGCGCTTCTCGCCTCTGCGGTCACACACGATCACCCGATCCACCCGAGGACTCAGTAGGTCATACAGCCACTGCGCCTGCGTTCCCTCCTCGAACACCACGTGCACCGAGCCAGCCATCGCGCTGAAGAACTCCCGGATCGATTTGTCGCTCGTCTCGACCACGCTACGCGCGATCACACGCCCCCCTGCGTTTCGAACCGTTGCCACTGTCATTGCCTGATGCACGTCGAGCCCCACATACTTCGTCGTTCGTTTCATGAGAGCCGCCCTCTGCTGTGGTCCATGGTCGTTTCGCAACTCCACGGTACCCGCAGGGGGCGTGCTTTCAAGTTGTGTTAGCTCGCTTCTCTTTGTTTCCGGTAGCGCTTGACCAGAACGATCGATAGAGTGATCGTATTACAGTACCCCTATCGATGGCAGAGGTGACATGTGACCGTTGTAACAGTATCGCCAAAGTACCAGGTGGTTATCCCCAAGGACGTACGGGACAAGCTCAAGATTAGGCCCGGCCAGAAGGTGGAGGCGTTCGCTATCGGCTCACGGATCGAACTCGTCCCGATTGAGCCGATCGAGCGGTTTCGTGGTCGCTACCCGACACTACCACGCCTCGATCGCGAGCCCGACCGTTTGTGAACGTCGTCGACTCGAGTGGCTGGATCGAATACCTGTCTGGCGGGGGTAACGCTGTCTTCTTCCGCAGACCCATCGAGAGCGACGAGCCGCTTCTTGTTCCGTCCCTCAGCCTCTTCGAGGTCTACCGCCATATGCTTCGGCACATCGGCCGAGAGGAAGCCCTTAACGTCGTTGCGGCAATGCGGAGCGGTGTTCTCGTTGAACTTGACGATCGCCTCGCGCTCGAAGCCGCCGAACTCAGTATCGAAACCAAGCTGGCCCTTGCCGACAGCATCATCCTGGCTACAGCTCAAGCCCATGACGCCGAGCTATGGACCCAGGACTCCGACTTCGAGGGGCTGGAAGGCGTCCGATACCGAGCCGCAAAGTGACCTCTCGGGGTGAGCGATAAAGGACCTGGGTAACAGTTAAGTCAAGAGACCTGGGTAACAGTTCGCCGTCCTTTGTAGGTACCACCAGTTCTTCTTTTCCCTCTACCGAGGGAGTCAAAGATTCGGTGTTTGGGTTCAACGAATCGACCGAGCCAGATGGGACCGAAGTAGACGTCGAAGAGGCCGTGGTCAACTTGCTCGAGGCCGACGTCATGACCTGCGAGGAGCCTGCTGACAGGGATGCGCCTGGCGTACCAACGGATGCCGCCGTTGGAGCTGACGAGGCGGGTCTCGAAGTGGCCCGGGTAGGTGATGGGCTTGAGGGTCTTTGGGAAGCGCCTGGGTGAGGGAGAGTAGAAGTCAGCGGGCACGGCGCCGTCGAGAGCTTCATGAGGTCGGATGTGATTGAACTCGGCTTGGAAGTCACGGAAGGCTCGTTGTTGGGTTCGCATGTTGGATCGGGGCGGCCGGGTGGTACGGCGCTTGAGGACGAGGTGCATGTTCTCGTGTTTTCCGTTCTGCTGAGGGCTGGCAGGCTCAATGAGATCGGGCATGATGCCGAGCTGGACGAACCAGACGGAGAGCCTGGACAGACGGCCGAGGGCATTGGAAGCGAAGGGCGTCCCGTTGTCCGTGCGGATCCTCTCGGGCAGCCCGAACCGACGGAAGAGGCGCGTGAACACTGGGATAACGCCGTCGATGCTGACGTCGATGCGCCCGCGACAGTCGAGCAGGAAACGCGAGTGCATGTCCTGGACGGTGAGTGGATAGCAGTACCGTCCGTCTCGGGTGCGGAACTCGCCCTTGAAGTCGGCGCTCCAGCTCCGGTTGGGCACATCGGCTGCAGCATCGGGTCGGCCCGGGTGCCAACGTCGGGCCCTCCGTCGTCGCTTGGGCACGAGATCGTGACGACGCAGAATGTTGTGGATCGTGGTGCGCGAGGGCAGGACGAGCTCGGGTGTGTGCTTGTCGAGGTACCAACGGATCTTCTTCGCGCCGTAGTCGGTGTAGGTACGTCGGACCCCGAGGATGGCCTCGACGACTTCGGGGGGCGTCGCCCAGGGGCAATGCTTGGGTCGACTCGACCGGTTTCGAAGTCCTTCGGGGCCGTGCGTTCTCCAGCGGTCCAGCCACTCGTAGCCGGTCTTGCGGCTGATCCCGTAGTGGGCGCAGAGCCACGTGAAGCTGTGCAGACTCCGGTGAGCGTCTTCGATGAAACGGCTTCGTTCGTCCACGATATCAGTCTCCGTGAACGGCATCGGTCACCTCCTGTAGGGGTGCCGACTGTTACCCATGTCTCTTTACTTACTTGTATACCATGTCTGTTTACCGGACCCGCGAGGCCGTCTAACAAGCGATTGCTGCTGTCGCGGTAAGCATGAGGCTCGCGCGCTTCGCTTGCGGTCACCACATTAGCCGCGCAGCAGAATCGCAGATCCGTTAGCGTGCGCTGAGACATGACGAAAAGACAGCCCCACGTGAGAGCATCGTACGCCATCTGCGGTGTCCAACGCAGCGGCAGTTCCCTTCTCTGTGAGGCACTACACCGTACCAGGGTGGCTGGGCTGCCCAGCGAGTACTTCCTTCCTCAGCCAGGATCCAACGGCCAGGAACAGATTGGTGTGGGCCAGCCGGTCGAGGATGTCCTCCGCGCGATCTTCAGGGCCGGTTCAACGGCCAACGGTGTCTTCGGCACGAAGTTGATGTGGAACTACTTCCCGGCCGTCGTCACGCGTCTGCGCGAGCTGCCTGGCCGCAATGGTCTTGAGTCCCATGCGCTACTTCCGTCAGTCTTCCCGGGACTTCGCTACGTCTGGATCGTTCGCGAAGACAAGGTGCGGCAGGCCGTCTCCTGGGCGATAGCGGCTCAGACCAACATCTATGCCTCATTTCAACTCGCCCATCGGGAGCCGGCCCGCAAGCCAGAGTTCGATTTCCAGCTAATCGACAACCTCCATGGCCTGATCCTCCTGGGGGAGAGGGGATGGCGGGGCCACTTCGAGAAGGCTGGGGTCCAGCCGTTCCGCGTTGTGTATGAGGAGCTCGCTGCGGACTACGAGGGGACAAACGATTGCTACTGTCGCGGAAGCCACTAGGCTCGCGCGCTTCGCTTGCGGTCACCACATTAGCCGCGCAGCAGAATCGCAGAGACGTTCTATGAAAGAGAGTGTCAAGACCGGGCTCCGCCCCGGCCGGATGCGAAGCGGTGGAGCGCTTGGCACTCAGCCCCTTGGTTGGATTAGCCCGGTCGTCAGAGAGCGGTATGCTGGATGAGTCAGTCTTCGTGTCGACCATGATGATCCTCGCTTGGGTGATCGATCCGTCCGGACTTGATTGAGTGGACCTGGGTCGTACGACGCGAACCATGGTTCTATCTGAGACTCAGCCTGGGGCCGGCCTGACACTTCTTCGGGTTCTGCGGAAGGGCCTGGAGTTAGACTCGTGCCTCGGCGTGACTGGGAGCCTGGCGTACGTCTCTGCTTGAGACTGCCTCCCGCACCGTCGTCCGGGGGATTCGACGTTCCAAGGGATCGAGGGTCAAGCGCTGCACCCACGCTCCAGGACGACGAACCCCCTCTACATTTGGGGTCGACTCAGCTGGGTCGGATCAAAGACTTCTCCGGTTTTGAGTAGACGAAGGGTGAGCGCGGCGAGCTTGCGAGCCAGCGTCACACGGGCGAGCTCCTCGCGCATCCCGCGCTCGATCATACGGTGATAGAAGTCTTGGAATGGGCCCCGACGTCCGATGGCTACGTTGGCGGCGCCCTTAAAGACATTCTTGAGTACGCGATTGTGGTTGCGGTTCAACCCTCGCGTGAGCGGAGGCCGACGGCGCCGCCGAGGACGCCCGTCGAACAACTCGTAGTCGGCGCTCGAGCGCGTGACGACGGCGAGTCCGGCATAGGCCCACAGGTTGCGCTTCGTGCGGAAGCGCCATGGCGTACCGATGGTTGCCAACAACAGCGCGATACGCACGGGCCCGAAGTAGGGGATCGTCTTGAGCACGCCAAAGGCCGGATCGCGCTTCGCTTCGGCCACCATGGCCGCCTTGGTCTTCTTGCGCTGAGTCCGAAGCACATCAAGCTGAGCGTACAGGGTCTCGGCACGTAGCCGAGCACCGTGCTCGGGTAGCTGTGCGACCCAGGCGGCGCGCCCCTTCGGCTGGTAGACACCGCCGCCCGTGGTTCGGATGGCCCGCGCACGGAACAGTGCCTTGAGCCGCAGCATCACGCGCGTGCCGTCCTCGACGAGGTTACGATAGGCTCGAGTCAGCTCCTTGAGGTCGGCTCGGCCGTGTGCGCCATGGTAGACCGCTCGCAGCCTGCCGCACCGCAACTGCTCCGACAGATCGTCGGCATCGACCTGGTCCCCCTTGTTACCCGAGCGCTTCTCGCCTCTGCGGTCACACACGATCACCCGATCCACCCGAGGACTCAGTAGGTCATACAGCCACTGCGCCTGCGTTCCCTCCTCGAACACCACGTGCACCGAGCCAGCCATCGCGCTGAAGAACTCCCGGATCGATTTGTCGCTCGTCTCGACCACGCTACGCGCGATCACACGCCCCCCTGCGTTTCGAACCGTTGCCACTGTCATTGCCTGATGCACGTCGAGCCCCACATACTTCGTCGTTCGTTTCATGAGAGCCGCCCTCTGCTGTGGTCCATGGTCGTTTCGCAACTCCACGGTACCCGCAGGGGGCGTGCTTTCAAGTTGTGTTAGAGCGCACCAAACCATTGTCGCGAACCCCTTGAACTTCGAGCGCAGGAAGCGTAACGTAGTATCGTCTTACGTTTTCCGTATCGATGGAGATAACGTTGTGTCTACAGTGACGATTTCCAGCAAGTATCAAGTAGTAATCCCCAAGGACGTACGGGATCGATTGAAGATCCGTCCCGGCCAAAAAGTTGAAGCCTTCGCCGTGGGTGGAAGGGTGGAACTCGTACCCGTTCGTCCCATGTCGGAGATGAGGGGGTTCCTGAGGGGAATGGATCCGAACTTCGAACGTGAACCGGACCGCGAACTATGAACGTGGTGGACTCTTCGGGCTGGATTGAGTTCCTAGTCGGCGGGCCCAATGCGGACTTCTTCGAGACGCCCCTTAGCGTCGAGGACGAACTTCTCGTGCCCTCTGTCATTGTCCTGGAGGTATACCGCTATGTCCTTCGCAACGAGGGGCGCGAGAAAGCGTTGTCGGTTGCCGCAACAATGCGCCAAGGACGTGTCATCGACTTGGACACAGGGCTGGCGATCGAAGCCGCCGAACTTGGAGCGAGTCATGAGCTCCCTCTGGCGGACAGCATCATCTACGCGTCGGCGCTCAGTTACGAAGCTACCCTCTGGACTCAGGATGCAGATTTCGATGGGCTCGATCACGTGGAGTACCGACCGAAGCGGGGTGCGCTCTAACAAGCGATTGCTACTGTCGCGGTAGACATCAGGCTCGCGCGCTTCGCTTGCGGTCACCACATTAGCCGCGCAGCAGAATCGCAGAGCCGTTAGCTGGCCCTGCATGCTGCACGGTCTACTGGGATTGACTCTTTGCCCGTCCACTTCGTCACCATTTGCGGACCCGCTTCTTTGCCTTGGCCGAGCTGGCGAGGTAGTCACGGCTCCCCTCCTCGGCCGAGTCGGTAGGCCATGATAGAACGACTGCTGTGGTTTGATTCTCTTGCCGGGCTCAGCGTGGGCGTTGCGGTGTTGGCCCTCGCCTCGTGGCTATCAGAACTCTACGGGCTTCCGGGGAGCGTCGTGCTATTTGTTGGATGTGCGAACCTCGTCTATGGCTCCTACTCTGGATCGCTCGCGATTCGGGAGCGTCGAGGGCGGCGGTGGATCCTCGCGCTAGTCTTCGCGAACGCCTCCTGGGCCGTCTTTTGTGTCGGTCTATCCATCTGGTTCGCCGCCTCAGCGCGGCCCCTCGGCATTGCGGTTCTCTGGCTCGAAGCCCTGTTCGTGGGAGGACTGGCCGGACTCGAATGGAGATTTCGAGACCGTCTGATTGCCGCTGAGTGATTCGCGCTCCTCGGGGGTGGGCTGTGAGCGATAAAGGACCTGGGTAACAGTTAAGTCAAGAGACCTGGGTAACAGTTCGCCGTCCTTTGTAGGTACCACCAGTTCTTCTTTTCCCTCTACCGAGGGAGTCAAAGATTCGGTGTTTGGGTTCAACGAATCGACCGAGCCAGATGGGACCGAAGTAGACGTCGAAGAGGCCGTGGTCAACTTGCTCGAGGCCGACGTCATGACCTGCGAGGAGCCTGCTGACAGGGATGCGCCTGGCGTACCAACGGATGCCGCCGTTGGAGCTGACGAGGCGGGTCTCGAAGTGGCCCGGGTAGGTGATGGGCTTGAGGGTCTTTGGGAAGCGCCTGGGTGAGGGAGAGTAGAAGTCAGCGGGCACGGCGCCGTCGAGAGCTTCATGAGGTCGGATGTGATTGAACTCGGCTTGGAAGTCACGGAAGGCTCGTTGTTGGGTTCGCATGTTGGATCGGGGCGGCCGGGTGGTACGGCGCTTGAGGACGAGGTGCATGTTCTCGTGTTTTCCGTTCTGCTGAGGGCTGGCAGGCTCAATGAGATCGGGCATGATGCCGAGCTGGACGAACCAGACGGAGAGCCTGGACAGACGGCCGAGGGCATTGGAAGCGAAGGGCGTCCCGTTGTCCGTGCGGATCCTCTCGGGCAGCCCGAACCGACGGAAGAGGCGCGTGAACACTGGGATAACGCCGTCGATGCTGACGTCGATGCGCCCGCGACAGTCGAGCAGGAAACGCGAGTGCATGTCCTGGACGGTGAGTGGATAGCAGTACCGTCCGTCTCGGGTGCGGAACTCGCCCTTGAAGTCGGCGCTCCAGCTCCGGTTGGGCACATCGGCTGCAGCATCGGGTCGGCCCGGGTGCCAACGTCGGGCCCTCCGTCGTCGCTTGGGCACGAGATCGTGACGACGCAGAATGTTGTGGATCGTGGTGCGCGAGGGCAGGACGAGCTCGGGTGTGTGCTTGTCGAGGTACCAACGGATCTTCTTCGCGCCGTAGTCGGTGTAGGTACGTCGGACCCCGAGGATGGCCTCGACGACTTCGGGGGGCGTCGCCCAGGGGCAATGCTTGGGTCGACTCGACCGGTTTCGAAGTCCTTCGGGGCCGTGCGTTCTCCAGCGGTCCAGCCACTCGTAGCCGGTCTTGCGGCTGATCCCGTAGTGGGCGCAGAGCCACGTGAAGCTGTGCAGACTCCGGTGAGCGTCTTCGATGAAACGGCTTCGTTCGTCCACGATATCAGTCTCCGTGAACGGCATCGGTCACCTCCTGTAGGGGTGCCGACTGTTACCCATGTCTCTTTACTTACTTGTATACCATGTCTGTTTACCGGACCCTGGGGCCAGCTAACAAGCGATTGCTACTGACACGGGTTACCTGATAGGTAACGGGCCACTCGGCTTTCGCCTCGCGCCCCTTGTTCGCATGCAGCCCGTGCAGCAGAATCGCGAGACGTTAGGCGGAGCCGGAAAGTAGCAATCTCAAGGGGGGGAAGAATGCCACGACGAGACGAGGGATCTTTGTGCGCTTGCCGAAGAGCCCATCGATTTAGCACCGGGATGGGTTTTTGGACTCTGTTTTGGATATCGGCTGGTGTCGGCCTACATCCGCTGCCGAGCGCCGCGCAGACAGATTTCGGGCCGGTGATCGTGAACCCGTTCTTCTCTCTGGAGTCCGCCCAACCAGTGATCGGGTCGGCGCAAAGTGAGGAAAGCAATAACTCCGGGCTTCTCAAGGGTACTCTATTCGGAGCTGCTATCGGCGCCGGTGTCGGACTGATCGTGTACGAGGTTGCGTCAAGTCAACTAGGTATTTGTAGCAACTCGCCGAACTCGACCTGCACAACCAGCCCTACGGCTGTCCAGGCCGCGGTCGCGGGGGGCCTGGTCGGGGCCTTGGTCGGCGCCTTGATCGGTTCGAGAGGCTCGTCGAGTCAGGATTGGACCCCGATGCCCCGGCTAGGTGCTTCGTTAGATGGAGCCTGGTCCCTAAACGTCTCCATTCCGGCGGGGGGCGGGTCAGGACCAAGGTGACCAGGTGAGCGATAAAGGACCTGGGTAACAGTTAAGTCAAGAGACCTGGGTAACAGTTCGCCGTCCTTTGTAGGTACCACCAGTTCTTCTTTTCCCTCTACCGAGGGAGTCAAAGATTCGGTGTTTGGGTTCAACGAATCGACCGAGCCAGATGGGACCGAAGTAGACGTCGAAGAGGCCGTGGTCAACTTGCTCGAGGCCGACGTCATGACCTGCGAGGAGCCTGCTGACAGGGATGCGCCTGGCGTACCAACGGATGCCGCCGTTGGAGCTGACGAGGCGGGTCTCGAAGTGGCCCGGGTAGGTGATGGGCTTGAGGGTCTTTGGGAAGCGCCTGGGTGAGGGAGAGTAGAAGTCAGCGGGCACGGCGCCGTCGAGAGCTTCATGAGGTCGGATGTGATTGAACTCGGCTTGGAAGTCACGGAAGGCTCGTTGTTGGGTTCGCATGTTGGATCGGGGCGGCCGGGTGGTACGGCGCTTGAGGACGAGGTGCATGTTCTCGTGTTTTCCGTTCTGCTGAGGGCTGGCAGGCTCAATGAGATCGGGCATGATGCCGAGCTGGACGAACCAGACGGAGAGCCTGGACAGACGGCCGAGGGCATTGGAAGCGAAGGGCGTCCCGTTGTCCGTGCGGATCCTCTCGGGCAGCCCGAACCGACGGAAGAGGCGCGTGAACACTGGGATAACGCCGTCGATGCTGACGTCGATGCGCCCGCGACAGTCGAGCAGGAAACGCGAGTGCATGTCCTGGACGGTGAGTGGATAGCAGTACCGTCCGTCTCGGGTGCGGAACTCGCCCTTGAAGTCGGCGCTCCAGCTCCGGTTGGGCACATCGGCTGCAGCATCGGGTCGGCCCGGGTGCCAACGTCGGGCCCTCCGTCGTCGCTTGGGCACGAGATCGTGACGACGCAGAATGTTGTGGATCGTGGTGCGCGAGGGCAGGACGAGCTCGGGTGTGTGCTTGTCGAGGTACCAACGGATCTTCTTCGCGCCGTAGTCGGTGTAGGTACGTCGGACCCCGAGGATGGCCTCGACGACTTCGGGGGGCGTCGCCCAGGGGCAATGCTTGGGTCGACTCGACCGGTTTCGAAGTCCTTCGGGGCCGTGCGTTCTCCAGCGGTCCAGCCACTCGTAGCCGGTCTTGCGGCTGATCCCGTAGTGGGCGCAGAGCCACGTGAAGCTGTGCAGACTCCGGTGAGCGTCTTCGATGAAACGGCTTCGTTCGTCCACGATATCAGTCTCCGTGAACGGCATCGGTCACCTCCTGTAGGGGTGCCGACTGTTACCCATGTCTCTTTACTTACTTGTATACCATGTCTGTTTACCGGACCAGGGCTCAGCCTAACAAGCGATTGCTACTGTCGCGGTAGGCATCAAGCTCGCGCGCTTCGCTTGCGGTCACCACATTAGCCGCGCAGCAGAATCGCAGATCCGTTAGGTGGTGCCTCGGATGTTCATGGACTGAAGCGCCACCACTGAGGCTCCAACGGGGAGAACGCGAGAGTATGATGACCGTTCGCCGCTCCGGTGCATGGCTAGCACTCTTGGCGTTGCTCGCGTGCTCCGGTCCCCGTGCGGAGGAGACTGGAACGGACACGTCCACATCCCTCAACGCGACCCAGCCGAACATCATAGTAATCGTCGTGGACGACCTGCGCTTCGATGAGTTTGGCGCGGGAGGACATCCGTACCTCCAGACGCCGAACATTGATCGGTTGGCCGCGGAGGGCGCGATGTTCTCCGACGCTTTCCACGCCGTACCCCTGTGTTCCCCCAATCGCGCCAGCATACTCACCGGGCAGTATCCCTCACGCCACGGCATCATTGACAACGTTGCTCGAGACCGGGCCAGTCACCGATTGCAGACCTTTCCACAGGCGCTTCAAGGTGCGGGATACGAAACCGGGTTCCTCGGCAAGTGGCACATGGGCAACGATCCGACACCCCGCCCGGGTTTCGACTATTGGGCAGCGATTCCGGGGCAGGGACGGACTGTGGATCCGGACATCTATGAGGACGGTCGTCTTCACAGAGTCGACGGTTACATCACCGACCTGCTCACCGACCGAGCCGTGGACTTTATTGGGCGGGATCGTGAGGGTCCTTTCATGCTCTACATCGGGCATAAGGCCGTACACCCGGACGCCCGCCAGCTGGATGACGGCTCGGTAGATGCGGACTACCCACGAGCCTACATCCCGGCCCCGCGTCACCGGGGGCTCTATGAAGATCAGGTGTATCCACGACAACCGAACGTCGTCACCTCGCCCGACGCACTGGACGGGAAGCCGGCCCTGCAGCGGTCACTGCGGTACCGCGACTCGCCCGAGATGATCGAGGAGTTCTCGTTCATGCTCGACTATGGAACCTCAGAGGAGACGATCCGGCGGCGTGCAGAGATGGTGCTCGCCGTGGACGAGGGCCTTGGTAGGATGATTGCCGCCCTGGAGGTGAGCGGTACGCTCGACGACACCATGATCATGTTCACGAGCGACAACGGCTTCTTCTTCGGGGAGCACTGGCTCAGTCAGGAGCGCCGGTTGCCCTACGAAGAGTCGGTCCGGCTCCCGCTTATCGTGCGGTATCCTGCCCTCGCCCCACCGGGCTCGCTGATCGCGGGCTTGTCTCTCTCGGTCGACATCGCTCCCACTGTCCTGGAAGTGGGAGGAGCCGACATCGGAGACCACATACAGGGCCGGTCCTTGGTGCCGCTCCTGCTCGGAGACGATGTCGGGTGGAGGGAGTCCGTCCTCATCGAGTTCTATACACACGAGAACCCTAGGCCCTGGCTCATGGATATGGACTACAGGGCCGTCCGCACTGATCGGTACAAGCTCATTCACTGGATGCAACACCCGGCGGATCGGGAGCTCTACGATCTCCAAGAGGATCCCTTCGAGATGCAGAATCTCATCGACGACCCTGCGATGACGCGCGTGGTCGGGGAGTTGGAGGCAGAGCTCTCCACGCTAGTGGTCGAAGCCATGGGGCTGACACGCCCACGCTAGGGAGGGGCATGCGCCTGGGCGTGCCAAGGACCCCACGGCACCACCCAACAAGCGATTGCTACTGTCGCGGTAGGCGGGACGTGGCCGGACTGATTTCCGCGAGACGAGCGAGAGCCTCAGCGGTCTTGTTGTTCCGCCACCAGCTGGGTCCGCTCGGCCGACAGCTTCTCGAACTGCTCGTCGGTGAGGTATGTGATCCCGATCCAGGTGTGTGCCATCTCGTCCACGCCACGCTGTCCGAACACCACCCACTGACGCGGATCGGGATTGATCGGGTTGGCCGCCGTGTTGTCCCAAACTGTGGTAATGAGGAGAACGGTGCCTTTCGGCAGGAGCGGCGCCACGTCGTCCTCGTACTGATACGCGATCTGCCAGAAGTGGTTGTATTTGTCCACTCTCCCAAGCATCTCCTGTCGCCCGTCCGGATAGATCGCTTGGACGGATTGCTCCCTTCCCCGCATGTGCATGTGAGGCCGGAAGCTCGAAATGAGCGCAGGCCTGTTCAGCACGTGCGTTCCCTGTCGCACTTTGACCGAGTGCGGCGGAATGGCGATGTCGCTGCCCCAACCAGTCGCGGCGGCAGCTTGGATTATCACCTCCCCGTTTGTGGTGTACTCAGGCACGTAGCCCTCCGGGTGGAGCCACACCGCTGCCGTTGCGCGCTCGTTCGGCACGTCCTCGTCGATGGGGAAGTAGTGGAGGTTCCACCTCAGCTCGCCCGACGGCTGGATCAGCATCCCGGTGTTCTCCGGAAAGACATCGCCGGCCTTCCCGACGCCCAGCCGGCCGAGTGGCTGCCTTCCGAGCGTAACGTGTCCGTGATGTAGGACTTTCACGCCCAACGGGTAGGAGCCCTTCAGCTCCGTCGCCCTCACGTATCGCTCTCCGTCGATGAGCCCCTCGAAGGGCGTGGACTGGACCATCCACTGGTCCTGAGCATTGGCCGCAACGTCGAGGGCGGGGGACTCGATCACGAAGTCGGGAGGGCCGAGCAGTTCCGCGAGCTGCCATCCGCTGCCGTCCGGTAGCTCGGGGAGCATCGGGAGGTTCGCAGGATCGCCCTCTGGCGCACCCGCATCGACCCAGCTCGCGATCGCAAGGATCTCGGAGTCGGAAAGAGAGATATCGTTCTTGTACTCCTGAATCCCGATGCTCTTGTCCAGGTGCCATGGCGGCATCTCGCGCGCCTCCACCTTCCGCTTGATCCGAGAGGCGTACGGCCGCACGTCGTCGTAACTGAGCAGTGACATGGGCCCGATGCCATTCGGCTGGTGGCAGGTGGCGCAGCTCTCGTACAGGATTGGCGCGATGTCGTCAGAAAAAGTAAGGCTGGCGGACTGCTCCTGGGCAACGCCCGCAGTCGAAGTGCCGAGGAGGAGAACCAGGGCCGGCGCACATACTGCCGGGCTCAGCAACGACCAGAACTGGGGACGGCTCTTCATCTTGACTCGCTCCTGACTCGGGCGGGCGTTCGTGGATGCCGCAGCGTCAAGCTGTAGTGTATGTCGCCGCCACGCAATAATAAAGATACTTCCAGTTCAGCCATGCGCGGCGCATCGGATACATGTCGAACGATTGATTGTCGAAATAGGCAATGGAGCATCGATGGGAAGGCGCTCTCCGGCCGGTTGGTCGGTAATAGCCTTCCAAAGATTCCCGAGGCCTATGTGTCGTTCTGGTTCGCCTTCTCGCAATTCTACCCGAATCTCCATCTGTGGCTGCCGTGAGAGGACCCACTTGGTTTCATGGTCTCTCCTTGAGTTGGCTGTGCACGTTTACGCTCTATATCGCTCTAGCCGAGAGCCGTAGCGTGCAGGCTCGCGCGCTTCGCTTGCGGTCACCACATTAGCCGCGCAGCAGAATCGCAGAGACGTTCTATGAAAGAGAGTGTCAAGACCGGGCTCCGCCCCGGCCGGATGCGAAGCGGTGGAGCGCTTGGCACTCAGCCCCTTGGTTGGATTAGCCCGGTCGTCAGAGAGCGGTATGCTGGATGAGTCAGTCTTCGTGTCGACCATGATGATCCTCGCTTGGGTGATCGATCCGTCCGGACTTGATTGAGTGGACCTGGGTCGTACGACGCGAACCATGGTTCTATCTGAGACTCAGCCTGGGGCCGGCCTGACACTTCTTCGGGTTCTGCGGAAGGGCCTGGAGTTAGACTCGTGCCTCGGCGTGACTGGGAGCCTGGCGTACGTCTCTGCTTGAGACTGCCTCCCGCACCGTCGTCCGGGGGATTCGACGTTCCAAGGGATCGAGGGTCAAGCGCTGCACCCACGCTCCAGGACGACGAACCCCCTCTACATTTGGGGTCGACTCAGCTGGGTCGGATCAAAGACTTCTCCGGTTTTGAGTAGACGAAGGGTGAGCGCGGCGAGCTTGCGAGCCAGCGTCACACGGGCGAGCTCCTCGCGCATCCCGCGCTCGATCATACGGTGATAGAAGTCTTGGAATGGGCCCCGACGTCCGATGGCTACGTTGGCGGCGCCCTTAAAGACATTCTTGAGTACGCGATTGTGGTTGCGGTTCAACCCTCGCGTGAGCGGAGGCCGACGGCGCCGCCGAGGACGCCCGTCGAACAACTCGTAGTCGGCGCTCGAGCGCGTGACGACGGCGAGTCCGGCATAGGCCCACAGGTTGCGCTTCGTGCGGAAGCGCCATGGCGTACCGATGGTTGCCAACAACAGCGCGATACGCACGGGCCCGAAGTAGGGGATCGTCTTGAGCACGCCAAAGGCCGGATCGCGCTTCGCTTCGGCCACCATGGCCGCCTTGGTCTTCTTGCGCTGAGTCCGAAGCACATCAAGCTGAGCGTACAGGGTCTCGGCACGTAGCCGAGCACCGTGCTCGGGTAGCTGTGCGACCCAGGCGGCGCGCCCCTTCGGCTGGTAGACACCGCCGCCCGTGGTTCGGATGGCCCGCGCACGGAACAGTGCCTTGAGCCGCAGCATCACGCGCGTGCCGTCCTCGACGAGGTTACGATAGGCTCGAGTCAGCTCCTTGAGGTCGGCTCGGCCGTGTGCGCCATGGTAGACCGCTCGCAGCCTGCCGCACCGCAACTGCTCCGACAGATCGTCGGCATCGACCTGGTCCCCCTTGTTACCCGAGCGCTTCTCGCCTCTGCGGTCACACACGATCACCCGATCCACCCGAGGACTCAGTAGGTCATACAGCCACTGCGCCTGCGTTCCCTCCTCGAACACCACGTGCACCGAGCCAGCCATCGCGCTGAAGAACTCCCGGATCGATTTGTCGCTCGTCTCGACCACGCTACGCGCGATCACACGCCCCCCTGCGTTTCGAACCGTTGCCACTGTCATTGCCTGATGCACGTCGAGCCCCACATACTTCGTCGTTCGTTTCATGAGAGCCGCCCTCTGCTGTGGTCCATGGTCGTTTCGCAACTCCACGGTACCCGCAGGGGGCGTGCTTTCAAGTTGTGTTAGATGGCGAGTAACACTGTGCGGCTCAACCCTAGTGTCGCTCGGGATTGACTCGTGGTGGGGCAGAGGAGGGGTGGAGAAAAGAACCGGGCAAGGCAGGAGACATTCAATGAGGAGACTCAAGAGACGAACACACTCAGCGGGGCTGGCGGGTCTAGTTCTACTGACTTCGTGTGCTGGACCGCGCGCGGCTCCTGGTGAGGGGACCGACGGGCTCGCGATGTCAGAGGCATCGTGTACCATTCTCGTTGGGCTGGAACTGGTTAACACGACGATCAGCGAGGCCTACGTTGTGCCCGCCGGTTTGTTTACCCCGCCCGGGTCATCACAGGCGCTTGAGGTGCCGTCGTTTTGTCGCGTCGTCGGAATGACGGAACCAGCCGTGAACTTCGAGGTCTGGCTTCCGATGGCCGATTGGAACGGAAGATTTCAGAGTGTCGGCAACGGCGGGATGGCCGGTTCGATCAGCTTTCCGGCGATGGCGGTGGCGCTGCAGAGAGCGTCTGCGACGGCCAGCACGGACACCGGGCACAAGGTCAGGGTCGCATTCGATGCCTCCTGGGCGTTGGGCCGACCGGACCTGATCGAGGACTTCGGGCGCCGATCGCTGCACGTGATGACCGTACAGGCGAAGGCCGTCATCGATGCGTTCTATGGTGAACCACAGAGCTATTCGTACTACGTCGGCTGCTCGAAGGGTGGCCAGCAGGGGCTGATGGAGGCGCAGTGGTACCCGGAGGACTACGACGGCCTGATCGCCGGTGATCCAGCCAACAACTGGACCAGTTTCTACGCGGGCGCACATCTGTGGTACTCGCTGGCGTTGCTCGACGACCCGGAGAGCTACATCCCGCCCGAGAAGCTGACGGTGCTCGGTGACGCCGTCGATGCGGCCTGCGACACGAAGGACGGGATTACAGACGGCGTGCTGCAAGATCCACGCGCCTGCGATTTCGATCCGGAGATCCTGAGTTGCCCGGCGGGACAAGACAACCTGTCCTGCCTAACCGCGAAGCAGGTAGTGGCGGTGAAGAAGATCTGGTCCGGCGTGACCAACTCGTCCGGTCAGGTGGTCTTTCCTGGGCTGGTGCCGGGCGGGGAGGCGTCCCCTGGTTGGTTGAGGTGGGTCACCGGCACGGAGCCATTCTCGTCGCTCCATTGGCGGGGCGGCGAGGGCTTCTTTCGATACTTCGTGTTCGATGATCCCGATTGGGACTTTCGGTCATTCGATTTCGACGCCGATCTCGACTACGCGCTAGAGAAGGTCGGGCGTGCACTCGATGCGACCGATCCGGACCTTCGGCCTCTACGGGACCGGGGGGCCAAGTTGATCGTTTACCACGGGTGGAGTGATCCCGATATATCGCCGCTCGCCTCGATCGACTACTACGAGCAGGTGGTCGAGTGGCTCGGCGAGGGCAGGGATCCCGAGACCGCGCGAGCCGAGACAAGTGAGTTCTTCCGACTGTTCATGGTGCCGGGGATGGGCCACTGCGGGGGCGGCCCCGGGCCGGATCAGTTCGATGCCCTTTCGGCGCTTGAGGAGTGGGTAGAACAGGGCGTGGCACCGGAGCGCATCATCGCGTCCAAGATCGAAGACGGTGAGGTGATCCGGACTCGTCCGCTCTGTCCTTATCCGGAAACGGCACAGTGGACGGGCACTGGCAGCACAGACGATGCCACTAACTTCGCCTGCGTCGCGCCCGGATCGTAGCCGCGCTTGCCTGAAGCCCTTTCAAGACCGCTCGTAGAACTGAGTGATTCGCCACTCAGGATCAACTTTGAAGTGCAACACGGGCTATGCAGTTGAGTTGTCCGAGCACGAGGATCCCCAGTCACCGGGAGATCTCGTACGACGAAACATGCGCGGTTGCCGTACGGTAGTAAGGACAGTGGTTGTCCATTCTGGTGGGAGATGAACCAATCTCAACAGTGATCACCAAACCCGTCCACCACCTGACCAACGCTGAACGGCGCATCGCGGAACGCAAGCTTTGGCGTAGTGGATTCATCGGGTCCGCTATCGTTCACGCGACCGCGATCTTCCTGGCCTGGTGGGCCTCAGCGGTGCCTCGCCAGCTACCCGATTTTCCGGTCTTCGAGATCGAGTTGATCTCCCCTCCGGCAGCTGCAATCGGTGAGCCGACCCCTCCTCCTCCCGAGGAGTTGGTGATCACGACGCCGTTCGACCCGGTACCTGAGCCGCAGGAGGAGATCCCTGCCGTGACCGTCGAGGAGGAGGAGCCCGTCGAGGAGGAGGAGCCCGTTGAGGAGACTCCGGAGCCCGAAACGACAGTCACTCCACCCGACGTCGAACTGGTGGATGAGCCGGAGCCCGCGACCAGCCTGGATCCGGATCCAGACGTGGAGATGCCTGGAGAGGATATCAACGTTCGGATGGAGGGCCTTCGCAGGGATTATCCAGAATACCACGACAGAATCCGTTCTCAGATGCGCCAGTGCTTCCGGTGGCGCGGAGACCTGGATCTGCGCGTAGCAATCTATTTCGTGATCGATCGGGACGGCTCGGTGTCCCAGGTCGATGTCTCGGAGCCATCACGAAGCATCGCTTTCGACATCGCGGCGATGGAAGCTGCGGAGTGTGCCGGGAGACCAGGCGGATTGGGTCCGCTTCCGGAGGAGCTTCCCTTCGATCAATTCTGGGTCAGTTTCTATATCGAAGGCCAGGCCCGACCCGGATCCTAGGGCCTCGTTTCTGTGGGCCGGGGACCGAGATCCCGATTGCCTAGCGGTCGTCAATGGTGCCGCCTAACGGGCGGGAAAGGAAATATTTTGATAAGCCGGCGACTAGCTAAGAACGTGGAGCCCTGATTCTTGTTGCGTTCATGAGATCACCGATTCATCTTTGACGTAGTATCTAGTGTAGTGTCGCTAAATTATCTTGCATGATATAAGGCTACGTGGTATTGTATGACATGCCACTACCCATACGTGTTATGCCACTGCGCCGCGGGGACCGCGCGCGCCTCGAATCGCTGGTCCGATCCCGCACGACCCCCCAACGCGTGGTCGAGCGCGCCCGCATTGTGCTCGGGTCCGCTGCGGGGGACTCGGGCTCGACTATTTGTGGTGATGTCGGCGTCTCGCGCCCGACCGTCACACTCTGGTTGGATCGGTATGAGGCTGGCGGGCTTGCGGCCCTCCGGGCCGACCGCCCGCGGTCGGGACGCCCGAAACGTATTACCCTGGCCGAGGAAGAAGCCATCGTGCACCGCACGACACAAACGACGCCGCCCACGGGCCGCGGCACCCATTGGAGTACGCGGCTGATGGCCGAAGTGACCGGCTTGCATCACTCCACGATTGCGCGCATCTGGAAGGCCCATGGGTTGCGCCCCCATCGGGTCCGGTCGTTCAAGTTGTCCACCGACCCCGCCTTCGTAGAAAAACTCCGGGATGTCGTCGGGTTGTACCTGCAGCCGCCTGAGCGGGCGATCGTCTTCTCCTTTGATGAGAAGAGCCAGATCCAGGCCCTGGATCGCACCCAGCCAGGCCTGCCGCTGAAGCGCGGGCGCGCCGGCACCTTCACCCACGATTACAAGCGCCATGGCACGACCACGCTATTTGCGGCCCTCGATGTGGCCACCGGCCACGTCATTCAGGAGTGCATGCCGAAGCATCGCCATCAGGAGTTTCTCAAGTTCATGAACACGGTCGTGCGCACGACGGCCAAGGATCTCGACATCCACGTCATCCTCGACAACTACGCCACGCACAAACATCCCAAGGTGAAACAGTGGCTCCAACGTCATCGGCGAGTCCATTTCCATTTCACGCCCACCTCGGCCTCGTGGCTCAATCTTGTCGAACGCTTCTTCAGCGAACTCACCGAGCGACAACTGCGGCGGCTCGCCGTTACCAGCGTGGACGAGTTGATCCAAGCCATCACCGACTACATCGAGTGCCGCAACGAAAACCCCACACCTTTCACATGGACAGCCACCGTCCGCCAGATCCTCAAGAAGGTCAACAAAGCCAATGAGACTTTGGCGACACTACACTAGCACCCCACCCGGCCAGTTTCTGCCTCACCCGTTGGCGTCCGAGCTTAGGGGAATCACCCTTCGCGTCGGAGGCTTGACATGAGGAAGCGTTCCTCTTTCCCAACAGATGGCATTCCTGGCATTGCCGCGAAAGAAGAAATGATCGGGAATGCTGAACTCAGGCTCGACCTCACCCACAAGGCCCTATTCAACGACGCTCTGCTGTCCCTGACGGATGGGCCGGAAGCTGCGTTTGGTCGACCGGCGGTGGCACCGGGTCTTTGTTTCCTAAAGGCTGATGGCACCTGGCTCCGACCGCTCCGTCCTCCGCTCGACACCGTGAGCGACCTAAGGGGTGCATTGGATGTGGTTAGGAGGGATGCGCCGGCGGGAACCTTGGGGGTGGTCGTGAGGGGGCCTGGTAGCGACGATCCGGCATCGGACAAGATATGGTGTCGCTTCGATCTATGCGCCCGTGGGTACCGGCGCGTCGCCATACACGCGGTGACATTCGTCGATAGAACGGATCGGCTTCGGTTTGAGGTTGAGGCTCCCATTCTCAACCCGAGTGGAGAGATGGACCCTTGGGTTCCTCCTGAGCTTCGCACCACCTCACCCTCCAACCGATGCTTTGAAGAAAGATTGTTTTCGCCACTGTTTGGCGAACCAACTCCCATGGCAGGCAAGCTCAGCGCCAAAGCTCGGGCAAGACTCCACATGCTCAGGGAGGCGCGGCAGAAATGGGGGCGCGCGCATTCGCTCATGGAGAGAGTCGTGGCGGCAAACCAAGGCCACCACCACCTGATAAGACAGATCCGTCAGGCGTCGCAAGACGTAGGCCTGATCTTGGTGGAAAACGGCTTCAGGAATCTAGCCGAGGACGCGAACGAAATCGCCGCTCTAATCAAGCGGCGCGGCCCCGTTGAAAAGAAATTCAGAAGGATGCGGGAACTGGTGGGTACGGTGCGCACCGGGTTAGAGCGGGCCGAGAGGGTGACCAAGAGGAGGGGGTAGGAGCCACAGCCCCTATCTCGTTGATTCTTCGGTGCCGTCGCTTGGGTCTTCCAGCGTGACGGTGCCCGCATCGCCATCCACGACGAGCATCGTTCCCGAGGTGATGCGGTCAGTGGCCACACCTGTCCCCATCACCGCCGGGATGCCGTACTCCCGAGCCACGATCGAGCCATGCGCCAATGCGCCGCCGACGTCCGTGACCAGCCCTTTCGCCTGGGAAAAGAGCGGCGTCCAGGCCGGGGTGGTCGTCGTGCAGACCAGGATCGTGCCCGGCTTCATCTGGTCGAACTCGTCGATTGAGCGGATGACGCTCGCGGGCGCCGCGACGCGACCGGTGCTGACGGCATAGCCGTTGAGGACCGGCCCTTCGTTGACGGCACCGCTCGGTGTCGGATCAAACATCGACAGCTTAATCGGGCCCAACCTGATGACGCCGCGCGGTGGAACCTTGGGTGGGGGTGTGAGTTGTTTACGGGCCTCGCGTAGCGCGCGCCGCTCACGGGTCAGCTCGGCGAGCGCCGGGATGCTCTGCCCGCTCGCACGCGCTTCGATCGCCGCCGTGATCTCGGGCCCGTCCAGATAGTAGATGTCACCGGGGGTGGAGATGGTTCCGGCGTCCGTCAGCCGTTGCCCCAGCTCACGGGCTAGTTTACGCAGCGTCGGCCAGGCGGCGCCCATGTAGAACATCACGCTCTCTCGATACGGCGCGTAGCGCTTCGTCCACTTCCAGACCCAGCGGAAGAGCCGCCGCGAGATGGGATTCATCGCCTGCATCGCCTCGGCGACCAGCGAGTCTCGTGCCTCGGCCATCTTCGCCTGCCGGTTACGCACATCCTGATCGGGAACGTTGTCGACCAGCGCCGTCAGACTCAACAACATCGGTAGCGGGTCTTCAATCTGCGTGGGATCGACGAAATCCAGATTGTAGATCTGATGGCCGTATTCGTTCAGGTAGTGCTGGATGCCGTCGGCCACGGGTTGTCCGTCGGGATGCGCGGCGAATGCCTTCATCAGTTGGTGTGACGGTGTCTCGAGAGTCAGCCCGCGCAGCGCTGGCGACTCGCGGATCATGTCGGCGAGCGCTTCCATGTCGGCTTGGGCGTCCAGCGCCTTCGAGTCGAATCCACGCAGGAACGAGGCGCTGACGGGGCGTGGCTTGGGCAACGCAAACCGGAACAGGAACGACCTCAGCAGCCGGTCGAAGACCGTGTCCATGATCCGTGATAGACCCAGATGCAAAGCCGACCCGAACCAGTAGCCGCTATCCGCCTGCGACATCTCGCGAATCCCACGCAGCAGCTCGTCATCCGCGGCCTCGGCCAGGTCGATGGCCCTCCACCGCGCGATGAGGGCCTGATATCCGGGTAACACGACCCCATCCCAGTCGAACGCAGGCATTTTGAAAAACTTGAATATACGGGCATATATCCGCAGGATCGCCATCAGATTTGCCCTGCTCATCTTGAAGCTGACCCCCGTGTAGGCGTAGCCATTGATGGTGCCCGCAAATCCATGGGGTATCATGGCGTCGAGATCCAGGTTTGCACCGCCAATCTCGGCCATCGTGTCCAGGAGCCCCTTCATGGTCCGGTCCATGCCCGTCCCTAGGTATAGGTCTTCGAACAGGGGCGATAGTGGCTCCGGCATGTGCTCGACGATCTGCCGGCGCATCCAGACGGTCTTCGGGGCAATCGGCTCCCACACCACGTCTCGCAACGGGGCCGGTTTCGGGTCTGGGAGCGAGGTGATGGGGCGCGCCTGCAAGATGGCGATCTCGCCTTCCGCTATCGCCCATTCGATGTCCATCGGCACACCGTAGTGCGCTTCGATCTGCGCCCCGTACCGGGCCAGCTGCGCCGGCGTTGCATCATCCAGCACCTGTTGGTCGCGCCGTGCCTGCGGCACGTCTCGTTCTTCGGTGCCCGTGTCAGTCCGCACGGTCATCGTGGTCTTGGTGGCCGTCTCGCGGGACAGGATGTCCCCGGTCGCCTTCTCCACAACCACCGTGTCCGGCGTCACCAGCCCGCCGACCATCGCCTCGCCCAAGCCCCAGGTCGCATTGATGAGCATCTGATCGCGCTGGCCGTTGACCGGGTTGGCCGTGAACAGCACGCCTGCGGCGTCTGCCGGAATGAGCTGCTGGACAACCACGGCAAGGCTGACAGTGGCCGGGTCAATCTGTTGGCGCATCCGGTACGAGATGGCGCGGGCTGTCCAGAGGCTGGCCCAGCACCGTTTCACGGCATCCAGCAGCGCCTCTTCCCCTTGGATATTGAGGTAGGTGTCTTGCTGCCCCGCGAAACTGGCAGTCGGCAAGTCCTCGGCTGTTGCCGAGGAGCGCACAGCAACGGCAAGGTCCTTGGTTGGCGTCAACTGCCGATACGCGGCGGTGATCTCCGAGGCCACATCGTCCGCAATCACACCCTGCATGAACAGGGCGTGAATCCGCTCCGATGCAGCTTCACTCGAGTGCGGATCGTCTGCCGACACGGTGTGCACGAGATCGACGACCTGTCGTGGCAAGCCGTGTGCCTGCACGAAGGCATCGTAGGCGCCCGTGGTCACGACAAAGCCTGCAGGCACTGGAAAGCCCGCCGTGGTCAGCTCGCCGAGGTTGGCTCCTTTGCCACCTGCCACGGGAATGCTTGCCTTGCTCAGCTGTGAAAACGGAATCGTGTCACTCATGGCGCTTTCTCGCGCGCTCCTTTCGACTGCTCCAGCCGCCTAACGGATCTGCGATTCTGCTGGGCGGCTAATGTGGTGACCGCAAGCAAAGGGCGCGAGCCTGATGTCTAGTTGCGCTTTAGAGTGGCCTGCAGTTTGTTGCGATGGATGGGCGGTGCTCTGCCCATCCTGTTGAGTGTGGCCTACAGTTCATCACCACCGTCGAGGAATGATCACCAATGACGTCGAGCGCGCCGGACCGCAGCCGCCATCTTCTCACCCGTGGCGGATCGATTCTGCTAATCCTCATGGGTGTAGCTGCCTGCGGCCCTTCCTCTGACGACGCCGGCGTGACGGAACGTCCGCCTGTCGACGGTGCGGAGTACCGCTTCCTCGATGTCAACGGCATCCGGATGCGAGTCGTGGAGCAGGGCGAGGGTCCGCTCGTGCTCCTGGCGCACGGCTGGCCGGAGTCGTGGTACTCGTGGCGGCACCAACTCCCTGCCTTGGCGGCGGCCGGCTATCATGCCGTGGCGCCGGACATGCGTGGATACGGCGGTACGGATGCACCGTCAGAGATCGAGGACTATGACATCTTCGACCTCTGTGGCGATCTCGTCGGGCTGATCGATGCGTTGGGCGAGGAACAGGCGGTGTTGGTCGGGCACGACTGGGGCTCGCTCGTGTCCCGCGACTGCGTGCGCCTGGAAGCGGACCGTTTCTCGGCCGTCGTCAACATGAGCGTCCCTTTCGGGGGGTGGGCCACGGCGCCGATCGCGAACTGGCGGAGTCAGTTCGGCGATAACTTCTTTTATATTCTTTACTTTCAGGAGTTGGACACGGACGGGCAGGGCGTGGCCGAAGCGGAGTTCGACGCCGACCCACGAGGCATCCTGAGCCGGCTCTACCTAACCGGTGCGACGCGGCGCCCCCCTGAGGTTACCGACCCGTTGCGGTCAGCTGGCGGCTGGATCCCCCGGATGGGGGAGCCGACCGACTTTCCGACCTGGATCAGCAGCGGTGAGCTGGATTACTACGTCGAGGAGCTCACGCGCAGCGGCTTCCGTGGCGGGATCAACTACTATCGGAACATACAGCGAAACTGGGAGACGACGCCGGAGCTTCGGGACATGCCGGTGTCTCAGCCGGCGATGTTCATCGCAGGCGCGAACGACGGTGTGATCGGGGGCGCCACCCAGGAGGCGCTCACGGCCAGCCTAAGCCAGGCCGTCACCGATCTTCGAGGGGTACATCTGATCCCTGAGGCCGGGCACTGGGTGCAGCAAGAGAAGCCACAGGAGGTGAACCGCGTCCTGTTGGAGTTCCTGGCCGAGCTGCCGCCCCGCTGACGCCGCCGGGCGTCGCGGCCGATCCAAGCATGGGTCCGCCCTCAACGTGTGGCGAGCTTTACAGCACCGGCCCGTGTCGATATCATAATGATATAATAACGATATCGAACGAGGCCGGAACATGGCAAACCTGGCGTTGCGTGGGCTCCCCCAAGACATGTATGACTCGCTGAAACGTGCCGCGGCGCGGAACCATCGAAGCCTGAACGGGGAGGTTCTTGCCCGTCTCGAAGCGTCGATCCGACCCGCAGCAGTGGGAGCCGAGGCCGTTCTGGCCAGCGTCGCGAACCGGAGCTCGAGCCTCCGTCTCCCTGCTCTCGAAGAAGACCTGCTCAAGGCCTTGAAGGACGCCGGCCGGCCGTGATCGTTGTTGATACCAACGTCATGGTGCACCTCGTGACTGGATCTGCCGAGTATGGTGAGAAAGCCTCGGCTCTTCTACGCTCCGACTCCGAGTGGGCGGCACCTCCAATTCTGCTCAGTGAACTGCGCAACGTTGTCATCGGATTTGTCCGGCGCGGCTGGGTGGAGATCACACAGGCGGTGGCGATGCACGACGACGCGGTCGCTCTCCTTGGCGATCGAATTACGTCGGTGAACGGTGGGGCAGTGTTGGAGGTTGCCGGGTCGCTGGGACTGAGCGCTTACGATGCGGAGTTTATTGTCGCGGCCGAGGCATTGAGGTGTGAGCTGTACTCCCTGGATCGCGAAATTCTGGCCGCAGCTCCGGACTTGGCCCGCGGTCTCTGAGTGGTAGTTGCGGGCTTGACCAGCATGCCCATGATGCCGAGCTGTGGACCCAAGACTCCGACTTCGAGGGCCTGGAAGGCGTCCGATACGGGTCGCGAAGTGACAACAGAACGCCTCTTCGAATAGATTCTATGGCAACGAGGGACGGTGGGTCCCCTGAACAAGGCATCCGCACCGACCGCCGCGGCCGACGAGCTGGAGGGGAACGGACATGGCACGTGTACTCATCGTCGATGACGAACCTACGGATCTTCTCCTCCTGAGAAAGATCGTCGAAGCATCGGGTCACGAAGTGTATGTAGCCCGGGATGGCGAGCAGGCTTTCAAGGCCTACCTGAAACAGGAGATCGAGCTGGTCATCACGGATCTCAACATGCCCGGCGTCGATGGTCTGGAGTTCATCGAGGCGTTGCGGGGGTTATATCCGGAGGCGAGGATCATCGCCGTATCCGGTAAGAGCCAAACCGAGCTCGATGAGGCAAAGCGCATGGGTGCGTTTACGGCCATCGGCAAGCCCATCGACTCAGACGAGTTGGTCGAAGCCCTGTCAACAACGCTTGGGCCGCTGGCGGGATGGTAAGCTTCTGGTAAAGATGTTCTTTATGACGTGACGAAAACTCCAAAAAGCGGGTGAAATCAAATGTCCGAGCTGATTCAGGTGAGGGTAAAGAGTCTTGGGTCGGACCCAACCACCAATATCCCGGTGGTCATCCTCCAGGAGCAGGACGGCGAGCGGGTGCTCCCGATATGGATCGGCCCGTGCGAGGCGAGCGCTATCGCACTGGTGCTCAAGGGCGTGAAATATCCCCGCCCGATGACCCATGACCTGTTGGTCTCCATGGTGCAGAGCCTGGACGGAGAGCTCGAAAACGTGGTGATCAGTCTCGGGGCGGAGAACACGTACTTTGCCGAGATGATTGTTCGCCGAGACGGGGAAGTGAACTCCGTCGACGCGAGGCCCTCCGATGCAATCGCCGTCGCCCTCAGGATGTCATCCGAACTCTTCGTGCATGACGGTTTGTTGAAGACACCGTCGACCGAAACTATTGAGCAGGACGCCTTTCCGATCGAGGAGCAGGCGGAGAGCGCCGCGTTCCGTGGGGATCATGGCTAGCCCACGCGGTTGGGCCCGAACAGTATCGGCCATGGCTCTGACGTGGTGTGTCTCGTGTACGCCCGCCGCGGACCAGCCGCTGGTTCTCTACGAGTTCGATTGCGGCGTGATTCAGGTAGGCAGCGTCGCGGGCTTCGGGTTAGCTGAGGATGAGACGGAAGTTCGGGAACTTCACGTCCCCTGCTTCATCGTAGAGCATCCGAGCGGCACCCTCCTGTGGGACGGCGGGCTGCCCTCGGAGGATCTCGACCGAACTCTGGCTGATCAACTTGTGGGCACCCCATTCTCGCTCAGCTCGTTCGACTACGTCGCCTTCTCGCACATGCACTACGATCACGTCGGCGTCGCGAATGAGATCGAGGGAGCGACGCTGCTGATTCAGCGCCCCGAGTACGAGGCAGCGTTTGCAGACAGCGTCACCGTGCCCGTCTTCAGGCCGTCTCTGTACTCGGGCCTTGCGGACCTGCCGCGGCAGTTACTCGACGGGGAGCACGACGTCTTTGGCGACGGAAGGGTGCGCATCATCGCCGCACCCGGTCACACTCCAGGCCACCAGGTTCTTCTGGTCGATCTCGTCGAAGAGGGGCCCGTGCTTCTCGCAGGTGACCTCTACCACTTCCGGGCGAGCCGTGCGAGCCGGCGCGTCCCGTCCTTCAACGTGGACTCGGCGCTCACAGCGTCGTCCATGGAGTATGTCGAGCGATTCGTGCAGGAGGTGGGTGCCGAACTGTGGATCGAACACGACATGGCTCGGTTTCGGGAGCACCAGGACCATCTTCCCGCCCACAGGTGAGGGGAACTGAGGCACCTTCGAATCTGGCCAGCCCCCATCCCGGTCGTATGTTCCTCAAATCCACACCACTAAGGAGACGACGATGCCCCGCTACTGGGAGGACCTGACCAGGCTCGTCGATACGGTTCTGTCCGGGCCGGGGACGACTACGTCGGAGCTGCGTCGCGCGGTCGAAGCACGGGCTGGTGCACTCAGCGGACGCCAGGGCACGGACGCGACGGTGCCAGACGAGCTGTCGGGCTGGGTTGAAAAAGTTGCGCGGCATGCCTACCGGACGACGGACGAGGACATCGAGTCACTCAAGGCGTTGGGTTATTCGGAGGACGAGCTCTTCGAATTGACCGTAGCGGCTGCACTTGGCGCGTCTCGGGCCCGGCTGGAATGTGCTCTCGGAACCCTCGGCAGAGGGGAAGGAGGGGCACAATGAGGCTCAAACAGCTGGAAAACAGTCACCGACTACGGCAGAAGCTCCTGCTGCTGATGATGGGGCTGATCATGCGCCGCCGAGTCCCTGACGTAGCGCGGACTTTGCTGTACCGTCCCGAGTTTTTCGGGAAGTCGTTCTCCAGGGTTGTCCACTCGGTGATGCGCCTGGGTCGCGAATGGAGCGCCGGCGAGTGTGAGCTCTTCGCCGCCTTCGTATCTCGTAAGAATCAATGCCTATCCTGAACGGGGTCTCACGGCGCGGTCGCGTCGCATGCTCTTGGAAAAGAGGTTGTGGAGGGGGTTCTGGAGGACCTCGAATCAGCCCCCATCGACAAGAAGATGAAGGAGATGCTCCGGTTTCTAGGGAAGATGACCCTGCAGCCCGAGGAACTGTCGACTGAAGATGCGCAACGGCTGCGGGAAGTCGGCCTGTCCGATGCTGCCATCGAAGATGCTATCGGCGTGGCGTTTGCCTTCAACCTGATCGATCGTCTCGCAGATTCCTTCGACTTCGAGGTTCCGCCTGCCGACTTGTTTGCGAAGGCTGCGCCGATGATGCTCAAGCGCGGTTACAAGATGTAAGGCACCCAATGAGAGGTCTTCACACCCACCCGTGAGAAGAGGAGTAGGTCGTGCTTCGGTCGATCCGTTTCTGCTTTATGGCCGCTATGGCCGCGAACGTCCTGTCCGCATGTGCCGAACCCGAGCCCGCCGTCGTCATCGATGACGCGATGCTGGCTAACGAAGACGAGACGGAGGACTGGCTCGCTTACGGGCGCACTTCCAACGAACAGCGCTTCAGCCCGCTCACGCAGGTCAGTGCGTCGAACGTGAGCGAGCTTTCCGTCGACTGGTACGTGGACCTGCCCAACGACCGGGGCCTCGTATCCACGCCGCTCGTCGCGGACGGGGTGATGTACTTCATCGGAAGCCTGAACGTGGTGCGGGCGGTCGACGCGACGTCGGGTGACCTGCTCTGGGAGTACGACCCCCAGGTGGCGGAGTTCGCCAGCCAACGGATCCGGATGGGCTGGGATCACAACCGGGGTATCGCGCTCTGGGGCGACAAGGTCTACGCCGCTACCTGGGACGGACGGCTGAAGGCTATTGACCGGGAGACGGGCGAAGAGGTGTGGAGCACGATGACGGTTGATCCCGAGTTGCCGCTCTACATCACCGGTGCCCCAAAGGTGTTCAAAGGAAAGGTCCTGGTCGGGAACGGCGGCACGGAGTTTCACGCCGCTCGCGGTTACGTGACGGCCTACGATGCCGAAACGGGCGAGCAGGCATGGCGCTTCTGGATCGTCCCCGGCAACCCCGCCGACGGCTTCGAAAACGCTGCGATGGAAATGGCCGCAGAGACCTGGACGGGCAACTGGTGGATGCTCGGTGGGGGTGGGAACGCCTGGCACGGCTTCACCTATGACGCAGAGTTGGATCAGCTCTACATCGGCACCGGGAACGGCTCCCCTTGGAACCGCAAGGTGCGCAGTCCGGGAGGCGGGGACAATCTCTTCCTTTCCTCCATCGTCGCGCTCGATCCCGACACGGGAGAATACCTCTGGCACTATCAGGACTCCCCGGGCGAGACGTGGGACTTCAACTCCAACATGGACATCGTTCTCGCTGACCTGCAGATCGACGGCCGGACCAGGAAGGCGCTCATGCACGCGCCAAAGAACGGGTTCTTCTACGTCATCGACCGCACCGACGGTGCGCTGATCTCGGCCGAGCCCTACACGGTGACGACGTGGGCTTCGCATATCGACATGGAAACGGGGCGGCCGGTCGAGATGCCGGACGCCCGTTATGAGGACGGCCTTGCCATGGTCGCTCCGGGGCCTATCGGAGGACACAGTTGGCATGCGATGTCCTACAACCCCGAGGCCGGCCTCGCGTACATTCCGGCCATCCACCTCAATTGGCTGTTTTCCGACGCGAACGTCGATCTCCAGGGGTGGGAGCCGCCCTCGTGGAGGAACGACGTGGCGGTCCAGTCCGCCCCCACCGGAAGTTCCCGTGAGGATGGTGTGACGAGTTCCCTTCAGGCCTGGGATCCCGTCACCCAGGAGCTTGCCTGGGAGGTGGCCCTCGCCGGGGTTTGGAACGCGGGCACGCTCACGACAGCCGGCGATCTCGTGTTCCAGGGTCGGGTCGACGGATCGCTCGTCGCGTACGAGGCCAGTACGGGCGAAGAACTGTGGAACTTCGATCTCGGGCTCGGAATCTCCGCGCCACCGATCACCTACTCGGTCGACGGGAGGCAGTACCTCTCGATTCTCGTGGGCTGGGGAGGCGTTTGGTCAGGGCTCGGTGGTGCCGACGCTGCTGCGCATGGATGGGCATACGGAGTACACACGCGACGACTCGTCACGTTCTCGCTGGATGGCCGCACACAGCTTCCCTCGCTTCCGCCGCCCACGGTGGTCACACCGATCGAGGCCTCCGACTTCACGATCGATCCAGTGCTGGTACAGGTAGGAATGAACAGCTACGACGGAACCTGCGTCCTGTGTCACGGCGGGGGTGCGATCGGGGCAGGGATGGCTCCCGATCTTCGAGCGTCGGCAATGGTGCTGTCGGAGGAAGCCTTTGCGTCCGTCGTGAGGGACGGAATCCTCGCGGAACGTGGAATGCCCGAATTCGCCGGCCTGACAGATCGACAACTTCTCGGCATTCGGCACTACATCCGGTACAACGCGGAGAATCCGCCCTCTATTGCAACGGGCCCGGCGGGTAACTAACCACCGTCATCGAGAGCACTTGGAGTTACGTGGGGCATCATGCGTCCGGCCCGAGAACATCGATTCAACGTTCCGACGAGACCTGAGGTCGAGGCGCGTCTGGCTCTTCTCATCGAAAATGAGGAGACGCGGGTCGAGGTCGCGGAATGGGCATCCGAGTTCATCACCTACGATGACCCTGAAATCTATCCACCCGTCGATGATTCGGTCGTCTGGAAAGCGATTGACCAGCTGTCCGGGGCAGATCTTGAGGTTTCCCCGGGCGAGTTTCTCCATGGCCAGGAGGACTTCAGGGCATGGCTACAGGAGCTGAGAGAGGCCACTCCGGACGCCCCTTGACCGGCGATTACTATTGGCAAGGACGATTACCATTGGCAAGGAGTAGATCATGGACCTCGGCAATTTCTCGATCAGCCTGGCAGTCAAGGACATCGGAGCATCGAGGGAGTTTTACGAGAAGCTCGGTTTCGAAGTCTTCGGCGGCGATGCCTCGCAGAACTGGCTGATCATGAAGAATGGCGATCACGCGATTGGGCTCTTTCAGGGAATGTTCGAGAAGAACATCCTCACCTTTAATCCGGGCTGGGATAGCAACGCCCGCGAGCTCGATACCTACACGGATGTGCGCGAGCTACAGCGTCAACTGAAGGACCGGGGCCTGGAGTTGGTCAGCGAGGCGGACGAGAGTACTTCCGGACCTGCGAGTCTCATGATAGCGGATCCCGATGGAAACCCGGTCCTTGTCGACCAGCACGTCTGAGTCGCTGTACACGCCGCGAGTCGAGCTTCGGCCGTTCGCCCACGCTGACGCCGCTGAGCTCTTGCGCCTGTTCCAGAATCCTGCCGTGCGCCGCTATCTACTAGATGATCAAATCGTTACGGAGAACTGGGTCGATGAGGAGATCCGATCGAGCGAGGCGCGGTTCGGAGGTGACAGCTTGGGGCTGTGGGCTGTTCGCCCATCAGACGGATCGGAGATCATCGGGTTCGTAGGATTTCGCCCCTTTTTCGATCCTCCGGAGCTTCAGTTGCTCTACGGTCTGCTACCCGACCACTGGGGTCGGGGTTTGGCCACCGAGTGTGCCCGAGCAGCGTGCGACTGCGCGTTCAATGTCTCAGGCTTCGAGACTGTGAGTGCCGCCACGGATCTCCCAAACACTGCCTCGGCCGCGGTGCTCCATCGACTCGGGATGACTCTGGACCGAACTACGGACGAAGGGGAGGCAGGCACGGGCTTCTTCTCTATTGACCGGGCCACTTGGCTCTCCACCGCGCTGTAGCGGCTGCCGCACCATGTCTAATGACGAACGCTCATCCATCGGCCAACGCATTCACGTGCTGGGCAACAGCTCGTCTGGGAAGAGTACGGTAGGCTTACGACTGTCGAGAGCACTGGGGGTGCCCTTCGTCGAGTTGGATGCGCTCAATTGGGAACCGGGCTGGGTCGGACTCAACGATACGAACCCCGACGAGCTCGAGCGCCGGTTCCGAGAAGCAACGAAGAGTGACGGCTGGGTTGCGGCGGGCTCCTACATCAGCTTCTCACAGCGAGCCTTCTGGCCGCGTTTGCAAACGGCGGTTTACCTCGACCTTCCCATCCCACAACTCCTCTGGCGAATGCTCACGCGATCCTGGCGGCGCTGGCGCTCGGGCGAGGTGCTCTGGGGCACGAATAAGGAGAGGTTCTGGCAGCAGTTGATGTTTTGGAGGAAGGAAGACTCGTTGCTTTGGTGGATCGTCACTCAGCAGTCCCGCAAACGAAAACGTTGGGTCGAATTGGTGGCTGACCCTCAGTGGACACATGTCCGCTTCGTGCGATTGACGTCGTCTCGGGAGATAGAGGTGTTCATACGTTCCGTAGAAGCTCGCGCGCTTCGCTCGCGGTCACCACATTAGCCGCGCAGCGGACCTGCGGATCCGTTGGGGAGCCCTACCGCCATCGAGGAGGAGTCATGCCGAGGGTCGTCTTTGACGGTCGTATTCGACACGGATTCCATCGTGCGGGATCCGTCGCGATCGCCCTCGCCATCACGACGGTTGCCTGCGTCCAGACCCCCGATCCCACATATGAGTTTGCTCTCCTCGGAGATAACCCTTACCCACCCCCGGACGTCCTGA
Organism: Longimicrobiales bacterium; assembly: GCA_965249775.1. GTDB lineage: Bacteria > Gemmatimonadota > Gemmatimonadetes > Longimicrobiales > Gaopeijiaceae > UBA822. The sequence continues at coordinate 506,168 of OZ252253.1, forward strand.
AGTTTGAAGCGCTGATTGACGATGTGAATGCCCGGCCCGATCTCCAGTGGGTGCTCCATGTAGGCGACATCCATGGGGGGCAGCGATGTAGCGACGAGCTCTTTCAAGGTCGCTTCGACCTGTATCAGAGGTTCGACTTCCCGTTCGTCTACACGCCGGGCGACAACGACTGGTTCGATTGCGGGAGAGCATCGGCAGGGCGGTATGATGAGTACGAGCGGCTCGAGCACCTGCGCTCGGTCTTCTTCCCCGACCCGAGCCAAACGACGGGGGGACGGTCGATGCCGGTTCGGAGTCAAGGTAGCGAAGCGGACTACTCGGACTTCGTTGAGAACGTGATGTGGACGCACGGCGACGTGGTCTATTCGACGGTCCATCTGATCGGACTCACGCGTGCTCCGACTGACCCAGTGGTCGCCGAGGAGCGGATGGATGCTGCCGTCTCTTGGATCCGCACTGCCTTCGACGTGGCCCGAGAAAACAACCATGCAGCCGTTTTCATCGCCACCCAGCCCGATCCATGGATCGTGTGGGGTCTGCCCCCGCTAGTACGTCGAGACTGCGAAGCTTGTCTCGAGCCGAGAGCCGGCCTCGAGCCCTTGTATTCGGTTCTGTTGGAGCAGTCGACCGCCTTTCGCGGACCCGTGGTCCTCGCCGTAGGCGACACACATATCTTCCGCGTCGACAAACCTCTGTACCGAGACGACGGGTCGCTCGTAGAGAACTTCACCCGAGTCGAGACCTTCGGTAATCCGCTCGTTCACTGGGTCCGGGTCACGGTCGATCCACGCGACCGCCAGGTATTCACGTTTCACCAGGAATTGGTCCCCGACAACGTCGCCGTGAGCGGTTCCAGGTGAGCCGTCGAGCTCGGCCCTGCCGGGCGCGCCTCCTCTGTCGGTGTCCGCGGATCCTCTTGCTCGGACGAGGAGTATTCAAGTAGTGCTCGACTCGGACCCCAGGAGGCCATCATGAGGCTCTCTCAGACCGACCTGGTCCCGGTGCTGACCATCATCGCAGGTGGGGCAATCGGCCTTTCGCTTTCGGCGGGAATCCTCATACCGAATTTGCTGCCCGTATCGCGCTCTGACGATGTGCCCGCGCCCGATCCGGTCGTCGCGCCCTCGCCGATCGCAGAGCCATCGACTCCCGTTCCCGTTCCCGTTCGCGTTCAAACCGGCACCATCACCGGCCGAGTTACCGACGAGCAGAGCGGCCTTCCGGTTGCGGCGGTCCAAGTCTTTATCTCCAGCTTGGAGCTCGGCGGCTTGACGCAGCAGAACGGCCGATATCTGCTCCAGCACGTGCCTGCGGGCACGCACACGCTGACCGTAGCTCGGATCGGTTTCGGCACGTCCCAGGTGCAGATCGTGATCGCTGGCGATCGAACTCTGGAGCAGGACTTCGTTATCTCCGATGAAGTTCCGACATGGGAGCCCTATCCCTATCGGTTCGCTCCAACGACGTGGTCTGTTCCTCCGTCCCGGAACTGACCCTTCAAGCGGAGGGGTCGGTCCTGCTTGGGCCAGGCACCCTCTATCGTTGCCTCAAGGACTTGACGGCAGCCGGCCTCGTCGAGAGGGTGCCTCCTCCGGATGCGGACAATCCACACCGGAAATACTATGGCCTTACCTCGAAGGGTAAGGGTGAGCTCTCAAATGCGGTGCAAGAACTGACTCGCGTGACTTCAACCGCCAAGTCGCGGTTGGGCCGACTCGTTCCGAAGGAGGCATAGGTGCCTGATGAAGAAGAATTGAGTTAGCAGTAGCGTAGAAGGCACTGGGGAGGGCGATCCCCGCGCAGAGGGCGGCCTGCACGCCACCGGCTGCCGACACTTCAGAGCACTTAATGGGTCCCTCACAGGATCGGGAGCAAAATCATGAAGAGACTGGCCCTCTCCGTTTCCCTTATCTGCATTTGTCTAACGGCTTCCCTTGTTCAAGCGCAGAACGTGCGGAGGGTCGAGGTCGATGGTCACCAGATGCGTGTGCGGACGTCCTGGCTCGAGAATGCCGGTGGTCCCGGGGGGCCCGTTGTCGTCTTCGAGGCCGGCGCTGGCGGCGGTCTCGCTACTTGGGGCTCCGTCCTCGGGGACGTAACCGACTTCGCAGCCGTCGTCGCGTATGACCGTGCTGGCTTGGGCGGGTCGGAATCGGATGGAGAGCTGCCCACACCGCGCCATGTTGCGGAGAACCTGCATGAGCTCCTGGAACAGGTGGGTGCAGAACCACCCTACGTGCTTGTGGGGCACTCCCTCGGTGGTCCCTACATTCGGATGTTCACGGGGATCTACCCCGACGACGTCGCCGGGCTCGTCTACGTGGATCCCACCCCTATTGTCACCGAACAGGATCAGAGGGCGTTGGACGAGGCCCAGGGGCTTTCGCCAGAGGACTCCCGACGGGCCCGAGAGACGGCTTTCGAAAGTCTCACCGATGCACCCGCGGGTTTGCGTGCCGAGGTCGAAGCCGTCATCCAGCTCCTCGACAGCAACTTCGCTGAGTTCCATTCTCTTCCGCCCGTGCCCGATATCCCAGTGGCGGTACTCATGGCGGCCGAGTTCAATCCCAGCCAATGGGTGATGGCCGCCCGTCAGGCCGAGCTCAGTTGCGAACCCAGAGAGTGCCATGCACGGACCGTGCAGGTGAGAACGGACATGCTGAGCGCCGTCGTGCAGGAGGTTACGAACGGCACGCTCACCGTCGTGACAAACAGTGGGCATTTCATACAAACCGATGATCCGGACCTGGTTGTTTGGGCCATCCGCCGGGTCGTGGACGCCAGTCTGGCCGAGCCCACGACAGAACGGATCGCCGTGGAGTTGAGCCCGACGGTGCTGGAGGCGTATGTCGGTGTCTACGAGGCGACGCCGCAAGCTCAGTTTACCGTGACTCTGGAAGGCGACCAGCTCTTCGTGCAACTGACGAACCAACCGGCGGCCCCCGTTTTTGCCGAGTCCGAAGATGAGTTCTTCTACACGTTGGTCGACGCGCAACTCGGCTTCGTCCGCGATAGTTCTGGAGACGTGACCCAGGTGGTCCTCCACCAGAATGGGCGGGATGTTCCGGCGAGGAGGGTGCGTTGACAGACGCTGGCTGGCCGTCCCTGCGTTCATATAACCTAAGGGCCTCGATGATCCCAGTGGGGTCTCGATGATCCGCGTCCAAGAGCTTCGAAAAAACTTCAAAGTAAGCAAGCGCATGCGGAAGGAGCTCGGCGCCTCCGCCCCGGTGGGCGATCATATCGCAGCCGTGGACGGTGTGAGTTTCGAGTGTAACCCCGGTAGAGTGTTCGGTTTGATCGGACCCAACGGTGCGGGTAAGACGACCGCTCTACGCATCGTTGCCACCATGCTCAAACCCAGCAGCGGGAGCATTACGGTGGCTGGATTCGACGTCGCCCGTGAACCGCAGGACGTGCGTGCCAGCATCGGATTCTTGACGGGCGATACGGGCCTCTACGATCGGCTCACGGCCACGGAGATGGTGCGCTACCATGCCGATCTCCACGGGATGGATCCAGGACGGTTCGAAGAAAGAAAGCGATATCTCTTCGGCACCTTGGGTATGGACGGTTTTGCCGATAGGCGTATCGCCCGTCTCAGTACCGGCATGCGGCAGAAGGTGTCGATCGCCCGGACCATCATTCACGATCCCGCGGTCATCGTGTTCGACGAGCCGACGGCGGGACTCGATGTGATGACGTCTCGTGCAATCGTCGAGCTGATTCGGACTTCTCGGGACGAGGGGAAGACGGTGCTTTTTTCCACGCACATCATGGGTGAGGTCAAGCTGCTGTGCGACGATATCGCGATCATTCACAAGGGCAGGCTCTACTTCGACGGAAGCAAGGAGGCGTTCGAGTCACAGATGACCTGTGCGACGTACGAAGACGAGTTCATGCATTTGACGGGGGAAGCTTAGCATGAGACGAACTCTTACGATCGCCAAGAAGGAGATAAAGGACACACTGCGCGACAGGAGGACGATTCTCCTGTTGATAGTATTCCCGCTCGTGGTGTTCCCCTCGCTGATTCTGCTCATATTTCGCTACACCCAGCGACAAGCCGAGAACGCGGAGGCCGAGCGAGTGGAGATCGCGTTGATCGGAGACGAGTACGCGCCGGGATTGCGTCAGGCCGTGGCTGCCGATACCCAGATCGTAATCGTACCTGGTGTGGGCCCCGGCGATATCCGGGATCTGATACGTGGGGATTCTCTGGATGGCGCGATCATCGTGCCGCCGGATTTTCAGGACCGAATCGAAGCGGATGCTCAGGCCTCGACGATGATACTGTTTCAATCGTCTGGCGGTTTCAACGTGACGGAAGGGCGACTGCGAGACGTGGTGGAGGCGTACGACCAAGAGATCGTGAACGGGCGCATCAGTCGTCTCGCCCTGGATCCTGATCTATTCGATGCCATCGACACCCAGCCGGTCGATCTTGCAACGCTTCAGGAAGTGCTGGGCCAAAACGCCGGGGGATTCGTACCGTATTTGTTTGTGATCTTCATGCTCACGGCGGCGATGAACGTCGGGATCGATCTATCGGCTGGCGAGAAGGAACGAGACACCCTGGAGACGTTGTTGTCATCGCCAGCCACTCGATTGGAAATTGTAGTCGGCAAGTTTCTCGTAATCACCATCGTGGCATTGGCGTCCGCCCTCGGTGCGATAGTGGCCGCTTACGTGGTTGTGCGATTCGGCGTGGCCGACGAGATCCCGCCGGAGGTCATGGACGTTGTTTGGAGCGTCTTGAACGTCAAGGTGATCGCGATGCTGGCCACGTTGCTAATACCGGTAGCCGCATTCTTTGCCTCCGCCGTCCTGGCCATAGCGATTCTGGCGAAGTCGTTCAAGGAGGCACAAGGTACTCTGGCGCCGCTGCTCATGGTCGTGATCGTGCCGGTACTTCTGGGCATACTTCCGGGCATCGAGTTGAATGCTCGGACCGCGCTCGTACCCATCCTGAACGTGTCTCTGGCTACGAAGGACGTCATCTCGGGAACGATCGATCCCGTGTATTTGGCGATGTCGTATGCGTCTCTGTTCGCCTTGGCGGGGTTGAGTCTTTGGTTCTGTGTGAGGTGGTTCAGTCGGGAGGAGACGTTGTTCAGGAATTAGGAGAAGACCATCTCTGATTTGAGTCGTGGGGAATTCGCGGTCCTCCTCTCTGAATTGGACGACCGCATTGAGACACTAGACAAGTCGGAACGGGCGTGGGCCCGGTTGAAGATTCCCGCTGCCCTGATCGTGGCGGCTGCGACCTACGTTGTCTTCACGGTAGTCGGTGTACCCGGACTGGGCGTTTGGATCCTCACCAATGTTCTCCTCGGGCTCTTGATCCTATTCGGCGGCCAAGTCGTCCATGATCGACAGCGCCGCTCGTTGGACCAGCAACGGGCTGAGCTCAATGCGATGGCGCCGGCGCCCGATGACGACCTCCTCCCGGAGGGTCCCTTGGGGCCGGCCGATCATGGGATATGAGCTCCTTCTTGCCTTTGCGGTAGCGGGGGCGGCGTATGTGACCGTGTTCTCTCGCCGAAGGGGCTCGTCCTGGCGGGACGTGCTCGGCTTGAACGTGCCGCTGCTGGGATTCGCAGGGTTCGCGGCCGCGATGGCCTTCCTGAGTGGGCTCGCCGCACTCTTGGTCGGCTCCGCCGTGCTCCTCCCTGCGCTCTGGATCACCTTGCGGCGCTCTCAAGCGAACTTTGCGCGAGAGCGAGCCGCGATCGCGCTTCCCGACCGAGTCGATCCCGACGACCCCGCGGAAATCATGGTGCGAGAGACGGACCTCGCTGATGCCGCCGAGGAGCAACGCGCCCTCCGACGCCGCATGATGCGTGTTTACGCGGGGCCCGCCGCGCTACTCGTCGGGGGCGGCGCGCTGCTAGGAAGTTGGCCGCTTGCCGTGCTGGGGGCTGCCATTGTTGTTGCGGTTGCCCTGATGGAAGGGTTCGTTCGTGACCTTCGAGATCCATGAGGAGTGATCATGCCGGTCGAAAAACGTTCGCAGATCCCAGGTGACCGCCGCCTCCTGCTGGTGATTGGAGCGTTGCCCTAAGCCCAGGTGCGCCTCAACGAATTCGGATTCGGGCGAATCCGGTTTCCTCAGAACGGAGGCGGTAGGTCCGAACGGATACGATGTCACCCTCATCAACGTCACGCAGTGCGTCCTCGAGATCACGCTCGGAGCGGACGCGCACGTCGTTCACGTGGGTGAGGATGTCGTAGTTGGCGAAGATCTTGCCATAGGACGGGCCGGCCGGTTGGACGCCCGTGACCACGAGTCCGGCGTCCTTCGGGTCCATGACATTCCTCGGCAAGCCCAGTGCCTTCTCGAACTCCACGAGGCAGACGCCCAGTGCGTTGTTCGAGCACGGCACCACCACATCACGCTGGTGGTGCTCCGCCCGAGCGGAAGCCGTACGATCGTCGGTTTTCTCGGCGCCCAGATACACGGTCACTCTCTCGGGGGTGGAGGCTTCCCGGTGCACTCTCAGGACCACGCTGTCTCCCGGCGCCTTGAACCAGACGCTCCGTTGCAGCTGGGCCACGGACATCAGGCGGCGGCCGTCTACTTCAACGATCACGTCGCCCGGTCGGAGTCCGGAGCGGTACGCCGGGCTGTTCTCGTCCCCCACGTCCTGCACTACGACGCCACCGACCGCGTCGAGGCCGACGGCGAGAGCGTCCTCCACTGTCGCTAGCAAGGTGACGGCACCCAGGACACCACGAGTGACCTGTCCCCGCTCGATCAGCTCCGATACGACCGGGAGGATCAGGGTGGCCGGGATCGCCAGGGTGTACCCCTGGTAGTATCCGGTTCGGGTCGCGATGGCCGAGTTCATGCCGATGACGTGGCCGTGTAGGTCCACCAGGGGGCCCCCCGAGTTACCGCTGTTGGCCACGGCGTCGGTCTGGATGAACTCCTTCACCGAGCCCATGCCCATGGAGCGGTCGGTCGCGCTCACGATCCCCGCCGTTACGCTGAACGTCAGCGTGTTGCCCATGGGGTTGCCGATGGCCAGAACCCACTCGCCCACCCGAATGTCGTCGGAGTCCCCCAGGGACGCCGTCGGGAGGTTTCTCTCGTCGATCCGTAGGACCGCGATGTCGCTCAGGGCGTCCTCCCCGACGATCTCGGCTTCGTACTCACGACCGTCGAAGAGACGGACCACGACGCGACGTGCGCCGTCGATGACGTGATGATTGGTGACGATGTGGCCGTCAGGAAGGACGATGAATCCGGTTCCGCTAGACGTTGTGGCGCGGGGAAAGCCGCCGACGAAAGGACCCCACGGACTCGGCCCGGCCTGCGGCATCTGGAGGCCCGTAGTCCCCCTCTCGACCATGATGAAGACGACGGCGGGCCGAACGGCGTCGGCCACCGCTGCGAAGGCGTTGCCGAGCTGTAGCGCCGAGGCGGTGCCCTCGATCTCGACCTGAAGCTCGTCGGCGACGGCGGCAGCAAGTGATGCGCCCGCGGCTGCCGAGGCGGGGCTGAAAGGGAGGATAGACGCGGCGGCCAGCGTGAGGGCGAATAGTCGCCCCCTGCGTTCCGTATGCCTCACGCGTCTCATGTCGACCTCCGTGCATCTGTCGCGAAACGCCGGAGATCACTGCTTTTTGCCTACTGCTTCACTCGTGTTCCGGCGCGTCCGCTACCATGCGCCATGGCCCGAATCCTCAGCGGAGACCTCATGTCCATCTCCACCAACGGACCTTTTCCATAACGGAACAGTTGCAATGGCCATGCCAGGGGAGAGGATCAGACATTGTTTTCCACGCTTCCGGATTCGATTCTACGAATCCGGAGCTGACGATCCCCGAGCTCGAGTTCGATCAATCCCTAGCCCGACCGAGTGGGAGGGCCGAGGAGGCTGCGGCCGATCTTCAGGACGTCACGCCGGGGACTCGAGGTCGCGATGGCTCTGGGAACGCATTGGGAATGGCGGGGCTTCGGAGCTCTCTCCGATGCGTTCCGAACGCGCTTCGAGCGCCTCGAGGACCTTTTCCCGTTCCAGAGAATCGTGGACGAGTACATCTGGGTGCCGGGTCTCCCCATCAATCTGAAGCTCCGACGTGGGACAGAAAATCAGGATGGACTGAAGTTCAAGCGGCCTGGACGCACGCGGAGCGACCTGGAGGAATGGCACGAGAATCCAAACGAGATCTACGGTTTTCCTTTGAGCACGGAAGCGTGGGAGAGCCTCCGACGCGAGCTCGCCGACGTGAGCATCATCCTGCCCCCGTTCCCCGAAGAGCCCCTCGACCACGAGCTGACCCTCGATACTCTGAGAGGGAGCGGCCCCAACATTCGAGTCGTGACCGTCACGAAGGCGCGAGTGACCAAGCTCTGGAGCGGCCGGGAAGGCGACGTCAGGGTGGACTTGACCGAGATCTCTTCACCGGAAGAGGTCACCTGTCTCGGGCTGGAGAGCTCCGCCGGGGGAGGGGGTGAGCTAGCGGACGCGGTAGCGAGGTCGGCCGTACTGAGTGCCAGAACGGCCTTGGGTGTCGATGAAGAGGGCTTGGAGGTCATGAATTACCTTCAAGCCCTCAGTAGGTGGGGGAGCGTCCCATGAGCCATGAATGACTCATCGACAGACGAGTCGCCGGTCGGACGCCGCTCTCGTCAGCCTCCTACCCGGTCGAACTTTTGCAGGCGCTGTCCCACGTTGACTTCGGTGGTGTAAAGATTGCCTCGCGAGTCGATGGCCAGGTTGTGCAGCCGGTAGAACTGGCCCGCGTTCTTGCCGAGCCTGCCGAAGTAGTCCGTCACCTCGAGCGATTGTCGGTCGAGAATCCACACGACATTGTTGGTCCCGTCTGGAACGAATAACCACCGCTGGTCCACATCCACCGAGAGGGTCACGCCTGACACAGAGCCGCTCCCGAGCGTCTCGGATCGCACGAACGCTTCGGTCACGAACTGACCGTCCCTTTGGAACACCTGCACGCGGTTGTTCGTCCGGTCGGCCACATACACCAGACCGTCGCGCGCGATGGTGACGTCGTGTACCGGGCTGCGGAAATGGCGGATCGGCTCAGCCTCCGGATCGTACGGCGGCAGACCCGTGTCGTCCGGGCGTTCCCCGTAGGCCCCCCAGTGCCGCTTGTACTCTCCGGTTTCCGAGTCGAACACGATGACACGGCGATTGCCATAGCCGTCAGCGATATACACTTCGCTTGCTGCCGCGTCGACTTCGATCGATGCCGGGCGGCCCAGGTTCTCCGTGTCGTTGCTGCCACCGCTTTGACCGGCCCGCCCAATCTGCAGTAGGAACTCACCATCGGCGGTGAACTTGAGTACGTGGGCGTCGCCCGCCCCGTTGCCGCCGATCCAGACGTTGCCCCGGGGGTCGACGTGGATACCGTGCTCGCTCGCGGGCCAATCGAAGCCTTCACCGGGTCCGCCCCATGAACGCACGACGCCTCCCTCCGGGTCGATCTCGATCACCGGCGGCGCCGGCACGCAGCACATCCCCTCCTCGCCGCGCTGTCTGGCGTCGAGCGTCTGCGGCCGGTGAACGATCCAGACATGGTCCCGATCGTCGACCGCCACGCCGGAGACCTGCCCCAGTATCCAGTTGTTTGGCAGCTCGCTGGCCCAGAACGGGTCCACGCGGAACCGCGGAATGTCGGAGGAGGCAGACTCTGGCGGGTCAACCGTTGAGGTGACCTCCGTCTCCGTCAGCTCGCAGGCCAGCGTCACGAGCGTCAACAGAATCAGTCCACCGTGGAGCTGCGAGCGCTTCCCAATGTTGAGCGAGCGCTTCCCGCTGTTGCTTGCCATGTCCGATCCTTTCTGGTTCAGGGGCCTGGCTCAGGGTCCTGCCTCAGTTGCCGGTTCGCCTGCCATTAGCCGCCCGAGCTGCTCCAGCGACAGTTCTTCTTTGGCACGATCCGCGACGACTTTTCCCCTCCGGAGCACGACGAAGCGGTCGCCGATGGGATAAGCGTGATAGGGGTTGTGAGTCACGAAGACGACGCCGATGCCTTTCTCCCGCGCCTGCGTGATGTAACGGAGCACATTAGCGGCCTGCTTGACGCCGAGCGCGGCGGTCGGTTCGTCGAGGAGAAGTATCTTGGCGCCGAAATAGATGGCCCGAGCGACGGCTACCGACTGGCGTTGACCACCCGAGAGCGTACCCACAGCCTGCGCGGAATCATGGACTTCGATCCCCATGTCTTCGAGCGCCTCGCGTGCAATCCGGTCGCACCGCTTCACGTCGATGCGCTTGAACGGTCCCCACCCCCTCGTGGGCTCCGAGCCGAGGAAGAAGTTGCGCCACACGCTCATCAGCGGGATCATCGCCAGATCCTGGTACACCGTGGCGATTCCCCGCTCGCGGGCGTCGAGAGGGGAGGCGAAGTGGACCGATTCGCCGCCTACTTCGTACCGGCCTGCCGAGGGGCTGAGTACGCCGCAAAGGATCTTGACCAAGGTGGACTTTCCAGCCCCGTTGTCGCCGAGCAGACAGGTCACCTCACCGGACCGCACCGACATCGACGCATCATCCAATGCCGTCACGTTGCCGAAGTACTTCGACACATCAGTGAGCTCGAGCAGGGGAGGGGCGGGGTGGCTCGATGCGTTCGGGTGGCTCATGGTGTCTCGGTCGCCTTTTTGCGGACGAAATCGTTGAAGATCACGGCGACCACGAGTGTCGTTCCAAGAAAGACCTGGAACCAGTCGGCGTCGACACCGGTCATCACGATCCCCTGCCGTACCATCCCGAAGATGAGCGCACCGAACACTGCGCCGACTGCCGAGCCGTAGCCGCCCGTGAGTAGAGTGCCGCCGATCACCACGGCGATGATGGCGCGGAATTCCTGCAGCTCCCCGCGCAACGTGTCGGCGCCGGTGAAGCGCACGGCCTGCAGGATCGCGACGAGACATGCGGCCCCGGCCGTCGTCATGAACAGGCTGATCTTCACGCGCTTGACGGGCACACCCATGTTCCGCGCCGCTTCCGGAGCGCCGCCCGCTCCTAGGATCCAGTTGCCGTAGGGCGTGCGGAGTAGCACCCAGGTCGCCACGGCCGCAAGCCCGATCCACCAGGCGATCGAGATCCGGAAGGGCCCGACGGGGTCGCTTCCAAAGAAGAAGGAGGCCGACTCGAATCCACTCGTCTCTTCGAGGCCCCCCAGTTGCGTCCGTCCAGTGAGATTTCGGGTGATGCCGATGGTCAGGCCTCGGACCACGAACAGGGTGCCCAGCGTCACGATGAAGGAAGGCAAGCCCGTGCGCACGACCAGGTAGCCGTTGCCGAAACCGATTGCCAGGCTCAAAGCGACGGTGACGGCGGCGGCCGACCAGAACGGCCACCCGAAGTGGCTCGTCAGCAGCATGAGCGACATGCTGGCGGCCCCGATGATCGAGCCCACCGAGAGGTCGAACTCGCCCCCGATCATGAGCAAGGCGACGGCCACCGCGAGAATCCCGAGGGGAGCCGCGGCGTTGAGGTAGGCGGCGGTCCCAGCGACGCTGCGGAAGGGTTCGCCGGCGACCGTGGCGAAGAAGACCCAGATCAACACGGCCCCGGCCACGGCACCGAACTCCGGCCGGATGAGCAAGCGTCTGACGACGCCGATCTCTGGAGCCCTGATCACGCTCCTAACGTACGCCCCTCTCCGAAAGAGCGATTACATCCGCTGCGTTCTCCGCGGTAACGAAGCCGGGGCCGGTTCTGATCACGTCGCCGCCCCCGGGAAGTGCACCGATCTCTATGTAGCTCGTCATGAGCACGATTGCGAGGTACCCTTGCAGATACTGCTGCTGGTCGATCGCGAACAGCATCTCGCCGTCCCGCACTGCTTCGAGCACGCTGGGTGACAGATCGAACGTGGCGAAAACGACTTCACCCCCTCCGACAGTCTCACTCAGCGCCGCGAGCGTCGGCGCGGCGCCGGCGGGGCCGAGCGTGAGGATCCCGTCGATCTCCCGATCCGCGGAGAGCGCCCCGGCGACCCGCTGTTGGGTGTCGTCCGGGTCGGCCAGATCGACGGCCAGCACGTCGACTGATCCCCCCGCGTCTGCGAGCGCATCCGCCAGCCCCTCGCAGCGGACATCCAAAGAGACATTGCCCACCTCGTGGTTCACACATAGTGCCTTGGAGACGCCGGCGGCCGCGAGGCGCTCGCCGCCCGCGAAGCCCGCGTCGTACTCGGGCTGGCCCAAGTGCGCCAGGACACCTAGATCTCGATACACGTCGGCCCCCGAGTTGATGGAGATGACGGGGAGGCCCGCATCGAGGGCGGCACGGATCACGGAGCTCAGTGCGTCCGGGTCCGGGATCGACACCACGAGGCCATTGGGCCTCGACGCCACGGCCGCGTCGATGAGGTTGTTCATCTCGACCATGTCGAAGCTGCCCGGCGCCTGATACTCGACTCGGACGCCCAGGTCCGAGGCCGCATCGCGAACCCCGTTGGCCACGACCGACCAAAACGGATCGGACGATTGGCCGTGGGTCACGACGACGATGCGTACGTCTCGCTCGACGGCGACGTCGCGATCCGCTCTCCCGCACGCCGAGGCGATGAGGAGCACGGCGTAAAGTAGGATCCTTCGTGTCTGTGACTCCACTGCTTCCCCCGCCAGAGACTTTCAGTGGGTAGCGATCTGAGAATTGATGGATTTGCTACCCCGGGGGCAAATGCGGGGGTGGAGGATGGAGCGCTCGTCCCTCCGCGAGTGGGGCCCGACCGGGTCTGTCTAGCCGTGCCAGTCTGTCCTACGTTGCCATCCATGCGGCGAACCCGATTGATCTGCCGGGATTCACCACGCCGCCTCGGATAGTGTTGGTCATATTCTCGCGATCGAGTGGATGGTCGATGGAAGGCATTAAGGGTTGGTTGTTGGTATATCTCATTGGTTCGGTGCCACTAGTGGTCTTCTACGCCGCGGGACTGGCCGGGCGGTTCTTTGACTATCACCTGGGATTCGTCGCAGGGATCTTCCTCGTACTCGCTGTGCCGCTGGTGCTGGTGGTCTTGAAGTTGCCGTCTGCGCCAGCATGGAACATCGCGTCGCTATGGGTTGGAGGGGGATCGATCTCGCTGGTGGTGCTTATCGGCGCGCTTTCCGCGGATGAGGAAAGGCTCAGAGAGGTCGGCTTGATCGTGGCGGCAATCGTGTCCATCTCGATCGCCTGGGCCGTGGTATGGACGATGTACTTTCTCACCTCTGATCGAGTGGCCAGGACCTTCACCTAGCCAGAACTCACTGTGGCGTCTACGCGCGGGCGTCAGGGACCACGGCTGATGAGACGTGTGCCTGCGCCTACGTTGCGGGTGTCCACAGGCACCTCGGTGACCATCCGGACTCCCCTTCTACAGGAAGTCCGGATCTGCCTATTCCTCGGGCCGCTGGCGGACCTTATAGCGAAGGAGATAGACAGGCGGCCGTTGCCGCCCTGCTACAGGTCACACCACGTCAGCTTTTCGGCTTTTGAATCCAGCATCGCTTGAGAGGCGGTGAGGACGACCTACAAGCTGTCGAGCGTTCTTATGACTTGGTGCTGAGAATCCGGTAGAGTCCCGTCCCGCAGTGTGGGCACTTCCCTTTCATGGCAGGGCGTCCGTTCTTCATGGTGACCCTCTGGCCGTCTTGCATCTCACGCTTCGCCTTGCACTTCACGCAATAGGCTTCCATCGTCGCGTTTCCTCCCTTGAAGACCACTGAAACAGAGAAATTCCACTCTTGAATACCACTCAAACACAGATATTCCACAAAAACAAGACTTTTCTCACGACCCCAGCCTGTCTCCAAAGCTGGATTTCGTGCTCAGGGGGCTTTCTCAGGGTGGTTCTCAGCTTGGCGGGTTGCAGTCTGAGCCGCTTTGTGCACATCTTGAGCGCCACGTCTGGGGCAACACCCGACCCTCTAGGAGTTCTCAAGTGAAAGCCGTAAAGGTAATTGTGGTCTTGATTTTCGTTTATGCGGGACTCGTCGCGGCGTTCGAGTCCATGCTCGGGTTTTTCCAGCCCGCGGGCCAGGGTACGCTGGTTATCACCACTACGGATGAGGACGGAGACACCAACGACCGGGTCCTGGCCAGCCTCGAGAGCAACGGGCAGCTTTACGTGGCAGTCAACCACTGGCCCCGAGCTTGGTACAGGCAGGCCTTGGAGAATCCGAACGTGCAAATCACCATGGATGGTGGTGAGAGGGGCGACTACCTGGCTGTACCCGTAACCGACGCCGAGCACGATCGCGTCCAAAGCGACAACCCCACCGGCTTCGTGTTTCGAATCATGACAGGGTTTCCGGCGAGGTACTTTGTTCGGCTAGATCCGCTGGATCCGAGGTAGGCGGCTCCGTCAAGCCACCGGGCGAGGCGCCATCGCCCGATCGACGATCGACGCTACCGTGGAGAGGACGAGCAGGTAGCTGAGCCACACGATCAGCGTGGAAAGCAATCCCGCAATACCGCCCATGAAATCCGGGCGGGACGCCGCGATGAGGACCAAGGGCACGAAGTAGAAGATGCCGTTCCACCGCCCGAGAAAGCTCATACGCAAGCGCTTCTCACGATGGAGGAAATAGGAGTCCAGCACGTACTGCAAGAAGGCCACCGCGATGAGTACAGGCAGAGCCGCCGTTACCTGACCCGCTATGGCGGCACCTGAGAGTCCGGACGTGACAAACAAGAAATCGGTGATGTGATCGAACAGTTGGCCTCGAGGCGACGCGGTGCCTCTTCTCCGTGCCACGATACCGTCGAGGAAATCCGTCGCGATTGCCACGGTCATCAAGGTCAGCAGCAGAAACGGCGATAGGAATTCCGGTTGCGCGAAAGCGATTGCCGCGGGCACTGCCAACAGCAACCGAATAGCCGTAAGCAGGTTGGCCATTGTGGACTAGAGGTGGGCCACGACGACTACGGGCTGGCCACCGGCAACTCGAGCTGCGCCATCAGCGGCCGAACAGGTCGCGCTGGGCGCGTCGCCAAAAGAGAAGCCCGATCACCGCATTGAACAGAATGAAGAAGTTGTGCTGAACGAATCCGAAAGCAGCCATTTGCCCTTCATTCTCGGGAAACAGGATCACCCATGAAGTGATCGCCGCTGCGCGCATCGGCGTGGGTACCGTGGCGGCGAAGAAAATCACCGGCAGATAACCCAGCGATGACGCAAAGGACGCGTCCACGCCAAACAGATTGAGCGCAATCGTATAGACGACGACAGCGGAGAGCAGTGCGGGGGAGCGTAACAGAAAGAACCACAAATAGTGCTTGGGCTTCGCCAGCTTGAATGCATGCAGGAGTCGCTTATCGCGCAACCGGTTGTTGGGCAGGATCTTACCCTGGAAGTACAGCATCCATAGGGTAAGAACTACCGCTGCCCCCAAGGCGATAGGCGGGATGAGGCCAAATGCTTCGGGGAGCGTGTCGCCACTCACGAAGAATCCTATCGTGGCCCAGACCAGCAGATAGAACACCTCGCAGAACATGACGAACAGCATGACCGAGCCGACCTCCCAACCCGGCACCTGGTCGCGCTTGTTGAGATAGTAGGCCATCGCGCCCTTGCCGATCTGCTCGTTGAACATGGAGATGATGTAGGCGCTGGCCCTGATGGGCAGGATATCTCGGTATCGTATCTCCTTGATGAACCAACTGAGCGCGCGAGTCACGACCAGGGTGTCGATGGCGAAATACAGAAACGAATACGCCATCATCAGGGCCAGCCACGGTAACCAGTCGACGGTGGCAAAGACCCCGGACATGTAGTCGACAAGGGAGAGACCCTCCCGTTGTGCAGCGCCGTTCACCTGGTAGTACAAATAGACGAAACAAAGAACGGTGATGCCCAAGAAAATGCCGCGCTGTACTAGCCCGGGTTTGCGAGGTGCCCCGAGCTCGTCGGCGTTTGTCTCTATTTCGTTGGCTTCTGTCTCGGTCATGTTCTCCTGCTTCGTATCAGGTAATCCTCGACTGCTGCTTCTTCTCAACTGGTTTCGGTCTTCTGCGGCGGTAGAATCTTCTCCAATGTCGCGGACAGGGGCGTGAGGTTGATGCCGAGCTCCGTGTCTGCATTTCTCTGTACTACTTCATCGGCGGTGATGACGTCTATAACCGTCGGGGAGATTCCCCCCCTTCCTAGTCGATTGGTCATTGCCGCACCCAACTTGGCGATCCAAAGGGGAATCGCACTGATCGATACTGAATTTCCCATCATCCCGGCGGCTCGGGTAACCAACTGCCGATAGGGGATGGATTCGGGTCCGACCAATTCATGGATCGTGCCGCCTTCGGGCCTGGTCTCGCAGACGCGCAGGATTGCCCCGCTCAAGTCGTCCACATCCAGCGGGCGCATCAGGGAGCGGCCGCCGCCCAATAGGCTAACCCTACCCGCCGTTGCCGCACCGTCGGTTGTCGCACCGTCGGTTGTCGCACCGTCGGTTGTCGCACCGTCTGTTGCCGCACCGTCTGTCGCCGCACCCCGAGTCGCCGCTTCCACGAGTGCTGATGCACCCGCTGTACCGGGTCCCAACAGGATGGGGGTACGAATGATGCTCGAGGAAATCCCCGAGTCTGCAACCGACCTCTCCGCTTCGCCTTTGGATCTGAGAAAGCGGTTGGGGGAATCCACGCTGGCGCCGAGCACACTGATGAGAACCACGTGCTGCACACCGGCCTTCTGGGATGCTTCGACCACGGCCGCAGTCGTGGCGACGTTTGCACTCGCATACGTCCTTGTCTTGCTCTCGATCAAGATGCCGGCGAGGTGCACGATGCAAGACGCACCTTCTATGGCCTTGGCAAGATCACCAACATCGTCATAAGAGATGACGCGAGCGTCGATTCGAGGTGAGCGGGGGAGGGAAGCCGCGGCGCCTTCTGATCGCACGCACCCGATGACGCTGATATCGCTACTAGCCGCGACATGAGCCAACAGGTTTTGACCCACGCTGCTATTGGCTCCGGTGACCGCGATTTTCATACGGTATCTCCAGCCTGGTTCGTTTCAGGGGTCACGGGAGCCGGACGTGGCAGACAAGATTCGTCCAAAGCGCATGGGGCTGCAAGACGGGTAGTCAAGACGGGTAGTGGGCTGGCGCGGCGAGACTGCGGCGCCTAGGCTGACGCCGCGGTAATTGCCGCCTGACCGTCTGCCTTCTTATTATTAGTCCCGTGCCCCCGGCCACCCACTGGGGAACAGCAGGCGAGCTCGGACGGATCCGTCTTCCAAAGAGGTAAAAGGGGTGAGTCAACTATGATGAGAATTCGAAGTGCCACCGTGCGCAAAGTGTTGGTTGTGGTCGGCGTCCTGGTCCTCATTCCGATTGTCGCTGTGAGCGCCCTGGCGGTCTCGGCGCGTTTCTCCGACGGACCATCCGCCGTGTTCGCCGGTGGACCGCTCGTCGCCGGTGAGTTGGTAACGGGTGCAGAACCGGACTGGAGCTTCGCACGCGATGTCGGGACCATCGAACTGCAGCTCCTCGACCCTCCCCGGTCCCGATTGATTTGGATCGCGGAGCATGAGGGCAAAATCTACGTGGTGTCTGGATACATGGGCAGCTTTCTCGGACGCCTGTGGAAAAAGTGGCCGGCGCAAGCGGAAGAAGACGGTCGGGCGATCTTGCGCATCGACGGCAAGAGGTATGAGCGCCAGGCCGTGCGCATCAAGTCGGGCGCGATACTGGAGGGTGTGACTGCGGAGTTCAGCCGCAAATATAGAAGCGGGATGTCACCTGCTGCCGTCACGTCGGAGTCGGTCTGGCTCTTCGAGCTGGCAGCACGCCCCGCGGGCATGAGGGGAGCCTCCCGATGAACGAGCATGACGAGAGCCTCCCGTTGATCGAGGATGGGGAGAGCCTCCCGACGATCGAGCAGGAGGGGAGCCTCCCGATGATCGAGCATGAGCAGAGCCTCCCGATGAAATGGTACTACTTGATCGGGGGCGCTGTGCTGATCAGCGTCGTCCTTATCGTTCTGTTCTGGCCCGGGCTCGGGGACAATATCGAAGGAAGGTTGTTGGGCTGGCTGTCCAGGAACGCTCAATAGAGACGCGACCGGCACCGAGCCTTAGGGTCGCGACGGGCACCAATCCTCTTCCGAGCGCCCCTCAGGATTCGAGGCCGGGCCGTACGAGCTCGGCCGGCCTCTTTACGCCCGCACCGGCCCGCTCGTAGCCCGAGGCGACTACATTGATGGGCGGTGTGAGCTCGGGCGCCTCGAACGACCGCTCGATGCGTTCGGCCGGTACCTCGCCATAGGGCGTCGTGCGTTGCTTGGGGGTACGGCCGCAACCGCGAATGAGCTCTTCCATCCGAGCGGGGGTCAGCTCCTGACCGTGTTCGGAGCCGGCGGCTCGGGTGATCGACTCGTTCATGAGGGTGCCGCCTAGATCGTTCACTCCGGCGTTCAGGCAGGCCTTCACACCTGGGTTGCCCATCTTGACCCACGAGGTCTGGATGTTGGTGATGTACGGGTGCAGCGCCAGGCGCGCCACGGCGTGCATCAGCACAGCCTCACGGAAGGTGGGGCCGCGCCGTGCATATCCCTTCAAGTACATCGGCGCCTCCATATGAACGAACGGCAGAGGCACGAACTCGGTGAAGCCGCCGGTCCGCTCCTGGAGCTCACGCAAACGCAGCAGGTGCCGAGCCCAGTTCACCGGGCTCTCCACGTGGCCGTACATGATCGTTGCCGTGGTGCGGAATCCGATCCCGTGGGCGGTCTCCATGACCTCCAGCCACTGAGCGGTGTTGAGCTTGTCCGGGCAGATAACGTCTCGAATCTCGTCGTCGAGAATCTCGGCGGCGGTTCCGGGCAACGTTCCCAGGCCAGCTTCCTGAAGGCGTCCCAGAAACACTTCGAGGCTCACGCCGAGGGTCGCCGCCCCCTGCCAGACCTCGAGAGGAGAGAAGGCGTGCACATGCATTCCCGGAACCGCCTCTTTCACCGCGCTACAGATGTCGAGGTAGGTCTGGCCCGTGTATTCCGGGTGAATGCCGCCCTGCATGCAGACCTCGGTCGCTCCCCGGTCCCACGCCTCGGTGGAGCGGCGCATCACTTCATCGAGGCCCAGATCGTACGGCTTGCCACGCAGGTTCTCGCTCATCTTGCCCTTCGAGAAGGCGCAGAACTGGCAGCGGAAGTAGCACACGTTGGTGTAGTTGATGTTGCGGTTGACCACGTACGTCACGACGTCGCCGTTGACCCTCGAGCGAACATCGTCGGCTGCCTCACAGACGGCAGTGAACGCACTCCTGCGTGCCGCGAAGAGTCGTACGATCGAGCGCTCATCGAGAGGCTCGCCGTCGACGGCCCGCCGCAAGGCAGCGCCCAGGTCGTCGTCGACGGCCCAGCGCGGACCGCCCAACTCGCCATTGCCCGACGCCACTCGATGACCTTTGCCGCTCAGCTCCACTCCATCCCCTCGATGCGGCGACTCGACGAGCCTCAGGTCCTCCTCCGGCGGCTCCACTAGCGAGCCCGGCGACCACTCGTCGACGCGGGGGAATCCTTCCGCGTCGATCCGACGGAGAACAGGAGTTCGCATTGCCTCGTCCAACCATCGCTCCCCCTCCAGCGCGTACTTGGGGTAGATGGTGAGGCGCTCGACCAGCAGCTTGCCGGCCACCTCAGTCTCTCTCGCCAGGTCGTCGAGGTGCGGCCACGGAGCTTCGGGGTTGACGAAATCGGGGGTGACCGGCGACACGCCGCCCCAATCGTTGATGCCCGCCTCGACGATGCGCGTGAGCACGCCCGGGCTGAGATTGGGAGGCGCCTGGATGCTCATCTCGGGGCCGAACAGAATCCTCGCCACCGCGATCGTCCACAACAGCTCTTCGAGGTCCGGCTCCGGCGCCTGGGCCATCTTGGTCTCTGCCTTGGCCCTGAAATTCTGGATGATCACTTCCTGGAGGTGGCCGTACTCCTCGTGTAGTTGACGCAGTGCGAGCAGCGATTCGACTCGCTCGAGCCTGGTCTCGCCGATGCCAATCAGGAGCCCCGAGGTGAAGGGCACGGCTGCCTCTCCCGCCAGCCGCAGCGTCTCGAGCCGGCGGGCCGGGACTTTGTCCGGAGATCCGTAGTGCGCTTCACCCTTCGCCATCAGCCGATCGGACACGGTCTCGAGCATGATGCCCATGGACGCCGACACCGGACGAAGCGCCAGAAGGTCTTCGCGCGTCATCAGCCCGGGATTCAGGTGCGGCAGGAGGCCGGACTCCTCGAACACGAGCTGGGCGGCCTCGCCCAAGTAGGACAGCGTCGTCTCGTGACCCAGCTCTCCGAGACCTTCCCTGGCCGCCTTGTAGCGCAGCTCAGGCTTGTCGCCCAGGGTGAAGAGCGCCTCCTTGCAGCCCACCGCCGAGGCGGCCTGCGCCTGCTCGACCAGCTGGGCTCGGCTCATGAACGCCGTCTCGCCCGCCTTCGGCGGTCGGGCGAAGACGCAGTAGTGACAGACGTCGCGGCAGAGGTGGGTCAGGGGGAGGAAGACCTTCTTCGAATAGCTGACGAGTTGGCCGTGGCCCGCGTCGCGGAGCTCACCGGCCACGGCCATCAGTCGCGCCAGGTCCGTCTGGAGGGCAAGCTCAGCCGCCGCTTCAGAACCTACTCGATGTCCTTCCCCGATTCGCCTGAGGAGACGGCCCATCATCCACCGTCCTTGCCTTCGTCAACAGGGAGAGGAAAAACAGAGGCCTGTTTGCCCGGTCGGTAAAACGTGTAGGGGCGATCGAGACCCGTCAAGACGGGATTCTCTGGTGGGAGTAGCCGCACGTCGTCCCATCCAGCCATTGACAGATCTGGGGACTCGCTCTGGGGATGGTCCGGGACGTGGCTCGGGCTTCGCTCCTGGAGCCGGTGGTTGGCCGTGGAACCCCGTGGCGGCCTGAGGCCTCCCTTGCAGGTCTGCCACCGCCCGTTTGTCAGTCTGACAGGCTCCCAGAGCCTCGAGAATCACCTTCTTATATTGTGACCTAACTTGTTGCAATTAATTGGGATAGGAGGGGTGATGGAGACGATCGAGACGATCGAGACGGCCGAGACGATTGAGAAGACGGAAACGATCGAGACAACGGAGCCGACGGAAACGATGGACCCGACGGAGACGACGGAAACGAAGGGAACCATGGATCAGGAGTCGATCGACTCCGACGCACGCGACGACCGCATGGACCGCGTCGCGATACTGTACGCTGAGATCACGGCCGCGACCCGCGAGTTCCTGAGGGCGCTCGCCGAATCGGACCGGCACGGCGACTGGGCCGAAGCGGGCTACGGCTCGTGCGCCGAGTGGCTGGCGTGGCAGATCGGTATCAACAGGAACACGGCGAACGAGAAGGTCCGAGCGGCCCGGGCGCTCGAGGGTCTCCCGCTCATCTCAGACGCGATGGCCCAGGGAGAAATCTCGTACTCGAAGGTCCGGTCGCTCACGCGCGCGGCCACGGCCGACAATGAGGCGGAGCTGCTGGCGTTCGCCCGAGCCCGGCTCGGCCGCGAACCTGGAGCGGATGGTCCGGGGCTGGAAGAGGCTCCATCGTTCCGACGAACAGCGAGCGGAGCGCATTAGGCACCGGAGCCGCTGCTTCTCGGTCTTTCCCGACGAGGACGGAATGTACGTCGTGAAGGGACGGTTGACTGCGGAGGTCGCAGCCGTGCTCATGCGGGCGGTCGAGGCGGCGAGCGACGCGCTCTTCGCCGAGTCCGCCAAGGACGACGGCGAGCGGACGGAGCCCCAGCAGTTACGGGCCGACGCGGTGGGGCTCTTGGCCGAGCGGGCCCTAGCGGCGGGCTTCAGTGGGGACGAGGCGGCGGGCCTCGGCAGGGACGAAGCGGCGAGCTTCGCCAGGGACGAAGCACCCGTGTCCGGGTCCCGGGCGGAGCGTTATCAGGTCATGCTGTACGTCGAGCCGGAAACGCTCGCCGAGCACGGCGAGCCCGGCATGTCCGAGCTCGAAGACGGCACGCGAGTTTCCGCGGAAACTGCCCGAAGGCTCGCGTGCGACGCGAGTCGGGTCAAAGTCAGCCGTGACGGGCGGGACTCAGCGGCGGGCTCAGCCGATCGCTCACCTCACGGCTCCGTGCTCGATGTGGGTCGTAGGACCCGCACCGTGCCCTCGGCCCTGCGGCGTGCACTCGAGGCCAGGGACCGCGGGTGCCGGTTCCCAGGCTGTGGGCTCCGCTTCACCGACGCACATCACATCGTGCACTGGGCGGACGGCGGCGAGACCACACTGGCGAATATGGTGCTCCTCTGTAGGCGACACCACCGGAGGGTGCATGAGGACGGATACAGTGTCTATAGCGACAAGCACGGTCAGGTTATCTTCTACACGCCCAAGGGGAGGGCATTCGCGGAGGTACCTCAGATGCCCAAGGTACCGGAGCTCCAGAACGTACCGAAGCTCCCGAACGTCGCGGAGCTCCCCTCGGATCCCTTCGAAAGGCTGGTGAGTCGGAACCGAGAACGCGGGATCAAGCCCGACTGGCGGACCGGGATGCCTCAATGGAAGCGTGATCACGACATCCCGTGGGAGATCGAGGGCCCCGCACTGGAAGCGGTCCTCTCGGCGGGTGAGTCGGATGAGGGCGAGCCGGAGAGCGGCAGGCCGGGGCGAGGACTGGTCGAGAACAACCAGCAGATCGAGGACGCGGCCTGAGGCGGCTTGAAGGCGATCCCAGTTTCCGCGGAAACTGGGAAGCTGCCCGGTTTGCTGAGGAATTCCGGACGGACTGTCGTGGCGAGGTGGTGTTGCTTCAAGCAGCGTGTTGCGACAGGCGCGTGTTGCGATTGCTACTCGGCCGCCACCCTCAGTGTATCTTCGTCGAGTCCCCCGACAGCTGGCGGAGGCTGTCCTCCAGCTTCATGTGCCAGGGATCGTTGACGCTGTCGCGTTCGAAGTAGAGAAGGATTTCCTTCTCGTCGATCCGCCCGTCCAGGAGGATCTTCACCTTCACGCGCAGCTTCACCCGGGCCCGCAATCCACCCGAATCGACCTCTGCGAAGACGACATCGTAGTCCATGATGTCGAGGGCCTCCGGTCTCACCGTGAAGAGCCGCTGGATGAGGAACGGAATATCGACGCTATCGCGTAGATCGGGCGCATGGTAGCTCGCCGCGCTCACGAAATCCTTGAACTGGATGTCCTCCAGGAACGAGAGCGCCATGCGCCGGAGGTCGCCACGATCCCCGCCGAGGAGCAGGCCCAGGGTCGAGAAGGCACCTCCGGAGATGTGCGCTACGCCGAGGTAGCCTCCTCCGAGAAGGGCGAGCACCAGTAGGGCGGTCCCGGCCTTTTTCATGTCACGATCTCACGCTGGGGGAACAGGGCCACCGTAGCGGCCATCACGAGGGCTGTGCACATGGCCAGGAGGATGCCGAGAAACAGCGCAACCATGTGCCAGCGAGGCTCGACGGTCGTGCTCTCCTCGAACACGCGGAAGGCCCAGTGTACGGGCATTGCCTTTTCCAAAGTGGCGACGACGTCACTATAGAGATTGCTGGGGATCGCCAGCTCCGAGAACAGAATTTGAGGGAGGAGAAGAAGCGGCACCGCGAACACCGCCCGCTCCTGAGTCGTCGCCAGGGCGCTGATGAGGAGGCCGAGGCCCGTGCCCGCCACCGAGGCACCGAAGAGTGCGAGAAGCTCCAGCGGCATGGGACCTCGAAGCTGGAGGTGCCACTCCACCGTCCCCTGTAACAGGACGACCTGAGCAGCGCCGAGGGCGGCCAGCACCCACATCTTGGACACGATGTAGTCGCGGGGGCGGAGGCCGAAGAGGCGCTCCCGCTCGAAGATGGAGCGCTCCTTTACGATTTCCCGACAGGCATTGATGCACCCGAACCAGATGGCCGCCAAGCAGAGCACGAAGTAGAGCGAGGGAGTGTCACGCTCGATCGACCCCCACACCACGGCGCACAACCATCCGATGAACGGGGCTTGGGCCAGAACCAGGAGAAGGCCGCCCTTGTCGCCGAGCAAGCAGTCCCGGTAGCGGGCTGCCAGGATGCGCGAGGGCCGGTACGTCGTGCTCACAGACGCGCTCACGGTGCCTCCGTGCTCGCCAGGCGAGCCTTCAGGCGCTTCAAGGCTTCGTCAGTGTCGGTGCCCGTCACGCCTCTCGCCCCACTTGCTTGGGTGGCTGGCGAACTGAGCGTAGGGCCCGGGCGTCGGAGAAACGTCTGCTGGCTCAAGTTGGTGCTGGCCGTGCGGTGCCAGTTCGCCGGCGACTGTTTCTCGAGCTGCCGGAAGAGGTCGGCATACCGCTCGACCCGGAAGTACGAGAGCGCCTTCTTGGGTGGCCCGAAGAAGGCGACGTGTCCGCCCACCAGCACGCACAGCGCTTGGGCCCGCTCGACGCTTTCCATGGCGTGGGTGGCCACCAGAACGATCCGGCCGGTCCCCGCGACCTGGGACAGGAGCGTCATCGTACGCACCTCTAACCCGGGGTCGAGACCCGACGTCGGCTCGTCGAGGATGAGCAGCGGTGGACGAGTCAGGAGCTCGAGGGCTATCGATACGCGCTTCCTCTGACCCCCGGAGAGTTTACGAATGCGGACTCGGGAGCGGTCAGAGAGATCGACTTGCTCGAGGATCTCCGCGATCCGAGACTCGCGCTCCTCTTTGCTCGTCCCCGGCATGCGCAGCTCTGCGGCATAGCTCAGCTCGCGCTGCACGGTGAGGCCCCGGTGGAGTATGTCGTCCTGGGGCACGTATCCGACCGGGCCCATCTCCGTCGCGGGGAGCCGTCCCATCGTCACGGACCCTTTGTTGGGACTCCGAAGGCCCAGAAGCACCCTGATGAGCGTGCTCTTTCCCGCCCCGGACGGACCGATGAGCGCGCACATCTCCCCGGGGTGCAGCAGCAGGTTCACCTGTTGGAGAATGCGGGTGCCGCCAGCAGACACAGCAACGTTCTGCGCGCGCAGTGGGCCGGTGGGGGAGCTTGTCGTCGAGGCCACGCGGGGCGGTTCCGGCTACGAGTGGACGGCGAGGCGCGCAACCGCATGTCCTCGTCGAAAAAAGCGATTAATCTCTCAATTCAACGATGTGCCGGCACCCAGCGGGTTTGCAAGGTAATTCGCGCGCTTCGCCTGGGGAGGGCACATTAGCTGCGTTATGGGCATTCCCCGTCTGCAACTCTTCGAGCTGGAGGACCTGGCCTGGTTCCCCGGAGTGGTGCGCGACCTGGCCACCGACTACCTCCGTTTTGTCGAACGGCTGTTTCGTTTTCACCTTCACGCGCTACCGGTTCTGTCTCGCGCCATCGACCAAACGGGTGCAACCCGGATCATCGATCTTTGCTCGGGCGGTGCCGGTCCCGTTCCCGAGCTCCTTCGAGAGCTTCGAAAGGACGGAATCGACATTCACTTCACGCTCACCGATCTGTATCCCAACCTCACAGCGTTCGCCGAAGCACGTCGTGAGAGCGATGGCCAGATCGACTTCATTGACACGCCTGTCGACGCCCGCCAGGTCCCGGCCGAGCTCGAGGGCCTCCGCACCTTCTTCAACTCATTTCATCACTTCGGTCCCAAGGATGCATTGGCCATCCTCGAGGATGCGGCCGAGTCCGGTCAGCCCATCGGGGTCTTCGAGATCCCGGAACGGTCAATCCTCACGATACTGCCCCTCTTGCTCACGCCCCTCTTCATTTGGGCCACCGCACCCTTCATTCGGCCATGGTCTTGGAAGCGAATGCTGCTCACCTACCCCATCCCGGCCGTGCCCCTCATCTGCGTGTGGGACGGAGTGGTATCACAGCTCAGGGCCTACCATCCCGAGGAGCTGAAGGCCCTTGCGGAGCAAGTCGGAGCGCCGCACTTCGTCTGGGAGGCCGGCGCTCATAGCGCCCCTTCCGTCCCCGGCAAGGTGACCTTCCTGCTCGGGCGGCCCGCCTAGGATCTGGTGATCGTGATCAAGACGTTAGTGAAATACCTAGCCATCGGACTGAAGCATGATTCAGAGTGAGAGGCTGACCCTCCGGGAGTTCCGAGACGATGATTTCGAGGCCGTGCATTCCTATGCCTGTGACATGGAAGTCGTTCGATACATGACGTGGGGACCGAACACCGAGGACGAGACGCGCGCCTTCCTGGAGGGTGCCCAGTCTTATGCGGCTGCCGATCCGCGGACTGGGTACGAGCTCGCGGTGATACAATCCTCGACGGATCGTCTGATTGGCGGGATTGGACTCGACAATAAGGAGCAACAGGGGATGTTGGGCTACTGCTTCGCTCGCCCCGCTTGGGGCCAGGGCTTCGCCACGGAGGCAGCCCGTTCGATCCTCGATTTCGGTTTCGAGACGCTGGGCGTTCATCGTGTTTGGGCCGGATGCGACTCGGAGAACGCGGCCTCGCTAAGAGTTCTCGAGAAAATAGGAATGCGCCGTGAGGGCTACTTCAAGCACGACAGCCAGATCAGGGGCGTGTGGAGAGATACGGTCGCGTTCGGGATCCTCAGCGACGAATGGGCGGGTCGAAAGTCTTGAAGAGTCTCAGACAGGCGCTGCCCTCAGGAACAGCGAGAGAAAGACCAGCAGCACGAAAAAGAGACCTATCGCCCCGAACCAAACCAACGGGCGGGCAAACCAGGGTCTGAGGTCCCTGGGTATCCTAGCGAGCTCGTCATCTGAGCTGTACCGATCCAGCTCCCGGAGAGTCGTCTTTCGAAGTTCCACGTGTTCTCCACCTCCCCTCGGAATACGCGTCTTCCAAATCGTGGCGTTCTGGAGCACTGCCATGTTCGAAGAGGACCAATTCCCTAGACGTCAGCGGGCGACTCGTCCACCGAAACGACCCGAAGACCCGGAAAGCGAGTGAAGTCCCGGTCGAGCGTGAGCAGGCGGGTAGCCCCTCGCTCCCGACACACGGCCGCGATCTGTGCATCGAACGCCAGGTTCCCACGAGCGTCGGCCTCGCGGACCGCCTCTTCGAAGAGCGTCGGATATCGCGGGCCGGGACTCAAGACACGCGCCGTCGGACTGGCCAGCACGCTCCGTAGTGCCGTAAGAGCCTGGTCGAGCGTGGACGGAGGATCCAATACGCGCGGATGCGTCACCACACGGACGAACTCGCCGAGGCAAAAAACCGGAATCCCCCAGGGAACATTCCCCTCCGTGAGGTGCCGCAGCCACGCCAGCGCCCCGCCGTGCTGCCGGACTCCTGACCGATGCGCGTACACGAGCACGTTGGTATCGACGGCGATCAACGATCCTCCCCCATTCGATCGAGGAGCGCGTCACGGTCGGTGAGATCGACACCCGGTTGTACGCCACCCTCCACTGGCACCCAATCCAGTGTGTAACACTCCCCGGAACTCTCCACCCGTATCAACAACTCCCGCAGCGACTCTTCAAGAAGCGACGTGAGGGTGCGTCCGGTGGAAGCAGCGTGCTGCTTGATCGACCGCATCAGGTCGTCATCGAGGTTTAGCGTGGTTCGCATACAGATAAACATACTAGATATACATAAATATGTCATACGCAGCGGCATGAATGTCCGCGGACCTACCTTGCACCCGGCACCGTAGATGCCCACACTCCTTGCACACCGGAGCGCTGGGCCTCCGACCCTACATCCATTAAGGAGAAGGAATGCCGCTCTTCATGGATCGCCACGACATCGGGGCAGCGACAGCCGAGGGGTTTGACGACTCGACCCATCTCGAGCTGGTGGAGTGGCAGTAGTGGACGTGCGGTAACTAGCTGTTAGTCAGTCGTTTATAGAATAGTGCTCTACTATATTCTCAGGAGGGGTCTCGATGTCTCTCTCTAGATTGGGATCCGGATTGCTGTCCATCGCCTTGTTGCTTCCTCCCGCAGGTAGTGCTTTCGCGCTGCCGCTCCCGCAGGGTGCGACGTCCATCCCGGCGGTCGACGTGACGGCCGCCGAATTTCAAGCCACGCTGGAGAGCGCGATCGCTACGGGCGCCACGGACACGCCGATACGGACCATCGATGCGGGCGGGCACCATGTCGGCGTCGCTCTCGTTCATCGGGGCCCAGTGGCGAACGTCGTCGCCGGCACGATCCACAGCGAGGTCACCGAAGTCTATTCGGTCCTCGAGGGCTCGGGCACCTTGGTGACCGGGGGCCACCTGCTCGATCCGCAGCCGCGTGAGAACACGGCTCTCCGACGAATGGTGTCAGGGCCTGGGTGGACAGGTACGGGCATGGGGGGTGCGGTGACGCGTGGGGTCGCCCAAGGCGACGTCATCATCATCCCGGCAGGCACGCCGCACTATTTCTCTGAGATTCCGGAGTCGATTACCTACACCATCGTGCGGATCGACCCGGGCCGGGGACTGACCCTCCACTGATATGTCAGACGCCGCCTCTCGCCTGAACGCCGCACTGATCGGTCTGTTGATCGGTTCCTTTACCGCTTGCTCGGGCCCGGAGGATGACTTCACGATCATCGTTCTCCCGGACACGCAGTTCTATTCCGCCAGCATGAACGGCGGGAGCCCGGAAATCTTCGAGGCGCAGACACGATGGATCGTGGAGAACCGCGACTCCTTGAACATCGCCTTCGTGACCCAGCTCGGAGACTTCGTGCAGAATGGCGACAACGTCCTCGCGGAGTGGGAGGCCGCAGACGCTGCTATAGCGTTGCTGGAAAATCCGATCGCGACGGGGTCCCGCGAGGGCATCCCGTATGGCGTGGCGGTCGGAAACCATGACCAGTCTCCTGGCGGCGACGCGGACGGATCCACTCGGATGTACAACCGCTTTCTGGGCGTGGGACGCTTCGACGGCCGGGACTACTACGGCGGCCACTACGGAGAGACCAACGACAACCACTACGAGCTTTTTTCTGCGGCCGGCATGGACTTCATCATCCTTCATCTGGAGTACGATACCTCTCCGGATAGCGCAGTTCTCCGCTGGGCAGACGAGGTGCTCGAGGAACACGAAACGCGACGTGCCATCGTGGTAACGCACTTCATGATAGGGGCGGGAAACCCCGCCGACTTCAGTAGGCAGGGACAGGCGATTTACGATGAGCTGAAGGACAACCCCAACCTGTTCCTGTTGCTCGGTGGGCATGTCCCCTTTGAGGGCGGAGAGGGTCAACGGGTGGATGTATGGGAGGGCCGTACGGTGTACTCGCTGCTGTCGGACTATCAGGAGCGAGACAGGGGAGGGGACGGTTGGCTGCGCATCATGCGGTTTTCTCCCGCTCGCAATGAGATTAGCGTCCAGACCTTCTCCCCCTTCCTCGGCGGGGGACGGGGCTCCTTCGAGACCGACGAGAGTAGCCAGTTCGTCTTGAGCTACGACATGTCGCGGTAACCGGGGCGACGATCAATGAGGCGACGATCAATGAATAGACGACAGCTGGTAGCAGTGGTGCTCTGGGGCGCAAGTCTGACTGCGGTGCCCGCGTCTGCTCAACAAGCCGATTTTACGTTCTACTCGCCCTTGGCCGAGGATTGGTATCGGGCCGCGCAGACGTTCGAGTGGACGTCCACGACGGCGAACAACAATGGTCAGCGGGTTCAGGTCTCCTACAGAACGTTCGGCTCTCGATCCAACCCGGCGATCGTCATGCTGCACGGATATCCCACGTCGAGCTTCGACTTCAGGGAGATGATCGAGTTCCTGGAGGACGAGTATTTCATCGCCACACTCGACTTCCCCGGATTCGGATTCTCCGACAAACCCCAGGGCGACTACTCCTATATGCTCCGGGGCGACGATCAATGAGGCGACGATCAATGAATAGACGACAGCTGGTAGCAGTGGTGCTCTGGGGCGCAAGTCTGACTGCGGTGCCCGCGTCTGCTCAACAAGCCGATTTTACGTTCTACTCGCCCTTGGCCGAGGATTGGTATCGGGCCGCGCAGACGTTCGAGTGGACGTCCACGACGGCGAACAACAATGGTCAGCGGGTTCAGGTCTCCTACAGAACGTTCGGCTCTCGATCCAACCCGGCGATCGTCATGCTGCACGGATATCCCACGTCGAGCTTCGACTTCAGGGAGATGATCGAGTTCCTGGAGGACGAGTATTTCATCGCCACACTCGACTTCCCCGGATTCGGATTCTCCGACAAACCCCAGGGCGACTACTCCTATATGCTGGCCGACGACGCCAAACTCGTAGACCACTACGTGAGGGAGATTATCGGATTAACCAGCTTCAGCCTTTTCACGCACGACCGGGGTGTCAGCGTGGGTCTGGCCTTCCTCGGCAACTACCTCGCCAATGAGAACAAGGAGTACGAGGTCACGTATCACTTCTTGTCGAACAGCGGCATGTTCCTGCCCCTGGCGAATCTGTTTCCGGGACAGACCGTCCTACTGGATCCCGTGAGGGGACCGGAAGCAACAGCCCGCAACCAAGCCCAACCGCGGCGCACCGAGGGATCCCCGGAGCAGCTGGCCAACGCCGATATTCAGGCGTTTAATGATGGGATCGGCGCCAGGCTGGGTGTCGGCAAATATCTGCTCGAGCGAGTGGCGAACGAGTATGGCTGGCTCGAGAATCTTCCGAAGAGCCCTATCCCCGTGGCGTACATCTGGGGTCTGCTCGACACCGTCAATCCGGTGCGGATTGCCAATCACGTTTGGTCTACCTACCTGAATGACCGGCCCGTGGAGAGTTCATTGTGGTACATGCCCACTGCCGGGCACTACCCGCAGCGCGACCAACCGGAGGAAATGGCCAAGGTTGTTCGGTTGGCGCTGAGTGGCGAAGTGCCCACGAGAGAGGAAGAGGGCACGTTCATGCGCACCTATCCTCGAAGCAGATCCTCCCCAGCGGCAGCGATCTTCGTTGGGCGCTCCGACATCCAGGACATGGTGTTTCCGGGTGCTGTGCAGTACACACCGTCGGGATACATCATCCCTCGGTAGCCAGCCCGGGTGCCGCCCCGGAATCAAGTCGGAGGCCGGCCCGAGCTGCGAGGCACTCGATTCGTCGGCTTTACTCCCTCTTCGTTACAATTTGGATGACCCCGCCGGCGGCTATGCTACCGTAGAGGGCCTCGGCTGCGCCGCCCTTGATGATCTCGATGCTCTCGATGTCGTCCGGGTTCAGCATGTCGAGAACTCCCCCTTCGGTGTAGCCTATCCGTATTCCGTCGAGATAGATGAGCGGCTCAGGCCCATCGCCCAGCGCGGTGCGCTCCACAACGGCCATATCTGGTCTCTCCTCCCGTACGACTTCGGCAGCAACGTCCACCTTTGTCGCCGTCACCCGGGTCACCGGTGGGCCGTTCGGTGGCGTTTCCGCCACGCCATTTGTCTTGGAGATGGTCAAATCCTGTTGCACGGTTTGATCGCCACGCACCACGATTTCGATCTGGGTGGTCACGTAGCCAATCCGGGCAACCGTCAGCGTGTGCGAGCCTGCAGGCACATACTGGAGCAGATAGCGGCCGTTCTGCTGCGTCAAGCCGCCCAGATCTAGGCTGGAGATATAGACCTGGACCGCCGCAATCGGGGTTCCGCTCTGTCCATCGGTTACCTGGCCAGTGATGATGCCGACCTGCGCAGCTACCTCGTCGGTAGACATGTACTTGAGCACCTCAACCAACCGTGCCGTCGCTTCGGTATCAGATGACTGCCGTGTTGCCGTCGCTTCGGTATCGGACAAGGTCTGCGTCGCTGTCGGTGGAGCCGCCTCGCATGCCGCGAATGCCAGCAGCCCCACGGTGGCGAGCGCCACGGTTATACGGATCGGTCCCACTCGTTTCGCATCGGACATCATCATGGTCAATCTCCTCTCGAGGAGTGAAGCCGGTTGAGCGAGTGCCGCAAGTGGGGCAACGACGCTACGGGGGCGGGCGCCCAGCTGGAGCAAGAGTGCCCCATAGGAAGCCTTGGAGAAGCCGGTGTTCAGGACCCGCTCGTGCAGTCGACCTCGATGGCCTGACGGAGTCGCACGACCTGCCACCAGAGGGCAGCGTTCCAGGGCGTGAGCGCGACCAAGAGCGCGCCGCCAAACAGGAGCCATGTGTCGTGGACTGCGCGGTGCTCGGCCTCGTGGACGCATGCCATTCTCAAGGCGTCGGGCCTCATCGAGAGCGCCCAGCGCGGTACGACGATGCGGGGCGACCACACCCCGACGAGCGCAGGCCCGAAATCCTCAGAAACCAGGACGTCCAAGCCCGCGACGCGATCGGCACTCCAGCGGCTCGCCTTGCGACGGAGTCGCCAGAGGTTTCCGACAAGACCAGCCAGCAGAATCGTACTTCCGCACAGCCATCCTAGGAGGAGGATCGGATCGAGGCGCTCGAGCATGGCAGGGGCCGAGACCGCCACCACCTCGATGCCCTCCACGACCCGCACGGGCAGGCCCGCGAGGCCGGCCAGGAAGGGTGTATCGCCCGCCGCGCCGGCCGAGCCCAGTTCAGGCTCTCGGAAGATGGACCACGCCTGAAGTCCTAGCGCTCCGCTTATCGTCGTCGCCCAGGTCCAACGACCCTGACGTCCGCCGCCGCGCAGTGCGCGTTCTCCGATCACAGCGGCGAGTCCGAGCAACGCCGTGATGGCGGTCGCCCACATCATCCACAATATCATGAGTCGTCCTCCGTGCCGGCCGCCGCGTCAATCAGCGCCTTCATACGCTTCACCTCGTCGGCGTCGAGGCTTCGCCCAGAGACGAGCCGGGCGAGTGCGAGCTCGGCCGATCCCTGAAAGATCTTGTCCACGATCGTGCCGAGTGCTCGGCCGCCCGCGTCGGCGGGCTGCACGAGAGGGAAGTAGCGGTAGGCTCGCCCCTCTTGTTCGTGACGCACCATCTCCTTGCCCTCCAGGATCTGGAGCATCTTCAGCACGCCGGTATAGCCCACCGACTCAGCGAGCTCTTTGCGGACTTCGGCGACCGTCCCGGAGCCGTACCGCCACAGGATGCTCATGATGTCGAGCTCTCGTTCGGTGATGGGTGTTCCGTCTGTCATCGCCCTCTTCCGTCGCGAGTTCATTGTTCGCCGGTGCCGCAGAATCGGTCCGCGCGTGCACCCGACCGACCTCACCGGCACGTCGCATACGAAGAACTTCGTAGATCATAGCACACCGCAACCGTTTTGTCTACGAAGGCTTTCGTACAACTATGGTAGGGTGCCTCCGCGGCTGCCAAGCGGAGTGGTGGTGCGGTCGGGACTCACGCGTCATAGTATTCCCGGCAGGAAAGGGCCTCATCAGAGCGGGCGAGGGATCATCATGAACGGTGTCCGCACCTTCTTGGCGGAACTGCGTCGTAGGAAGGTCTATCAGGTTGCCGCCGTGTATGCGGCAGTGGCGTTCCTTATCTGGCAAGTGGCCGACATCGCGTTCCCCTCTCTCGGTCTTCCAGAGGGGGCCGTTGGCGTGGTCCTGGTCGTCACCTTGCTTGGCTTTCCCTTCGCGCTGGTGCTTGCCTGGGCGTACGAGGTGCGCCCCGAGGAGCCGATGGCACCCACCGCTGTTGCCGAGCTCGAGCAGCCGGCCTCCGCACTAGCCGCCGCAGCAGCAACACCAACACCAACTCCCAGTGTCCCTACACAAGCCCACTCTGTCGCGATTCTTCCCTTCGAGAGCATGGGCCCCGAAGAGGAAAGTGAATATTTCGCTGACGGCATTTCCGAGGAGATTACGAACGTCCTGGCCGGCCTGGCCGATCTCCACGTGGTGGCGCGGACCTCTTCATTCGCATTCAAGGGGCAGTCTGCCGACATCCGCGAGATCGGCAAGCGATTGAATGTGTCCTACCTGGTGGAGGGGAGCGTACGGCGGGCAGGCGACGCGCTTCGAATCACGGCCCAACTGATTGATACGTCCACCGGCTATCACCTGTGGTCTGAGCGGTTCGACCGGGCGACGGGGGACGTCTTCGAGATCCAAGACCAGATCGCGAGCGCGGTGGCCGAGCGCCTATCTGAGCACGTCAGAGGTGCAGGGGGCTCTCTCCGGCCCGTGGCGCGCAGCCAGGAGATTGGAGCGTACGAGGCGTACCTGAAGGGACGACAGCTGATAGCCGGCTTCGCAGGCGACGATTTGGTAGCGGCCGCAGCGTACTTCGAGGAGAGTATCACTTTGGACTCCAGTTTTGCCGCTGCTCGGGCGGGCTTGGCAGAGGCCTTCACGGTCCAGTCCATGGGATTCCAGATACGGCCGGAGAAGGAAACCATGCCTCGTGCGCTTCAAGAGGCGGATCTCGCGCTGGAGCTCGATCCGAATCTTCCGGAGGCGCATCTTGCTCGGGCC
Organism: Longimicrobiales bacterium; assembly: GCA_965249775.1. Lineage (GTDB taxonomy): Bacteria > Gemmatimonadota > Gemmatimonadetes > Longimicrobiales > Gaopeijiaceae > UBA822. Next base: position 540,330 of record OZ252253.1, read on the forward strand.
TTGGTCGCGATGTTCTACGAGTGGGACTATCGAGCCGCCAAAGCAGGACTCGACCGTGCTTGGGAAATCGGCCCCAACGTCGCGCGCGTCCACATGTGGCGAGAGTTCTACTTCACTTATGTGGAGCATGACTACGCTGCCGCCCTCGCAGCGAACAGGCGTGCGCAGGAATTGAATCCTCTGGACCCGGGTCCCCGAGCCCGGGAAGCCACGGTGCGGTATCTCTTCGGAGACTTCGCCGAGTCAGAGAAACTATTCCGTTCCATGCTCGATGAGGCACCGGACGTTGCGGTGCTTCACCACGGCCTGGCCGACACTCTTCTGCGTCAGGACCGGCTCGACGAAGCGGTCACCACTATGGAGCGAGCGGTCGAAATCGGAGGGCCCGTTGCGGTGGGGTTGGGCCTCCTGGGCGGACTGTACGGACTCCATGGAACCGTCGACAAAGCTCACGATCTCCTTAGGCAGCTCGAAGATTGGTCATCCCAGGGGTATGTTGCGAATTTCTGGTTGGCGGTCGTTCACGCCGGGCTCGGGGACTTCGATGCTGCGTTTTCATCATTAGAGAGTGCGAGGGCGGAACACGAGGGTAGCCTCATCTACACCTTCTTTGTTCCGCGACAGTTCGGCTTTCACAGTGACCCTCGGTTTCCCGCGGTGTTGCGTGGGATCGGCCTTTCCCATTTGATTCCAATGGTTTGATGATATGTCAGATATGCACCTGAATACCGCCCCCGTGGGGCACCGTAGAGCCGTACCGAGATCACCGCTGTCGGTGGGGAAATGGGGTCCGTGGTCCCGGCGTGAGTTCCTCGCCGCAGCGGGGGCCGGCGTCCTTGCACTCGGAGGCTGTGATGCCGCACCTCCCCAATCGGCAGAGACCAGGTTGCTGAAGGGGGCCCTGAACGGCGGTCGCCAACCAGGCAGCCACCCGGCGCTACCGACGACGCCAGATGCGTTCGCCGAAGCCGCAAGGGGCGCGGTGCAGGCCGGGGCGGGGGCGATCCACGTGCACATTCGTGATCCCGGCGCGAGCGAGAGCGTGCGTGCCGAGGACGTAGGGCGCATCGTCACGGCGCTTCGGGCCGCGGTCCCCAATACGCCGATCGGCGTGAGCACACATTTCGGGATCGTCGGAGATGCCGAGCAGCGGCACGCGCTGGTAACCGAATGGTCGGTGCTGCCCGACTTCGCATCGGTCAACTTCAACGAACCTGGTTCGCCAGCGCTTGCCGAGCTGCTGATGGAGAAAGGCGTGGGTGTCGAAGCCGGGCTGTTCGACGCCGCGGCGACGTCGACGTGCGTCGATAGCGGTCTAGCCCCCGACTGCCTTCGGCTCATGATGGAGCCGCGGGGCGGTGATTTCGAAAGTGCCGCGCGCAATGTAGCCGAGATGGAGGCCGTTCTCGACGCCGCCGAGGTCGACCGACCGCGACTCCTTCACGGGTTCCGGGCCACCGCCTGGCAATTGATCGAGTTGGCTGCCCAGTTGGGGTACGACACGCGCGCTGGTCTCGAGGATACGTTCGAGCTGGCGGACGGCACGACCGCGCGCGACAACGCTGAGATCGTGGCTGCGGCCGCCCGCCTCATCGAGACAGTGACAGGATAGGCGACTAGGGCGGGCTAGGTTCGCCACCGATACCGTCGCTACCGATACCGTCGCCATCGATGCCGTCGCGACCGGTGCCGTCACGAGCGGGGTCGTCACGCCCCGGGTCGTGGCCACTCGGGGCGACCCGCCGTGCCTCGGCACCGCTCTCCAGGACGACGGGCCCCTCAGAGCGCAGGGCCAAGGCCCCTCTGAGTCGTTGGCTCCACGAGGTTTGCCGCACCAGGACGAGCTGGAGGTACCCAGCGATGCCGCCCACGACGACGAAGTGGACGTCCCCCAGCTCCTCGGGCCGGGGGATCCGGTAGTCCTGGCCTTCCCAGGTGAAGTCGATCTCCTCGAGGTTGTCGAACTCCGCGGCACCGAGTACCCGCTCGATGTACAGCTCGTCGTCCACCCGATACATCCCCTCGCCCAAGGCCTCGCCCCACTGAAAGTACCAAGGGTCGAAGGGCTCTTCCCGCTCCCGCTTGAAGGCTTCGTCCATGGCGTAGTCCATGGCCTCGAGGGCGTCCTCATCCGCCAGGGACTCCAGGTGATGTTGGAGCTCGTGGGTGATGGTCTCGCGGAGCTCCCCCTCCCAATCGAAGTCGGGATCGTCCTGCGCGATCTGGCGGAACGAGCCGTAGTAGAGGACCACCCGGGAACGGGTGGTCTCGGGGCCCTGCCACTCGGTGTTGTAGGCCTGTGTGAGGCACTCACCCATCGTGACCACGCCGGGGAGCTCGGGATGCGTCTCCGCCGCTTCCACGGTCGTGACGCCCTCGACGCCCTCCCGATATTCCTCTGGTATGCCCTCGAAGACCTCCTGGGCCGCGCGGGAGAAGTCGTCGAAGGTCATCACGGGGATCAGGGGCGCGCTAGTTTGCTCGGGCCCGCTCCCGCAGCCACTGCACGCTCGTGAGGTACCAGTTCCGAGCGTTCGCGCTGATCTGCTGCTCTCCGAGCGCCTCGAGGGCGTCGGCCTTCAGCAACAGCGCGTCCGTATTATCCTCCTGCACGAGAAGCACGTAGTCTGCGATCTCGGCGGCCCACTGGTGATCCTCCCGATCCAACGCGCTCTGACCCTCGGCGAGCAGCGGGCCGGTCCCTCCGGCCAGCGCGAGCACTCGCTCTGCCCGCTCGGAGTTGGAGAGCGGGAACAGGCTCGTGGCATTGCCGTCGAACCATCCGAGATGGTAGCTGTAGATCGTGCGCACGGCCCATTCGACCGTCCCGTAGAACTCCCGCAGGAAGGGATTCCGAGCGAGCTCCTCGGGCAACTGCACGGTTCGCGCCAGCTCGTCGGGCCTCAGCCCCCGGTTCATCCCGGCGATGGTCTGATCCAGCACCGACTTCACGCCATCGTGAGACGCCTGCAGCGCGGCCCCTACGTCCTCGCTTCCGATGATCGGCCGCGTATGACTCGGAACCAGGTACTCGGCTTCCTCTTCGATCATCTTCGCCAGGCTCTCTACCCAGTGGTCCACACGTCGAAGCGGCACACCGCGGATCGCATAGAGGTTGGGAAACGCCCTATAGAAGTTGTCTCCTGGGAAGAGGATTCTCCGTTCCGGCAGCCAGACGTAGATCTGGTCGTCGGTCTCGCCCGGAGCGTGGACCAGCTCCACCCTGATCCCCGCAGCCTCGAACTCGTAGCGCTCTCCCGGAAACGCGACGGTCGGCTCCAGGTACCCACCGCCACCTCCCAGCACGAGCCGGGGCCCGATACCAGCGTTCGGCCGGAGCTCATCCGGCAACGCCCCCCCGAACTGATTGCCGCCGTCCCGGGCTCCCCTGCCGACCCCGGCGGGTCGGTTCTCGGGAAGGAACGACTCGTGCACATAAACGTCCGGCTCCGCATCGCCCGCAGACGCTGATGCGCCCCTGATGTGATCCGGATGGCTGTGCGTATAGATGATCGCTCGCACCGGCTTGGTCGTGATGCGGTCGAACTCGGCCTTGATCTCCCGAGCGGCGCCCACGCCTTCGGTGGTATCGATGATGAGGACCCCGTCGTCGCCCTCGACGAGGATCACGTTCGCCAGGGCGAAGCCGACCGCCACATACACTCCGTCGGTGACGCGGATTACCTCCCGTCTGAACTCGTCGGAGTGGGCGAAGAGCTCGTCTCTAGGGCTGAGCTCCTGCGCCACGGCTGGCGTCGTGAGGATCGGAGAGAACAATGCGATCACTGAGAACAATGCGATCGCCACCGCGGGGCGTAGAGCCATGGGTGCCTCCCTGAGTACGCTGAATCGAAGTCCGCTCATATAGAGAAGTCTCTCCCCGGCGTTGGCCGGAGAGAGACAATCTACGACTGATTCGGCGGAGTTGGCTCCCCCCCGCGGCCGATCAGGTGTCGTCGTCGTCGCCGGGCAGGCGCACTCCGTAGCGCTCGAGCACCGGCAGGCCGAGCTCGAAGTCGAAGTAGGTCGTCCGCTGAATCCTCTGGAGCGAGTTGCGCCAGCCCAGATAGGCGTCGAGTAGATTGTCGGCCGTCTCGGCCTCGGTGCGGAAGGTCTGGAGAACGTCGAACATCGAAGCCATACCATCGAGGTACCGGGCCAGCGTCGACGCCGACAGCCCGGCCGCAAGCTCGAGGTTGTCCTCCATGTTCAGCGCCCGGTTCTGGTACTCGGTGACGTTGCGGGCCTCATTCTCGACGTTCGAGACGATCTGCGTCTCGGCCTCCTCGATCCGCAGTGCGGTTTGCTGAACACTGATTTCCGAGGACGCGATGCGCGACCTGCGCTCCCCTCCATCATAAATGGGGATGGACGCGTTGATATCGACCGAGTACGTGTTGGTCGGCGATCCAAAGACTCGCCCGAACTGCGCATCCAGATTCTCCCGTCCGTAGCTGAGTCGTAGGTTCACCCGGAAGGAGTTGCGCCCCTTGGTCTGGTCGAGGTCGAGCTCGTTCTGCCGATACTGAATGTCCAGCTGCCTCATCCGCGGCGTGAGCTCCAGGGCATACTGAGTCGCTTGCTCGACGTCAATCTGGACCGGGTCCACCATGATGACCGGATTCAGCGTGATCGAATCCGACGCGGCGAGATTGAGTCGGGTCTTGACGCTGGCTGACCGGATCCGGAACTGGCTCAATGACTGCTCGAGCTGCTGCCGAGCATTCGCGAGATCGACTCGCGCCTGATCGAGGTCGATCGCGCGATCGGGGTCCGCCTGTGCGAAGCCCTCCGCAGCCCCGACTGCGAGCTCCAGGTTTGCGACGAGGGTCTCGTTGATCACCCGGCCGTACGCGTCCTCGAAGAGGTCGAAGTAGTCGTCTGAGAGATCGTCGACGATCTCCACGACGTCGTCGTAGAACTCCAGCTCCGACTCCTCCAGGTCCAGCTGCGCCTCTTCGAGGTCGTTCTTCAGGGTGTTCGGCTGGAAGAGCGGCTGGGTGTACTGGATGAAGTATCGATTGTAGTAGTTGAGGTCGCGGGCCCCGTCGTTCTCTATCTGGAGGTACCGATAGACGCGGTTATTGAGCGAGAAATAGCCGTTCGTCGGATACCCGAAGAGGATCAACGGCTTGCGGATCGAGAGGTTGGCTTCCCACCGCCTGGTGGTGTTGTGAATGATCTCATTCTTGTTGAGCGTGGAGTTCCATCTGGGATCCGAGCTCGACTCGAACTCCGGCGCGGACAGGTTCAGAGACACGCTCGACCTGAGGCGGGCTTCTTCTGCGCTCAAGCGGTGCTGGGTGCGCTCGATGCTCAGGTTCAGGTTCCGGATTCTGAAGCTATTGCTCAGGCTGAGATCTACCATCCGCTCCAGCGTCATCTCGACCGCCGTCTGCTGCGCCGCGAGTGACCCTCCGAGTGCGAGAGACGCCACGAAGGCGGACCCGATCCATAACGCACCCGCTCTCCACTTACCGGTCTTCAGTTCTCGACGCATTACGATCCCTCTCCGTATCGAACAGTGATAGTGATGTCCTGCAGCAGCGGTACTGCGGTGAGAAAGCTACTCCGCGAGACCGCCGCCCATGGTCGGGCTTTGGTAAGGATTGGGAGGGAAGTGTGTAAAGGCGGAGTGTCAGGCCTGCAGCCGGTATCCCGCTTTTCGAACCGTCAACAGGTGGTCGGGATCCGACGGGTCGGCCTCCAGCTTCCGTCGAAGCTCGGCAACGTGGATGTCCACGGTTCTGGTCATGACTTCGGGGTTGGCATACTTCCAGACCTCCTCCAAGAGCTCGGTTCTCGAGGCTACCGCCCCGTCGCGCCGGAGTAGTGCCTGAAGGAGGTCGAACTCCTTGGGAGTGAGCTGGACGGGCGTTCCCGCGTTCTCCACCGTGCGCGATTCGGTATCCACACGAACATCTCCGAAGGAGAAGCGCGCTGGTCCGTTGTTCGGGCGGCTGGCCGCCCGCCCGCCCCTGCGCAGGAGTGCGCGCACGCGGACGAGCAGCTCTACTGTGCTGAACGGCTTCGTGACGTAGTCATCCGCCCCGCTGTCAAAGGACATCACCAGATCGGGTTCTTCGCTCTTGGCGGTGAGCACGAGCACGGGGACGCGTGACCCGCTCTTACGCAGCTCCTTGAGAACTTTGAAGCCGTCCATCCGGGGGAGCATGAGGTCCAAGACAACGAGCTCGGTGTCGGCCTCTCGCGCCTTCTGAAGGCCGCTCACTCCGTCCGTTGCCACCGCTACATCGAAACCCTCGAACTCCAAAGTCCGTCTCAACCCGAAGGCGAGGTCGGGGTTGTCTTCGATGATGAGGATTCGGCTCATGAGGCCGCCTCCCGCGCGAGCGCGGGCTCCTCGGCCCCCACTGATTCCTCCATGAGCGGAAGCTCCAGGACGAAGCGTGCGCCTCCCCCTTCCGCCTCGTCTACCCACACTCGTCCTCCGTGGAGCGACGCCAGTTCGCTGACCACCGACAGGCCGATCCCACTCCCTTGTACCTGGGCCCTCACATCGCGATCTAGCCGCCGGTACGCCTTCCATATGCGGTCTCGATCGGCGACTGGCACCCCAGGGCCCTCGTCCTCGACGGAGAGCCTGACGACTCCATCGGCTCCGCTCACGCCCACCTTCAGAGTCTGCCCGGGCGGGCCATACTTGATCGCGTTGTCCAGCAGGTTCACGACGATCCGGGTCACGGCGTCCCCGTTTGCGTGCACCCAGAGATGCGGCTCCTGTGTAAGGTCCACCCTCATGTCGTCGGCCTCGAGAAGGTGCGTGACCGAATCCAAGCCCTCTGAGATGGCGTGGCCGAGGTCCAGCCGCTCCCGTCGCATCCCCTGGCCCCATGTTCGACGAAGGCTCGTGAACTGTAGGATGTTGTCGATCAAATGGCTGAGTCGTCGGGCCTCTCGGTCGATGACGGACGTTGCCCGCTCCCGGTCCTCCTCGGACGGCAGCTTCCCGGCCTTCTGGAGCTCGGAGAACATCCGGATTTGAGCAAGAGGCGTGCGAAGCTCGTGCGAGACGCTGGAGACGAAGTCCTCACGTAGACGGTGGAAGCCCTGCTCCTGTCGCAGCTGGACGAACGCAGCCGCGCCTACGCCGAGGGTCAATAACAGAAGTGTCGCGAGAAGGGGGAGCCGGGAGTTCGGCAGGCCCCCGATGATGAGTCTTTCGGCAGCATCCGGGCGGACCGTCGCATGAACCACCAAATTGCCGTATCTCTGCCCGCGGATCGGCACAGTCGCGCCGGGCTCTTCCGTGTAGGGTGCCGAAGACGCGAACAACTCGAGCCCGGCCGGGGCTTCGATCGACACGTGGAGCACGGAGTCGTTCGGCACGTCCACTCCGACGACCGCCTCTGGGAGAAGGCTTCGGTCGTCGAACCAATCCAGAAAGAGCTCATCGAGCGCGGCCGTCGACACCACGAATCCGTACGTGGGTTCGGCAACCCCGTCCTCGTCTTCGGAGATCAGGAACCCCAGCGCAACGGGCTCGTCGAGGAGATCGCCCGACGGAGATGTAACGAGACGGCTACGGGGATTAACCGCCTGCTGAGGCGCGGTATTGTCGGCTTCCTCTTCAGGCACCACGAGCTCAGCCAACCGTTCTCGCACTCGAGGGGATACGGTGTCGGGCACTACTGTGACGTAGCCGGAGGGGTCTACCCGAAAGAGGAGAAGCGGCGACTGGAGGGAGGGGCACCGGCAGTTTGCTTCTCTCGCTCCATCGTCCAACCGCCTCCCGATGGCGAGAGGCGAAGCAACGTCGCGGGATCTCGACACCGGTACGAGCACCTCGTCGATGACCTCGTCGAGCTCGTTGCGGATAAAGCCTGCAAACTGGGTGGCCGAGACCAAGGCGTAGTCTCTCAGCACCGCTTCGGCGGTGCGCCGGTGCGACGCAGCCGAATCCAGGGCCTCGTAACCCAGCCAAGCGACCAAGGCCAGCGCGGTGACGAGGAGAGCCGCGATCGGTGTGCCGCGGGAGCGGCGGATCCGTTGGGAAAAGGAGGGCACCGAAATCACCCCGGCATGGATTGGAGAATCGCCACAAACATCGGCCGTTCTGAGGTTAACGTCCGTGGGGCGGCGGTCGCAATGCTGGGCACGTAAGGCCGGCGTCCGGCCTTCGTAAGAGGCCTGTACCGAATTGGCGTGGGACTATCCTCAACTCAGCCCGGCATCCTCTTGCAATCCCTGAGTATGCGGTCCTGCCGCCCCTCGTCCGCTGCCATCTCGAAGAAGTCCTCCCAGTACTCGATCACCTGATTCCTGCGGTCCTCCTCCAACCCATCGAAGTCTCTAACCACCGAGAGCATCTCCTCCCGCTTCTCCGTGAAGAGTTGAAAGATCGGCCCGTAGTCGATTTCTCGGCAGAAGTCCTGGAAGATCCGCTCGCGGACGTTCCGAATGTCCAACTGCGGAGCGGGTTCCGCATAGCGGGTGTTGACCGTCCCCGACCAGTCGAAGTCGTAGGAGACCGGGAGCATCGCGCCGTCATCCATGCCGCGGATCATCTCGACGTTGTGTGGCGGGGCGGGGGGGAGCGAGGAGCCGGTGAGCGAGTAGTCCGTCATCCCAATGGCATAGTTGAACAGCTCCACTACGGCCGAGCTCTGCTGATCGGCCAGCCCCGGATGGAGCTGCGTGAGATCGATGGGAACGGCTTCATTGCGCGCGGCCATCTGGGACTTGTGCTCGAGAATGAAGGCGTTGCTGGTGAACGTGTCATCGTCGCCTGATGTGTCCACGTAGGTGACCCGGGCGGGGCGCGCCCGAAAACTCAGGTCTGTCAGCGCATTGTAGGCCGGATAGATCACGTACTCCGTGTAGATGTACTGCTCGAAGTCGTCCCTTCCGGGCCGACACGTCACGTAAAGCTTGAGCCGGTTCTGCCCCTCGAAGACGGTACCGACGAGCCCCTCATCGTCCCTGTCGAAGTCGAGCCAGATGGGAGGAAACGCACAGTTGCCAGAGTCGCGGCGCCAGTTACCACGCGTTTGGACCTTCAGCTCGAGGGTTGCCTCGGACCCCTCCCCGTCGACGTAAACGAGGGCCGGCCGCTCTTCCGCGTCGTCCCCACGATCCCGTCTTCTGATGCTGTTGAAGTCGGCGTACAGCGTGAGCTCCAACACGTCGTCAGTCTGAAAGAGTGGGGCCGACCGTGCCGCCTCGATCGCCTCCGGTGACACCGTCCACTCGTCATCGACCTCTTGAGCGGACGCTGATGCGCCAGAAACGAGGACGAGCAGGAGGCAGGTCGCGATGCCGAGGGGCAGGGGGGTCGAGCTTCGTTGGGATCGACGTTCAATCATGATCCTAGCTCCTTGTTGTAAGTAAGGTGCTGACCCAACCTATCGCCTCGGAGCGGGCACGCCAGTACCGTGAGATCGAGTCGATTCACTCCAGAGTAAATCATTCGCTTGCCACCGGGTGTAGACTGGGGTCATTTTGTCCGCCAGATGTGACCCGAGCGCCGGGCCTGAACGCAGCCATGGCCCATGCGATTCGAGCGGCAGCCCACATGCAGACGGAAACATGGACGTCTCGGCAGTCCCAATCGGAGGAGACACGGTAATGGAGAAGCAAGGATTCACGGCCTATCGCAAGGTCTCGCAAGGATGGCGTCTGACGGTTCACGCCGCGGTGGTGGCGATCCTTACCGTGGCGGCCCAGATGGTGCTCACCTTCCCGTCGCCGGTCGAGGCCCAACACCTCCCCATGGCCTCACCGGAGAGTGTGGGCATGTCGTCCGAGCGCTTCGAGCGGTTGGACGCGGCCATGCAACGCTACATCGACTCCGACATGGTAGCGGGGACGGTGACACTCGTCGCGAGAAGGGGTGAGATCGTCCACCTCAAGGCCCAGGGGCATAGATACATAGAAGGGAACGACAGAATGGGCACGGACGACATCTTTGTGATCATGTCGATGACCAAGCCCATCGTGAGCACGGCGCTCATGATGCTCTTCGAGGAGGGTTATTTCCTTCTGGACGACCCGATTTCCAAGTTCATGCCGGAATACGCGAACAAGGAAGTAGTCGTCGAGGTAGACGGAGGCGTCCTACGCGTTCCGGCGGAGCGGCCCATCACCTTCCGCCACGTCCTGAGCCATACCGCAGGCGTAGATCCGGATCGGGAGCTGCTCACTGAAGAAGAGCAGCAGATCCCCCGTCGCACGACGACACTAGAGGAAACCTTCGTTGCGCGGGCCTCACTCCCCCTGGCATTTCATCCGGGGGACCAGTGGAATTACGGCAGCTCCACGGACTATGTGGCGCTCCTCGTCGAGCGGATCTCGGGCCAGCGCCTCGACCAGTTTCTCCGGGAGCGCATCTTCGACCCATTGGGGATGGTCGACACGCACTACAACGTGCCTGCGTCGAAGGTGGATCGGGTGGCTGCGGTCTACAGTCCTACGGGTCCGGGCAACACGATCGAGCTAAGGATCGAGCCACGCACCCCCGAGCCCACCTCGTATTTCGGCGGTACCTTCGGGCTGTCGTCCACGGCGGCCGACTACTTCAGGTTCTCCCAGATGATCTTGAACGGCGGTGAGCTCAATGGCGTCCGGCTGCTGAGCCCCACCACGGTCAACCTCATGATCAGCAATCACACGGGCGACCTTCCCATCTATATCAAGGGTGCCGACGCTTATGGGTTCGGGTTGGGGTTCACGATGTTGACGGATCCGGACAGGTCACGGCAGGCGGTCACACCGGGAACCTTCGGTTGGGGCGGGGCCTACGGAACCGTCTTTTGGATCGATCCTGTTGAAGACATGGTGACTATTCTCATGATGCAGATGTCGTCCTATAGGCATTTCACTCTGCGGCAGGACTTCCCGAATCTGGTGATGCAGGCCATTACCGAGAGCTACCATTCGGGGAAACAAGCGATTCGAGGTTATGAGCCGATTCCACGATAGGAGTAGCGAGGGGAGTAGGTAACCCCCGTCGCCGACGTCCAGGAGGAGAATCGTGAGCTCGCGTGTCGGTAGGCTCCTTGTAATCCTGGCGATCACGGCAGGATCGCTCCCGGCAAAGGGATCAGCGCAGAACGCAGCAGCGTTGCGGGACTTCGACGCGGAGATCGAGGCGGCCCTGCGATCGGCGAAGAGGGCGGCTGGTTTCGAGTTCCTCGGCACGCTCAACCGGATTTGCCTCCTTCCGGCGAGCGGTCGCGTAAACACGAGCGATAACCTGCCACGCTATGTCAGGGACCCCACCAACGTGCCTGCCCGCGAGACTTGGTACGCGGAATCCGCAAGAGTCTTCGATAACCTCTACTTCGTGGGCGGAAAGATTCACACGTCATGGGCCCTCACCACGAGTGAAGGCATCATCATCATCGACACGGTCTTCCCCTACAACTCGGAAGAATTGATCATCGGTGGGCTGGAACGACTCGGCCTCGATCCCGGGGACATCCGATACGTCGTCATTTCCCACGCGCATGGTGACCACATCGGAGGCGCCCAGATTCTGCAGGAACGCTACGGCGCCCAGGTCGTCATGGGTGGCGCCGACTGGGAGCTCGTGGAGACCTACCCGAACCGCTACAGCACCATGGCTCCGTCGCGCGACATCGTGGCGACGGACGGCATGGAGCTCACGCTCGGCAACACGACCCTCACCATCTGGGAGACTCCGGGACACACGCCAGGCACGCTGTCGTACACGTTCACGGTCTTCGACGACGGCAGGCCGGTCAACGTGGCTTATTCGGGGGGCACGGCGTTCAATTTCGTGAACAGCACACCGGATCCGGGAATCGAGAACTTCCAGAGTTATATCGACGCGCAGCAGCACATTGCCGAGCAGGCCGCCGCCACAGGGGCGAGTGTGCTCCTCTCGAACCACTCGGAGTTCGACAACGCGTTCAACCGAAACAGGATGCTTGCCGGTCGCGGAGACGGTCCCCACCCGTATGAGCTCGGTGAGGATTGGGTCCAGCGCTACTTCCAGGTCATGCAGGGTTGCGCCCGGGCGGCCCAGCTCCGCCTCGAGCAGGAGCGGGCCGTAGCGGGAGTGCTGTAGAGTCACCGCTGGGGGGTCACGGCTGGGAGGTCACCGCTGGAGGTAGTCACCTGCTGGAGGTAGTCACCTGCTGGAGGTAGTCACCTGCTGGAGGATCATGCGAATGCCCCAAGTGCTGCTCATCGGACGCGTGCTGGCTATTGCCATACTGGGCTATTTTACGCTGATCTTCGTTCTTCAACGCAGAATGGCTTTTCCCGGAAGCTTCCAACGCGACTCTCCCCGCCCAACGGCATCCGCGCCGCCCGATGTCATCCAGGTGTGGCTCGAAGCCTCGTTCGGACGGGTCGAGGCATGGTTCTTCAGAGCCGAGGGGGATGCTCGCAGGCCGACCATCATCTTCGCACACGGCAACGGTGAGCTGATCGAGGATTGGCACGCCGATATGGAGCGCCTCGCATCGGCAGGGCTGAATGCACTCGCGGTCGAGTTTCCTGGATACGGTCACTCTGAGGGCAAGCCCTCCCGTTCGAGCCTTCTCGAGACGTTCACCCTTGCGTTCGATTGGCTCGTCGCGCGAGACGACGTTGACGCCGACCGCATCGTCGCACACGGAAGGTCGTTGGGCGGAGGGATAGCCGCAGATCTCGCGCTGAATCGGCCCATTCGAGCGTTGGTTCTCCAGTCCACGTTCAGCTCCGCAACGGCGATGGCCAGACAGATGTTCGTCCCTGGCTTCTTGGTGCGTGATCGTTTCGACAATCGGCGTGCTGTCTCGGACTTTTCAGGCCCGGTCCTCTTGATGCACGGCACCCGCGACGACGTGATTCCGTTCGCACACGCAGAGGCGCTAGCGGCTACACGCGAGGGACTCGAAATCTTGGAGCTAGACTGCGCACACAACGATTGCGCCCCCGAATGGCCAGAGATCGTGGCGTCCGTGACGGCGTTCCTCCGGAGTAACGTGTTGCTGGACGGATAGATAGCCCAGGCCCAGGATCTATGCCGATGGCAAGCGGCTTGTGAGGATTTTGCCCAAAGGCGGCGAGTTTATAGTTTCTGGTTCGCTGACCGGTGAAATCCCAACAGGACCCGCCTCTGGTGCCCGACACGACACCGTTGCAGATCCACAGCAAGGCCAGTCCGATCCGCGTGATCGGCGGCGTCATCTACTTCCTCTTCCTGCTGTTACTGTTTTTCCTGAGTATCGAGTTGATGGGCACCGCCTTCGAGACGTTTGGCGGAAGAGGGCTCGCGGATCAGCTCCTGAGCTTTGCGTCGAACCCGGTCTCTGGCCTGTTCATCGGCTTTTTGGCCACGAGTCTCGTCCAGAGTTCCTCGACCACCACCACCTTGGTTGTAATCATGGTGGGGGCCGGTACGATCGACATTGGGACCGCCGTACCCATTGTCATGGGCGCGAACATCGGAACGACAACTACGAACACGATCGTGTCGATCGGGCACGTGACCCGTCCGGCGGAGTTCGAACGGGCCTTCGCGGCTTCCACGGTGCACGACTTCTTCAACGTGCTCGCGGCGTTCACGCTCCTGCCGGTGGAGGTCTACTTTCACCCGATTGAGCGAACCGCGGTCCGTCTGCAGGAGATGTTCGCCGGTGCAGCTGGAGGCGTGAGCTGGGACAGCCCTCTCAAGGCCCTCAGGGATCCGCCCGCCGACTTCATCGCGGGTATAGTCACCAACCCGCTCGTGCTGCTCATTCTGGCTTTGGTTTTGCTGCTGCTCGCGCTGCGGGGGCTGCTCGTATTGATGCGAGGTGCCGTGCTGGAGCGTATGAGCGGACTCTTCGACAGGGTCCTCTTTCGCAACGACGCCGCGAGCTTCACGCTGGGTGTCGTTGCGACAGCGACGGTGCAGAGTAGCTCCGCGACGACCTCTTTGATCGTTCCCTTGGCGGGCACTGGGGTCCTCACCCTCCGTCAGATTTTTCCATACACCATCGGGGCGAATATCGGGACGACGATCACCGCGATTCTCGCCTCGCTTGGAACCGGAGAGCCAGCGGCCATGACCGTAGCACTGGCTCACCTGACGTTCAACGTGTTTGCTGTTCTTGTCTTCTATCCGCTGAAGGCCCTGCCCATCGGGCTCGCGACGAGGTGGGGCGCCTTCGCGGCCCGATCCAAGGCGAGCACGGCCACTGTGTTCTCCGTCTATATCGCGCTACACGTCATACCCTTGACGTTCATTTTCTTGGCGAGGGGGTAGTAAGGCTATGTGGAAGGAAATCGTCACACTTTTCAGATCCCAAGGCCCGCTTCAGGAGGCATATGACGAAGCCATCCTGATGCTTCGAGCCTCACACGACATGTTCGACCACGCCGTCAAGCAGCTCCACTCAGAGGGCGCGCTCGAGACCGACATCTACAAGCGCGATCAGCAGCTCAACAAGTACGAGCGGAGGGTGCGTCGCAAGATCGTCACGCACATGTCCGTGTCGTCCAAGCCGGACATCAACCTGGGGCTCGTGCTCACCGCGATTGTCATCGACATCGAGCGGATCGGCGACTACACCAAGAACATCGTCGAGTTGGCGTCCGCGGTTCCGGGACCCTTCGATGGGCTCGAGCTACACGGCGAGGTGGCTGAGATCGAGAAGAGCATGGGTCGGATGTTCGACGACATCGTGCCCGCACTCGAGGGACCGGACGTGGTTCGGGCGAGGGGGATCATCGGGTCTCATACGATCATCGCATCCAAGGTAGACGAAAACCTGATGGTCTTGTGCTCGGGTGAAGCGTTGTCAGGACGGTCGGGGCATGCGGCCACGGTGGCGATCTACCTGCGGTATCTGAAACGCGTCAGCGCGCACCTCAAGAACGTGGCGACCAGCGTGGTGAATCCCTATCATCGGATCGGATTCCGCGAGAAAGGGGTGTAGGCACATGCACGATCCCATCAGCACCTTCCCGGTCGGGTTCTTGGCCAACAGCCGTCCCCTGCGAGCCGGTCTCATTCGAGTCGGTTTCATATCCTTTGCCCTCTTCGCCCTCGTTGGTGTGCCGGCGGTGGCAGCCGAAGCCCAACAGCGGCCCGGCTCACCGCGGGATGGCAGGGCGAGCGATCCACCGACGCTTCGACGGAACCTCCGCAACATTCTGGGCGGAGTGCCCATGACGGCGGCGGACAGCATGCACCAGCGGGTCGTGAGCCTTCTCGACTTCGACAGCTACAAGGAGTTGGTTCGCGGGCTGACCCAGTTCGGTGACCGCGAGCAGGGCACGCCCCGCAACGCGGCTGCGGTCGACTGGATCGAGGAGCAGCTGCGCGGGTGGGGATACGAGACGGACCGTCTCCACTACATGTACACACCCCGCGTCCCACGGGACGCTCCGACGCCCGATCCGGAACCCCGCGAGGAGGTGTACGCAACCAAGATCGGAAGCACCAACCCAGGTGAGATGTACATCATCAGCGCGCACATGGACGGGCGCGGCGGGGGTCAGGCCGCCAACGACGACGGGTCGGGCACCGCGCTAGTGATGGAGATCGCTCGTGTGCTCGCCTCATCGGACGTCGAGTCCGACGTATCCATCCGCTTCGCGCTTTGGAACAACGAGGAAACCGGGCTCAACGGGGCCGGCTCGTACGTCGAGCAGCGCGCCGAGCTTCAGGGTATCGAAAACCCGGCCGGGTCCGGCCAGTATCCGGAGCCGCGGTGGCTCGGCATGATCCAGCACGACATGATGATGTGGGACCACGGCAATCCGGTGACCTTCAACCAGGCGTTGGACGCCGATGTCGATGTCGAGTTCCAACTCAACTCGGCGTTCGCCGAGGAGTCGGCCCAGCTCGGGCTCGCGCTGATCAACGCCAACCGAATGCACGCGACGGACTATCCGGCCGTGCTCAGCAACGCGATGAGCAATACCGACTCGACGCCCTTCATGGATCTGGTCCCTGCGGTGAGCCTACGCGAGAACCGCCGCCTCTACGAGACGGGCAATGGGGCCAATCCGCACTGGCACCAGACGACGGACTTGTTCGAGACCTTCTCGGACGCGGACTTCACGCTCGGACTCAACGCGGCGCAAACGACGCTCGGCGCGATAGCCAAGCTGGCGGGGATTCGGATCAAGGAGCGGGTGGGGAACTAACCGCCTCCGCTCGGTGCAGATACCGAGGTCGGCTTGAAACCACGGTTCAACGCGTTCTTGCGTAGCCACGCGTTTCCTTGGCCGCCTATCCAAGTCAACACGACGACCATGACGATCGGATAAACGAGGATTCCGGCCGCTCCGATAGAGTCGATGAAGAGCAGGGGCATCGACTGAAGGAACAGGCCAACGGCGAGCAGGGCGAAGCCCAACACGCCCATCCCCTTCCTCCACGCCCAGAGCGGTCCGAAGAAGAAGGCCGGCCAGGAGAAGCCTTCCTTGATGATCTCGCGTCGTCCATCGGGGTGTTCGTAAACACTGTGTTTCGTGTTGGTTTCCACGGTGCGGGCTCCTCTTCTCGGATCTGCAGGCCTCGCCGATCCGCTGCATTTCTTCAGCAGCGGTCTAGCGGGGACCCAGATCCGGGAGGTTGCTGTCCGTGAGCGTGAAGGAGAGCCCCTCACCTGGGGCCGTAACCGCAGTACTCTTCATACCTCCGACCAGGAAGCCGGTCTGCGTGTCGTAGTACCACTCGCCGCGAAGCGCCGGACCCACGCCGACCCCGGCCGTCACCACGCCGACGTCCCAGTCCTCCCAACGGCGGAGGTAGTCGATTCGGGTGCCGTGAGCGCTCCCACCCTCGCGCACCTCGCTCGGTGGTACCCATAGCGGTCCGAGCGAAGCCAATTCGAAGATGCGCCCATCTGCCGTTCGCATGCGGGTGTCGACCATGTCACCCTGCGTAGCCGGCAGCTCGTCCGTTCCGAACGTCCCGTTCTCATCCGCATACTCGAAGCTGGTGCTGAATTCGTCTGGGCCGGCCGGAGAGAAGGTCAGGCGCATCATCGAGCCACTGATGTCGTACACCAAGAAAGTGCCACTCTCCAACGGTGCTTCCTCACGCGACCTACCCAGCCAGGTCGCCACCATAACGAGCCCCACGAGTGCAAGAACGAGAGTCTGCTTCATTCTCTACGCTACAACGGTAGCGCGCTCGTGTGGTCAAAAAATATGGCCGACAAGGAGCTTGGAGCCGAACCTCGAGCCTGTCCTGATCGTCGGGGCGAAACGAAGGGGTCAGGCGGCCACGCCCTCGGCCTCGCTGCCTGCACCCCCGGCCTCGCTGGCTGCGCCCCCGGCTTCGCTGTAGAGCCAGGCACCCGCCATGATCGCCAGGGGCGTCTCGACCAGGGTCCACACGGTGCTGATCAAGAGCAGCTCCATCGGGAACAGGTCGCCCCGCGTCATGAACGCGACATTCTGCCAGAACCAGGCGAAGAACCAGACGACGAAGCCGATCTTGAACGCGGTCGCCGGGCCCGCGCCGAGTCTAGGACGAGCGACGGCGTAGAGCCACACACCGGCGATCCCCAACAGGAATCCCATGAGGATGTACATTGTGGCATCGATCCCACTCTGTTCGTAGCCGAGAAACGACGCGACCCCCTCCCACGAGTCGGCCACGACAAACCTATTCAGAATGGTCTCGCCGAGGTTGATGACCAGCCCGGCAAGCAGACCTCCCTTGATAATTCCGCCGACGTTCATATGTCGCTCCTTGCGTGATGGAGTTAGCGCTCGGATCTCACTCCAAGCGGCAGTCTCCTGTTAGTGACGTCTCGGAACCTGATTTCACGTTAAACCGACCGCCGACACCGCGCCAGAAAAAGCTCGTCCCATGTGTACTCGTCCCACCCGGGCATCGCGAATGCATGAGCAGCCCGCGACGCGTCCGCGCGCTGACGTGAAACCTCATGTTGACCGCGTTGGGCCGGCCCCTCACGTTATCCCCGCCCTTCAACGGGCTTCGTCTTGGCCATGCTTCCCCTCCGAGATAGCGAGAAAACCATGAAACACTTCCTACTCGCCTCCATCAAGCTGATGCTGGTGCCGCTGGCGCTGGTTTGCCTTTGGCCTTCCGCGTTGGTCGCCGGACCTATCCTTCAGGCCGATCAGCAGGAGAGCGACGAGGAAGATGAAGCCAAATCATACAGCGACGTGATCACCGACGAGGCGGTCACCAGCCAGGGTCTCTTCGATACTCATATGATCGGGGATGATCTTTTCTACGAGATCCCGCTCGACATGATGGAGCGGGAGATGCTCCTCCTTACGCGCGTCGCTGCTACGCCGGCCGGAGTAGGCTTCGGGGGGTCCAAGGCCAACACGTCGACCATTCGGTGGCAGAAGCAAGGCGAGCGGGTGTTCCTTCGCCTAGTGACCTACCAGAACTTCGCCGACGACACGACCGCGATCGCCGACGCAGTCCGAAACTCCAATTTCGAGCCGATCATCATGGCCTTCGATATAGAGGTGATGTCCGACGACGATTCGGCCGTGGTCATCGACGTCACGGACCTGTTCACCGACGACGTCGCCTTGATCGGGCTGCAAAAGTCGAGGCGTGAGTCTTACAGCGTGCGCTCGGTGGACGGTGAACGCACGTTTGTGACCCGAGCCACGGCGTTCCCGACCAACGTCGAAGTGCGGCGCATCCTCACGTATTCGGCGAACGAGGCGCCGTCGAACGCGGCGAGCAACACGCTCTCGATGGAGATGCATCACTCGATGCTCCTGCTTCCGGAGGATCCCATGGAGCCCCGCATGTGCGATGAGCGCGTGGGCTTCTTCAGTGCATCCCAGATCGACTATGGTTTGGACGAGCAACGTGCAACGACGCAGTGCTTCATCACCCGATGGCGCCTAGAGCCGAGTGATCCAGCCGCCTTCGCCCGCGGAGAGCTCGTCGATCCGGTCAAGCCGATCGTCTACTACATCGATCCAGCGACCCCCGAGAAGTGGCGTCCTTACATCAAGCAGGGTGTCGAGGACTGGCAGGTCGCATTCGAGGAGGCCGGCTTCAGCAACGCGATCTTGGCGGCCGACGCTCCTACCGCCGAAGAGGATCCGAACTGGAGCCCTGAGGACGCTCGCTATTCGGTGATCCGCTACCTCGCTTCGACGGTCCAGAATGCATCGGGGCCGCACGTACACGATCCCCGTACCGGCGAGATCCTGGAGAGCGACATCCAGTGGTACCACAACGTGATGAACCTCGTGAGGAATTGGTTCTTCGTTCAGACATCGGCCGTGAACCCCGATGCGCGGTCTGTGAGGTTCAGTGACGATGTGATGGGCGAGCTGATCAGATTCGTGGCGGCCCACGAGGTGGGACACACGATCGGGTTGCAGCACAACATGCAGGGCTCGGCGGCATACCCGGTGGATTCACTGCGGACACGCTTCACATGCACGATGGGCGTGGCTTCGTCCATTATGGACTATGCGCGCTTCAACTACGTAGCTCAGCCCGGCGACGACGCGTGTCTCACGCCGGTCATCGGACCATACGACAAGTTCGCCATCGAGTGGGGATACCGACCCATCCCCGGGGCGGACCGGGAGAGCGAGCGAGCCGCGCTCCGTTCGAAAATCGTACGCATGCAAGACGATCCCGTATACCGCTTCTCGAGCCCGAACGGACAAGATCCGACCGCGCTGACGGAGGCGATCGGAGACGACGCCATGCGGGCGTCGGACTACGGAGTGGCGAATCTGAAACGCGTCGTGAGCCACCTCACCGATTGGACGTTCGAGGAGGGCGAGGACTACTCCGATCTCGAGGAGCTCTACGGCAACGTCGTCGGCCAGTGGAACCGCTACACCGGGCATGTCGTCACGAATATCGGTGGGGTCATACAGACGAGGAAGCGACAGGGCCAGGACGGCGTACCGTTCGAAATGGTCGCCAAGAACGACCAGGGGAGGGCCATGGACTACCTGAATCGTCAGGTCTTCGCGACGCCCGACTGGCTGCTCGACTCCGACATTCTGGATCGCTTCCAGGGCAGTGGAGCTCCGGACCTCGTCCAGGCCCGCCAGGTCGGGGCGCTGAATCAGGTGCTCAACGTGCCGCGCATGAAGCGCTTGGTCGAACAAGAGGCCTTCCACGGATCTCGCGCATACTCACTCGGCGAGATGTTGGACGAGCTGCGGGAGGGTGTATGGTCGGAGATTTACTCAACACAGGACACCGATGCATACCGGAGGAATTTGCAGCGCGGGTATCTGGACCGGATGAAGACGCTCATGGCCGACGAGAACGCACAGGAAACGGACGTCGCGCCCTTCGTTCGTGGACAACTCCAGATGCTCAGCAGCGAGTTGGCATTTGCGGCAGCGCGGGTCTCTCATCGCGCCACTCAACTTCACTACCTGGACGCTATTGCGCGGATCGAGGCCATCCTGAAGCCCACCGACTGACGGCTAACCCGGGGGTAGTTGTCCCGGCGTTTGCCCACCTTCTACCGCTCGATCCTCGACGCAGGCGTACACTTCGGCGAGGACGTTGTCGAAAAGGTCGTTCGTCACACGCCGACGCTTATCGGTCACCTTCCGGTAGATCTCGCGCGCCCCGATGTATGACCGGTGCGGACGGTACGCCCGCGGGCGTCGATCGGGAGCTGATCGTCGCCTTCAACGAGGTGGCTGAGAATGAGAGCCACTACTTGCTAGACAATCTCCAGACTTATACGGGCCGCCCCGACGAGGTGATCGTTGGCAAGGATCCGTTCGGACAAAACGCCCTCATCACGCCCGACCCGACCGTTGCGCCCAATCCGGGCCTCGTAGCTACGATGAATGGATTCCTCTACGGCAACCTGCCTGGACTCACCATGCGAGTCGGTGAGCGAGTCCGTTGGTACCTGATGGGAACCACGAACTTCGAGGTTCACGCGCCCCACTGGCACGGCAACACGGTTCTGATCCAAGGAAGGCGCTCAGACGTGGCGGCCCTCTTGACAATGGGCATGATCATCGCGGACATGGAGCCGGACAACCCTGGTGCTTGGCTGTTTCACTGCCACGTGGGGCCCCATCTAGCGGCAGGAATGTCGGCGCTCTACACCGTGGAGGGGGAAGTAGCGGTCGCCAGCCGGTGACCTAGTTGACGAGCCTCGCGAAATCCGACCACGCCACCGGCGTTCCGTGGACCGGTACGATCGTCTCGACGTCGAGCCCAAGGCGCCTGATGTGAGTCATGAGCGATCGATTGGCCGCCGTCGCTCGGGTCTGGCGTTGATCGCCGGCAGCAGGTGAGTCGAAGAGATCGGCCTCGATGAGGATCCGCTCGTTCGGGAGGTAGGCGATCAGCATGCCCTCGACGTGCGTGAGCGGGTGCACGTACGATATGTGCATCGAGCGCTCCCCGTCGTTGAGCCAGTAGTTCTCCCGGACGGTTTCGTACTGATAGCCCTCAGCGAGCTCTGTCGGTGGCCACAGCGAGACCATGTCGGGGGCGAGCGTCCGCGGCGCGTAGTTGAGCACGTCGCGTGTGTAGAAGTCGTAGTTCTTCCAGTGCGTGATGATGGTGGCGCCGATGTGCATGTACGTCCGGAGTCCACCGATGTGGTCGTGGTGCTGGTGTGTGTTCACGAGGAACCGGATCGGCTTGTCCGGAGCGAGGCGCGCGACCTCGTCGATGACCGCGAGGCTCCGGCGTTCGTCGAGAGGAGCCTCCACGACGGCCACATAGTCGGCGAACTCGATGGCCACGCTGTTGTGCGACGACCCCCCGAGGAGCCACACGCCGTCGGTCAGCGCCCGGGTGGTGACCACGGTCGAGAACTCGGCCCGGCGCACCGCATCCGGGACCGTGACGGGGTCGTCGCAGTCGTTCGCCCGGATGTCGCCGAGCGTTCCGCCGAACGCATTGTGGCCGGCGTTGACGCTCTGGGCCTGGAAGTTGTCGTCCCATCCCTCGTGCTGGTGCCAGCCGGTGGGAAAACGCACTCCGTCACCGATGTCGATGTAGCTCGCGTTGGTGAACTCGTGCTCGTAGTTCATGTCCCCGAGCACGGGATCGGGCACCCAGGTGTGGATGCGCTGGAGCATATTCTCGCTGTTGATCGTGGCGTCCACCCTGTACTTGCCGAGGACGGTGATCGAGACGATGGTGACCCTCTCGGGCACGGTGGTCGCACCGTCGCGACCCATCTCCCCCAGCTCCCACCGCCAGGTCGCCTGCGGATTGGCACCCGGCATCATGGCCGCCTTGAGGAAGCCGTGGGGGTTGATCCACATGTCGAGCTGCCACCGCTCCGCATCCTCAGGGGATGCCGGAACGGGATCGCTTCCCGGCCCATCTACGTGCCAGGCATACTCTCCGTTGACCGCGAAGCGTTGGCGAGTATTCCGTTGGATCGGGGTACCGCCGCGCCACCCGAGTCCGTGCTTCCACGACGCGGGATTGTTGCCCGGCTCACGGTCGAATTCTTCGACCATGGTCCCGGCGTCCCAGTTCATAGTGCGCGTGTAGCTCGTCAGCGGGCGGCCGCGCGGCCAATCCACTTCGTACCCGTTCAGTCTCTGCTGGCCCACCATTGCGGCGTAGGCGGTCCCCGAGACGGCCACGCAGCGTAGGTTGGCTGTGCCGATCGTCTCGGCCGCGGCCCGCAAGATGGGACCCGGATCGAGGTAGCCAGGCTGCAGCTCCTGGGCCGCGGCCGGCCCGCCCACTAGCGTTGCCGCGAAAACGAAACCCCATAGCCGGACGGACATACGCCCTCCTCAGTTCCCGCCCGGGAGGTCCACACGCGTCGGCGTAGCCGCTCCCGAGACGATGGTCTCCGCTCCCATCGCGATGGCGCGGATCGTGTTGGTCAGGTGCTCTAGGTCCAGGGTCTCTATGTGGTCGCTCACCTGATGATAGTCCTGATCCACGTCGATGGGCGTCGTGGAGATCGAGTGCGCGGGCACGCCCAGACGTGCGAGCGTGGCGTTGTCGGAGCGGTAGAAGAGGCGCTGCGTGGGGTACGGGTCCGGGTAGAACTCGTACTGGGTTCCCGCCACAGCCTCCTGGAGAAGCACGCCGAAGGAGGATCGGTCGAAACCCGTGATCCAGGCAGTGTTAGGACCCTCGACGGCGGGTTTCCCGATCATCTCGATGTTGAACATGGCGACGATCCGGTCGGGATCGAGCTGGGTCGAGTAGTACCGGGAGCCATATCCACCCCGCTCCTCCGCCGTGAAGGCCGCGAAGAGCAGTGTCCTCTCGGGCGTGCCTCTCTCGGCGAAGTACTTGGCAAGCGTCACGACTGCGGCCGTTCCCGACGCGTTGTCGTTTGCGCCGTTCCCGATCGAGTCTCCGGCGACGGCCTCTCGAATCCCGATGTGATCGTAGTGGGCGGAGAAGAGCACGTACTCGTCGCTCCTCCGACCCGGGATGGTACCGACCACGTTCACCAAACGTCGTTCGGTGACGGCCGCGGACGACGTGATCCGATATGCCGCATCGGGCATGGCGTTCACGAGCGCGATGACAACGTTCGGATCGTTCTGGCCACTCATGGTACGGACCGGACCCCGGAAGGAGCCCGCCAAAGCGCTGAACATCCCCGCGTGCGCATCGTGAAAGAGGACAAGCGCGTCTGAGTCCCCATTGCTCACTCGCATGACCGTTTGTTGCGCGTCGACGGTGGGCCCCACGACGACCACCTCCACGTCGCCGGTGGACCAGTCCAACGACGGTGTTTCGAGCCGGGCTGCGAACCGGTCGGGCGGAAGCGCCTCCCCGTTGACGACGACGCTTGTCGGTCCCGGCCTCAACTCCAGGATACTGAACCGCTGGAGGTATCCGTCCGCGCCCTCGGGGCTCTCGAGCTGGGCGTCCGCGAACTCAATCGCCAGGTAGTCGGCCGCTCGCAGCGCATCGTCGGTGAACGCGTCTCGGCCCCGCATGTCGTCGTCGGCCAAGGTGGAGACGATTCGCTCCACGCTCGCCCGCTCAATGCGTGAGACATCCGGCTCGATGAACAAGGTTTGTGCCGACGCACAGGCGGGAAGGACCATCGAGAGGACCGTGGAGAGGATGGCGACTCGCATGGTGCTGGACGTTGAGAGGCTCATCGGCGCGGACCTCTGTGGGTTGGTAGCGTGGGCAAGGCTGGACCGACTCAGAATGGCACATGAAGGTCGCCGGGGCTACGGGTGGCGCGGCCAGGAAAGTTGGATAAACCTGTAGAGCCCCCCCTGGCGATTCGTGAGTCGCCTTCTCATGTTGGTTGGCCCGCGAACGGGACGCCGCCGATTTGATGCGCGGGAGCTCAAACGGAGGGTTGGGACAATGAGATTCAAACTTGTTCTCCTTTGGAGCGCGTTGGCCGCCTTTGGCGCCACAAGCCTCGAGGCGCAGACACGAGTGCTGACCGGAACCGTGGTTGACGCGACAACCGGTACCGGGATTGCGGGGGCCGACATCACCGTTGCGGGTTCACCAGCCCGGGCATTCGCCGGACAGGACGGGTCCTTCAGTCTCAACGTGCCGGTCGGTGCAGTTGAGATCACCGTGCGGAGGATCGGGTTCCGGGACTTGACGATGTCCGTTGCGGCTGGCCAAAGCAACGTAACGATTTCTCTCGATGTCGATGCACTCAGGCTGGATGCGGTGGTCGTGACCGGGCTGGCCACCGACATTTCCCGCCGCAACCTCGCCAACGCGGTCGCGGTGGTTCAAGGCGACGAGTTGGTGCGAGTAACATCGCAGAGCGTCGAGCACGCGCTTCAGGGCAAGGTGCTCGGTGCGTACATTCAGACCAACTCGGGTGCTCCGGGTGGCGGTGCGCAGGTACGGATGAGGGGAATCACCTCCATCAACGCCACGGCGGCTCCGCTGTGGGTGATCGACGGTATCATCGTTAGTGACGTTTCGATCCCCTCCAATCAGAATGTCGTGTCCGGTGCATCCAGTGGAAACAATCCGGCTCTCACCCAAGACGGTCAGGTCAACCGGATCGTGGACATCAATCCTGAGGACATCGAGAGCATCGAGGTCCTCAAGGGCGCATCCGCGTCGGCCATCTATGGCTCGAAGGCCTCGAACGGCGTGATCGTCGTCACGACGAGGCGTGGCACCGCTGGTGCACCGAGGCTCAACGTCCGCCAGCGGTTCGGCATCTTCGACCTTTCCAACAAGCTGGGCTTCAACACGTTCGAGACGGCTGCCGATGTCGACGCCCTCCTCGGCGCCGGTACCGCGGCGGCCAATGGGTTTCAGCCCGGAGTGGTTTTCGATCTCGAAGAGGCGATCGGAGGCCGGAACGCACTCTCCCACGAGACGGGCTTCGACGTGAGCGGCGGGTCCGATGACACCCGCTACTTCATTTCGGGGCTGTGGCAGGACGACGAAGGGGTCATGGATAACACCGGATTCGCCAAGCAGTCCCTGCGGGTAAACCTCGACCAGCAATTTGGTGATCGGCTCTCGGCGAATGTCAGCGCCAATCTGATCCATACCAATGCACGGCGTGGCCTGACCAACAACGACAACGCCGGCGTGAGCCCGTACATGGTGTGGGCGTTCACCTACAACTTCGTGGATCTCGCGCAGCAGACCGACGGGTCTTTCCCCACGAATCCGTTCGAGCGTAGCAATCCCATAGCGACCCTCGCACAGATGGAGAACGACGAGGACGTTTGGCGGATCCTCGCGTCGGGACAGGTCGATTGGAACCTATTCGACGGGGAACGTTCGAGTCTGACGCTCTTGGGATTGGCCGGCGTGGACTATTTCCAGCAGAAGAACAGGCTGTTTTTTCCGCCGGAGCTCGAATTCGAGGACGACGACGGTTTTCCAGGGACGTCTCTGTTAAGCAACAGCGACAACCTCAACGTGAACCTCCAGACGAGCGCTCTGCACACGTATGACCTGAGCGGCGGCAACACCACCCTCACGACATCGGCAGGCCTTCAGTACCAGACCCAGGATCTCGACATCAGCCGGATCGAGAGCAGGGGCCTCACCGCGGGACAGCCCAACGTCTCCGCTGGATCGAACGTCAACGTCAGACAGGCACGAGAGCGGGTCGAGAACCTCGGCTTCTTTCTGCAGGAAGAGGTGCTCACGTACGACGACCGGCTGCTTCTTACCGCCGGTATCCGCGCTGACCAGAGCAGCGTGAACGCCGATGATACCCAACTCTACTACTTCCCGAAAGCTTCAGCGTCCTATCGGATCCCGGATCTCGGAGACGGCTTCCTGAACGAAATCAAATTCCGGGCCGCTTACGGAGAGTCTGGCAACCTCCCGCTCTATGGGGACAGGTTCACGCCGCTGGAGGCCACGAACGTGATCGGGGGAGTCGCCGGCACAGTGATTCCGACGAGTAATCTCGATGCGGTGGTGGGATCGCCCTCGCTCCAACCCGAGCGCCAGAGGGAAGTCGAGGCCGGTATCGACGCAGCGATCTTGGACGGCCGCGCGAGCCTCGAGCTCAGTGTGTATCAGAAGAATATCAGCGATCTGATCGTGAGACGGCGGCTGGCCCCGTCGTCGGGATTTGGGGAGGAGGTCTTCAACGGGGGCAAGCTCCGAACTCGCGGTATAGAGGTCGGCTTGGGTATTGCCGCCGTAGAGTCGCAAAGTTTTGATTGGTTCTTCCGGACCAGCTTCTTCCTGAATCGCAGTGAGATCACGCAGCTCGATGTGCCCTCGTTCCTCCCAGGTAGCACTGGCTTCGGGGTGGGTCTGGGGCAAATCAGAATCGAAGAAGGGATGTCCGCCACTCAGCTGGTCGGCAATATCGGCCTGGACACAGTCCCGACCAGCCCGAATTTCGGCAGTCCGATCGAGGGCGTCGTGGGCGACGTGAATCCCGATTTCAACGTGTCGTTCACCAACGATCTCAACTATAACAACTTTGGCCTCTATTTCCACCTGGACTGGCAGCAGGGGGGTGACATCGTGAACCTCACCAAGCTGTTGTACGACCTGGGAAGTAACTGGGCAAACTTCGACGAGCCGGACCAGCAAGGTTTGACGGGTCCGGAGCGAAACGCCCTGTCACCGATCGGCGGTTCGCAGCAGACAGGGATCTATGTCGAAGAGGCCACCTTCCTCAAGTTGCGGGAAATCACGCTCTCCTATCAGCTCAACTCAGATATGGTATCGTCCATTTGGGGAGCACTGGACCGAGTCAGCCTCACGCTTAGCGCGCGCAACCTCCTGACCTTCACCAAGTACACCGGGATCGACCCCGAAGTCAGCAACTTTGGTAACCAGCCCAGCGGACGGAACATCGATGTCGCTCCGTTCCCCCCGAGCCGGAGCTTCTGGCTCGGTATCAATGTGGGGTTCTGATCATGACGATCCAGGAGATGATACGGATGAAAGTCCTTCGATATTTACCGATAGTACTGGCTCTCGCCCTGACCTCATGTAATGATCTGGTCGTGCCAGACCTGAACAACCCCGGCTTGGATCAGCTTTCGGAGAACCCAACGCGATCGGCAGTGCTGGCGGCCACCCAGGGGCTCTTCATTTCCGCACGAACGGGCATGGCAAGCCGAGCGGGATACGTATCCGGACTCGGGATTGTCGGGCGTGAATCGTACAACTTCGACGGTTCGGATCCGCGATTCAGCGCCCAGCTGCTCGTAGGGCCACTAGACGGGGGGAGTCCCGCGTTTGGCGGCGCCCACTGGACGAACCGATTCCGTGGTGTTCGAGGTGCCGCCAACGTGCTGCTGGCCGTGGCAGCATTGGACGACGCTGATTTAGCGCCGGCCGAGAAGGCGGGAGTCCGAGGCATAGCCAACACCCTCATGGGGTTGCAGCTCTTGCTGGCCCTCAACACGCGTGATACGAACGGAATCCCGACCGCCGTGAATCCCGATCCGACGGGCACTCCTGAGCCGTTTAAGACCAAGAGTGAGGCGTTTACTGACATTGTCGCGATCATGGAATCCGCGGCAACGGATCTCGGCCTGGCGGGCGCTTCGTTTCCGTCAGACCTGAGCCTTCCCCCGGGATACGCGATAGCCGACACCCCCGCCGGTTTCCTCGCTTTCAACCGAGCGTTGCGGGCGCGAATCGCCATATACTTGGGCGACTTCGCCGGAGCGTTGGCGACGTACCTTCCCGCGTCGTTCCTAGACGACACCGCGCCGTTCAGTATGGGTGTGTCCTACGACTTCGGAACTGGCTCGGGTGAAATACAGAACCTGCTCAACGACGATTCACAGGTCCTGTTGCCGCATCCGTCCATCCGGGCAGAGGCCCAGTTGCAGACGGGCGGCGTTTTGCTCGACCAGAGGGTCTTGGACAAGACCACGGTTCTTGCCACGGCGATCCCGGATCAGGCCAGCCTGGGAATTTCAACGAACCTGGACTTTGCCCATTACCCGAGCCCCACGAGCCCCCTACCGATCATTCGGAACGAGGAGCTGATCTTGCTCCGTGCCGAGGCCAACATAGGCGCTGGTACTGCGGCCGCCGCACTGGTCGACATTAACCTCATTCGCACCACGGCGGGCGGACTCGATGCCATTACCGGGGCTGCGTGGGCGGCCATGACGGCGAACGCGCAGTTGGACGAGCTCCTCTACAACAAGCGTTACTCCCTGTTGTTCGAGGGTGGCTACCGTTGGATCGACATGCGGCTGTATGACAAGTTGGATGAGATCACTCTTAGCGTGTCGACCAATGTGCCTCCTCCTGCTTTTACCGTCCCGACGGAGTATCCGGTGCCTACGCAGGAGTGTGATGCGCGGGCTGGCGAAAGCGTACCTTCCTGCTGATCGGGTTTGATTGACAACAGGGGGGCGCGCGGCTCGGAGCCGCGCGTCCCTCTGCTGGGAGCGGCAGGTCCGGACGGAACGGCGTCACGCCGGGCGTCCACCCTCGCCAAGCGCGAGTCGGAACGCTCGAATCGGAAAGGAGGCCCGTATGCGCTGGCGCAGCTTCGTGCAGGTCGTGGGTGGAGCGTCGATGGTCACGCTGTCGGCCTGTTCGTTTGACGACGCGGGCGAATCGACTCGAGCGACCGAGACCGGTCAGACGCCCTCTTCATCTGTCGTGACGGCCGCCGACATCCCGAGCGATATTTTCGAGGACTCCTGGGCACGACTTCCCTCGCTACAGCGGGAGACACTCGATGCAGCCGGGCAACGTGCCTACGACGTTATCGTGAACCCTGATAGCCGGTACTCAACGGGTCTGCGGGGGCCCATCGGGATGTGGGCCTACAGCCCGCAAATGGCAGAAGACCTCTTTCCTGCCAGTACCTACCTGCGATTCGGAACCGAGAAGGACCAGCGTCTCACCGAGTTGGTTATCCTGGCTACCGCGCGGGAGGTCCGGAGCCAGTACGAGTGGACGTCTCACGAGCCGGCCGGAGAGGGCGCCGGCCTGGAGCCGGAGATCATCGACCTCGTCAAGCGACGCGCCGACCTGAACACTGTGGGTGAGATCCCGGGTCTCGGTGATCGGGAACGGACCGTCATCGCTTTCGTCCGCGAGGTGGTCACCGAAGAGAAAGTGACGTCCGCGACGTTCAGCCGTGCGCGACAGCTGTTCGGAGACCAGGGCGTGATGGATCTGGCGGGTCTGGTCGGCTACTACGGCTTCATCAACATCACGCTCAAGACGTTCGACGTGCAGTTGGCACCGGGGCGCGAGCGCCTGCTCCCCGACCTGTGGTGACCGCCGGGCCCATTCGGCCACCATCCGGTCGATCGTCTCAAGAGGTTGCAGAGAAGCTCGAGGCATTGAGCACGGAGGTCACCGAGGAACTCCGAGCGGTCAGCCAGCCGGTACGCCAAGAAGTCACGGCTGAAGGGCCTAGTCGGCAACGCCGGTGGAAATGGACGACGCTGGCCGTCGCCCTGAAGATCGCCGCATTTGTCGCACTTCCATTCGTCGTCCTGATCGGCGGGGCTGTGTGGCTGTACCGTGTTCAGGCGATCCCGACCTGGCTCGCCCTAGCAACGTCAGGGATCCTCGCCGCCGGATTGCTGACCGCCTACGGTGCCTGGATCTGCCAGCGGCTTACGGGTAAGGCACGACTCCGCTTTGTCTTCACGACGCTAGCACTTCCGTTGATCGTGTTCTACTGCGGATACACGCTGTTGTACCTCTCGAGCGTCAACGCAAAGACGGAAGACGTGCGGCAGTACTATACCACCGTCCATCCGCTCCTGCGGGTGGCCCTGAGCACCGCGGTACTTTTCGACCGGGACATCGTCGTCACGGACACCCGTCGCGAAGTGGCCGACTATACACGGATGGGGCTCCCGGCTTTGGACAACTCGCTACACTTCCCCCAACCAAGCGGGTATGTCCACGCCGTCGATCTCCGCACCGTCGGGCGCGCCCCATGGAAGAACTTGACGATGGTCGCGTATTTCAGGCTGTTGGGCTTCAGGACGCTCCGGCACGTCGGAACAGCGGATCATCTGCATGTCTCGCTGGCGCCGCCGGGAGATCGATAGGCGACCACGGCGTCGCGCTTGCGCTTGGGAGCGTCAGGCTTCGGCCGGCGCAGTCTCCAAATAGATCACATGGAGTTGCTCCAATGCGTCCTCGAACACCTCAGCGAGCTCAGGATCGAACGCCGTTCCGAAGTCGTTTCGAATCTCCGAAACGGCGTCTTCCCAGGTGTAGGCGCGCCGGTAGGCCCGGCCCGAGACCATGGCCGAAAGCGCATCTGCGATGGCGGTAATACGGGCCGCAATCGGAATGGCTTCGCCAGAAAGCCTATCCGGGTACCCGGTGCCATCCCATCGTTCATGGTGCCAGGTGATGGCGGCCAGGGTCACCTCATGGCTCACGATGGGTTCGACGATCGAGCGGCCAGACTTGGGATGGTTGTGGACGCTGAGCCAATCGGTGGAGTCGAGTGCGCCGTCCTTCCCCAGGACGTCGGTTGGGACCGACAGCTTCCCCAGACCGTGCAGGAGGGCGCCGTCCTCCAGCGCTGTAATTTCTGCACCGTCGAGTCCTGCGCGTTTCGCCAATACGACAGCGAACCTCGCGGTGCGCTCGCCGTGACCCCGTGTGTAGGGGTCGTGAAGCTCAGCGGCCTCGACTAGACCCAGCAGCCCCGCTCGAATCCGTGTCCAGGTCACCGCCGATCGTTCATCTGAGTCCACCGACAGCATGCGAGCCTCCGTGCGTGCCGACGTCACTCGATCGCGCCGCCGAAGGGCGTTCCCGATCTTGGCTCTCAAGTCCGACATCTCCAACGGCTTCTTGAGGAGTTGGTCCGCGCCGGCTTGCATGGCGTCGATCACCTCTGGGGCACTGTCGGCCGCGGTCATGACCACCACCTGAGTCGCCGGCCAGCGGGATTTGACCGTGGCCACCAGATCATGGCCGGTCACGGACGGCAGGGGACAGGACAGGACGACGACATCGTAGTCGATCGCCAGTTTTTCAATTGCGGACGGTGCATCCGTCGCCCCGTACACCGCGAAGCCCTCGCTCTGTAGGTAGTCCGAGACCTGGTCTCGAACGCGGTCCTCGTGCTCGACGACCAGCACGGATCGGCCTCGCCCGAACTCCGTGGTTTGGTGCGGGAGAAGCGCGGCTGGGGGCAACGTCTTGCCAAGCTCTTCCGGCGCTCGAGGGTACTCGCTCTCCGGCTCACCGTCCGGTGATTGCCGGAGCGCAGGAGGGTCCGACGACTTGATCGTTGCGTGGCCAAACATCTTCACGCGATCGCGGCCAGCGTGCTTGGCCTGGTAAAGGGCGTGGTCCGCGGCCGCCAGGAATTCGTCCGCGGAGCGCATCCCTGGGTGAAACGTTGCCACCCCGGCGCTCACGGAAAGCACGGGATCACCGAGGCGGTGGCCCTTGAGAACCGTGCGAACCCGCTCAGCGAAGACCATGGCTCCCTCAGCGCTGGTGTCCGCCAGGACGGTAAGGAATTCTTCCCCACCGAGTCTGCCCGAGAGATTCATGCGACGCGTGTACCGGGCGAGCACGTCGGCAAAGACTCGCAGCGCCTGGTCTCCAACCGCATGCCCATACCGATCGTTGTATTCCTTGAAATGGTCCAGATCGAAGAGCACGGCACTGAGGAGTCGCCCCCGTCCCGCAGCGGCAAATTCGTTCTCGAGAAATAGTTTGATATGACGGCGGTTCGGCAGGCGTGTGAGCCCGTCCGTGTACGCCATCATCTCCACAGTGTCCTTGTCGCGATGCATCTGCTCGGCCATCCCCCCGATCCCGAGGGTGATGCCGATATAGGCGACGACGACCCCCAACAGAAGGTCCGGCAGTTCGATGTTCATGGCGGTCGCCACGACCTGCGTAACCGAAAGCGAAGCCATACCGAGAGCGAGCGCGGTCGCCGCCCCTTTCCAACCCCGATGATAGGCGAGCAGGAAGGCGGGGATGACCGCGAGTAACCAGAGCAGCGCCCCATACTCACCCAAAGCCTCGGGCGCCCCCAGTGCTGCGAACATGGGCACGCCGAAGGCCGCCGCGGAAATTACGACGGCCCTTGGGGGGACTTGCTGGCTGAATGGCTCGGCGACGTCGGACATCGTGTCTCGGGGCGAGTAGGTCAGCACGCGGAGCGCGAGGACTTCTATACAAATGTGTAATAGGCTCGACGCCTTCGCACGGACTTCGTGGTCCGTGCTCTGTCGTGGTGGGATGCAAAACGGGGGAGCCCACGATGTGGACTCCCCCGGGCAGCGTGAGCCTCTCGCCTATGACTCAGCACCACCGCACACGAACGCGGTACTCGACGCGCGTCTCGCCGTTCGCCTCGACCTCGGGCGTCAGCGTGAACGTCCACGCATCGGTCTGCTCGAAGGGGTGGGTCGACGACAGGATCTGCCAGTCGCCGCCTACGGGCTCGACGAGCATGACCTCGACGTCTTCATCCTTGTGGTTCCTCAGGTCGATCTGCCACGTGCTCTCCGAGACGCAGCCGGAGATCACCGTATAGTCCATCTGACGGCGGTCGCCGACGACATCGAAGGCCTCGCCCATCTTGATGCGCAATTCCTCGTCGCGCGGCGTGTGATCGATGAGGTCCTCGCCGATGAACTGCAGGGCACTCGTGTGGTCCCGCTTGTACACACGCACGACGCCCTTCGGAAGCGGCATGCCTAACCCGTTCCGCTCGCTGTTCTCGAAATCGAGGAAGACGCCAACCTTCTGGTTCGAAGCAATCTGCCCGTACTGACCCCGGTAGTAGTGGGTGGCGCCGTGGAAGATGAGCTTTCTCTCGACACCGAAGGCTTCGGACTCCAGGAGCGTGACCTGCTTCTGCTCGTTGTTCATGAGGTCCGCCGGGCGGCCCAATGTGTACAAGTGGTACTCGAAGAAGGCGTTCTCCGTGAAGCCCCCCCCTTCCTGTACGGCCATCGCGTCGCGCATCATCCTCGACCGGGCCTCGGGCCTCATGTTGCCTTGCACGCGCTGCACGTCGCCGGCGACCAGTTGGAGCCGAGCGTTTTCGTACGCCGTCCCGCTCTGGTTCGTGAGCGTCACCCAGCCCGTTAGTGCGGCTTCGTCATCGTCGTCGTCGAGTACCATGACGTAGTCTGATTTCCAGTTCAAGCTGTTGGTGAGGTACGAGACCTCAACCTGTTGCTGGCCACCAGATGCGTCGAGCCGCCAAAGCAGCGTCGGCTCTGCGATGAGGTTGTCGGGAAGCTCGGGGAAGCCGAAGCGCCCGGGATAGTTGAAAGTGATCTCACCAGCGATCCTCAGGATAGGCCCGCCGTTTACGGACAGGACCTCAGCCTCGACCGACTCGTCTTCGCCGGTCTGCGGATTGGTCCGATACACGTTCACGGTTCGGCCGACGTACTTCTCGAGGAGCTTCTGCGGGCTCAGCAAGTCGAATTGGTAGTTCTGCTCGAGCACCTGCAGCGGACCACCGTTGAGCGCACGGATGTGGACCGTTTCGGGCTGGATCCCGGACGCGACATCGCCATACTCCAAGGCAATGCGACCCGAAGAGAGGTCGAGCGTCCGGATCTCGCGCACGAGCCCGAAGTTCTGGTTGTATACCGTAATCGACACCGCGTCCCGCTGTGCGGCCGTGGAACGGAGCGTTGGAGATTCCTGTGTGGTTAGCCTCGACTCGGTCGGGACGAAGGGGGTTGTGCCGGGTTCAGTACCGAAAGGCACGGACACGGCCGTGATGGCTGCGGCTATGGCGAGTAGTTTTCGCATCGGATTCACCTTTGTATTCGAGATTCGGCGGGCATCGAGCCCGACCGATTGATTTCTGCCCTACATAGACGAAGACGTGCGAGTGGGTGGATCTTGCACACGCGACAGGAAGAGGTCGTTTTTTACACACCGCGTCCGAACTAGGGTGCGCTACCTCGGGCGGCGCGAGTAGGCCGTGACGTGAGCTCTGCCGTCTTGGCTCTCGTCTGCCAAGAGCAGCGTTCCATCCGGGAGGAACGAGATCCCTTCCGTCTGGGGGTGCCGACGGGATCCGAGGTGAAAGGCGGAGACGACCTGCCCCGCGGCCGTGATCTCGAGGATCGCCTCCTGGCGGGCCGAGACGAGGATCAAGGTGCCGACTTCCGGGTCCACCTCCACTCCCGACGGAGCGAAGCGGGAGGGAAGCCCTACAGTCTCGAGGTCCTCCAACGGCACCCGGATGGGTTCAGGCCGCACCGAGAGGTCGGAGAGCCTGATTCGATAGAGCACGATGAAGTCCTCGTCGCGGCGGGGAACCGTCTTGCATGCGGCCACCAAGGCCTGCGTCGCGGGCTCGAACGCCAAACCCTCCACCTCGCATCGCTCCGAGAGACCAGTGTCGACCCCCCGAACCGACACCGATTCGTCCGCGGTACCCTCGCGGAACTCGAGGAGAAGGCCCTGACTGTTGATCAGGAAGAAGCGATCCCCCGCGATGGCGATCCCCTCGAAATCTCCGGGGAGTACCGGCACGCCCAAGGAGAACTCCTTCAGTACGGTGCCTTCCGCCGGATCTACCCGATAGACGACGGCCCGCTCATCCCCGTGCGTGAAGACGCGGCCATCCCTTGTGACCGCGAGTCCAGAGGCCTCGTCCAGGCGGTGGGGCAAGCTGACTCGGGAGGTCCGGTTCTCCAGGTCGTACCGTTCCGTCAGAACAGGTGGGACCTGAGTCGCGGCCACCAGGCTGAGTGCCACTGTGGAGGCAAACCACACTACACGCCGGTCCATCGCCCTCTCTCCCCATGCCTTCGAGAACCCGGATGTGTCCGAGTCAAGGTAACCTGGCCCGCTGCCCAGCGCCGCTGTCGCTCATGCGCCCCGGCCCGGATCGTCAGGGTTCACTGCCGAGGAAATGTGCCCCTACTTCAGTACGTTGGATTCCGCACGGGTGACTAGTACAGTCTTCGTGATCGTGGGGGTGGTGGTCACGTGACCGCCTGAGGCAACCCGAGTTAGGTGACAGGCACCTGCTAGGTGACAGGCACCTGCTAGGTGACAGGCACCTGTTAGGTGGCAGGCACCTCAGAGCCGACTGCCGTGGCGGCTGCCGCAGCTTCCCGAGGGGCCTGCTCCTCGTCCTGTGGCCCCGCCGTGACCTCGTCCAGCAGTCGGTTCAGGTCTTTTTCGAGATCACTCGCCCTCACCTTGGCCTCGTCGGAATTCATCCCACCCGAGCTCATTAGATGATTCATGGCGTAGAAATCCCGGAAGTGACCGAGCAGCTTTATGACGTGTTTGCGGACGTGCTCGTCCATTCTCCGATCGTGGATTCCCGTCCAATCGGTGGTCGCCATTGCTTGCGAGGCACCGATGGCCCGCTGGGCCAAAAGCATGGCCGGGATGACGGCTAGTGCGCCGCGCATCAGCCGCTCATCGACAAGGAGCACGATGATAGTCAGTAGGGCCACATGGAAAAGGACTGTCCCAAGTGCGGGTTTCTCGTCCATAAGTGCCTCGCAGGGTTGAGAAGGCATACAACGCCAATACTCAACATTGGGCAGCACCGCAGCCGAGATGCAAGGGAAATGTGCCCCGCGCTTCAGCGCCCCGGTATCATGACGTGGGCAGCGCTCGTGCCCGCGTCCATGATCCACACGCCGCCCAGCGTGCGATTCTCGGGCAGGCCGGTAGATCCGTTGGTGGCGCCCGGCACGGCGATCGTCGCGTGGAGCAGCGCACTCGCCTGGTCGCGGCCGTCCATTCTGAGCCACAAGGACCCGTACTCGGGCAGCACGCGTGTGCCGGCCTCTTCGGCGGCTCTGATCATGGCCGTCTCCCCAGCGGCGTCGGTGGTCTCCGTTCGGAACCGTCGGTTTTGCGCCACGCGATCGAGGTTTGCCAGGCTCGTGCACTGCGCGGCGAAGGGTGAGCGGTCGCGCTCGTCGGACCGGTCATAACAGACCACGGTGTTGGTGCCCTGCTTGACGGTCTCGTAGGAGTAGTCGGCGTTCCACCTGATGAGCGTGGCGTCGCCACCGAAACGGAGCGGAGAGGCCTCGATCGCCGTCGCGATCGTTTCCGCTGGCGTTTGCGCTTCCGTGCCGACCGAGACCGTCAGAACGCCGACTACGGCCAATATGATGTGCTTCATTCGTGACCTCCGCTTGATCGATGGTTGTGACCCAACACTGACACGCTCGCCGCGATTCGTGTTGGGGGCGTCTATATAACTGCTTTTTCGAACGACGTCTGCAAGGATCACGCTGGGCGCGCGGCGTTGGACGAACCCATCCCTCCATCGTTAGGATTGCGCCCCCGCACAAGTTCCGCGTAGCATCCTGATCCATCGAAAATTTCCAAGGAGACTTCGATCGCGCCCACCCGAGGGAACCGGCTGACGCGCCACATGCGTCTGCGCTCCGCCACGGCCCTCGTGATCGCTAACATGATCGGGGCGGGAATCTTCACGACGACGGGGTTCCAGGCCGCCGATCTCAGGCACCCGCTCTTCATCTTTGCGCTATGGGTAATCGGGGGGACCCTGGCGTTGCTCGGCGCGCTCTGCTATGCGGAGCTGGGTGCCATGATGCCCCGCGCGGGAGCCGAGTACGTATACCTCCGCGAGACGTATGGCCCGGCCGTCGGCTTCATGAGCGCGTTCGTTTCTCTGGTGGCGGGGTTCTCCGCACCCGTCGCGGCGGCCCTCAAGAGCTTCGCTATCTACCTGGGCCACTTTTTCCCCTTCCTGGCCGAAGATGCGACCGTGGGGGGTGTCGTTGGAGTCGTGGATCTGTTCGCGGTGGGGTTGGTCTGGCTCCTCGTGGGGATCCACATTCGAGCGGTCCGATCGGGCACCGGATTCAACGACTTCATGACCGTCTTCAAGGTAGGCGGCATCGTTGTGATCATTCTCGCCGCGGCAGCCATCGGCACCGGGGATGCCTCCAACTTGGTCACCGTCTCACCGTCCTTCGAGGAGTTGAGCCAAACGGATACGCTCGCCGCGTTCGGAACTTCGTTGATTTTCGTGATGTTCTGCTTCTCGGGTTGGAATGCGGCGGCCTACGTCGCGAGCGAGATGGACCATCCCCAGCGGGATCTGCCGCGGGCACTCCTCCTCGGCACGGCGACCGTGCTGGTCCTCTATCTGGGGCTCAACGCGGTCTACTTCTATGGAGCGAGTGTCGACCAGCTGGCGGGTGAGGTCGAGGTCGGGCTCGTGGCGTCCCGCTCCCTCTTTGGTCCCACGGGCGTGAGCATGGTGACGATCGTGCTGTGTGCCTCGATTCTGGCGTCTGCTTCCGCAATGACGCTTGTGGGGCCGCGGGTCTACTACGCCCTGGGCAAGGACTTCAAACCGTTCTCCTTCCTCTCCCGGACCCGGCGGACCGGCGCTCCGGCCGTGGCGCTCGTCATTCAGGGGATCGTGACGTCGATCATCATCGTCTCTGGCCGGGTCGATCAGATCCAGCAGTACGCCGGCTTCACGCTCACGTTGTTCGCGAGCTTGGCCGTTTCCTGCGTGATCGTGTTGCGCGTCCGCAAGCCAAAGATGGCGCGGCCCTTCCGGGCCTGGGGCTTTCCGCTCAGCCCAGTCCTGTTCATCGCTGTGTCGGTGTGGATGATGTACTGGGCCTACCAGGGGCGTCCGCTGGAATCCACACTCTCCTTTGCGACGGTCCTGGTCGGAGGCCTCATCTTTGCCGTCTTCGCACGTCTAGGAAAATCCGGCTCGACGGAACCCGAATAAGGATACTTCCATCGACGAATCCATCGAGCTCGGCGCTTTTCACAAGGCGCACCGGGTCTGGAAGACTGTTTCGGCGCTGAGCCTCGCTGTCGGTGCTGGTTTGATCGCCCTGGGTGTTGGCTGGGATCAACTCACGACAGCCATGTGGTACGTGGTCGCATTCTGCGGCGCGTTCGCCGCGTCCATGTGGGCGTTGACGTGGTTCATGCAACGGTCGCTCCGGATCGAGGCCCGTGGCTTGGTACGTGCCTCCGCTATGCGCGAGTCGGTTCTGCCGTGGTCAGAAGTAGGTCGAGCCCGCGTGGGCAAAACCGAGGTGGGCCAATACATCCCGGATCTCATCATCGAGGGACCAGACGGACGATTGATAACGGCTTACGGGAGCGGCCTGATCAACCGACCGCTCGAAGAGGCGGTGGAGCTGATCAACGTCAGGGCGAAGACTCAACGCTGACTCACGCTGCCAATTGTCGCCGGATCATGGCTCTAGAGCGGCGTCACTTCAAACCGAGCTTCTCGCCTGACGCCAACAGGCTGAGCGCTTCGCGGAGACGTTTCTCCTTCGTCTCCTCTCGTTTCGCCGAATCGATCCAGCCGACATACGCCCTTTGATACGACGGTGCCAGTTGGTTGAAGAACTGCCAGGCACGTGGAACGGTCTTCAAGGTCTCTTCGATGTAGGGTGGAAGTGCCGAAATAGACGGCCTCGGCGCATCCCCGCTCCGGCCGGTCGGCGCACGCTTCAGTCCCGGGGCTTCCAACAACCCGCGTGATTTGAGATCAGCGTACCGGCGGCGGTTGGCCGTGGACCACCTACTGTCTGCCTTTCGGGGCGTGAACTTCCGCGCGTACCGGTCGTCGTCCAGGCGCCGTACCAGGCTGTCGATCCATCCGAAGCAGAGCGCTTCCTCGACCGAATCGTCGTAGCTGATGGACTCTACGCCTGTGTGGCGTTTGTGGAAGACGAGCCAGATCTCGGAGCTCGAGTCGAAGTGCTCCTCGAGCCACTTCCTCCACTCCGGGCGGTCCTGCACCTCAACCGTCTCGAGGGCCAATGGCTCAATCCCCTGTCTTGGGACCCTCAAGCAACTTCTCGGTGAAATCCTGGCGCTCGCCTAGTTGCTCGACGTCCTCTCGCAAGGCATGTACCGCCCGGCGGAGTGCAGCGACCTCGTCGGCATCACCTTCGGCACCGTCCTTGAGGTAGCGCCTCTCGAGGACCGCTACCAACCGACTCATGAGCGGAAAGAGCAGCGCGAAGCCTCCGACGAGGACGAGTATGACGATCACGAAAATCATCACTTGGAGGATGAAGGGGTCCACGGTTTACGACCTTGGTGGGTGGGTTCGAAACGTCCCTTTCCAGGTGGGCAAAAGTGAAGCGGAGGACCGCAGCGGTCAACATGAGGTTGTTCCCGGGCAACCGCCCAGAACATTCGGACGTTGTTACGCGTAGGAAAGTAGACTGGTCGTGCCCACCCCCAGCCGGAGACCGCCCTCGTGATCGGATCCATGATTGAGGACGTCCGTTTAGCGTTGCGCAACCTCGGCAAAGATCGAGCATTCACCCTGCTGACCATCCTGACGCTGGCCGTGGCCATCGGTGCGAATACGGCAATCTTCTCCGTGGTGGATGGCGTACTGTTACGGCCCCTACCGTTTCCCGACGCCGACCGCGTCGTAACGGTGGCCGCCGGAACGCTCCCGGCGCCGGGCCGGACCACCGGTGAGCTGCCTTTCTCCGATCGCGGCTATTGGCACTTTGTGGACAACAACCAGGTCTTCGAGTCGTTCGGCGGCTACTCGGGTGGAGGCGCGGGACAGCAGATGGCTCTTATTGGCGCGGAGGGTCCACCTCTACAGATCAACGCGGCCGCAATGACCGCCAGCGCGTGGCAGGTTCTCGGGACGATCCCCCAGCGTGGCCGCTTCCCGACGCCCGAAGAGGATGTACCGGGCGGCCCCCTGATGGTGGTGTTGAGTCACGGCCTCTGGGTGAGTTATTTCGGA
The DNA here is from genome assembly GCA_965249775.1 of Longimicrobiales bacterium. Classification (GTDB taxonomy): domain Bacteria; phylum Gemmatimonadota; class Gemmatimonadetes; order Longimicrobiales; family Gaopeijiaceae; genus UBA822. The sequence continues at coordinate 580,376 of OZ252253.1, forward strand.
TCCGATCCTGATGTCATCGGGCGGTCCATCGAGCTGACCGGCCTCCAGGTGGAAGTGATCGGGGTGATGCCGAACGGGTTCAATTTTCCGTCACCGGAGATCGACCTCTGGATTCCGCGGCGCCTGAATCCGGAGAGCCAGAACTTCGGGGGACACAGCATCGCTGGCATCGCTCGACTCTCCCCGGGAGTCACGACTGAGGCCGCGGTCGCCGACGCCGAGAGACTCATTGCTCGCTTCGGTGAGGCTGGCTACGGAGAGACGTGGTTCACCGGCGTCTTCAGTGGAGAAGCTTTCGTCGAGACGGTCAAGGATGAGCTCGTCGGGGACGCCCGCCAGCCCCTTCTGATTCTGCTGGGAGCCATGGCGTTCGTGCTCCTCATTGCGTGCAGCAACGTCGCCAACCTCTTCCTGGTGCGTGCAGACGCCCGCATGCGTGAGAGCGCGGTTCGCTTGGCACTCGGCTCGAGCCGCGGAAAGTTGATCCGTTACGTTATGACGGAAAGCGTCCTGTTGGCTCTGATCGGTGGGGTTGCCGGCATACTCTTGGCCTACCTGGCAACGCAGGCGCTCGTGGCGGCCGCCCCGGCAAGCATCCCCCGACTGGACGAGATCGGCATTCGCGGATCGGCGCTACTGTACACATCGGGGATTACGATCTTGGCCGGCCTCTTCTTCGGTGTTTTCCCCGCCATCCGATCAGGATCCGACAAGATGCTCGGCGCCTTGCGCGACGGCGGACGCAGCGCCACGATCGGCGGCGACCGGCATCGAGCCCGAAGGGCTATGGTCGTCGCTCAGGTCGCGCTGGCGTTGGTTGTGCTCGTCGGGTCCGGCTTGATGTTTCGCAGCTTTCAGCGGCTTCGCGCCGTCGATCCGGGCTTCAGGGCGGAGAACGTACTGACGTTCAAGCTCTCACCAGTCCCAGCGAATTACGACAACTCGCCTGAGGTCCTAGCCCGGTTTTATGATGAGCTCCTCGATGGCTTGGAGGGCATACCCGGCGTTGCCCGTGCGGGTGCCGTCACCGCGCTCCCGCTCCAGGGGATAGCGGGGCGGCTGACAACGCGTATCGACGAGTTTCCGGTGCCGGACGACGAATTCCCCCCCTCCTTTCTTATTCGACGGGCGACACCGGGCTATTTCGAGGCCATGGGCATTGAGATTCTCGAGGGACGGGGATTCACGGATGAGGATCACAATGAACGCCTCGGGTCCCTGATCATCAGCGAGTCCATCAAGAACCGGTTTTGGCCGGATGTGAGCGCTTTGGGTAAACGCATGGCGATCGCGGGGGCGCCGGCGAGGTCCGTGGGCGTCGTCAGGGACGTAAACGCCATCGGGCTCGATACCGAGGCCGAGCCGTACATCTACAAACCCCTGCTCGATTCCGTGGGTGGTGGTGCCGCGGCGATGGCGATGGCCGTTCGCGCCAATACAGACCCGCTGAGCCTGGTTCCCGCCATTCGCAACCTGATCGCGTCGATGGACGCGGAGCTGCCGATCAGCGAGATCCGGCCAATGGAGGAGATCGTCAGTGATTCGCTGAGCCGCACCAGCTTCACCATGACGCTGCTCTTGCTGGCGGCGGCGATCGCCCTGTTCCTGGGCTCGGTAGGGATCTACGGTGTGATTTCCTACATCGTGGCCCAGCGAACCGACGAGATTGGTGTGCGTTTAGCGCTGGGTGCGGACGCTCCTGAGGTACGCTGGATGATTCTCATGCAAGGGATGCGACTCGCCGGGGTTGGGGTCGTGGTCGGACTCCTGGCGGCGGTTGCGATGGGGCGGCTCATGACCTCGTTGCTCTTCGGCGTCAGTCCGTTCGACGTGACGACCTTCGTGATCGGAGCGGCGATCTTCCTCGTCGTGGCGGCCCTCGCCGCCATCATTCCAGCTCTGAGGGCGTCGCGTACCCCGCCGGCCGTGGCACTTCAGAGCGGCTAGAGTGGTGTGTGTAACTAGTTGTTCGGCGGAGAGCAGTGTGCCGGACGCTTACGGCACCCCGGGTCCTGCGATCAGCGTGCCGTTCTCGAACGTGTACACACCCTGCATCCAGGTCCCGTTGAGGAGTGGGACGTTATCCGACACAGCGATCACCACCTGAAAGCTCGGGTCGATCAGCAGTGACAACTGCACCCACCACTCCTGATTGGAGCCCTGATCGTCGGGAGAGTCGTACGCATCGGCCTGCCCGTTCACGAGTCGGGCGTTGATGCTTCCCTGGTAACCGACCAGTGTGCGTAGCGGCTCGAAGGTCACCAAGTCAAACGGTGGATTTGCCGTCTGGTTGGGGTACTTGTAGTTGAGGGCGTAGAACTCTTCGAGCCCGTGGTAAAGGATCCTGCCGTCCGCAACAACCGACGCGAGGTGTGCCTTCACCTGTATCCCGCGCAATTGGAGGCCGCCGATCCCCGCGAGAAGGGCGATGATGACGGTTACGATCATCATCTCGATGAGCGTGAAACCACGCTCTCTTTGGGCGTTTGTTGCCTTTCGCCTCTCGGCCCCAGGGAGCCTCGGCCAAGGTGATCGCGCCCAAATCGATTTCCAGTTCATGTTGAAAAAATGGGCCCGTAGGAGGCGTTCTTCAAGCCTCTTAGTCGCAGGACCGGGCCCAGTGTGCTGGTAGCCATCTGCCAAGCGACCGGCGTAAGATCGATCTGAGACGACCTCTTCGAGTGACGACCTGGTGATGAACGGCCCAATGCCCGGAGGACGGAAACTGTGACCCGACGAACCCTCCACCTATCCGAGGAGTTGTACGACTACGTCCTGGACGTCTCCCTTCGGGAGCCGCCCCTCCTGAGGCGGCTCAGAGAGGAGACGGCTCCTTTGAAAATGGCCCGCATGCAGATCGGCCCCGACCAGGGACAGTTCATGGCCCTCCTGGTGGAGCTCATGGGGGCGCGGAACACATTGGAGGTCGGCACGTTCACGGGATACAGCGCCCTCGTGGTGGCGCTGGCTCTACCGCAGGACGGTAGTCTGGTGACGTGCGATATCAGCGAGGAATGGACCGCCATCGCACGACGGTATTGGGAAGAGGCCGGCGTCGCCCACAAAATCGATCTCCGATTGGCACCGGCCTTGAAGACGCTCGACGGTCTCTTGGCGGAGGGGCGCGCCGGGACCTTCGACTTCACCTTCATCGATGCCGACAAGGAGAGCTACGACGCCTACTACGAACGGGCACTGGAGCTGACGCACACCGGTGGCCTCATCACGCTCGACAACACGTTGTGGGAAGGCAAGGTGGCGGATCCCCAGGTCACGGACGCAGACACTGAGGCGATTCGGGCGATCAACACGAAGCTAGCCGGGGACGAGCGTGTGACGTTGAGCTTGCTGCCGGTGGGGGATGGGCTGACGCTGGCCCGCAAGAGATGACTTCCTTGCCGTCGGGTGTGGGCGCCCTTTTTCTAGCGCGTGGGTTGAAGAGGGGTTCACGGTCCCGCTCCGGCCGACGCTTCGCTCTACGGCTTCGCCGCAGACCGTCCTACGCGGGACCGTGAACCCCTCTTCACGTCAGCCTCTAGGTAGGGCGCCAACGAACCGCTCCAAGGTGCGTTGTTGGCTTTACGAGTAGGTCATTCCCGCCTGCGCGCCAAGGTCCGGTCAGCGTGGGGGGCAGGTACGCGTTCCCACCTACCCACAGAAGCATCCCGTCTGTGTGGGGGCAGCCGTGTCCGGCTCTAGCTAGGGGTGTCGGAGTGGGGCGGTGGTCCTCCGCACAGGGAGTCTTTCCGGCGAAGCCGAGCGAGGCGTTGGCCCACCTACCTGCCAAAGCCCCCCAAGCCCGGACGGGCAGTGTTCGGCTCCACGGAACACGGTTGAGGGAGAGGGATTGATGGTCCTCCGGAGGACGGTCTGCGGCGAAGCCGTAGAGCGAAGCGTCGGCCGGAGGAGGACCGTCGATCCCTCTCCCTTCCACACGCAAGAGAAGCCGGAAATGAGTGTACTCGCTCAATCCCACTGCGTATCTTGGAACGATGACACGAGCATTCGTTCCTACTCCATGCTGGCTTGCCCTTGCGGCCTTGCTTTCGATGGCCGGCGTGGTGCCGGCGTACGCTCAGCAGGGGGCGACGCGCTCTCAGGAGATCGGTGGCTCGCCGGATAAGGAAGCGGCTGTCGTCCAGGGTCGTTACGTCTTCGCGGGCATCGGCATCGACGACTACCAGCACCAAGAGATCTGGGCCGGGCTCGATAACGCAGTCAACGACGTGGTCTCCGTCCGGGACGCTCTCCAGGGGACCTTCGGCTTCGAGGCGCCGGAGGAGTGGCTCCTCACCAATGAGGAGGCCACGGCGTCCAACATTCGGATCCTCATCGATGATCTGCGCCTCAATCTGCAACCCGACGACAACCTGATCTTTTTCTTCGCGGGGCACGGCATTTCCGTACCGCTGGAATTAGACGGGGAGATCATCGACAACACGGCCTATATCGTTCCCGTCGGAGTGAAGACCTACGCCCACATCTCTCCGAGCCAGTACCTGGAGGTCGAGGATCTTCTCGAATCGCTGGCGCGTCTGCCTGCGCGCCACGTTCTGGCCATTTTCGACTCTTGCGAGAGTGGCCTGGCCCTTACCGAGGGAAGGGAATTCAAAACGCGGGGCGGTAGCAGCCTCACGGTGCCCGAAGACCTGATGCGCCGCCGGAGCCGGCACGTCATCACGTCCGCGATGGACACCCAGAAGGCCTTCGATGACAACGAGCGGTATCCCGGCAACTCTCTTTTCACGGGATGGCTTTTGGAGGGATTTCGAAGGGCTGCCGAGGGCGGGAGTGCCGACGAGCCGTCCCCCGATCAGAACGAGGACGGCGCGCTCACCGTGACCGAGGTCGCCAGCTTCGTCACCGGGCGCGTCTCTACGATTTCGGACGCCCGCCAGACCCCGGATCACGGAACCTTCGAGCTGGATCAGCGAGGCGAGCTCGTCATAAGTCTGGACACCGATCCTTTCGACGACTTGTTCCGCCGTGCCGAGGAGCTCTACCTCGAGTTCAAGATCGAGCAGTTCATGGATACGGTTGAGGAGGCCCTTGCCCTCCGCTCCGAGGGGCCGAGAGTTTCCTACCTGACGTATCTTCAGGCGTCCCTCGACGGCGATCCTGGGGCCGAGCTCGGAGCCCTGCGGGAGCTCAGCGAGTTCGCTGCCGGGGGTGCGGACATACCGATGGAGCGGGGTCCCTTGATGGTGTCGCTTCGAAAAGCGGAAGCCGCCTGCAAGCGTGGGGGTTGCCCCGTGGATGCTGGTCGATGATGAAGCTCGGGCGTGCCGTCTCAGCGCTGTCACTCGTGCTGGTGGGGTTGGCGCACCCGGGGCTCGGCGAGGCTCAGCTAGGCCGCTCGATCTTCAGCGCTCTCGATACAGGGGGCCGCACCCTCGCCCTGGGTCAGGACCAGCTGGGCAGCCTGACTGCTTCCGACGTGCTGTCCGCTGGCGGGCGCAGAGTTCAGGTCTGGACTCTGGGGACCTCTCTGGGTGAAGAGGTCCAGGTCGATCTCCGTTCCGATGACTTCGACGCCTTCCTGTACGTGGTGGGGCCCGGACTCAACGAGGGGTTGGAGGACGACGACGGCGGGAGCGGGCTGAACTCCAGGATCTGCTTCATCCCGGAGCAACCCGGTGAATATCGGGTCGTAGCGTCGTCCCTCAACGCGGAGATGGGTGCGTTTACCGTCGCTGCCGCATTGAACAACGGCTCATGCGGAGGCGCAATTCAGACATCCGAGATCGACGACCTTGCCCTGCTCTCGCCGGAGGGTCGCTTCATCGCGGTTGGCGACGACATGAGCGGGGCCCTCACGGACCGTGATGCTACCTTCTTCGGCTCTCCCGTACAGGCATGGGCGACCCAGGGAAGGGCCGGCGGGCCGTTCTCGGTGGATCTCATCTCCGACGATTTCGACGCCTTTCTGACCGTGCTGGGACCGGGGCTGGATGAGTCGCTCACCGACGACGACGGTGCTGGGCGCTGTGACTCGAGGATCAGCTTCACGTTCCCCCAGTCCGGAGAGTATCTGGTCATCGTGTCGACACTGGGCGTTGGGGCGGGCGCGTACAGGTTGATCGCCAACGAGCGGCCGGGTCCGGCTAGCCCCGAAGGCTGCGACCCGCCTACGGGCGAGTTCGGAGGCGATGACGAGTATGTGGAGGGAAACCTCGATGAAGTGACCCTGTTGGGCTCTCTGGGAGCGGAGGACGCTATCGACGGCTCCATGACCGGGAGCGAGGGGTATTTCCGCGATCGTCCCCTCCAGGGATGGACTCTGGATGGGACGGCCGGCAGCCGCATCGCGATCACGCTGACATCCGATCAGTTTGATGCGTACCTGTTCTTCGATGGACCGGGATTCTCCGATCCGCTCTCCGACGACGACAGCGCCGGGGATTTGGACTCCCGCATATGTGTGGAGCTCTCCGAGACGGGCACGTATCGGATCTTCGCCGGCCCCTTGTCATCGGCCGATCCCGGATCCCAATACCGATTGGCGGCAACGGTGCGGGGTGCCGAGGATCTCTGCGGTGACGACTTCGAGTTGTCGTCCGGTGCCATCGCCGCCGCGTTGGCCGATATCTCCCCCGGGGGACGTACCATCGGTGTGAATGAAGAACGGACCGGCACGCTCTCGGGCGACGAAACCCATCCCCAGTCCGATCGCCCCGTCCAGCCGTGGACGCTGCGTGGTGCAGCAGGAACGTTCCTCTACGTCGACGTAGTCTCGGAGGTGTTCGATGCGTACCTCTATGCCGTGGGAGAGGGGTTGAACGGAATTCTCACAGCCGACGACCATGGGGATGGATGCAACGCCCGCATGGAGCTCACGCTCCCGGCCAGTGGGGAGGTCAGGCTGTTCCCGAGTTCCTATAGCGAGACCGGACGCGGCGACTTCCTTCTGAGGGTCTCCACGAACCCGTCCCCGATCGAGTCGGGTGGCTGCGGGGGCGACGATGTGGGGTTCTTAGCAGACCTGGGCGAGCTCGAGGGCCTCGGCCTTCCGGTGGGCGAGCTGCCGCTGGGTGCCGAGGTGTCCGGCGTGCTCGGCCAGGGTGATGACATCATCTCCCGCGGCTATGCTCAGGCCTTCACCTTTGAGGGAGACGCGGGCCAGGTCGTGGCTTTCGAGTTGGTCTCGGAGGACTTCGACAGCTATCTGTTCCTTAACGGCCCCGGACTCGGCGGCTTGCTTTCCGATGACGACAGCGCCGGCAATCTCGACTCCCGGATCGAGGTGATCCTCCCCACGAACGGCACGTACACTGTGGTGGTTTCGGCCCTTAGCGCGGAATCCACGGGTGCCTTCCGCCTCCGCGCCTTCAGAGTGGTTCCGTAGGGTCTCTTCAGGGCGGTTCCGTAGAGCCTCCAAGAGCAAACGAGGGAGGGCCGGTCGCACATCTCACCGACCGGCCCTCCCTTTTTCCGTCGAAGCGTAGTCGCTTACTGTGTCCCGAAGAACTCACCCAGAGTCATACTGGCGTTGTCGCCTCGCATCTGAGGGTTCTGATCCGTCAGGTCGCTGTCTCGGATGTAGGCCATGACGTCATCGTGCACCGGACCCGAAAGGTCTCCGAACGTGGCATCGAGCGGAGCCGACATCAGGTGCTCACCGACGTAGTAGGTGAAGACGCTGGCGTTGTTGCCCAACCCGCTGGTCCACGACACCTGATCCTCGGTTGATGCGCCCCACATGATGTGGCGCTGGGGCTGTTGGAAAGCCCGCTCGATGGACTCGAGGTCGCCGAACATGAGGGACAAGTCCGCGAGCTCAGCGGCGACCTTCATCTCGGCACCGATGAAGTTCGTCGGGAGGCGGAGGCTAGCGACGATCTCCGGGTCGTTGATGTCGACGATTTTCGACTGCGGGGCGTCACTGGCCCCCCGGGTGATTTCGCCGGAGAAGCAGGCGTCCACGACCACGAGCGCCCGGCCAGCGTCGATGGTTTCGATGAGGAATCCGAGCTCTTCGTCCAGCAGGACCGACGATTCATCGCTGTACCCGTAGATGTAGATGGCTTCATCGCCATCGCCGCGCGGCTCGGGGTCCAGGGAGCCGGTCAAACCCAGGTTTTGCCCCATTTGCATTCCGTGACCGGAGTAGAAGAACACGGCCACGCCTTCCTCCCCGGCTTGGCCAAGGTGCTGGACAATGCCGTTGGCGATATTCTCGCGCGTGGCGTCGGAATCGTTGAGCACGACGATGTCGGCGGGGTCGAAGCCAAAGCGCTCCGTGAGCGCCCGATGCATGATTCGTGCGTCCTCCACCGGTCCACTCAGGTCGCTACCGGTGCCCGGGTAATTGTCGATGCCCACCAACAGCGCGTACTTGCCGTCGGGAGAGCCGCCGGTGGTGTAGGTCATGGCGTCGCTTCCGCCCGACTCAACGGAGAGTTGGTAGCTTCCCGTCTCACCGCCACCGTAGGTGTTCGCGGCGAACGTGTACGTTCCGGACGCCGGGAGGATTAGTGTGATTTGTGCGTCGAGGTCCCCGCCGCCGTCGTCGTCCTCGTCCAGAAACTCGCCGGCGGCTACGCTGCTACCCTGGTAGACCAGCAGGAACGAATCGAGGACGTCGGAGGTCATGGTGATGGTCAGGCGTTCACCGCTCTCACCCCAGTAGGTCCGTTCGTCGTAGTACGAACCGTCTCCCAGGGGCAGGTCACTCGTCTCCAAAGAGCCGCTGGCAGTGGAGCCCGAGTGAAGTACAGTGCTGGCGTTGGACCCGGAGTCTCCGGCGCCCCCATCTGCGAAACTCAGCTCGTACGCACCGGTCTCACCAGGTCCGAAACTGTTGGCCACGATCGTGTAGGCTCCCGCCGGGAGTTCAACGCGTACAAGCGCGTTGGACATTCCACCGCTGTCGTCATCTGAGCCAATGAGCGTACCCAGGCGGCCCGGATGACCCGCGTACAACGACAGGTAAGGATCGAGCTCTGTGGAGTTCATGGAGATCTCGGCCTCGGTCGTGCTTCCAAGCTCGAACAGCCACGCGTCGTAGTAGGAGCCGTCGTCGAGCTGATTGTCGCCCGACCTCAACAGACCCGCGACGGCGTCGCCGGGCTCGATGGACGAGGTGGACTTGGTCACATTTTGGTCCGCCAGTGCGGAGGCGAAAACGGCGGCTACCATCGCCTGGCCGGGGCCCGACTTGGTGGCTGCGCCCCCCGACTGGGAGACCTTCGAAGTCTCTGTCTTCGCTCCCTCGCTGCACGCCCCCAACGCCAAGACCAGGGTTGTGAGTCCAGAGAGGAGGCAAAGTTGGGCACGGTTCGTAGAGTTCACGCCGACACTCCTTATCGTTGTAGCATCGTTGTGCCCTGCCGAGGCGAGCCGGGCGTGTTCAGCGGCCCTCGATCACCTGGATCTGTACGGCCACCGTGGTGGCAAGACCGCCCGGCGCACCAACTTCGCCCGAGCGCGTGTTGCTATAGGAACGGTACATCACCTGCTCCAGGGCGGATAGATTTTCTTCGGGGCCGGATCCGCGAGTGCCCCTGGTTTCAAACATGGCTCGAAAATCCTGGGGTTCCGCAGCAGCGAAAAGCTTCAAGACCTCGTAGCCGGTCTCGTCGCCGATGAGGTAGCAGCCCAGGTCCATGGTGGCCCCGGGCTCCAGCTCGTATGCCGACGGCGTCTCGTCCTCCCTCGGCCGCAGGACGTTGATGTCTCCCCGCGGCATGAGATCCAGGAGAGCGATGAACGCTCGCCGCTCTCCCGTGTTCGTGACCCGGAGGCGGTAAGCATCTCCGACAGCCATACGCCATTGCCCGCCACCCATGTACTCGGCAGACCTCGTGGCGTTGTCCCAGTCCGCGTCGCTGCATCCGGTGACGCGCCGAAGGAGGTCCCGCTCCAGGCCGACGGGGGAGATGTCGAGGGACGCCTTGAAGTCGTCGGACTGGAAATCGAGGCGCCTCAAGTACTGGTTCCGGGCGAAGTTCTCGATGACTCGAACCACATCCGATGCGCCCTGTGCGAGGACGAGGCTGTCGGCCATCGTGTAGGCCGTGACCAGCCCGTCTCCCGGAGAGACGAAGACGTCTGCCGTATTCTCGACGAATTCGATGATGCCGAACCCGCCCAGCACTCGCAGCAACCCCTCGCGATCGGCGTCACGGAGATTCGGATCCAACTGTACGCGGGTGGCCAAGTCCCCGAACGTGCGGCGCGTCACGAAGCCCCACGCGCCGATGGCGGCGGCGTCCAGCGATCCCTCGACGATTTCTGCGACCGCTTCGAGGGGCCCCGACTCCACGACGGAGATCCTGGCCAGCGCTGTCTCGGGGTCGGGCCGGGCAGTACCCGCCTCGTGGATGAGTAGCTGCGTGCCCACGTTCAATCCCAAGAGTGAGCCGCCGCCGAGGACCACGATCCCGGCCTCCGCCGTTACCGTGTCCACCTCCACGTAGGCCGTCTGGGGGGTCAGGAGGTTCGAGAACAGCTGTGCGTCGACCGTGCCCTCCACCTGAGGCGTCTGGCGGACCTTTCCGGAGAGCGTGCGGGTGATCTCGGCGAAAAGGGCACGGTAGGTGGTGCCCGGCGCCGCGTTGGGCAGGGCACGGGCGAGGGCATAGGAGAGCGATCCTACTCGGGTCTCTCCATCCACGTCGTACGTCTCGAAGGCGACCTGTCGCTGACTGGCCGCGCTGAACACGGCGAAGGGGGCAAGCCCGTCGTCGCCTCCGCCTCGGGTGCCCGGTGTGCTGCCGACTTCCAGGCCCGTGCCGACGTCGGAGGCGTCGCCGACACCGCCACTTGCCGGGCCCAGCGGCTGCGCCGACCCCCGGGCCGCCAGCTCGTCCCCGCCGCGCGTGGCGGTGCCGGAGTGACAGGCGTCGATGAAGAAGGTCACATTGCCCGTGGGGCCAACTCTCCGGCGTAGGCCAGCCAGCAGCTCGCCCACCTCATCGTCCCGAATGTGCAGCGAGCCATCGTACCCCTCGTAGAACTCGTCGTGTGCCCCGTAGGGCACGAGGAGCTCGTCGTAGCCGTCGGTCTCCTCGTCATCTTCAGGGTTGTCGTTGGTCATTCGGTGACCGTGACCCGAAAAGTGAAAGACGACGACATCACCCTCTTCGGCGTCGCGCTCGAGCCGCCGGAATGCTGCGCGGATCCCATCCGCATCGGCATCGACGCCCTGCAAGACACGAATGTCTTCTCGACGGAAGCCCTGGATCTCGAGAACACCCCGGATCAGCGGAACGTCGTTTTGGGAATTCAGCTGCCGGTACCGCCTCATGGGCTCGCCGGTGAGGGGATTCGGCCCCGGCTCTCCATAGTCGGAGATGGCGATGATCAGGGCGAGCTTGCGACCTTCGTCCGACTGAGGGGCCGCGGAAGAGGCCGCCAGCGGAGCGATCGGTGCAGCGGGAGAGGCCTCCAGTGGAGCGATCGGTAGAGCCGAAGAGGCTTCCAGCGAGGCGATCGGTGCGGCGAGAACAGCCATGAGTCCGCACAGGATCTTGGCGGACGGCTTTCTCAGGACTGTTCCTTCACATGAACCCACAGCCGCAAAGTGCATGGTTCAATGGTCGCTGTTTTCCGATCCCGGGTCCAACGTTCCGTTGTTCGCCGCGCGCCTCGGTTACGCGAGTGCGACCAGCTAGGTCGGCTCGGACTCTCAGTTCCGCTCGAACCTCCAGACGGTGCGGTCGCCGACCGACGCTCCCCAGATGTTGCCCTCGTCGTCAACCGATATGCCTTCCGGATGGCTCGTGCCCCCGTGCGGGCCCGGGTCCGGAATGAAGGCGACCACCCGGCCATCGGTCACGCTGCCGATTCGGATGCTGCGATGCCACCCGGGGTTGTAGCCGTACTGCCCTTCGGCCGCCCTGGACTCGGAGTCCACCACATAGAGGACGTCATTTCTTATCCGCACGCCGCTCGGCCGCCCAAACTGGGTCCACTCCGCGATGAACTCTCCGTTCGGGGTGAAGATCTGAAGGCGATTGTTCGTCCGGTCCCCGACGAATACCCGACCGCGAGAATCCAGGGCGATGGAGTGGGGGCAGTCGAGCTCACCCGGACCCGATCCCTTCGAGCCCCAGGCGCGTAGGAACTGCCCCTCGCTGTTGAATACGACGATGCGCCCATTGGAGCGTTGAGCGATATGGCCGTCCGCAACATAGATATCGCCGTTCGGAGCGATCGTCAGGTCCGACGGCTCGTTGAAGAGGTCCGGGGTCTCACCACGTACGCCAGGTTGCCCAAGGGTCATCAACACCTCTCCCTCCGGACTGAACTTGAAGATCTGGTTCCCTTTGCCCTCCGCGACGCCGGCGTCGACGATCCAGACATTGTCGTCGTCGTCCACGATGACTCCGTGCGGGAAAACGAACATTCCGGCACCGAAGCTCCGGAGCAGCCTCCCCGACGGATCGAACTGGAGGATGGGATCGACGTCCGAATCCAGGCAGGTGTTGGCTCCACAGCGTTCGAAGAGCCATATGTTGCCCTCGGAGTCGACGTCGACGGCGTTGGACGATCCCATGACCCTGTCGTCTGGCATCGTCACCACGTCGGAGATCGTCCGGAAAGGGTTCGGAACCGGATCACGCTCGGTATTCTGCTGAGCGCTCAAGCCTCCCGCGACGATGACCGCCAGGAGCACACCCCCGGATCCTTGGAACCAGTGAAACAGCCTCATGACCCTCCTCCGTTTCAATGAGGAGCTACGATGCCGGTGCGGACCGGGTGCCGCAAGTCGGCCCGCTCGGACTCCACGGGGTACGGGTTCCCCGACCGCCTGCCCGAGTCCTGGCCGGTAGGTTTGCCGGGTGAGGGTAGCCCACATAGCTTCGAAGCCACCCGGCACTCATGATACCCTCGCCCACTGGTCGCTCGTCCGTTTATGGAGGCGCTTTGATGTCACACGTCGAACGAACAGGACTGACCCTCGTGGCAGCCCTCGTCGCCACGATTACAATCGCTTCGCCCCAGGCGCTTCAGAGCCAAGAGTCGGCCTACCGCCTCGTTGACGGATGGGCCCAGCTGCCCGACGGCGTAGACGCATGGGGTCAGACCATCGGTCTGCATCTCGATGCCGACGAGAACCTCTGGGTATTTCATCGTTGCTTTTCGACGAGCTGCGACCAGGGGCGCGAAAACGTGACTCCGGTTCTCAAGTATGACTCGTCCGGAAAACTACTGGAGAGTTGGGGCGAGGGGATGTTCATCTGGCCGCACGGATTCTTTATCGATTCAGATGGAAACATCTGGACGACGGATGCCCGCGGAGCCGACGGCAAGGGCCATCAGGTCATGAAGTTCACCCCCGACGGTACGCTCTTGATGACACTCGGCACCGCCGGCGTGGCCGGTGACGGGCAGAACACGTTCGATGGTCCTGCCGACGTCGCCGTGGCACCCAACGGCGATATCTTCGTGGTCGACGGACACGGCAACAATCGGGTCGTGAAATTCAATAAGGACGGTCAGTTCATCATGTCCTGGGGCGGGGCGGGTGAGGGTCCCGGCGAGTTCAACGAGCCCCACTGCCTAGCCTTCGATTCCAGAGGACGGCTCTTTGTGGGCGACCGTGTGAATCAGCGAATTCAAGTGTTCGACCAAAACGGACGCTATCTCGCCGAGTGGGCGGGCATCATGGCGAGCGGGATGGCCATCACCGAAGACGACGTGATCTACGTTGCGGACTATCAGTTGAGAGAGGGCATCGTGATCGCTGATGCCAGCGACTTCTCGGAGATCGGATTCATCGACGATCCGATGCCGGAGGGCGTTGCTGTGGATCGAATGGGCAATGTGTACGCGGGAGAGGTTCTGCAGCGCAATTTGAAGAAGTTCGTGAGAGATGAGCGGTAAAGGTCTATTGCGGTAAGGGTCTGTCTACGAAGATCCGAGTGTGAAGCGGAAGACCGCCCCCTCTCCTGGAGTGCCCTCAGCCCAGACTCGTCCGCCGTGGCGAGTCACGATTCGCTCCACGGTGGCCAGCCCGAGTCCGGTCCCTGCGAACTCCGCCCTGGTATGGAGTCGCTCGAAGGCTTCGAAGATTTTCTCACTGTCGGCGTTGTCGAAGCCGATCCCATTGTCGCGGACGTGGTAGGTCGGGGCATCACTCCCGTTCTCGGCGACGCCCAGCTCGATCCGAGCGTCATCGCGAGGCCCGGTGTACTTCCATGCATTCTGGAGTAGGTTGACCAGGAGAATCCTCAAGAGCGTCTGGTCCCCAGTGGCCTTGATTCCAGGCTCCGCCTCGAACCTTACGTTGCGATCCGGGATCAGCGCCCTCAGATCGTCGATGATCTCTCTCGCCAACGATGACAGATCGACTTCCCCTCGACGGATCTCGAGTCGGTTCACCTCAGTGAGGTCGCGAAGGTCGTCGATGACATACAACATATGCCGGCCCGCGTCCCGAACGCGCCTTAGGTTGTCCTCCTGCTCTTGATCGAGCGAGTCGCCGAGGGCTTCGTGGAGCATGTGACCGAAGTTGGTCACGATCAGCGATGGATTCCTCAGATCGTGCGCTAGGGCCGCGGCGAACATCTCTAGCTCCCGATTCGCCGCATCGAGCGCGTCCACGATGGGAAGAAGGAAGTTAAGGACGTGCCCCTTGTCCACACTGATGTGGAACGTCCTACCCCCGAAGGGGAGCTCGACGGCCTGATCGGAAGCAGGCGCACGATCACCGCGTGCAGGAGCAGACGCCCGATCCGGTCGAGAATCTGGGTCTTCTGGTAGGGCTTAGTCACATAGCTGTCGGCGCCGGCCTGCAGCCCGTCGAGCATGTCGGCTGCGCTGGTCAGCTGCGTAACGAGCACGACGGGAGTTGCTCTCGTGGCTGGATCTTCCTTAAGGACACGACACGCCTCCAGGCCGGACAGCCCGGGCAATACGATGTCCATGAGCACGACGTCATAACCTCCGCCGCGGGCCCGCTCCAGGGCTTCTTCGGCGTCATGGACGACGTCCACCGCGTAACCCTCGGACTTCAGCATCATCTGGAGCACTGCGGCCTGGGTCTTGCTGTCCTCCACGACCAGGATGCTACTCCTGTCTTCGCCACTCTTACTCATCGGACTTCCCCTAGTGAGCGGAAAGCTGGTTGACGATGGGCGGGGGTGCCGAAGAATAGTCAAGCTCCGTGCGTGCGCCAGGGTCAAGGGTCCTGGGGAGACCAAAGCCTCCCCCGTCTGAAGAGAGTGCACGTTAGTGTGCAGGTTGGCGTACTCCAACCCTGTGTACGGGTTGAAAATCGTACTCGGAATTAGTGGATGAATCCCTTGTTCTTCCTCGGGAATTGCGAAAATCTGGGTCCACCAATCCGGCTTTACACCCAGGAGGTCACAGGTTCGAGCCGAGGCGCTATTCTGGACTCCCGCAAAGCGGGGCCGTCTGCCGACCGCCGAGACGAGCGAGGAGGCCCGGAGGGCCCCTGGAGCTCAGCCGAGGCGCCCGTCGTGGGTTTCCGCGAAGCCGCCCTTCTAACGACCGCCGAGACGACCGAGAAGCGCGGAGCGCTTCGCAGGTCAACCCTGTACCGCCCACTGAAAAGAGCCGGCACGACCCCTCCCGTCGACTTGGAGGGCTTTCGTTCAGTCATGAGAGAAGCCGGGGTTGAGGAGATCGTCGAGGATACCTTGGAGATCTACCTCGAGGAAGCCGCAATCGGGACGAATGCAGCGCATAAATATCGTTGAACAAAGTACGGGCCATACATCATCTCCATGCTTCCACGGTGCCCTGCGAGGTCGGTACTGCTCGCGGTGGTCCTCGCCTCTCTGACGCCGCACTGTAGTGCCGAGCAAGGAGGGAGGGAGGGCTCGAACCCGTCGTTCAAAAGCTGGCGACCCCGCCCGGTTCCGACATAGCTTAACTATAGGAGTCTCGCTTCCAGGACTTCCCGGAAGCTCGCCCCGCCACGGCGGTGCCGTGTCCCCCTAGGGATGAGAAACTGCAACCGTCGGGGTAAGAGTTGTAGCAAATTTCAACGGTGCATACATCCGTAAGTAAGCCACTCCCGCTCCGTGCCCTCGTCATCTCGGTAGCGGCCATGGCCATTCCCCTTCTGGCGGGCTTTGTCGCCCCAGAGTGGATGACCAGTCGAGAGGGCGTCCTCGTTTGGTTGACCGCCCTCGTGCCGGCCTTTCTGCTGGCTTACTACAAGGGATGGCACGGCGCCTCGGTGGCCCTGGCCCTCGGTATGGCTACGCTGACGTCCGCTCACGTGGCCCTTCTACTCCTGGGGCGCGTTGCGCCGAACTGGACTCTTCTTTTTGGTGTCGTGCTCGTCTATATCGGCGTGTCTCTTGGTCTGGGCGTCTTCGCGGACCTCCTCCACCAGGCCAAGGAAGAGGCCGAAGCGGCGAACCGGTCGAAAGCAGACTTTCTCGCCACGATGAGCCACGAGATCCGGACTCCTATGAACGGCGTGATCGGTATGACCGGGCTCATTTTGGACACCGGGCTCACGGTCGAACAGAGAGAGTACGCCTCCACCCTCCGCCGGTCTGGCGAGTCGTTACTGACCGTCATCAACGACATCCTGGACTTCTCCAAGGCCGAGGCGGGGAAACTGAAGCTGGAGCCCATAGCCTTCAATCTACAGGTCGCAGTAGAAGAGATCGTCGCGTTGCAAGCCGTCCGCGCCGAGGAGAAGGGTATCGATCTGATCGTGCGGTATCCTCCCGACGTGCCGCGCTACGTGATCGGCGACCCGGGCCGCATCCGTCAGGTCTTGAACAACTTCATCGGGAATGCGATCAAGTTCACAACCGACGGCCACGCGCTGGTCTTCGTCGAGTCGATGGGGAGCACCAACGGGAAAGCCGACCTGCGGATATCCGTGCAGGACACGGGCGTCGGGATTCCGGAGCGTGTGATTCCGACCCTCTTCGAGAAGTTCACCCAGGCCGACTCATCCACGACTCGGAGATACGGGGGCACCGGCTTGGGTCTCGCGATCTGCAAGCAGCTCACCGAGCTGATGGGGGGCTCGCTGGGGATCGAAAGCGCGGAGGGCAAAGGTTCGACGTTCTGGTTCAGGCTCAAGCTCTCCTTGGCTCCCGAACCACCCCGGACAACGCTTCCGGAGACTGATCTCACGGGGGTCCGTGTGCTGATCGTCGACGACAACGACGTTGACCAGGTGGTGATGGAGGAGCAGCTCGCCCGTGCACGGATACGTACCGGCACGGCGGCCTCAGGGGGTGAAGCACTCGATCTGCTCCGAGGAGCCGTCGAGACCGGAGATCCATACCAGATTGCGCTCCTCGATTTCCAGATGCCGGGGATGGACGGGTGGCACCTCGCACGCTCGATCAAGGCCGAGCCGGAGTGTGGAGATCCCCTCATGATGCTGCTGACTTCCAGCGGTCAGAGGGGAGCTGCACAAAGGTTCCAAGAGGCTGGGTGCGTCGGATATCTGGTCAAGCCGATCCGCGCATCTTTGCTCCTCGGGGCGCTGCGGGCGGTGTGGGCCGCGAATCAGCAGGGAGATACATCGATGTTCGTCACCCGTCACTCGCTCGCCGAGGCTCAGGCGGCCTCCATCGACGTGGACATCGAGGAAGCGCCGTCCACTTCTCTTCGGGTACTCCTGGCCGAGGACAATCTCGTGAACCAAATGATCGCGTCCAAAATGCTGGAGAAGCTAGGCTGCCAGGTGGACGTTGCAGCCAATGGACAGGAAGCCGTCGATATGCTCGATATGCTCCCTTACGACATCGTCTTCATGGATTGCCAAATGCCGGAAATGGACGGCTTCGAGGCCACGCGGGTGATCCGGCGTAAAGAAGAGTCCTCCTGCGAGCACGTGCCAATCATTGCCATGACAGCGAATGCCATGGCGGGCGACCGGGAGCGGTGCCTGGAGGCGGGGATGGACGACTACCTGAGCAAGCCCGTTCTGCCGGCGGAGCTACAAAGGGTGGTGGGTGACCAACAGTTTGCTGTCGAGGGCAGCGACGCGGGAAGTTGATGGAGCCGAACGACAACCCTCCGGTCGACCTCGACGGCTTCCGCTCTGCGATGCGGGACATAGAAGCGGACGAGATCGTCGAGCTGACTCTGGCGGTGTACATGGAGGAGGCGAAGAGCCTCTTCTCCGGCCTCTCGGCGGCCGTCTCTGACGGAGACGTGGAAACGATCTGTGCCATGGCCCACACGCTCAAGTCGTCCTCCGGCAATATCTGGGCGTGTGACCTAGCAGCTCTCCTCCAGCACCTCGAGATCGCAGCGAAGGAGGGGGATCTTTCCAGGGCGACACAGCTCTTCGACCGTGTGAAGCCCACGTACGAGGCCGTGATCGCTTACCTGGCGGAGTGCGGAGTTGCTGGCCCTTAGTCAGCTCGTGTACCGCCTGCTCGAGCCCCCGCCGCTGCCGCCGCGAGGCTTGCTGTAACCTCGCTCAACGGCCCGGTTTCGATGGGCTCCTTTGCGTGCAGCCGCTTGCCCACGTCAGCCATCGCATCGACGGCCGCAAAGAACAGGTCGATCTGATGGCGATCGAGCGAAATCCCTTCATCTCGCGCAGTCGTCAGGATCTCCTCCAATTCGTGGGAAGCGGTAGCAATCGGAGTCACGTTCACAGATCCCGCCGCCCCCCTCAGAGTATGGGCGGTGCGAAACAGACTCTTCACGAGCTCGGACCGCTCGTCCTCCGGCGGACCTTTCTCCAGCGCCAACAGATCGTGATTGAAGGCCTCCACGTGCTCCTCCAGTTCTCCGAGGAACATCTTCATCAACCGCTCGAAAAACTCGTCTTTCTTCATGGACTCTTCTTGGTACTTCACATGGAGCAGGGCGCTCAGGCGCTCGCTGACACTGTTCAAGTCCGCGGCGGATGGCAAGCGCCCCGCTCGAGTACGGGCCGTCTCGTCCTCTACTTAAAACGTAATCCGCCTCTGGCGAAGGGCCAACATTTGTTTATTGTGAGCGAAAATAGACGAGTTGACTAGGAACTGACAGGCGAACGGAACTGACAGGTGAACAAAATCGCCGTGGTCGAAGACAGCACCACCAATCGGATGATGGCTCGGTTCCTGCTCCAAGAGCACTACGAAGTCGTAGAGTACGAAAACGGGCAGGGGGCTCTCGACGGCTTCAAGACGAACAAGCCCGATCTCGTCCTGCTCGATCTCACGCTGCCGGATATGGACGGATCGGACGTACCAGGGCGGATCCGCGCCGACGACGAGTTGCGAGACCTGCCGGTCGTGGCCTTTACGGCTAGCGCGACGGAGGATTCCGCATCCTGTCTTGCCGTCGGCTTCGACGACTATGTATCGAAGCCCGTCCACGATCAGGAGGCCTTTTTTGCCGTGATTCAACGCGCGCTCGAGCGTCCCAAATCCTAACCTCACCAAGGCTACTGTCGCGTTGGTCCCCGTGAAATAGAGCCTACCGCCTCGAGGATCTCACCAACGCACCCCCACCGGACACCACCGCTCCGTAGACGTTACCAGCGGCATCCACCGCCACACCCTCGGGGTTCGAGCCATTCGGATAGGCCTCGACCGCTCCGTCTATGAAAGCGACGGCGAGCCCGTCGATGAGGCTCCCGACCCGGATGCCCGGCTTCCAGCCGGGGTTGCGGGTCTGGTCGAACTCCGACTCTGAATCGGCCACATAGATGATGTCGTTGTCCGCGATGTAGATCCCGCTGGGCCGGCCGAACTGCTTCAGCTCACCGACGTAGGTGCCATCCAGCTCGAAAATCTGGAGGCGGTTGTTGCCCCGGTCGCCGACGATCAACCGGCCTCGGGAGTCGATGTCCACGGCATGGGGAGTGCGCATTTCGCCCGCTCCGCCACCCCACTTGCCCCACGACCCGATGAAGCGTCCGGCCCTGTCGAACTTGGCTATGCGTGCGACGGTCTCGGGACCCGCATTCGCACCTTGACCGCTGTGGCCGTCGCCGACGTAGATGTTGCCGTCTGCGTCGGTAACGACGTCGCACGGTGTGTTGAGCAATCCATCCGTTCCGTCTCCGGCGACCCCTAGTGTGCCGACCGTCAGCAGAACCTCCCCTTGGGGACTGAACTTGATAACCACGTGGCCTTTGCCAGCTGTGTTCGGATTCGTGGGGTTCGGTCCCTGTGCGTCGGTGACCCAAACGTTTCCGTCACGGTCGACGTGCAACCCGTGAGGGAAGAGAAGAAGCCCGCCGCCCATACTCGTCACGACGTTCCCCTGGGCATCGAACTTGAGGATCGGATCGTCGTCTGAGTCGGCGCAGCTGTTGCCGCCGCAACGATCGATAGCCCAGAGGTGAACGCCGTCCGGATCGATGTCCACTCCGGCGGTCGATCCCCACTCCCGGTCGTCGGGAAGCTCCGCCCAACCGTCCACGCTGCGATACGGATTGGGCAAGTCGTTGATCGGCGGGATGCTGACCAGTGGCAGCGTCTGGGCGAGGGCGCCCTCTACACCCACGACGATCAGCGCCGCGATCGCCAGCGTCGATCCCACTCGTTCCGAAAGCGTCATGGCGGTCTCTCCCTTCGAAAAGGTGTCGTTCCCGCCTCGTGGGGCCAACCGGGGGGTCATTTTGCCGACCGGGGGTCATCCTAGGGAAATGCCCTGGGGCCAGATCGAGGCAGGACGGGAAAAGTAGGAGCCGTTTGCCACATTGCAACTGAATCGACATGGTGTTGGTTGATCATGCGTCAAACCCATTTGGGATCGAGACCTATGAGGCCACGCGCATCCGCTCTAGTAGCCGGTCTACTCGCAGTCGCAGGAGCCGGCGGCGCCCGCTCCGGTAAGCTCCCCGGTACCCACATCGAGCCCGCCCAATCGGCGGACTTCGAGTGGGTGGAGGTTTCCTACAGTGCCGGGACCCGGGTCGACGTGGCGGTCTTCAAGCCGGAGGGCTACTCCGATTCGGGGAACCACCCACTGATTCTCGCCCTTCCATGGGGGAGAGGGACGCCGGGCTTAGCACTCGGAATGGTGGATGCGTATTGGAACAGAGAGGCGCCCCGACGGGGATACGTCGTCATCGCACCCTCGATTCTGGGTTCGTCACTCGCGAGCGAGGCAGCCGAGTTTCTCCCCGCGCTCTTTTCCTGGCTCGACGAGTACGTCTCGTACGACCCGGAGCGAGTCGTGGTGGTCGGCGCCTCCAATGGAGGAAGAGGCGCCTTTCATGCCTTGGCCGCGGATCCCAATCGCTTTGCCGCTGCCATCGCGATGCCGGGAAGCTACTCCGGCCCGATGGAGACGCTCGAGCCTTTTGCGGGCAAGCCGGTGTGGCTCATGGTGGGCGAGATGGACCAGGGGTGGCACGCTTCCACGGAGTCGACCAGGGCGACCCTCGAAGCAGCCGGGATCACGCCTCGGGTCGACTTGATCAGAGGGCAGGGGCACGTCCTTCGACTCGATGACCGGATCCTGATGGATTGGTTGGACGAGGTGCTGGCGGGTCCCTGACGGATCAGATGGCGTAGTCGTCATCATCCTCCGGCGCCTGACCGATCTTACAGCATGCTCAGGCGGTTCCGCTCCAAAAGGAGCTCGCGCACCATGAGGGCGTCCCGAACTGACCGTTCGAGAAAATCCACGTCGAAAGGCTTGACGAGATACGTCCGAGCCCCCTTGTCGAGGCACTCCAGCGCAAGCTTCGGCTCCGCACGGCCGGTGAGCATGATCACCGCGAGGTCGGGCTGGCATGTCAGGGCCCAAGAGAGGAATTCCACTCCGTTCATCCTCGGAAGCTCGATGTCGAGCAGCACCAGATCAAAAGTGGCCGTAGTCATCCACGAGTCCGCCTCTTCGGCCGACGCGGCGGTCTTCACGGAGTAGCCGAGCCCCTCGACCACATCGCGCGTCAACCGACGAATATGGGGCTCGTCCTCCACGATGAGGACCTCGGCCGTGGTGGGCGCGCTCTCGATCACGTCCTTCCAGCCTTTCTCACGTTGGGTCATCTCACTCCATCACGGTCGTCTGGTACACCCGAGGTCTTCCATCTTCCACAGTTCGTTGAGGAGCCGAAGTACATCCCCGTGACGGTCGGCTTCCGACTCTAGACGCAGCTCCGGGGGCCTAGTTGACGTCGACCTTCACCACCTTGAGACCGCCCAGGCCTGCCGCGATGTCGATATGTCTCCACTTGCATCATACTAGAGAGCGGTCCTCGAGGCCGGTAAAGCTTTCTTAACCCTCACCCCCTCAAATTGGGGTAGGAGGCTGTTCTCGGAAAGGAGCTACGGTCTCGCGACCTGACGGAGAGAAAGGGGTTCTTCGAGGCCTATGGGACCATCGCCGGCGAGTCGGGTGTGTCCAACCTCGAGGGGATCCTCCTTCGCAATAGCCTTCTGGCGGTCCGAGGATCCTTGTCACTGCAGCCGCTAAGGCTTAACCGCCAGCGCCGACGCATCGCCCCACCATTCGATACCCTTGCCGGGGTACGCTTTCGATGATACGGGGGGCGCCCCCCGCCTCGAGCTTACGCCTCACGCGGGAGAGGTGGACTTTGACCAGGCCCGTCCCGGGATCGAAGTCGAGGCCCCATACCTCGCGCATGAGATCCTCCGTCGAGGCCACTTGGCCGCCGCGCTTCACTAAAGCGGCCAGAAGCTTAAACTCGAGATTGGTCAATCGTATGGGCCGGCCGCCCCGGTGCACCTCCCGGGACGTGAGATCCATCTCGACATCTACGAACTGAAGCACCTGTCTCGGACCCATCTCGCCACGGCGCTGAAGAGCCCGAAGGTGTGCCCCGAGCGTGTCGGCGCTGAAGGGCTTGGTGAGATAGCCGTCGGCGCCGGCTCCGAGACCGTGGATGATGTCGTCTTCGTCGCTTAGGCCCGTGAGCATCAGGATCGGTGTAAGATCGCCGGCGGCGCGCAGCCTCTGGGCCAGCTCGAAGCCTCTGATGTCGGGGAGGTTCACATCCAGAACGATGACGTCGTATGTGCCCTTCCGCGCCAACGCCAACCCCTCCGCGACGGCGGCCGCCTGATCATATTCGGTGCCGGTATTCCGTAACAGCGGCTGAATGCTGGACGCGTCACACGCGTCATCCTCGATGAGCAGGATGTGTAGGGTTTCGGTAGCCCTATCCATGTCCTCCAGCCCGTGCTCGGTGACGTAGCGGATGAGGTCTGCGGTCCCGTCGAAGTTCAGCTTCTCGAGGATGCGGCCGCGGTAGGTGCTGATGGTGTTCGGGCTGAGCCCCAGCTCGGCCGCCACTTGCTTCGCTCTCTTCCCCGACCCCAGGAGGCAGAGGACTTGGAACTCACGGTCGGAGAGGACTTCATGGGGCGGCGCGTGGGCTTCGGATCCGTGGCGGGAAGCGAGCTGGCTCGATAGCTTCTGCACCGAGTCCACGCCTTCCTTCAGGAGCTTCACGGCCTCCCGTATGCGGTCCATTAACTCGGGAGGATCCGGGGGTGCATGGGACCTGATCCAGCCCAGATCCATCTGCGCCGCCGTGAGGATCTGACCCAGCTCGTCGTGAAGCTCCCGGGCGAGGGCGGTCCGCTCCTCCTCGCGCACCTCTTGGAGCCGGGCCGCGAGCTTGCGGAGGCTCGCGCGGGAGGTCGTGAGCTCCTCCATGGCCCGCTCACGCGCCTCCTCCGCCTGCTTGCGCTCAGTGATGTCGCGCCACACCGATCTGCTGTAGCGGATCTTGCCTCGCTCGTCACGCACAGCAGAAACATTCACAATGACATCGATCTTGCTGCCATCCCTTCGTTTCAGCTGAAGTTCTGCATTTCGGACCTCGCCGGTCTCCATAAATGTCCGAAATGCTGTGTGAACATCCTCCGCGCAATCGGGGTGATATAGGTCGAAGATCGGGCGACCGACGACCTCTTCCTTAGTGTAGCCCAACGCTGTAGCTAGGGTCTGATTACACACCTGAATCTCTGTGGTCTCGGAGTCCGCTGAGAGCAACATGTCCGGGGCGTTGTCAAAGAGATCGTGGTATCTCAGCTCCGCCGCTCTGCGTTCTTTGACTCGACGGCGTTCGACGTTGCCGGGCGCTTCCCGCCGCATCTGCCCGGGCATCGATCCCTCAACTCCAGAGAGTCGTTGGCGCAGGTCTGTTAGTTCACTAACGAGTTGCGCCTTCGTCTTTCTTTGGTCTTGCATGTTGTGGGCCCTAAAACGAGTTGGCGCTGTCGATGACCGGGATCTCGGAAGTTAGATGGTCTAAATCGGGCGCACGACCAATTTCCCATCGGGGATACTCGGGGGGGGGGGGGACGCTGACCCGCGCGCGAGTTGTGAAGAGTTCCATCCTTCTTCCGATTGTTGAACTCGCCAGTCCACACTCCCCCCGTCTTCAATCGCTTCTACACGTCGCCCACAATCCTGGCGTTCTCGTCTGGTGGGTCGGTATTGAGCACCGAGACGTGCTTGTCGATCAACTCGCCGCGCTCGTAGCCGAACATGACGTCGAATGCCGGGTTCGTGAACACGACGACTGCATGTTCGTCAGTTAGGTTGACACCCTCGGTGTAGATCAATTGTAAGGTCCCGCCGGTGTAAGGTCCAGCCGGAGAGAATCAACCAGGGTTTCCCGGATGGGGGGTCGGGGCTTCGACTACGGTGAGACGGTCCCACCAACCGCGTTCTACCTCTTCTGCGAGGGTCCCGAGGGCCTCATCGCGACCCGTCCTCGTCTAACACGTTCCGCACGGCCAACGCGAAGGATTCTGCGGTGAATGGCTTCTTGAGGAACGAGACTCCTCGTGTGGCAATCCTCCTATCGAGAACCTCGTCGTCGGTATACCCGGACATGAAGAGCACTTTGATCCATGGTCGCAACTCCTGGACACGCTCTGCCAGTTCCGTCCCGCCCATATTGGGCATGATCACGTCGGTGAGGATAAGGTGAACGGGATCGTCGTACGACTCGAAGCGGCGGAGAGCCTCAAGCCCATCCTCGCAGGATACCACGGCGCAACCGTATTCCTCCAGGAGCTGGACGGCGATGCGGCGAACTCGGGCGTCGTCCTCCACCACCATCACGGTCTCGCACCCCCGAGAGCGGGGGGCCTCGTCCTCTGCCACTACTTCGGTCTCTGCCTCTTCAATGAGAGGGAGGTAGATCCTCATGGTCGTCCCGGCGCCGAGGGTGCTCTCCACTTCGATCTCCCCCCGCATTTTTTGAACGATACCGTACACGGTGGCAAGACCGAGCCCCGTGCCCTTTCCACGCTCTTTGGTGGTAAAGAAGGGCTCGAATATTTTGGCCTTGACTTCGTCAGGGATTCCGGTTCCCGAATCCTGGATCTCCAACACCACCAGGGCCTCCGCCTGGAGTGAGGGATGCCTTTGGTGGAAGGAGACCGTTGGCGTCGTCACCATCGTCCGGATCGTGAGCCGCCCTCCTCTGGGCATCGCGTCCCGCGCGTTCACGACCAGGTTTGCCATGATCTGTTCCAGTTGTCCCTTGTCGGCCAGGACGTTCCCGAGCGGTTCCTCGAGCTCCTTCGACAGGTCGATGTCCTCGGAGATCAGCCGGCTCAGCATGGTGCTCATGTCGGAGATGAGCCGGTTGACGTTCAGAACCGTGGGCTCGACGACTTGCTTCCTGGAGAACGCGAGGAGCTGCCCGATGAGCTCCGCTGCCCGATCGCCGGCCTGCTTGATCTCGCTGAAACGCTCACGAATCGGGGTGCCCTCACCCGCGCGCCTTATGCCGAGCTGGGCCTCGATGATGATGACACTCAGGATGTTGTTGAAGTCGTGGGCGACTCCGGCCGGCGAGCTGGCCCAACGCATCGAGCCTCTGTGCCTGGTGGAGTTGCTCTTCCAGGATCCGTCGCTCCGTAACGTCTTCGACCATGAATTCGAGGCAAACGACCTCTCCGGAGTCGTCTGTCACCGGGTGACCACTGACGAGGAGGGAGGCTACCTCCCCGTCTTTGCGTAACCACTGAACCGGGAAACGCTCGACATGCTCGGTGACAAGGAATCTCTGGAGCATCCCGGCTCTGGGATCCGTATAAACCATCTTGACGGAGTGGAGCCTGAGGAGCTCCTCCTCGGAGTCGTATCCGAGAATCCGGACCATAGCCGGATTCACCATCAGGAACTGTCCCTCTGGGCTCGATCGGAAGATGCCGTACACAGCCCGCTGGATCAGCCGCTCCGCCTCGTGACGCGCCCGGTGGAGGAGGTGCGCGAAGGTGCCCAGGCCAAGACTCACACCGATATAGACGAGCACGACACCAAAGAGAAGAGCCCAGTTCGGCGGAAGGCCCCCCACGAGTAGAAGAGCCACGTTCACGGACGTCAGGGTAGCCATACCGAGGGCCAGGGCCACCGAGGCGCCGTGCCATCCCTTGTAGTAGGCCAGCAGGAAGGCCGGGACGAGGGCGGTCAACCAAACGAGTACGCCCTCTCGACTGGTCATCCACTCTGGGGCGACAAAGCCCGCGAGAAGGGGAACGGCCATGGCCGCTACCGAGATGACGAGGGCACGGGGCGGCAGTGACTTACTTACGGGTGTAGCCAGACGCGCCCGGTGGCGGAGGTCCGCGAAGGTGCTCAGGCCAAGACACACGGCGATATAGACGAGCACGACACCAAAGAGAAGAGTCCAGTTCGGCGGAAGGCCCCCCACGAGTAGAAGAGCCACGTTAGCGGACGTCAGGGTAGCCATACCGAGGGCCAGGGCCACCGAGGCGCCGTGCCATCCCTTGTAGTAGGCCAGCATGAAGGCCGGGACGAGGGCGGTCAACCAAACGAGTACGCCCTCTCGACTGGTCATCCACTCTGGGGCGACAAAGCCCGCGAGAAGGGGAACGGCCATGGCCGCTACCGAGATGACGAGCGCACGGGTCGGCAGTGACTTACTTACGGATGTGGGCACAGCGCCTCCTTCGCAGCGCCACGCCGCTGCCCGGCATGGGGAGGATTGATACGTCGGTCCCGTTTTTTCGTGGGAGGGAAGCCAAGGTTCGGCGGACGTGTGGATCATCATCGATGACCCACACGAGCTGGCCATTGTCCACCTTATCCTGGCGCAGCAGCTCAGTACCAGTCGTCAAAGTTGTCCTCCGCCTCACCACGCTAAGCTCGGCGCGTAATCGACGGAGCCGAGCCCATCCGAGGCCATGTCCCTGAACTCCTCGAAAATCCTCTTTGAATTGACTTTGTATCGACGATACACCCGAATTTGAGGGGGTGAGGGTTAAGAAAGCTTTACCGGCCTCGAGGAGTGAACGGTGCGATCGTACACGTAGGGGTCGGCGGAGTCTCTGGACATCGGCCGGCCACCTCGAACGCGGAGCTACAATGAGCCAGATCCATGGGATGTATCCTGGCGGACCAATGCACCAGGGCGACTCGAATCAGAATGGGGACCGAACAGAGCCCCATTTACGATCCGGCGAGAACGTGGAGGCGGGCATCTCAGTAGCTCAGGGCAAACTCGAAACGCGCCAGAGGCGCCGCTCAAGGGTCATTGCCCTAGCCGTAGCGGTGGCGGTCGCCGCCGCGACGGGAGTCTATGTCGGGTTGCAGGCCGCTCCTGAAGAGCTGACGGAACAGGCGAGGACAGAAAAGAAAACCTCCGAGCTCGATGCGATCGTACGTGATGTGATGGGCGAACTCTGGAGAATGGAAGAGATCGAGGCAGCGAGGAATAGGCGGTAGCTGGAAGCCACGTTCCTAGCGGGAACCTCAGGCCTTCAGGCTGGCGAAGAGCGCGTCCAGTATTTCGCCGCTGAATAGCACCCCGCGGCCTTTTCCGAGCTCCTCCTGGGCGGCGTCCGCAGCAAGGGGCTCTCGGAATGGCCGAGGAGCCGTTAGCGCGCACCAGGCCTCTGCGACACCGACGATCTGGGCGGCGAGGGGGATCGCGTCACCAATCAGCCCCTCAGGGTATCCGGATCCATCCCATCGCTCGTGATGAGACAAGACGCACGCCAAAGAGGGTCCCAGAAGATGGAGGGGCTGGAGAATGCTCGCGCCCACCTCCGGATGTCGGTGCATAATAGCCCACTCTTCCGAGCTCAATGCATCCGGCTTCTCTAGCACGGAGTCGGGCACCGAAAGCATACCGATGTCGTGGAGCAACGCCCCGACACGGATTCCCTCGACCAGGGACGGGTCGAGACCCATCTGACGGGCCGCCCCAACGCTCACGCTAGCCACCCGCTCGGAATGTTCCCTGTAATAATGGGTGCGAGAGTCGAGGGCGGCGGTGATGGCGGCGAGAACACCCACCGTCAACTCGTTCAGCTCGAGTTGACTTTGCTCGAACTGTTTGGTCCGTGCGTTCACTTCACGTAGAACCCAGGCGTGGTTCTCACGATGGAGGATGCGCTGCCTCCGTGTTCTCATTACGTGCTGCAGCGCCTCGTCCAGCTTGTCGACGTCCACCGGCTTCTCTAGGTAGTCGAAGACGCCGAGCCGCGCTGCATCCGCAGCGGAGTCCAGGGTCCCATATCCAGTCAGGATGATTATGGCGAGGTCCGGATCCACCTCGAAGGCCCGATGGGCCAGCTCGATCCCGTCCAGCTGAGGCATGTTCTTGTCGGTAATGAGCAGCGTCGGCCCATCGAGGGAGAGTCTGTCGAGGGCGTCTTGTGGGTCACTGAACGCGGTGACAGGGTAGCCGAAGGATTCCACCGCATCTCGCAGTGTCTCGAGAAAGCTAGGGTCGTCATCCACCACGAACACCGGGCAATCCGCGGGAATCGTCGATGGTACGGCGGGAGGAGAGGCTTCCATTTCTGGTCATCCCTAGGGGGACACGGCCACGCCGAGGCGGGGCGAGCTTCCGGGGGAGTCCTGTAAGCGAGACTCCTATAGTCAAGCTATGTCAGAACCGCGGGGTCGCCAGCTTTTGAAACGACAGGTTCGAAGGCGTGAATCATCGCCAGGTGGACCTCGTGGAGGAGGACCCCCACATGGACCAGGGGTGGCACGCTTCCACGGAGTCGACCAGGGCAACCCTCGAAGCAGCTGGGATCACGCCTCGGGTCGACTTGATCAGAGGGCAGGGGCATGTCCTTCGACTCGATGACCGGATCCTGATGGATTGGCTGGACGAGGTGCTGTCGGGTCCCTGACGGATCAGATGAACGAGACGCTGAAAACTAGCGCTCGAACACCACCCTCCCACCGACAATGGTCTTTTCGACCACAACATCCAAGATGAGTTCGGGATCGATCGTCAGGAGGTCGTCGGACAGAACGATCATGTCGGCCAGCTTGCCCGGCTCGAGGGTTCCCTTGATATCCTCCTCGAACGTGATGTAGGCGCCGTTGCGAGTGTAACCCCGGATCGCCTCTTCGATCGTCAGCCGTTCGTCGGGTGCGTATACGGTTCCGGATGCCCCCTTACGCGTCACGGCGGCGTAGATCCCTACCATCGGCCCGATCGGGAGGATGTCGCTGCTGAGCGCCACGAAGACGCCGTGGTCCATGGGACTGCGGAGCGGGTTGTTGTGAGCGGCGTGCTCCTCCTCGAGATACTCGACGTAGCGTCCCTCCAACGTGTAGGTAAAGTTCGGCTGCTGCGTGATCAGGATGTCGTACTCGGCCATCAACTCCATCACCTCGGGCGGGGGCCGGATTGTGAAGTGATTGAGGTAATGGCGGTGGTTCTCGCGTGGCGAAGCCTCGAGCACCTCGGCGAAATAGTCGACAGCAAGCTGGATCGCCGCGTCGCCGATGGCGTGGAAGCCCATTTGCCACCCCATTTCGTGGGCCTGCCCGATGATCGTACGCAGTTCCTCCCGAGGGAGAGCCAATGATCCGTGAAAACCGGGCTCGCTCCGGTAGGAATCGATCGTATATGCGCTGGGCCCGGTAAACCCGCCGTCGACAAACACCTTTACGGCCCCGACGCGCAGGCGTTCGTCCCCGTCACCAGTTCTCTTGCCGAAGGCGTTCATCTGCTCGGGTCCGCTCCAGCGGATCTGAACGTTGGCGCGCGGAAGCTCCTCGCCGTGCTCGCGGTAGACCACCTCCCACTCATCGTAGCCGCCCGTCGAAACACCCGCCTGGGCGAGGCTCGTGATACCGAGCTCGAGCAGATTCCGAAGGTTCTGAATGAAGCTGGGGCGCGTCTCCTCTCGTGTTGCCCGGGGGACGAGGCGCCCCACGATGGCTTGGCGCTCACGGATGATCCCGTTCAGCTCGCCCCGTTCGTCCTTCTCCAGGATCCCCCCTTCCGGATCGGGAGTATCCTTGGTGATCCCGGCGAGCTCGAACGCCAGGCTGTTCACTACGGCGCTGTGCGCACCGGCGCGGGTCAGCGTGACCGGATTGCGCGGAGCCGCTGCGTCCAAATCCGTGCGGGTCGGCTTGCGCAGCTCGGCGAATGCGTCCTCCGACCAGCCATAACCCGTGATCCACTCCCCCTCGCCGAGTTGCTCGACCTTGGCCCGGACCTGCTCTTGCAGCTCCGTGATCGAAGTAGTCTCGGTCAGATCGATTTCGCGGATGGGGCTTCCGCTGATATGGATGTGCGCGTCGTTGAATCCCGGGAGAACCGTCTTGCCCTCGAGGTCGATCGTCTGACTAGCCTCGTACCTCGTGACCAGATCGTTCCCACCGACCTCGACGATCCTGCCGTCGCGCACGGCAACGGCCTGCTGGATTGAGAACGCATCATCAACTGTCACGATCTTGCCGTTATGGAGCACCAGGTCCGCGGGTTCGGGCGACCCACAGCCGCCGAGCGCCATGAGCGCAAGACCCAGGATCAGGCTATTCGAAGCTCTACGCACTTGCTGCCCCGTTCTCGTGTGCTTCTCCGACCGCCATGTAATCACGCAACAATACCGCGACCATTTGCGGATGGGAAATCGAGACGGCCTTCCCGAGCCTCGCATGCCTTTTCAGCCGTATGCCCTAGACCTAAGATGCTCTAGCCTCGTGAACAGGGCTATTCTCAGGAAATGCAAAGGAGTCACGTGACTATGCGTATGACGCTCATGATAACTGCAGGGTTGGTGACGGCGTCGCCAGTGTTTGCACAAACGTCCAATGACCCCTTTCCGTCACCCATCCCGGCGACCGACGGCGTGATCCGAGTGGACTTCGTCGAATTCGCCTCGATCCCGGATGTAGATGGATCGCCCGCCCGCATGATGCGACTGGTCGATGAGCCGGGCACCGGCCGCATCTTCGTCAACGACATGCGCGGTCCGATCTACGGTGTCAGCTACGATGGCCGGACGGTTGAGGAGTATGTCGACATCGACGACCCGCGCTGGGAAGTCGCGGTTCAATCTCGTGGCAGAGAGCGGGGCTTCCAGAGCTTCGCCTTCCATCCACAGTTCGGCCAGCCGGGTACTCCGGGTTTCGGCAAGTTCTACGCATGGACGGACAGCGACAATACCGGGCCGGCCCCGGATTTCACGCCCTCCGGCGACGGCGATGCCCATGACACGGTCCTCTTGGAATGGACGGCCCGCAACCCCCGAGGCGCCACCTACGACGGCGGCCCGCCGCGGGAGCTCCTGCGGGTTCAACAGCCGTACGGGAACCACAACGGCGGTCAGATCGGCTTCAATCCACTTAGCTCACCTGGCGAAGCCGACTTCGGGCTGCTCTACGTCTCGAATGCGGATGGAGGCAGCGGGGGCGACCCGCTCAACCATGCGCAAGACCTGGCCTCAGCCTTTGGGAAGCTATTTCGCATCGACCCCCTCGGATCGAATAGCTCCAACGGGGAATACGGAATCCCAGCCAGCAACCCGTTCGTGGGGGATGCGGGCGCGCTGGGTGAAATCTACGCCTACGGAATTCGCAACGCCCAGCGTTTCGGGTGGGACCGGGTGAATGGTAACATGTTTCTCGCGGACATCGGCCAGAGCACCATCGAGAAGCTCACCCTCGTTACCGCCGGAGCAAACCTGGGGTGGAACGTCTGGGAGGGGAGCTTCCGGTATGGCGGTCGCTCGGGGGTCAGCCTCGCGAACCAGCGCGGCGATCCAAGCGTCACATATCCAGTTGCCGAGTACGGGCAGCGGGATCCTCTCCTCCAGAACCAAGCCGCGGCTGCCGGGCTCCAGGTGTACCGAGACGACGCGATCCCTCAGTTGGCGAACCTCGTTCTGTTCGCAGACCAGCCGACCGGGGAGATCTTCTACATCCAGGCGGACGATCTTCCGAACGGCGGTCAGGATGCCATCCGCCGGATCCTGCTCAACGATGGCGGCGAGGCGAAGACGCTACTTCAGCTCATTCAGGAAAAGAACGGAGAGCAAGGCCGGTCGCCAGCCCCACGCTCGGACCTGCGTTTCGGCCCGGGACCCGATGATCAGGTTTTCCTGCTCAACAAATACGACGGAGTCATCCGGCTGCTCGTTCCCGACGGGGAGGGGGCGCGGTAGGCCTCCGCTTCCTCAGGGAATCTGAGGGGAGACGAGCTCGTACCGGTAAGCCGTAGCTTGCCCCGCAAAGGACACCTCGAACTTCGCGCCAACTCCCGAGGCGGGGGCCGAGAGGGTGAGCGGTTCTGTCCCCAAGGCGCCATCGGCACCATAGAAGGTGAATCGGAGGCGTACCGCCGTCCCGGGCTCTGCGGCGTTTCCTACCACGCGCCCTTGGACGCTCGTGTTCGCGCCGGAGGCTCTCAGCTGTAGTCCTTCCACGTAGACTGGAGCGGATGCCGTACGGTCCAGCCCGTCCGCCGCGGACTGTTCGTCTCCCAGCTCCAGGTGGGCCAGCGCGGCGATCAGGCCAGCGTTCTCCCCCAGGGGGTCCACCTCGATCAAGCGATCACCAACGGGCGCTAACGACTCCCACGACTCGGCGGCGAAGAGGGAATTCGTATAGTTGAACCACGCGTCGCGCGAATGCGGCTCGAGTCGAGTCAGTCGCTCGAACGCCTCGGCTGCCGCCATGAAGTCGTTCGCACGATAGAAAGCGATGCCAACGCTGAAGAGATCTTTGGCCTCCAGAGCGGTCTCAGAGAGAAGCCGGGTGGAGATCGCCAAGGCCTCCGCATCCTGTCCCAATCCATAGAGAGCCGTGGCAAGATCACCCCGCACCTGAACGCTCGTCGGGTCGCCCTCGAGGTGGCGTCGAAGGAGCGGCTCCGCCTCGGCGAAACGCTCCGTGAAAAGAAAGAGCTGCGCGAGGCTTCTCTCAGTTTGGATTTTTTGAACCGTGCGCTCTCGAAGCTCTTCTGGGGGGAGTACTCGCGTGACGGGCGTCCGCTCGAGACTCGCGACGGCCCTCTGGTAGGCCCTGATCGCGTCATCCCACCGGCCCTCATCCTTGTACAGAGCCACCAGATTCAAAGACGCGTCGGGACGGAGATCCCACATCATTTCGGCTTGCTCCCAGGCTTCGATCGTGCCCTCGATGTCCCCCTCGGCGTAGGCCGCGATCCCCAGGTTGAACAGTGCGATCCATGCCGCCTCGCGCTCGGGCGCGGTATGGAGCTCATAGGCGGGATAGATCCGCTCCGCCTCGGTGAACATCGCGTGCGCTTCTCTGTACTGCGCGAGCCTTACATGTGCGATACCCGCCAGCAAATAGTGTATCGGATTCTTGGGCTCGGCCTCGACGCCGAGTAGCGCTCGCTCGAGCCCCATGGTGAGGAGGTCCCTTGAGAGAAAGAGCGCCGCTGTCTGTGAAAACTCAGTGGAGACGGGCGGTGTGCCGAGCTCGTAGATGAATCCCGTCGGTGACATAACAGGTAGTCTGACGGGGACAGGTGTCGATGCGCACCCTGCGAGAAGGAAGGCGATTGCGCACGAGAGAGGGTGACTGAATCGCAGGCGGCTGCCGCCCATTGGGCTACGGGCTACCATGGAAAGGCGAGGGAGAAGATCACCGACATCGATATGCGGACGCCTTGATCCCGACCGGGTCGGAAGGAAGCGACCTCGTTGAAGAGAGCGAGGGCGACCTCGTCCATCTCCTCGTTTCCACTGGATCTGGTGACCTCAGACCACTCGACGGAGCCGCGATCGTCGATCCACACCGCTACGTCGACCTGTCCGCGCTCATCGGAGGCCCTGAGGGCAACTAACCTCATGTACTCCTCGATCACCGCCGGATTTTCAATCAAGAGCCACGCAGATGTCCCTGGCCTGAAGAGTGCGGGGATCTTGCCAGACATCCGTGAGAGATTCAACGTGCTGTTCTCCAAACGCAACGCCGGGTCCGCAATCGTGGGATTCACTAGAATCACCGGGAATCCTTCCTCTTCGGCCGTATCGGGCGGATCGTCCTCCTCGGTCAGCGGATCGTCTTCCTCGGTCAGCGGATCGTCCTCCTCGGCCACCGGATCGTCCTCCAGGGCCAGCGGATCGTCCTCTAAGGCCAGCGGATCGTCCCCCGAGGCCAGCCGATCAAGCAATAGAGCGGGCTCTACGATCGTCGGGACGGGGCCGCCCCGACCGAGAAGGCGCTCACGAAGCCCTCCCGAGAACGCCAATACATTCGGATCGGCACCTCCGATGCTGGTCCCGGCATCCATCCCGGCCGGAAGCGAATCAGCCTCTTCGAGCGGAGCCAGAGAAGCCACCGCAATGCCACCACCACCGCCACTCGATGGCGCCGCGTGAAGTGAAATCCATGCGGTTCCGGTTTCCAGGATTTCCAGATCTGCCTCGAGCCGCGGATCGAGGAGCTCCCAACTCGGCGAGAAAGCGAAGGCGGCGGCATGAGCGGCCACGGCAAGCACGGTCGACCAGGCGAGGTGGTCGCTCCAGCGCGCCTTCCACGCCTCGTTGGCGGTCTTGAAGCGCGGTCCGTGCGGAATTTGCCCTCGCCTCAATGCGCTCACCGGGCCGCCCTCGTCGTGTTGGAACTGCCGTGTCCCCGTCGGTTTGACGGAGCGGGAGAGAGACGCCGACGCCTCCATCTCCGATGAGTCAGACTACCAAGCCGCACCCATACCCACAAGTTCGAGGCGACAACGTCGGCCTCCGAGTTGGGCAGGCCTGGAAGTGAGAGGCCGGACTTGTGAACGTGCAGACCCATCCCATAGACTCGGGACAGGATGCGTGATGCCTCCCACCGCGGGGTGCTGGGGCCCCGAGTATGAAAATTCGTTTCGCGCCCACGGCGGCAGTTCTCTCGGTTCTCGCATTCCTTACTTGGATCTACGTCGGTGGCCGGAGCGATCCGAGTGCGGTCGAGGGGGAGATGCCACCGGCTGTGTCGGCCTCCGAACCCTCGGACGACGCGCCCATTCTCTCGGAGGAAGAGCCCGTTCTCAGGGAGCAAACGGGCGGCTCCGCGGTCCCTTGTGCGGTACCACTCGGGTGGCGCATCGCCAGAGTCGACGAGTCTTTCGAATTGAGCCGCGCAGAAGCGAGGGCGGCATTGGACGAAGCCGCCACCCTCTGGGAGGATGCCGTGGGCCGGGGCCTCTTCTCAAACGAGTCCGACGGGGCGCTGCCCGTCCGGTTCGTTTATGATGACCGTCAGGGGAGGACCCCGGAGGGGAGCCGCTTCGCCGGTATGTACCGGGAAGCCGTTCACATGGAAGAAGGGAAGGTGACTTCGGTCACCCGTGAGATACGGATCTACCGGTTCGACGGTTTGGATGATCTCGTAAGGGTGGCCGCTCACGAGCTGGGCCATGCCCTGGGACTCGGCCACAGCACCGTTCCGGGTAGCGTGATGAGGGAGGAGGGCGCGCCGGGAGTCCAACCCGGCGATGTCGACGCGCTTCGCTCGCTGTGCTCTGAGTTGTAGAACCGTTGTAGGACGTTTGGTTGTTCTGTGCTACGCCGCTACAATTGGCCGAGACACCTCGGGGATACCACACCTGAAGGCTGTGGACCGATAGAAGGCCACCCAAGGAGACACGAATGCGAATCACTCACGGAGTGACCCTGGTTGCGTCGACGTTCATCGGGCTCCTCGTTGCGCAGGATGCGGCAGCGCAGGTCACTCGCATCGATTTCCGGGTCGTGGAATCCCCGGCCTTTGATGGCCAAAGTTTTGGAGACATCGGCCAGTATGAGCGCCTTCGCGGCGTGGCCTACGCAGAGGTCGACCCCAACGATGTCCGGCATCGTGAGATCGTGAACATTTTCAACGCTCCCCTGAACGCTCGCGGGCGGGTCGAGTACAGCACCACTGTAGAGATCTACCGGCCGATCGATCTGGAGCGTTGGAATAAGGCGATCTACCACATCGTGCCGAACCGGGGCGGGGCTACTGCGGGCGATGTTCTCCTTCGAGAGATGGGTTTCGCAATCGTGCAGGTGGGATGGCAAGGGGACCTCACGGCGACCGACAGGAACATCGTGCCGTTTTTGCCGATCGCCACATACGAAGACGGATCCACGATCGTCGGGCCGGCAGTCGAAGAGTTCATTTTCAACAATGAGGAAACTGTCTCGGAAGCCAACCTGACCTATGCCACGGCCGCGCTCATGCCGGGGCTGGCTACGTTTTCCGTGCGTGCCAGACAGGGAGCGCCCCGCGTCTCGATTGAAGATCCCGCCTGGGGCTTTTTGAGCGAGCGCCGGATCCGTCTCAACCGCCCTTCGGAATTCGACGGCGGAGCGATCTACGAAATCCTCTATCTGGCGAAAGACCCAATCGTCATGGGATTGGGCTTCGCGGCCACCCGTGATGTGATCTCCTTTCTTCGATATGAGATAACAGACAGCGAAGGCAATCCGAATCCGCTCATGTCCGTCGGCCTGGCGAACACCGCCATCTCCTTGGGGGTCTCGCAGAGTGGGCGATTCCTGCGCGACATGCTCTACCTGGGCTTCAACGAGGACGTTGGTGGTCGCAGCGTTTTCGACGGCATGCACCCCAACATCGCGGGCTCGCGGAAGACGTTCACGAACTATCAGTTCGGCCAACCGGGACGGTGGCAGAAGCAGCACGAGGACCACTTCTACCCTGGGGATCAGTTCCCCTTTACCTATGCGACCGTGCACGACCCGATCAGTGGTCGGACCGACGGCTTGTTAGTGAGGTGCTCGGCCTCGAACACCTGCCCCCTGATCATCCACAGCGATGGCGAGGCGGAAATCTGGCAGGCCCGCTCATCTCTGATCGTGACCGATCCGTTCGGGGGGCCCGTCGACCTACCCGACAACGTGCGGGCATACCTTATCTCGGGCACGCGACACGGCGGCGGCGGCGGTGTCCACGTCGAGTCGCCCCGCTTGGGCATTTGTCAGAATCTCAACAGCCCCATTCCCATGGACCAGATTCGCCGTGCCCTTACGGTCGCTCTATATGAGTGGGTTGTAGACGGAACCGAGCCGCCGCCGAGTCGTTTTCCGACGGTGACGCTCGGAACGCTCGTGCCTCCGACCACGGTCGGCTTTCCGAGCATTCCCGATGTGACGTTTACGGGGAGCCATAACCCGCTTCGGCGAAACAACTACAATACTTTCCCACCTCTCCAGGGCGACGGCTACGTCGTGCTCGCCGGCCGCGTCGACCCGGACGGAAACATGGTCGCGGGGATTCGGCATCCCAACCTGTCGGTCCCGATCGGAACGTACACGGGATGGAACCTACGGCGGGAGGGATTCGCCGAGGGAGCGCAGTGCGGCGGAGCCGGGTCGTTTATTCCCTTCGCCGCCGACAGCGGAGAGCGGCAGGCATCGGGGGACCCCCGCATGTCGATCGAGGAGCGCTACCCGACGCACGAAGCATACGTGGATGCGGTTGCCCTGGCCGCCGACCGCTTGGTCCAGGACCGGCTGCTCCTACGGCAGGACGCGCAAGCCATCGTCGAGCGCGCCGAAGGGAGCATGGTCGGCAAGGCGAACTGACCGACGTGCGTGGCCTCGGGGCCGCGTGTATCGGTTCCTCAGTCCCTTCGGCGTATTCCGGCTACCGAGCGTATTTCCCGCTACGGTCTGACCCTTATATACCTCTGCAGGTTTCGGGGGCGAGGCTCGCCTCCATACATGTTTCCGTAGCGATCCACGGCAACGAACTCCGCGCCGTTCCCGGCCGTACTACGGGGATCTCCCCCCGGATATAGGTGGAACTGGGTGACCCAACCGGTGAGGGCGTCACCGATCCTGATCCCCATCTCCCAACCCGGGTTCTGCACGTCGTCGGATTCGGAATCAGCCACGAAAATCTGGTCGTTGTCGTCGAAGAAGATGCCGCTCGGCCGACCGAACTGCGTCCACTGACTGAGAAAATTCCCCTCCTGGTCGAAAATCTGGATCCGATTGTTGGACCGGTCGGCTACGAACACCCGGCCTCTCTGGTCGAGCGCGATGGCGTGCAATGTCCGGAACTCGCCAGGCGCGTAACCCGTCTGCCCCCACTCCATGAGGTAGCTTCCGTCCGGCGCGAACTTGACGACGCGGTTGTTCGTCTCGTTGGCATGGCCATCGGCGACGAAGATGGATCCGTCGTCCGCTACGACCACGTCGGCCGGGGCGTTAAGGCCCGAGCGACCGCCTCCGGGCACCCCAGGCGTACCGAGGATCATCAGCACCCGTCCACGCGGACTGAACTTGATGACCTGATGGCCTCTCGTCCCCCCCTGAGGCGTGTTGCCTGCGGACACACCGTCGGTCACCCACACGTTTCCGTCGGGATCCACATCGATACCGTGGGGCCAGATGAACATCCCGCCGCCGAAACTCTCGACGGTATTACCCTCGGAGTCGAACTTGATGATCGGGTCCAAATCCGAATCGAGGCATTCGTTGCCGAAGCGGTCGGCCCCCGCATCACATCTCACCACGGCCCAGACGTGCTCCCCGTCGTTGTCGATCGTTACATCTCCGACGGCGCCCATCTGCCTCCCGGCAGGGAGCTTGGCCCAGCCGTCGACCGTGCGAAAAGGACTGGGGCCGGACTGGGCGACGAGGCCCTCGGCCAAGGTCGCCAACGATAGCGCGGCTATCACGACCAGTAATCCGCATCTCCAGACATTAGACATTATTCTCACCTCGCTTCGATCCGCGTGTTGACGGCCGTCACCGGCTTTCCCTCTGCTGTGTCTCCAGCATCGTTTGGAAGCGCTGCTCGTACTGGTCGATATAGTTCAGGAACCCAGCGTGATCGACGAACGGATTCGGGTCGCCTTCATTACGACGCTGGAGAGTTTGGTACTTACCTGGCAGGCCGTAGAAGGAACCGTGTGAGCCGAGAAAGACATCGACGGGCATCGCGCGGGCCTTGGCGAATGTCGCGCGGTAGTCTTGGGCTTGGTCCGGGTAGCTCGGGTTGTCGATCAAGTTATAGCCGGGGTTTACGCCGAAGCTGCAGACGATCAGAGCGTCGTACGTTTCGCCATTCTCCTCGAGCTCCATTCCCCAACTGGTACATCCCCTCGTGTGGCCCGGCGTCAGATGGGCCACGAGCGTCGTCCCACCGAGTGTGACCCGATCTCCGTCGCGTAGGACGCGGTCGATTGGAATGTCCCGGTCGGCCCTATTCATGCGCTGCCACCCCTCGACGTCCTCCTCCATGATCATAAGCTGGGCTCCGGTGCGCTCCCGGAGAAAGGCATCGGCCGCCTGGTGATCCCCATGGGCGTGGCTGCCCAAGATGATCTCGATGTCGGCAAGGTGGAACCCGAGTCCCTCCATGCTTTGTTCGATGATAGGAATCGTTCTCTCGAAATCCGAGTTGATGAGGATGTGCCCCTCGGGCGTCGTGATCAGAAACGTGCCCAGGCCGGCAGTGCCCACGAAGTAGAGGTTGTCCATCACCCGATGCGCCGGGAACGGATCATCCCAGCCGTTCTGTGACCAGGCATGAACGGGGGCGGCCGCAAGGAGGGCCAGCGCTAGAATGAGTTTCCGCATGTTATCCCCTGTGGTCCGAATGTGGTCCCCGGTGGTTCGATTTTGCGTAGCAAATAGCCCCCGGCGGCTAGGCCGCCGGGGGCTTTCGGTTCTGTCTAGTCGAGTCTCCTGAAGCGAACGGCTAGTGCACCGGGCCGATATCCATGCCGGGCAGCCGTAGCGCGACCAGGCGGCCTGGACGGCCGACCTGCACCACAATGTGCTGGTAATCGTGGTGTAGGAAACTCATCATGCCGTACTGGCCGGGGGAGGGAAGTAGGATCTCGCCCACGTGGTCCCCAGTCAGTTTGTTATAGGCGTTGAGCACGGGCGGCCCGCCGGATCCCTCCGTCGCGTACAGGATGTTGCCAGCCACCATCTGGATGGAGTTTCCGCCCCCACCGAACCTCGACATGTCCACGCCTTGCAGGGCCGGATTGTTCCGCATCTCTTCTGAGGGCTCTCCGATCGGAATCCAGTAGATCCGCTCGCCTGTGTTCATGTCGTAGGCAGAGAGCCTGTTGTAGGGCGGCTTCCAGACCGGCAGTCCACCAACGCGGGGCAGTCCACCGCCTGGTCCCGCCACCCATTGGGAGATCGTGCTTCCCGTCGTCGCCGGGTTGTCCGGCTCATCCGCATCGGCTCCCGAGGACACCAAGCCCCCGCCGCAGCCCTTCGAGGAGGGCACATACAGGATGCCTGTGGTCGGATCCAGCGTCGCGGGATTCGTGATGTTCAGCCCGCCGGAGCAGCGAATGTTCGCCACTACCCCTGCGTCGTGTCCCACGAAGAGCCGGGGCACGAACGGTCCACCGATGCGGTAGTTCTCGATCAGGTCCAACGCTTCTTGGCGCAACTCGGGCGTGAAGTCGATGATGTCGTCGGGATCGAGACCGAGCGGCTCGGACGGCTCAGGTCGCGTGGGAATGGGCTGGGTCGGCGACGTCCAGTTTCCGGGTACCTCGGTCTGGACTACCGGCACCTCCTCAATGGGCCATATCGGCTCCCCGGTCTCCCGGTTGAACGCATAAATGATTCCGGTCTTCGACGTCTGAACCAAGGCCGGAATCGCCCGCCCATCTACCTCCAGATCGACGAGAATCGGGACGTTCGGCAGGTCGTAGTTCCATTGATCATTGTGTACCGTCTGGAAGTGCCACACGCGCTCACCCGTCTGAACGTCCAGGGCGACCACGCTCGTCCCGAAGAGGTTGTCTCCGGGGCGGAACCCGCCGAAGTAGTCGATGGTCGGAGGATTCGTCGGGAAGTAGACGAGGCCGAGATTCTCGTCCGCGGACATCGGCGCCCACGAGGAAACGTCCCCCGTCCACTGCCAAGCGTCGTTCTCCCACGTTTCGTGACCGAACTCGCCCGGACGCGGAATCACATTGAATTTCCACTTGAAGTCACCGCTGCGGGCGTCGAAGGCGAGGATGTCGCCGGGGACGTTCTCGATGCGGGTCTGGTTGTACCCTTGCTCGGCCGAGTTGCCCACCACCACGACGCCGTTCACGACGATCGGGGGCGACGAGGAGGTGATGTAGCCCAACTCCCTCGGGATGCCGTAATCGGGATCGTACTCACCGTCGTACGCGAGCCAGGGGCCCCAGTCCGCGATAAGCGGCACGAGCAGGTCCACGACACCCGTCGAGGGGAAGCCCTCGAGCGGCACCCGCGTGCCGAAATTCTGGATGTGCTCTCCGGTCTTGGCGTCCAGTGCGTGGAGGAAAAAGGCAGGAGACGTGTAGAAGATCACCCCCCTACCGTCGACCTCTCCGTACGCGACACCCTTTCCGTAGTTTTGGCGCATCGAGCGCTCCCACCGCGTCGTGTTCGGCTCGCGGTAGGTCCACACCGTCTCGCCCGTCGTTGGGTCGATGGCCACCACCGTGCGGCGTTGGCCGGCCACAGTGTAAAGGAGCCCGTCTATGTACGACGGTGTCGACTTGAACTGCTGGTCGACCAGCGGACCGAAGTTGTCGGCCCGCCATTCCCACGCCACCTCGAGGTCGGCGAAGTTGGAGGCGTCGATCTGATCGACGGGCGTATAGCGAGTGCCCCATGCGTCTGCACTTTGGTAACGCCACTCCCCGTACGGGTTCTCGCGCTCCTGGCCGAAGGCGAGCGTGGGCGCTACCAGCAGCAAGCCCAGCACGAGAGCGAACCCGTGTGACTGGCCCTGGAGTCTGTGGAATAGAGATGACATGGTTTCCTCACTGGTGAAGCGGCCGAAACGTCTGGGTCTCCCTCTGCAGGCGCACCCATGCGAGTTCGAGGAGTTGCGGCAATGCGACTTTTCCAACAATCGGCATCATAAGACCGCGACAACCACATCGCCAGGGCGTCTCTCCGGACTGAGGCGGAGTCAGAGCGCTTCGATTTCTTCACTGAACATGAATCTTTCGCGCGACGTTTCCGTAGAGGTGGTATGGCTGTTTAATCACGTTCGATGAACAAATGGAGTTTACGTGTCCAGAAACGTTTTTTTGGGTGAGTTCGAGCACATCGTCCTGCTCGCGGTCGCTCGTCTCGGCAACGTGGCCTACGGCATGGCCATTAGGCAGGAGATCGAGGATCGCTCGGGCCGGCCGGTCGCGATCGGATCTGTATACGCCGCCCTCGACCGGATGGAGCGGAAGGGGTACCTGCGCTCGCAAGTGGGTGACCCGACCCCCGTGCGCGGCGGCCGTGCCAAGCGCTTCTACACGCTGGAGTCGCCGGGCGCGGAGGCGCTTCGACGCTCTCGAAAGGTGCTCGAGGGCCTTTGGGACGGTCTCGAGATCGACGTGGAGCGTCCGGCATGACCGACGAGCCACGCCCGCCACGCACAGCACGCCTGATCCTTGGTCTGCTCCTACCCGAGCGGTACCGAGACAACCAGCTCGGCGATTTGGAGGAAGAATTTCAGGCCCGCGCGCGACGGGACGGAAAAGGCGCAGCGCGGCGCTGGTATTGGCTACAGGCGACGACGTCACTACCGGGCACGGGTCGACTCAGATACCGCGAGGGGCGGACCAACGAACGAGGACGGGGGAGAGGACTTGTAGGTGGGTGGATGGAATCGATGTGGCAGAACCTCAAGTACGCGGTCAGGGCCCTGGCCGGGAGCCCTCAGCATGCGATCATCGCGACAGTCACGCTCGCGCTAGCCATCGGTGTCAACACGTCGATCTTCTCGATGGTGAACCAGGTGATCTTCGTCGATCTTCCCATGGAGGATCCGGACGAGGTCTATTGGGTCTGGTCCGTGAACACCGAAGTGGCCCAGGCGGACATTTCGACGCTCTCACTCGCGGACTTCCAGGACTACCGGGAGCGCACGCGTTCGTTCGAGTCCCTCGCCGCACTCGTACAGGACCAAATGATCCTGACGGGCCAGGACCAGCCCGAGCGCATCACCGTCGCTCGAGTGACGGCCAATCTCATGCAAGTCTGGGGAGACAAGCCGACGCTCGGTAGGGCCTTCGTGGGTGGAGAAGACCTCACGGGAGCGCCGAAAGTCGCGGTCATCACTCACTCGATGTGGGAGAACCGGTTTGGCTCGGACCCCGGCGTCCTGGGCCGGACGATCCGCCTGGACGATAACGAACACATCATCGTGGGAGTTGCGTCCCCGAGGATGGAAATGGGTAACCTCGGACTGGCGAGCGTTTGGATTCCGCTCGAGATGCCGGCGCCCGGGGTGGGGCGGGAAGCACGGTTCAGGGGCGGGAGGGGAATAACGGGAGGCTTGGTCACGGGCAGATTGCGGGAGGGAG
Source organism: Longimicrobiales bacterium (assembly GCA_965249775.1). Taxonomy (GTDB): domain Bacteria; phylum Gemmatimonadota; class Gemmatimonadetes; order Longimicrobiales; family Gaopeijiaceae; genus UBA822. The sequence continues at coordinate 623,778 of OZ252253.1, forward strand.
TGACGTTCGCCGAGGCCCGAGGGGAAGGGGCTCGGATAGGAGAGGAGCTCGCGGCGGAGTATCCCGCAACGAACCGCGGATGGATCCTTCAGGTGCGCACCACCGACGATTCGCTTCTCGGCGATAGCGGCTCCCTATTGATTACCTTGCTCGTGCTCACGGTCGGGTTCGTGCTCCTGATCGCTTGTGCGAATGTCGCAAACCTTGTGCTGGTCAGAGCCTCCTCACGGATGCGTGAGCTCGCCCTGCGCTCGGCGCTGGGTGCGAGCCGTCGCCGCATCGTTGGGCAACTTCTCACCGAAAACCTGCTGATCGCTTTGGTGGCCGGCGGCATCGGGGTTGGTCTCGCCTACGCTCTTCTTCGCATGCTCATCAGCATCACCCGCGGCCAGGCAGTGCTGTTCAACATCTCTACGATCGATCATCGCGTGCTGATCTTCACGCTGCTCGTCTCGATTGCCACGCCGCTTCTGTTCGGACTCCTGCCCGCGTGGGGTGCCGTGCGATCCAACCTGTCGGACTCTCTCCGGGACGGCGAGCGGGGCCGGGAGGGTCGTGGAGGCCTGCGCACCCGCGGCGCGCTGGTGGTGTCCCAAGTGGCGCTCGCCCTTTCGCTGATGATCGTCTCCGGTGTGCTCGTGCGCTCGATGATCGCCGAGCAGCAGGTCGAGCTCGGCTTCGAGGAGGAGGGCGTGCTCTCGATGGTTCTGCAGCTCCCGAATACACGGTACGACGCGTCCGCCTCGGGCCGCTTTTTCAATGAGCTGGAAGAGCGGGTGGCGGCGCTGCCTGCTGTAGGGAGCGTGGCGCTGGCCGGAGGTCGCCCACGGATGACCCTGGCCGGAGGCACGCCGTTCGCGATCGAGGGGCGAGCCGTGGTTTCGGACGAGGATCTGCCGGCCGCATACACCGAGGTCGTTTCCGGCGATTACTTCAAGGTGCTGCGGATCCCACTGGTCCGCGGCCGGACCTTCGAGCGGCAGGATCGTCCGGAGACCAACCCGGTCGCTCTTATCAGCCGCGAGGCAGCTGAGCGCTTCTGGCCGGAAGAGGCAGCGCTGGGAAGGCGCGTCCGGATCGGCGTAGAGGCTACGGCCCCGTGGCGAGAGATCGTCGGGGTCGTCGACAACGTCGTGGGCGGAAACGATCCTGCGAATCCAACCGCTCCCCAGATCTACCTGCCGGCTTCACAGGCGCCTCGAGGCTCGATGGTCTTGATGGCCCGGGCGAGTGGAGGGGAGAGCTCGCTCACCGCGGCCATCCGCCAAGTGGTTGCTGCGATGGACCCGCAGCAGCCGGTCGACGACGTCAGGACCATGGCCGCCTACGTCTACGATTCGAACTCCTTCGAGTACGCGGTGATCACCCTGTTCGTCATCTTCGCACTCTTCGCTTTGGCGATGGCGGCCATGGGCGTCTATGGCGTGATGTCATTCATGGTGTCGCAGCGCAGCAGAGAGATCGGGGTGCGCATCGCACTCGGTGCCGAACGAGGTTCGGTGCTGCGTATGGTGCTTGCCCAAGGTGGAAGGCTGCTCCTGATCGGCACCGTGATCGGGCTCGGAATCGGATTCCTGCTGAGTCGGATCACTGCGACCTTGGTCACGGGCGTTGGACCGAATGACCCGGGCACGTTCATTACGGTGTCGCTGGTTCTGCTCGCGATCGCCCTACTGGCAAACTTCATTCCCGCGCACAGGGCGACGCGGATCGATCCGATGGAGGCGATGAGGGTAGAGTAGGGGGCTGCCCAGTCACATCAGGCAGCCCCCTGTGGTAACGAGGGTCCTTCGTTCTCTCCCGTCGTCAGTTCTCTACCCGCTCGGCGCTCCAGCCCCCTCCGCCAAAGCCTCCAAAGTCCGCTGTTCCGGACATGGTGCCATCCTCAGCGAGAGTGCCCATGAAGGTGATATCCAACGGCATCCCTTCGATGTCCAAGCTCCACTCAAAGGTGACGTCCATCCCTTCGATCTTGCCCGTCATCTCAACCGGTCCGAGCTCGGGAATCTCGCCAGTCGCCTTAAGCACCATGCCGTCCTGGACGATGGTGACATCAAGCGGTTGATCACCCATATCCGACTGCACGGTAAGGGTCCACATTCCGCTCAGATCGGCCTGAGCCGCTCCATCCGCGGGTGCCGAAACGAGAAAAGCAACTGCCGCCATAACTACGCCGAGAGCCCTCATGACCCCTCCTGCCATCGTTGAATCTTGAAGTGCCCCACCCGGGCCGTGTCACGCTAAAGAGCCGGCGGGGACGGCGGACGCCTGACGTCCACCGTAAAGACATGATACAAGGACCGCTATCGGGAGGCAAAGGCCTCCGCCCCATGGGGCAGCCTCGTAGGGCGCACTTTTTTCCTCTGTTTGGCACATTTTAGCGCAAGTTTATCATCCCTTTTCCTTCATTGCAGTTCGAGATGACAGTATATAAGTCATTACGTGACAATACTATGAACGATATATAACGGAGTTGGATCGCTCCGTTCCTGGGGTCGGCACGCGTCTTGTGGTGGAACTCGGGAGGAATACGCACGAGAAGGTGGCTCTTGGATTGGCATTGAAACATGTCCGGAAAACAGCACCACCCAGCCGTTACGTCCCAAACCCTCTACCGAGTTGGGGTACCGGCGTGCGGGCTCCACCTGCCACGCGGGTACCACCCGCAACGCGGGTACAAGAAGTTCGTCCACCGTATGATCCGCCTCGCTCCTAGGGATTAGCATGCCAAGTAAGAAGTGGACCTTCGTGTGCATGTCGGACCGCGAAGACCCAGTTACCCAATACAGCGTGTCGGGTGGCGCCATGCATTATCTGGCCTCCTTCGGTGCAGGCTTCGTGCTCGTGGTGACCGCCTTGTCCATGATCGTCGCCTTGAATGGCTCTGCCCGGTATGACGTCCTAAAACTTCAGCGCGAAAAATCGCTTCTTTCCGCCGAAATCGGGGAGATTCAGGGGCGGGTAGCTCAGATGGAGGGATCCATCGACGCTCTGATCGAGAAGGACGAGAGTTTCCGCCTCTTGGCCGGACTCGAACCCATCGATGAAGAGATTTTCGAGGTGGGCGTCGGCGGACCAGGCATGCTGACCCCGGAATCCAGCCTCCTGTGGTCGGAGGACCCGGCGTCCGCAGCCGTGACGTTTGCCACCTCCTTCGACATTCTGGCTCTCGAGCGGAGAACTCAGCTCCTCTCGGGGAGCCTCTCGGAGGCCACCGACAGCCTCCTGTCTCACAACGACCAACTCGAGTCCATGCCGAGCATCAGTCCAGTGACGGGTGGACCCATCACCAGCAGATTCAGTCCAGCCCGGATGCACCCGATCTACGACAGGGCGCTCCCACACGCGGGGGTCGATCTGCACGCGCCCGAAGGAACGCCCATCCTCGCCAGCGCCAAGGGAGTCGTATCCTACGTGGGTTGGCGGCCCGGGTACGGGAACACGGTCGAGATCGACCATGGATTTGGGCGCATGACCCGATACGCGCACGCCTCGAAGATCTTGGTGGAGCGGGATCAACAAGTCGACCGGTGGGATGCGATTGCACAGGTCGGCCAGACCGGAACCGCTACAGCCGAGCACGTGCACTACGAAATCTGGGTCGGTGGAAGAGCCATGGACCCACAGGATTACATCCTGAACGGGATGATCCCCTGAGGCCGGTCCGTGCCCCTCTCACACCCTTCTTGCTCTTACCGTACTGCAGGCTTCCGTAGCCACGGCCGGTTGGGCGCCGAGCATTCAGCTCACGTCAACGCGACCGTCCTGGTAGATCAGGTTTGGCTCTTCACGAAGGAGAAATAGGAGAAATCATGAGAACGCTTACTACGACCGTAATCGCATTTGCCTTCACGGCCCTACTCGCTCCGCAAGTGGTGTCCGCGCAGAGCGGCCTCACCGTACCGGAATCGTCCATAGCCACGATGGTCGTCGACCGCATGCCGACAGGCACGGCCATGACGTTCCCGGCCAACGTAGAAAGGCTTTATGCCTGGACCCGCGTCCAAGGAGCCGACAGAGAAACCTCGGTCCATCATGTCTGGATCCACGGTGATGTCCAAAGGGCCGATATCGAGCTTCGCATCGGGGATTCTCCCTGGAGGACGTGGAGCAACAAGGCCATCATGCCCGAGTGGACTGGTGACTGGCGTGTCGAAGTTCGCGACGCCAACGGTAACGTCCTAGAGACGATCCGCTTTACGGTTGGGAGCGGCCGTGGGGAGGGGGCTGGGCTCTAAGTCCTGGACGACCGAATTCCCCTCGCTCTGGGTCTCCTCTGATCTCCACGATGGCCCCTCGGGGCCAGTCATTTGCTCGCTCGAGGGAGGTCAGAGACTGCCCAGGCTGGAGCGTTTTTGTCAGCTCGAAGGGGTCTACAGTTTTTGTTGAGTATCGCAATGGGGTGTGCCTAGCTTTGTAGTAGGACTTGACTGAGTCGGACTACAGTAGGCGGGCGAATTTCGTCCTCCCGCGCCCCTAAACAAGGGAATTATCATGTTCGAGGCACTCGTATCCTATTTGCCAGCAGAGTGGCACCGAACGGTAGAGTTCTTCGGAACGCCGATGTGGTGGATCCCCGAGTGGCAGGCCACCTTCCTGAGTTTCGGTTGGTACGCGGATTCGGTTTTCAGCACCGTACTGAAGCGGTTCTTCCTTCTGATGCCGATCCTGCTGCTGATCGTGGCCGTCTGGTCGACCATGCTGTCGGTTTATACGCTCCCGTTCAGGGCAAACCGAGCCAAGTTCCTCACGATTATCGCCTTGGGCTGGTGGGATACGGGGCGCGGTATCTGGTTTTATTGGACCGGCGTCATGCGGTTCGCTGCGCTCATGCTGGGATGGGCCTGGAATCTGGTTGCCTTGACCCTCCGCATGGCTTGGATTGGAATAAAGGGCTTCCTTGCTTCGCCCCTCTCGATGTTCGACTCCATTTCAAGCCGGTACCTCAGGCCGGGTGTGCCCTGGATCGCGGTGATGCTGACGCTCGTTTGGTCCGCCCTCGAGGCCACGATCTTCAGCTTCACCTTGATGCCCACGATGACCGAGGTCTTGGCGGACATCACGGGCTTCGTACCAAGCCGGTTGTTCGTGATGCCGATCCTGTGGTTCTTCCTCTTCTTCCTTATCGCCGGAAGCTTTGCGAGCATCCAGGTCATGACCGAAGCGCTCCATTCGCGAAGGATCGGACAGGTCATCCAGATGGTCGTGGTCGAGTTCTTCGTGGCGTTTTTCGAGGTCGTGTTCCTGTATCGGGAGCTCATCGACGCCATCACGCCGTGGATCAACCAGCAGAGCGGCGGTCAGATCCAGATGGGCCTGGTTTCGACGCTCGCGCTCGGCGTTTTCGGATGGATCGGGATTCGAGGCATGACGTGGTTCCTCTTCGGACGCTTCGGCACGCCCTCGATACTCGCGATCGTCTCCCGCCAAATGGCCCCGGAGATGGAGACCAGCTATGGCGACGACACCCCGACCCCTGCGATGTGGCGCGGACCGGTCGAGGCCCTGAAGAGCGAAACAGCCTGGTTCAAGAAGGAGGTTCGCCGTGGCGTCGAGAATGCGTCACTGCCGGTTCTTCAGCTCCTGGCCGTTGCGGTGAACTTCCCGGTGGTGGCGATCAGCTCGCAACCCCTGTTCACGTTCCCGCTCAGAAGTCTGGACGATGTGCTCGCCGACACCCCGTTCCCAGGAATCATGCGGAAAAAGACAAAAACGGCCGCGCGCTCCAGCACCAAGAAGCGCGGGTCGTCAGGCAGTGCCGGAGGTAACGCCGGAGGCAATACCGGCTTGGAAGAGGTGACGCCATGAAGCGGGTGATACGGTCCGCAGTGGCCGGAGCGCTTGCGCTTGCGCTGGCGGCTTGCGTACCCACCGAGGAAGGCCGCGCTCCCCGGTACACGCTGGTAGTGGGGATCGACGTCAGCGGATCGTTTCACAACTCGGGGAGCTACGACGACGCCTTGAGGTTTGCAGCCCACTACCTGCAGGCCCATCTCAACGGATTCGGCGGACTCCAGGTACCGACCGCCGTTTTCGTGGGCTCCGTCGGCGGAAGCCGCCGGGGTGAAGCCAAGACTTTTCATCCGATTCACGACTTCCTCGACAAGGACCGGCATCAGATCGAAGCCGACCTGAGGGAGTGGTTCCCATCCGAGGATCTGCTCACGGATTTCAACACGTTCTTCGCGCAATCCGCGGAGCTCCTCAAGTCCAGGGGACTCACCCTGGCCCCCTTGAACATGGTCCTCTTTACGGATGGTGTCCCCGACGTTTCCCGCGACGACGCGCCCGTGGATCCATACACCACCATCGACTTGAGTCCCTTGGAGTATCTGTCGCGGAGCGTGACCGTGCGTGTCCTCTATCCGACTCCGCCCGTAGCGGCGAGTTGGAGGGAGGGCGTGAGCCGGCGACGCGTACGGCTCTGGACCCAGGACGCCGAGGTGATGGAGGGTTGGCATGACCAGGTTCGTCCCGGGCTCGCCATCGCAGAGCAGGAGCTCCTGTGGGGCTGGGTGGCGGACAACGTCGACTTTCGCGTGCGGAGGGAGCGAATCCTCTGACGGCATGCGCGGAGGCCGCCTCCTAAGCGGCCTCCGCGTTTTTTTTTCAAAACGGAATCAGGCTGTAAGCGTTTTTTGCATCGAAAATCAAGGCTAGCGACGCCTCAAAGCGAGGAGGATCGATGATGGGAACGGCAGTCACGGCGCGACTCACAGGCGCCCTCACGATTATTTTCGCGGTACTCACCACCGCTTGCGCACATGTGGGCCAAGAGGAATTCGACTCGGAGATCGCAGCGCTCAGAGCGGAGCTCAACGATCGCGGTGTTGGGATCGAGAGCCGGAACTCCGCCCAGATCGCTGCGCTGTCGGCCCGTCTGGATCGCCTGACCAATGCGCTCGAGGACCTGGAGGATGAGTTCGACGTGACCGTCGATCGCTTGCAGACGGCGATTCGCTTCAACGTTCCCGTCCACTTCGACTTCGATCGAGACAACCTGCGCCCTGAGGACCTTCCGGTACTGGCCCGTTTCGGCGATGTCGTAACCCAATTCTATCCGGGGGTCCTGCTTACGGTTGAAGGCTTCACGGACAGAGCAGGCTCCCCCGAGTACAACCTCGATCTCGGACAGCGGCGGGCAGAGGCCGTACGCCTCTACCTGGTCGAGACGGCCGGGTTTCAGGGGAATCGCGTAAGAGCCGTGAGCTACGGAGAGGCTACCGAGCGCCTGGTCTTCCCGGATCGTGCGGGACACGACGAGGGGATAGAAAACCGGCGCGTTGCCCTCGTCGTAGAGCACCTCCCCATGACGCCCCGGACGCTCACGACCGGAGCTCCGTAGAGCGCGCCTGCTGTCGCAGGCGGTTTGTCTTATCCGGGCAAGGCCGGAATATTCGGGAGGCGCGGTGTGAGGTCTCGCAGCCGCCTCTCGAGCGATGTCTTCAGTCCGTCGAGTTCGTCGCTGTAGTCGGTCAGCGTCCCACCGATCGCCTCCTCGAAGCCGGCCAACTGAGCCCGTGCATCGACCAGGGATTGCTCGATGAGGCGATCCACCTCGGCGCGTGCACGCGCCTCGGCCCGGCGAACCTCTGATCCGATCTGATCCCTCAAGGCCCCCACGACTTGCCCGCCGATGTTGGACCGGACCGAAATCCCGGGCGAGAAGAGTGCCCCGTCCAGTTCAAGTGTGATCTCCACCGAGGTCAACCTCGATACGAGATCCCAGAGGTAGTCCGCGGTGCCCGTGGCGTCGGGATCGGGGCGTTCCCAGGTGGCGCCCGTCACGGACCACGTGACCTCCCCGAGGATCGAGTTTCCCGACCTCGAGAGGTCGACCCGCGTGTCTCCGTCACCGAGATCGAGGCGGCCTCCCAGGGCGGCGATCTCCAGCGATGGGAGCGGGAGTCCCGACAACCGCGCGATCAGTTGATCCTCGGCGACTGATCCGGTCCGGTCCAGACTCAGATCGAACGCGGCACTCGCGGGTCCGCTCTCCCCGGTGAGCTGCACTGTGGTCGGTCTTCCGGTGGCACCCGGATCGCTGCTCAGGTCGAGGACCCGAATCACGAAGCCGGTCAGCTCGCTCAACGTCACGGACCCCTCCAGCTTGTTCATGGCGAAGGTGGGTAGGGGGGAGCCCACGGATGGAAACGTGACGTCCTCACCCGCGCGACGGAGCCGCCCCGGCCCCTCGAACCGAACGGACTGGCCGCCGTCGGGAAGATTGTCATCGACGACCTGGGCCCAGTACAGGAGGGTCTCCACTCGCTCCATCAATGGAGCCTGGAAGAGGGCAGCGCTGATGTCATCGGGATCGAAGGTAGGGAGGTTGAGCACGCCCAATGCTCTCCGATAGTCGCCGTCGCGAAGGTCGTCCAGCGCAGCGAAGCTCTCACGCAGGCCCACCACCGCGGTTCGAAAATCTTCCCCGAGCTCGGAGATGCGGTTGAGGTTGTCCGTAACCCGCTCAGTAAGCGAGCGGAGTGTGCTGACCGCACGTGTGGCTCCCGCGAGCCCCAGACTCCTGATGGATGCACCCTCGAGTGAGGCGAGCAGCGCGGACACCGAGTCGATCTGCGCAGCGGGGCTCAGCGCCCCGATCCGGTTCCCAAAGGCCCGCCGAGCAACGCCCACAGAACCTACCAATTCCCGAGCCTGGATCACGGTCTCCAGAGAGTTGGCGTTGAGGGCGCTGAAGTCGGGGATCGAGAAGCTCGGTGTGGGAAGCGTCGGGATTCGAGCGGATGCTCTCCAGCGCGCCATCTCATCCCGAAAGAACGTGCTCCGCTCGCGAAGGGTATCGACCTCCCCAGGGGTCTCACGTCGGGTGTTGAACCGAATATCGCGCACTACGATACTGTCGATCGCGATCTTGGCCCTTAGGAGCGGGCCCGTGTACATCGCCGCGCTCATTTCCCCGACCTCGATGATGTTGTTCTCTGGAGCCGACGGATTCGTGACGTGGAGGCCGTTGATTGCGAAGGCACCGTCCGAGAGATCGACATCCATCGCGCCCACGTCGACCGTGGCACCGGCGATCCGGGTTCCCGCCCGCTCCACTCCAGCGCGCGCGCTACGGTCGGCCAGCAACCACCAAGCGCCCACGCCTAGGGTTACGAACAAGGTCAGCGGCAGGACGAACCCCTTGCGGATCCACCCGTGGCGCCTGGCTTCCAGCCCGAGCAGACGGCGGACGGGACCGACTCGCCCCATAGCGCCGACTATCGGTGTGCCCGACAGAACCCGCTCGAGGCCGTCGCGATAGGTTGCCACACCCCTCCGCCCGAGAAGGAAGAGGGGAATCGACGCCGCGGCCCAGAAAACCAGACTCCCCAACGTCACCGTGTTGTTGAACCGCGTGAGCGGCAGAAGCGGAGCGTTGAATGCCTGGGTCCAAAGGGGCGTCAGGAACTCGGAGGAGAGCAGGGCGGACCCGAGGCCGTGGAAAACTGGATCGAGCAGAAAGCCCACGGGGATGGCGGCGATCCATCCCAACAAGAAGGTGGTGATCGAAAGACGCAGCACAACAGGCGCGGCGAGGAACAGGAGGTTGTGCACGCTGAGAACAGGAGTCAGGCCGAGGGCCGCACCCAGCGCGAAGCCGGCCGCCATCTGGTCTACTGAATAGTCCCTGGATTCCGTGGTCGTCATCGGGAGCTCTCACCTGTTAGCTTCTGGATCGAGGGATGAAGTGCCCTCTTCTCGGGCGCCCGTAGCTCAGCTGGATAGAGCAACGGACTTCTAATCCGTAGGTCGCAGGTTCGAGTCCTGCCGGGCGCGTTGTAGAAATTCCCCAGTGACAACGGGTTGTGTAAGCGGTGGGGCATGCCGCTCAAAACAGTTCCGGTTGCGTGACCTCGGTTGACAGGCTGTGGGATTAGAGACCGGGGTGAGATAGCACGAGGAGTTGGTTGGCGGCGACATTCGAGACGTTCGACATAACCCCGTCGGGCCATCGCACGGACAGATCAACGCTCGTGGCATCCCCCAGCCCGAAGTGTGCCTCGGCCGGATTCTGTGAGACGAAGTTGTCGCCTGCCCGGATCTCCCTCACCTGGGTGTCCCCGATTGAAGAAGTGATCGTGATAAGGGCGCCGATCCCTTGCGTGTTGGGAGACGGGCCCACCAGAACGACCCCCAAGTAGTTGAAGGGCTGGCTCGTCTGGGCAACCTGGTTCATGTAAAAGCTAGGCCCGTCATCGTTGTTTGCTACGAAGATGTCGATGTCGCCGTCACGGTCGGCGTCGAAACAGACCACGCCACGGCCCTGCCCGTTGTCCACCAGGCCGTTGCCCAAAGACGCCTCGGTGAACGTCCCATTCCCGTTCGACATGAACAGGACGGAAGGATCGGCCACGAACTCGGCCTGGTTACGCCAGCCATTGACGTGGAACAAGTCGAGCCAGCCATCGTTGTCGAAATCCGCGAAGCAGCTCCCCCAGCCCCAGAAGCCGTTGCGCACCCCGGCCGACGCGCTCACGTCGGTGAACGTGCCCGAGCCGTCGTTCCGGTAGAGCCGGTTGCCGGTTATGCCCCACATGCCCTCCGCAAATGTGTTGGGATCAAGAACGCTCGATACGAACCAATCCATGTCCCCGTCGCCGTCGTAGTCGCCCACGGCTGCTCCCATCCCGTTCTCGTCTGTTAGAACGGAGCCCGTGGACTCGCGGAACACCCCCCTGTCGTTCACGAATACCTTGCTGGTCCGAAAATCACTCGCTATCAACAGGTCGAGATCGGCGTCACCGTCGATGTCGGAGAAGTTGGCCGCGAACGTGTACGTGCGCTGGAGGCTATCGAGCCCGGCCTGCGCCGAGATGTCCGTAAACGCTCCCCCACCGTCATTCCTCCAGAGGAATCCACCAACGCCAAAAAACGACGACCGCCAGTGGCTCAAGAACAAGTCGAGGCGCTGGTCACCGTTGATGTCGGCCGCGCTGATCGAGTAGGTGTTCTGCTCGAGCGGTGGGGTGATACCCGACGCGGTTGTTACATCCGCGAAGGTCAGGCCGCCGAGATTGTGATAGACGCGCACGGAGTTCAGCTCATCAGAGCTTTGGGAGGGATCGTCTCCGTCGGGCGGATCCCTGACCCCACCCATGATGATGTCGAGGAGGCCGTCCCCGTCGTAGTCGACGAACAACGGGCCCGACTCGAACAACGGCGTGTCGGCCATAGCCGCCACCAAGGTCGCGCTAAACGTTCCGTCCCCTTGGTTCACATAAAGCGTGTTTTCGCCTGTCCCTTCGGAGACCACGAACAGGTCGATATCTCCGTCGTTGTCCACATCCCCGGCCGCAGCTCCTCCAACGACCCAGAACTGATCGGAGTTGGGCAGGGCCGGTCTGAGCCTGAGGCCTCCGAAACCGGACTCGGTCGTACGATCCACGAACGTGGCCGCTCCTGGCGGTGCCGTCTCTGGACCTGTCGGCGTACCGCCCGACTCCGAGTCCGACGAGCACCCGAATGTGAAGCCGGCGACCAGCAACGCAGGGGAGAGTCGCGTAATCTTCGAGATAGCTCGAGTGAGCTGTATCATCGCGACCTCTGCCTGGATGGTAGTAGGGATGGGTAAAGAAAGAGCCCTTCGACGCGGCGGGACAAAATGTGGGAAGTAGAACTGCGATGGTCAACATTAAGCCCGCCGAAACCCGTGAGAGGGCTCCTAGACGTCGAAGCCTCGTAAGAGGTCATCCGTAGGGACGGTTGGGCCGATGATGAAGCCTGATCTCGAAGAGACATCTTGAGCACCAGTCTCAGAGACTCACGGGCCCGTTGACAGAATGCGGGATTAGGCACCAGGGTGAGACAGGACGAGGAGTTGGTTGGCGGCGACATTCGATTCCGTCGATATCATCCCATCGGGCCACCGCACGGACAGATCAACGCTTGTGGCGTCCCCCAGCCCGAAGTGAGCCTCGGCCGGATCCTGTGAGAGGAAGTTGCTGCCTGCCCGAATCTCTCTCACCTGAGTGCCCCCGATCGAAGGAGTGATCGTGATGACGGCGCCGATCCCTTGCGTGTTGGGAGACGGGCCCCTCAGAACGACGCCCAAGTAGTTACTCTGGACAAGCTGGTTCACGTAGAAGCTAGGCCCGTCACCGTTGTTCGATACGAAGATGTCGATGTCTCCGTCCCGGTCGGCGTCGAAACAGACCACCCCACGGCCCTGCCCGTTGTCCACCAGGCCGTTGCCCAAAGACGCCTCGGTGAACGTCCCATCCCCGTTCGACATGAACAGGACAGAAGGATCGGCCAACCACTCGGCGCCCTCGAGTTGCCAGCCATTCACGTGGAACAAGTCGAGCCAGCCGTCGTTGTCGAAGTCCGCGAAGCAGCTCCCCCAGCCGAAGAAGCCCTCGCGCACCCCAGCCGATGCGCTCACGTCGGTTAATGTGCCCGAGCCGTCGTTCTGGTAGAGCCGGTTGCCGGATAAGCCCGAGACCGGATCAAAAATGCTCGATACGAACCAATCCATGTCTCCGTCGCCGTCGTAGTCGCCCACGGCCGCCCCCATCCCGTTCTGGTCGGTGAGAATGGAGCCGGTGGACTCGCTGAAAACCCCTCCGCTGTTCAGGAACACCTTGCTGCTCCTGAAGTCACTCGATACCAACAGGTCGAGATCAGCGTCAGCGTCGATGTCGGAGAAGTTGGCCGCGAACGTCCACGAGGACTGGAGGTCATCGAGCCCGGCCTGCGACGAGATGTCCGTAAACACTCCCGCACCGTCATTCCTCTAAAGGAACCCACCACCGCCGAAAAAAGATGATCTCCAGTGGCTCAAGAACAAGTCGAGGCGCTGGTCGCCGTTGATGTCAGCCGCGGTGATCGAGTACGTGTTCAGCTCGAGTGACAGGGTGAGACCCGCGGTGCTTGTGACGTCCACGAAGTTCAGGCCGCCGATGTTGTGGTAGACGCGCACGGCGGCCGGCTGATCAGGGTCTAGGGGGTAATTGCCCCCGTCCTCGAAGATCCTGACCCCGCCCATGATGATATCGAGGAGGCCGTCCCCGTCGTAGTCGACGAACAACGGGCCCGATTCGAACAACGGGGTATCGGGCGTCGGGGAGGTCGCGCTAAACGTACCGTTGCCTTGGTTCACATAAAGTGTGTTTTCGTCTGTCCTCCTTCCCTCGGAGACCACGAACAGGTCGATGTCCCCGTCGTTGTCCAGATCCCCGGCCGCCGCTCCTCCGATGATCTTGAACGCCTGGGCCTGAGGCAGGTCCGGTGCGAGCCTGAGGCCGCCAAAACCGGACGCGGTCGTACGATCCACGAACGTGGCCGTCCCTGGCGCCGGCGGCGTTGGTTGCTGGCTGATTGTCGGGCCCGTCGGTCTGTCCGGCCCGCACTCGAATGTGAGGTGGGCGATCAGCAACGCAGAGGAGAGTCGTGTACTCTTCGAGATAGCTCGTAGAGCGCGCGGTGCCATCGCAGCCTCTGCCCGCATGGTATGGGGGTAGGGAGACCAAGAGCCCTTCGACGGGTCTGGACAATGTGAACAGTAGCACTGAACTGGTCAACATTGGAAATGTTAAGCAATGCACTTGAAATGTTTGATCTAGTACGAAGCCTCATCTCGTATGTTAATAACAACATCCATAATGTTTGATCTTGTACGAAGAGACTCACGGGGAAGAGGCCGTCGAAACCTCGTAGGAGGTCATCCGTAGGGACGGTTGGGCCGTTCTCAACAGCGAGCCTCTGTTGTGTGTCCCCG